>CAWBCI010000046.1:0-30748 GCA_963787195.1 uncultured Bacteroidales bacterium
GCATTAGTCCTGTAAAGCCTCATTATAAATGATATCTCCATTTTTTCATTAAGAATTGGCGCTTATATCAAACAGAGAAATTCATTATCATCAAAATATCCTGCAATAAATCCTCCCTTTACTAAACGCTGTAACTTTTATTCCTTAACTCGAAAAAACGGAATTGAGGACTCACTTTTAAACCTGTAAATTCTTCTGACCCAAAGTATTCCAGCCCCTGTAATAATAATCCGGATAGATTCCGGCAGAATACTTCTATTTCATAAACCTTTCAAATCTTAAACCCATGCCGCAATCCTGTGGTTGATTACCTCAGCATTCAGCAACATGGATTCCTTATTCTGATTAAATGAAGAAAGGGTCATAAAACTTTATAAAAGAATCAATTCTTCTTTCATGACTAAATGAAAATTTCTTTAAATAGATTTCTCTTTTGAGATAAAAAAAATGACCCCCAATTTGGTATAAAATATGGGCAGGTCGCATATGCATTCAATTAAAGGCAATATCATGCATTGCCGGATCAGATCAGTGCGAAATAATCAATTTTCCGGATAATGAATTATTGGAAGAAAGGAATGTATAAAAATAAAGCCCTTTGCTTAATTGGCCGGTATTTAGATTTATCGTATTGCTTCCTCTGCTGAACTTTCTTTCGGCCACGACTGAAATAAGTTGTCCTTTATCATTATACAGGCTGATCTTTCCGAAAGTATCTTCAGCCAGTGACAGACTGATCATTGCCCGGTCTCTAGCTGGGTTTGGATAAGAGCTAATATGGTTTTGATCCATATTATTTTCTGTAATCCCCACATTGGTGTTGGAGTTCTGCAGGATAATATTACCGTAACTGAAAGGCTGGATAATGAAACATCCGCCATAATTATAGAATACTTTAAAGAAGATAGTGGATGTTTCCCCCATATTATCCCCATAATACAGGGTGACATCCGCATAAACCGAATCGTTAAGTGCGTCGAGGTTCCCTACTTGTCCGCTGCCGAATACATCATGGTAACCTTGCCAGAATATCCGGGAGGAGTCGTCGCAGAGCTGGGACTTCTCAAATGTAACATCACCGCTCCAATAATCATAACAGTCGGTGGCTGAAGCATAACTTAATTCCGGTGGCATATCCAGTTCCATTCCCCATATTGAACCGTATACATCACTATCCATTACCAGCTTGAACCGCACCGTTTTGGTTGCCCCTGGCTCGTAATAAGGATCGTCGATGCTAACTACATGAACACTCTGGAATTTTTGCTGATAGATCTGCACCCCTGAGATACCCGAATCCGGTACGATAAAATCGGGTATAGTTGATTCAGGGCAGTTGATATAGGCTGTGTCCTTCGATGTGACCGTCATGTTGGCGTAATATCCCGGCGGTACATTCACAAAAGTAAAATTTCCGTCCGCATCGGTTTCGGCATACACCGGATCAATGGCAGATAAGCGGATGGTCCGGTTAGCGATGGGAATTGGAAGGCCTGTGGCTATATCATATAGGGTACCCGTAACTGTCGCCCCCGATTTCGGTTGCAGGTAAAAATCCATAGTTATCTCCTGCGGTCCGGTAGTGTCAACAACAAGTTGAACCTCATCACCATAATAATAATCATTCTCGAAAACATTAAAAGTGTAAGTCCAGTCGGGGATGGAATCTTCGAAACTATAGCTTCCGTCATCATTTGACCAGGCAAAGAAAAATCCGGAATGGGCCTGAAAATCAAGACTCAGGCTCATGTTCTGGTCCGATATGGGAAGATTGGTAGTGGCATCATACAATGTACCGCTTACATGATAAACAGGATGATGTGGAGGGATATTGAATACGATACCGGTCACCTCAGCCCCGTCAACATAAATCGTGTCGGGATACGGAGTATACAGATAATAATCTCCGTTAATAATGACGGGGGTATAATAATGAAATACCAGTGTATGGGCTCCGTCCGGAACATAATTGAAGGTAAATGTACCGTCGTCAGCCGTGTTTAGAAACTGGATCTGCCCGTTTTCCAGGTGCAGGTCCAATTCTATGCCTGCCAATCCGGCACCCGTTTCCGAATCCTCGGCTGTCCCGCTGACTGAATATGCATAAGTATTAAAGGTTATGGCAATAAAGGAAAGTAATAGTAATCCAATTTTTTTCATGACTGTTAAAGTATCTCTTTGTTCAAATTATAATAATTTTTAGGTGTTATGATGAGATTTTATTATTTGCTACACATTGATAATCATAAAAGTACCCTATAAACATCACGAAAGTATCACATGTTCATATAATCTTTATATATGAATTTTAATTTGAAGGAAAGTTGAGTCTGAAAGCATTGATATAAGTAAAAATGAAGGGAAATTGTAGCGAAGGAAATTAGTTTATGCCAGGTATTAAATTTTTATACAATTACTAATATTTTGATCTTCAGTAAACTTTTTTCCTTTAAATTCATTTAAATTTATAAGTTGGTGACATTTCTGTGATAATCAGGTTTTATTTTCGCTTAAATTTTTAGATATGAAAAAAGTATTGATAATTGAAGATGATAAGGATATCGTGGATTTGCTCTCTATACATTTAAAAGATCTTGATTGTGAAGTAGATGTAGCGTATGACGGTATAAACGGAGAGCAAAAAGCGCTGGAAGGAAACCAGGACCTTATCATCCTTGATATCATGTTACCCGGGAAAGATGGAATAGCCATCGCTCAGAAAATGAGGGCGCTTGAGGTATATACTCCGATACTGATGCTAACTGCGCGTACGGAAGAGATAGACAAGGTACTTGGACTGGAATCCGGTGCAGATGATTATCTGACCAAACCTTTCGGCATCCGGGAATTTATTGCCCGTGTAAAAGCTATATTCCGCAGACAGGAACATATTGGCAAGCAAATGGCCCCGGACAGCACGGGCCCGATTCACCAGGGTGAATTGGAAATAGATCAGGATAAAAGAAAGGTAATTATCGCGGGAGAGAGAATAGAGTTGACCCCCAAGGAATTCGATCTGCTGGTTTTGCTTGCATCCAACCCGGGTCGCAGCTATAGTCGCGACCAGTTGTTGAACACTGTCTGGGGATATGAATTCAGTGGATATGAGCATACTGTAAACTCACATATCAACCGGCTCCGGGCTAAAATTGAACCGGATTTTTCAAAACCCAGGTATATACTGACTACCTGGGGTATAGGTTATCGTTTTAATGATGAAATTTTAGAAAAATGAAGATATTTAACTTTGGAAAGAGCTTATACTGGAGGATCAGCGTCTCTTTCCTGATGATCCTGTTATTACTTGGCCTGGCATACATACTTATTACCGCTGTGGCTGCCAATCATTATTTTAAAGAGACTACCCAGCGCCTCAATGCCCACGTGGCTGAAAGTATGCTGAAGGAGGTAAATCCTTTTGTTGATGGTAAAGTGAATAAGGAAGCCCTGGGGAAGATTATGCACTCCATGATGGCTGTGAATCCTTCCCTGGAAGTTTATCTATTGGATCCGGATGGAAAGATACTGTCCTTCGTTGTTCTTGATAAGAAGGTGAAACTAAAGAGTATCAATCTTGGCCCTGTAAAAAAATTCATAAGCGACAAGGGCAATCGCTACGTTCTTGGCGATGATCCCAGGACTCCGGGCAAGAAAACTATATTTTCTGCGACTGAAGTCCGCGAAAATGGGAACTTACTGGGTTATGTGTACCTGGTGCTTGCAAGCGAACAATATGACAACATAACTTCTGCAATTGTGAGTAGTTACTGGTTAAAGGTCGGGACCAATGCCTTCATCCTTACCCTGCTGGCAGCATTTACAATCGGACTGGTCCTCATCTGGCTTGTAACCAAAAATCTTCAGGTCATTATTAATACATTCAAAAAATTTGAAAATGGTGACCTTAAAGCTCGTATCCCTGAGAAGAAAATGAAAGGGGAGCTGGCCATGCTGTCCAGGACTTTCAATAATATGGCCGACACCATACTCCGCAATATTGATGAGATGAAACAGGTTGACAGTTTGCGACGCGAGCTGATTGCCAATGTATCACATGATTTGCGCAGCCCGCTTGCAGTTATTCATGGCTACATCGAAACCATGATGATAAAAGATGAAAGTCTCAGCCCGGAGGAACGTCAGAAATATCTCAAAATAATACTTGATGGCAGTGAAAGGCTGAAAAACCTGGTGGCCGATCTGTTTGAATTATCCAAACTGGATGCCAAGCAGATAAGTCTGAAGAAGGAAAAGTTTTTTATAAATGAATTGGTGGCGGATGCGGCCCAGCATTATGAAGTCTTTGCCGAGAAGAAGCATATTTCAATTAATTCCGATATATCCCAGTCATTGCCCATGGTAGAGGCTGATATATCCCTTATGGAGAGGGTGATACAGAACCTCATGAGCAACGCCATACAGTACACTCCGGAAAACGGCAAGGTGACAGTTAAAGTCAAAAAGCTGGAAAAGGCCGTGGAGGTGGATGTTGAGAATACCGGGGAGGGCATAGCAGAACAGGATATCCCCCATATTTTTGACCGCTATTATAAGGTCAGTAAAGAGAAATCGGGAATAGAAGGTACCGGCCTGGGGCTTGCTATAGTGAAGAAGATCCTCGACCTGCACCAGGTGGCTATAAAGGTGCAGAGCAGTAAAGGATCAGTGACGCGCTTTTCATTTTCTTTACCGATTGATTAGGGAAGTCTTTAGTCTTCAGTCTTTGGTTGTTGGTTGTCAGTCTATTCATCCGTTAATGAGCAGCTTTTAATTACATCTAATTTTCATCTGACTAATAAATTATCTTTTTGCATTAGGCGGTTTGTTTGTGCGTGTATCCTCCCCAATCCCGGTTTGAAAACCGGGGCTAATTTCAGCCGTCCATACAGGACGGGCATTATCATTGTGTTTAATCGATTTTAAACATTTCCCCTTTCCAACCCAACAAACAAAAACTTAATAACTATTCAACTTAAACTTTGCCCTTTGCATTTTGAACTTTGAACTGGATGTGTGTCGTCCCTTCGGGACTTGCGTTTGTGCCTGCATCCTCACAACCCCGACCTGAAGGTCGGGGCTAATTTCAGCCGTCCTTACAGGACGGGCATTATCATTGTGTTTAATCGATTTTAAACATCTCCTCTTTCCAACCTAACCCAATCTAATCTAACAAACAAAAACTTAATAACTATTCAACTTAAACTTTGCCCTTTGCATTTTGAACTTTGAACTGAATGTGTGTCGTCCCTTAGGGACTTGCGTTTGTGCCTGCATCCTCACAACCCCGACCTGAAGGTCGGGGCTAATTTCAGCCGTCCTTACAGGACGAATTATGTAGGGATCCATTATAAATCAATCTTCAATCTTCAATATCATATATTCAATTTTATATTCCCACTCTACACTCTACACTCTACACTCTACACTCTAAATTCTACACTTCTTTTCTTACAAATCCTTTACCCTTCCGTGATACTCCCGTGATACCCCCACCTTAATTTTGTCGACAGAAACAATTAAAAATTAAAGCCTTATGAGAACGAGAACTAAACTGATTTCATTGATGTTCGTGCCGCTGATGATCCTTGCGGCATGTAAAAAAGACGACAACAAGGATATGAGCCCTCAGCCCAAGGACCCGAACACGGCTGCGAAAGCTTCTATCGACCGGTTCAGCCAGTCGGCGGGGACCCTCTTTGTAAGGGATGGTTCGAATGGTTTACCGGATGCTAACATGCCTGTCGATTTTGACCAGAGCCCATTTATCACTGAAGGTCTGGGACCGAACGGGATGATGGTAAAGTATTACAATTTTGACGTGATGCCGACTTCGGCCGCTCCTATTTATGTCCTGTTCCGTGATGGGGAATCTTCACCAGTCGACGGACAGTTGAATATTATTGATGTAATCCCCGGGGATGCGGGTTATAATGATTTCTGGCAGGTTTACAAAGTTACTGTGCCATCGGATTATAAAGCCAATGTAGTTACTAGCTACCAGGAAATAATCTCCAACGGCTACACAGTGCAGCCTACCGGAACCATTGTGAATTGCCCGGTTGTACCGGAAGGCTCGACCGCCACCATGCGTTACACTACTTCAGAAGACAAGGGCCTTGTCATGGGCTGGTATAAAAGCAAAGTGGTCTTTTATTTCAGCTTTTTCGAGAAGAGCCTGATGGTGAGCGTTCCGGCTTCCGGCCCCGCGCAGGTGCCTACGGCTGACATCCTGGTCTGTTTCAATATTAACCCAGGTATGACAGGTGGTGGCCCGCCCTCAGGATTTGTTACAGAACCCGGTACGATGCAAACCCATAATGTAATTATGGCCAAGCCTGAAGATGCCGGATATTCACCACTTTGGGATGTGGATATTTATGACAATGCCGATTTTAATATGGTAATGAACTGGCAAACCGCTACTAGCGCCAATATCCTGGCTCAAGGTGCTGCACTGGTCAACTGCCCGGTAGTTTGGAAGCAGTAAAGTCAGCGCATGTTAATCATTCATGATTGAAGCAGGCTGCCTGGTCCCCGGGCAGCCTGTTGTTTTTTAACATTTCGGTAACATTATATAACAGTTCTATAACAATCTGAGCATTAAGGATGTCCTACTTTTGAACGCCCATGTCATGCTATCAGATCATATTGGCATTCAACAATAAATTATTTTCAGTCTCTTCCTTCCCTTTACCTGAAAGTAACCATCTATTTATAAACCTGAATCTCATTATAAATCCCATCAAATCTTTTATTTATGAAAAGAATTTTTACTCTTTTTATTTTGATAATGATCATGATAAACCGGCCGGTTTTCAGTCAGGTCGCGATCAATTCCGACGGGTCGACACCCGATCCCTCGGCCATGTTGGACATTAAAAGCACCGATAAAGGGGTCCTGATCCCACGTATCGCGACTACCGAAATGTATACCATATCTTCCCCTGCCAAGGGCCTCATGGTATATGTGACCGACGATTCCTGCTTTTATTATTACGATGGCTCGGCCTGGGAAAAAGTGGGCCACACCGCCGGGCAATGGACCGAATCGGGTGTGAATATTTATGCATCCAATAGTGGCAATGTCGGTATAAATGTAACCGATCCAAGCGAGAAACTGGATATTGATGGGAATATTCTCCTTAGAAGTAATTCGGGGATATTGCATCAACAAAGTCCTAACAACTACCTGAAATTTGTAGGTAATAACGATACAAAAATATCCGGGGACAGTTTTCTGAGACTCCAGATCGGTGGCATTGACAAAGGATATATCACCAGTTCCCAGTTCAACATTCACAACGAGCTTATTGCCGATGGAAATGTGGGAATCGGTACCACTTCACCAGGTGCCAAATTACATGTTGTGGGAGATATAAAGATAGAAGACGGGAACCAGGGGGCAGGAAAGGTTCTGGTGTCGGATACCAATGGTCTTGCCGGTTGGGCCGACCCGAACGATGCGGTTGCGGTGCCCGATACGGCCCAGCCCATTCCTATTCGTTATCACGGTTCATATCTTTATGTATATCCCCAGGATAACGGCACAGGTCTCGACTGGTCGCAGGCTGAATCCATCTGCGCCAGCCTGGATGCCTTCGGTTATACCGACTGGTACCTACCCGACCTGAACGAGCTGAATGCCATGTACAAGCAATCTTACCTGATCACAGGACTGGAGGAAGACAATTCCTATAAATACTGGAGCGGGACACAATCCGACTCCACCAATGCCTTCACCCTGAGGCTGGATTATGGCGGCCCTGATCCCGACAATATATCGGATACTTCGGGCCATAGCTGCAGGTGTATCCGTAAGTAATAAGTCAAGTCTAAATTTTAATAATGAATAAAATGAAGAAATTAATACATATTTCAGCTATTGTTTTACTGATTACATTGTCGGTCAGTGTGAAGCTGACGGCCCAGGATAACAATTATATACCGAATTCATCGCTGAATGCAGTTACCCAAAATTCAGAGGGGGCCGGGGGGATGATAACCGCCAGCGACCGCACCGTGATTATCGGTGATTCGGCCGGTTTTTCACTTACAACCGGTTCGGATAATACATTGCTGGGTTTCCGGGCCGGATATAGTTTCGACAATGATTCCTATAATACAATAATAGGTTCAGAAGCCTGTGACATGACAAGTACCGCTTATTACGGCACATTCATAGGTTATCATTCAGGCCGTACCTCTACCGGATATTATAATACCTGTATTGGATCCCGGGCCGGCGAGAACCTGACTACAGGTGGTTTCAATACCATCCTTGGTGAAAAGGCAGGTAATCATGTTACAACCGCTTACCGCAATACATTTGTAGGCCAGGAAGCCGGTTATAATGCAACAACCGGAGATTATTGCACTTTTCTTGGCCAGTCAGCCGGTCATGATAACACCTCCGGCATCAGGAATACATTCGTGGGCCATGAAGCCGGTTTTGACAATACCACAGGATACTGGAACACTTCGGTGGGTGACTCGGCCGGAATAGACAACAGTGTGGGTATCGCCAATACTTTCCTGGGGCAGGGCGCAGGGGCCAATACCGAATATGGCAATTACAACACCTTTGTGGGATGCAGGACCGGCTGGGAGAACAACAGGACTAACCATACCGACGATGCGAACCGCAATACCTATCTGGGGTACCAAACAGGTTTTGCTAACCGGCAGGGGGAGGATAATGTAGGAGCAGGAGCCTTTGCCAACTTCGGAAATACGGATTTCAGCCGCTGTACTTTTCTGGGCGCTGCCTCCTATGTTTATGGAGATGATGTCACCCTTTTGGGATATAATACATACTCCAATAAAGATTTCACCATTGCAATCGGAAGTAATGCTAAAACCACCGGCCAGCAATCCATTTGTATCGGCTATAATTCATTTAACAATAAAAATTACACCGTGGCCCTGGGTAACCTGGATACAATAACAGGTATGCATTCCGTATGCATTGGTTATGATGTAAATATCAGTGCGAATTACAGCCTGGGGATAGGTGAGGGATCCACCGTTGCCAATGCCAACGCAATTGCTATCGGATACCAGTCAAGTGTTTCAGCCGATAACGAAGTAAGCATAGGCAACAGCACGACAAGCGTCATAGGCGGCTTTGTCAACTGGTCGGCAGCTTCCGACGGACGGTTCAAGACCAATGTTAAGGAGAATGTGCCCGGACTGGATTTTATCGATGCTTTAAGGCCGGTGACCTATAATTATGATGTGGAGAAGATCCAGGCCTTCTTCGGAAAGAAAGTTCCTGAAGGGCTCGAAAAAGCTGCACTGGAAAAGGGAAAAATGAAATTCTCGGGATTTATAGCTCAGGAGGTTGAAGGTGCAGCAAATGGACTGGGTTACAATTTCAGTGGGGTAGTCAAGCCCAAAGACGGGAAAGGCATGTATTCACTCCGCTATGCCGAGTTTGTGGTGCCCCTGGTTAAGGCTGTCCAGGAACTGGATATGAAAGTCAAAAACCAGCAGCAGATCATTGATCAACAGCAACAACTCATCGATCAATACAACAATGCCCTGGCCGAAGTCAAAGGTAAAATGGCGGAACTTGAGGCGAAAGTTGAAGCGGTACAGGGGAATGATCTGATTGTACAGAAAAGATAAATTCTATTTTAGTTTGTATTGGGCCAGGTTATGAACTGGCCTAAATGATTTATATGCTTGATCTAACAGGAAAATCTGCTAGATTGACTTCATACAGTTCTCAATAATAACTGCAATTGCATCCACGAATAATATTGTGAGAAAGCCTAATTCGTTTTTAAGTTTAACCTTCATGATGAGGGCTGTGAGTCCGGCTATAATGGCTACAAAAGGAAGCAAAACTGCATTTCCGTGCCAGTGATTCATAACCCATAGCCAATAGACAAATATAGCTGCCGACATCAGGCAGATTATAATTCTTGCCCATATATTCTTTTCTTTTACAAGCAAACCATAAATAAAAGCTAGTGCAACAAATCCCATATAAATATAATATCCTGGCAAATTTTGGGATGGGGGCAGGAATATTACCAATAAAATACCGCTAATCATCCCCAGACTAATAATAGAAGGGAATATCTTCTTCGTCCTGATTATCCAGTAAAATGCAAAAGCTGCTGACAACCCGATGAGAACTTCCAAAATCATCTCTAAAAAAACTATTGATTAATAGCGTCTTCTGGATTCTGTCCTTTGCGCTTTCCGGTAATTACCATTTCCGGAGGCGGCTTCCCGGACTGCAGGACGTGCTTTTTGCGGTTTAGCTTGTACAAGCGAACGTTTCTCTGTTCTTTCGTTTTGAAAAGGGTGTTCTTTAATTACAGGGATGGTCTGATCTATCAGCTTCTGGATATCCTTCAGGTAGGCCCTTTCTTCTTCATCGCAGAATGATAAAGCCATCCCGCTTAAGCTTGCCCGTCCGGTCCTGCCAATACGGTGTATATAAGTTTCGGGGATATTCGGAAGATCAAAATTGATCACCTGGGATAATTCTTCCACATCAATACCACGCGCTGCAATGTCGGTTGCAATCAGGACCTGGGTATGTCCGCTTTTAAAATTCCCCAGGGCCCTCTGGCGCGCCCCCTGGGATTTATTGCTGTGTATGACCTCCGCATTAATGCCTGCCTTCCCAAGGTATTTTGCGATCCTGTCGGCACCGTGCTTGGTCCGTGAAAATACGAGGGTCGAATCCATAAGTTCAGTGAGTAAAAGGTGAACCAATAATTTTGGTTTGCTTTTCTTGTCCACGAAATAGACAGCCTGGGATACATTTTCAGCGGTCGACTGTTCAGGTGTCACACTCACTTTTTCAGGATTGCCTAAAATCTTGCGTGAAAGTTCTACGATAGAAGGTGGCATGGTTGCTGAAAAGAACAGCGATTGTCTCTTGGAAGGTAATTTCGCGATGATCTTGCGTATGTCGTGAATGAAACCCATATCGAGCATACGGTCGGCTTCGTCCAGGACAGAATATTTTACATCCTTTAATGAGATATAGCCCTGGTCCATAAGGTCAAGTAAACGTCCGGGGGTTGCCACCAAAATGTCGACGCCTCTGCGAAGGGTTTCTGTTTGGGCGCCTTGTTTCACGCCGCCGAAAATGACAGTATTTTTAATTCCTGTGAATTTTCCATAGGCAGCGAAACTGTCGGAAATCTGTATTGCTAATTCTCTGGTCGGGGTTACAATGAGGGCCCTGATTTTACGGGGGCCGCTATTCCTTTGGGGAGGATCAAGATAAAGATGCTGGAGGATAGGAATTGCATAAGCGGCCGTTTTGCCCGTGCCTGTTTGGGCACAGCCTAATAAGTCTTTTCCGCTGAGGAGAATTGGAATGGATTGTTCCTGTATAGGTGTTGGATTTGTATATCCCTCAGCCTCGAGGGCCTTCAGGATAGGTTCTATTATTTCTAATTCTTTGAATGTCATATTTTTGTATAATGGCGGCAAAGGTAGTTCAATTGATTGGATATATGGGATTTTATATTTGGGGGCGACCTGTCCGTACGATAATAAAAAATAAAAAATATACGAATAATGTTTTAAAATATAAAAAACGTATATTTGTAGAAAATTAGTATAAAATGGAAGATTTTTCAGATAATCAAAAATACCAGGATATCCTCGATACCGCCCATCAGCCTGTTCTGGAAACACGGGGTCAGGCGGGTGAGTGTGGAGGAGATCTGCAGGGAGGCCGGGGTCAGCAAAATGACCTTTTACCGCTTTTTTCCCAATAAAGTCGAACTGGCACGGACTATACTTGATAAGCTTTTTAAAGAAGGGATGCAGAAGTATTTCGATATTATGGAAGAGGATATTCCCTATGAGGAGAAGATCCGCAAGCAGCTTATCGAAAAGTTCAAAGCCTCGGCTGAGATGAGCGCTGAATTTGTGAAAGATGTCTTCAGTGATAAGCTGCCGGAACTGAAAGAATTCTGGGAAGCAAAGGCGAATGAAGCCATGCAGATTGTGATCGGCGACTATAAACTGGCTATTGAAAAAGGATGGTTGAGAAAAGACATTAAGCTGGATTTCATTATTTATTTCAATAAGATTATGATGGATATGATATTGGATGATAAGCTTATGGAAATGTACAATGGGGATATGTCGCAGGTTATTAAAGAAATAGTGAATCTGTTTTTTTATGGCGTATTGCCCCGGTCAGACAAAAAGGATGAATAGTAAGCCATACATATTATTGCTCATTATGCTTTTTACGGGTGGAACTCTGATAGCCCGGAATGATAGCATCGCAAAGCCTGACTCACTGAGGTTCAGCGGGCAAATTTCGGCATGGCTGCATTACAATCCGTCCAACAGCCTGCCTCTCATGGCTGGTGGCCGGTATATCCCTCAGCTGAATTACCAGCTTTTCCTTCCCAAACACCATATGATAGATTTTGAAGGTTCTGCCAATATTTTTGGCGATATAGGTCTGAGACCCTTTGACTCAACCAGCAGCGACGGAACTATCAAACCCTACAGGCTATGGGCCCGGTATTCAAGCCGGCAGTTTGAATTTAGAGTGGGATTGCAGAAAATCAACTTTGGCTCGGCTACCCTTTTGAGACCCCTTATGTGGTTCGACCAGATCGATCCCCGTGATCCATTGCACCTTACCGACGGGGTTTATGGAGCTCTCGCCCGTTACTATTTTCTGAATAATGCCAACCTTTGGGCCTGGGTGCTATATGGCAATAATAAGCCAAAGGGATGGGAGATGATGAAGACCAGCAAAGATATTCCCGAGGCCGGCGGCAGGGTGCAGGTCCCGGTGCCAAGAGGGGAGGCGGCCCTGAGTTATCACTTCAGAATGGCCGACAGCAGAGGCCTTGTCGATACTATTTATCAGTATGCGGAAATCCCTGAAAACCGTCTGGGCCTGGATGCCAAATTCGATCTCATTATAGGTTGCTGGGTGGAGGCTTCCTGGGTCCATAAGGGCAGAAATGTTGGAATCTATACTAACCAGGAAATTATGAATGTGGGGGCGGATTATACCTTCGGAATCGGAAACGGATTGAATGTTATCTATGAACAGCTTCTGGCGGCTTACGATGAAAAGCCCTTTGAATTCAGTCAGTCTACAACTTTTTCCATGCTCAATTTGTCTTATCCGGTGGGGATATTCGATAATGTCAGCGCTATCATTTATTATGACTGGACAAATAAGGCCATGTACAATTTTGTGAACTGGCAAAGGCAATTCAATAAGTTTTCCTTGTATTTGATGGGATATATCAATCCGAAAAATTACAGGATACCCGCCCAGGGTACAGGTCAAAACCTCTATGCCGGGAGCGGGGTGCAAATTATGTTTGTTTATAATTATTAATATAAAATGAAGAAAATCTTCATTCTAAAAAACATTAAACTTCATTCTTAATAAATAAAATAATGGAGAATTCCTCAATCATTAAAATTGAAAACCTGAGCAAATCTTTTCCCATGGGAAAGTCGAAGTTTACCGCACTGAAAGGCATTAACCTGGAATTCGGGAAAGGGGAATTTGCAGGACTGGTAGGGCCCAGCGGCTCGGGTAAAACTACCTTGCTGAATATAGTCGGTTCTCTGGATACTCCTTCAGAAGGCTCGGCCATTGTACTGGGTCATTCTATAGGTTCACTTTCAGCTAAGGAAGCAGCACAGCTTCGCAAAGAAAGCCTGGGTTTCATTTTCCAGAGCTATAATCTGCTGGCGGTGCATACCGTGTTCGAGAATGTTGAATTCCCTCTTTTATTATTGAATTATTCAGGAACTGAAAGAAGGAAGATGGTGATGGATGCCCTCGAGTGGGTAGGCCTTACAGATAAAGTCAAATCCAAGCCGCCCCAATTGTCGGGCGGGGAATGCCAGCGTGTTGCAATTGCCCGTGCCATGGTGAAGAAACCTTCCCTGGTGCTGGCCGATGAACCTACGGCCAACCTGGATGCGGCCAATTCACACAATATCCTTCAAACCATGGTAAAGCTGAACAAAGAACTGAATACCACTTTCCTCTTTGCAACCCATGACGAAAAAGTAATCAGTTATCTCCGCAGGAAAATTTATTTGCTGGACGGTAGACTTGATAAGGATGAGATCACTTCAAACTAAAATCCCATGAAAATAACGATAGCATTAAAACTGGCATACAGGAACCTGATCGGCGCAGGCCTCAGGACCTGGCTGAACGTGATTGTCCTGTCCTTCTCCTTCGTGGTGATCATCTGGATGAAGGGCATTCTGGTTGGATGGGACCACCAGGCAAAAACCGATATGCAGAACTGGGAAATCGGTTCCGGGCAATTCTGGCATGAAAACTATGATCCCTACGATCCTTTTACCCTGAATGAAAGCCATGGCCCCATTCCGGCTGAACTTGAAGAAGGGGTGCAAAAGGGGAATATAGTACCTGAACTGATCACCCAGGGGACTATTTATCCCGGAGGAAGAATGCAGACCATACTTATAAAGGGGATAAATCCCCGCCAAAGTTTACTGAAATTACCGACCGCAAAGCTGGACACAAATACAAGCGCTATCCCGGCCATCATAGGTACTGCCATGGCACGTGACAATAAACTCAAGACAGGAGATTATGTAAACATGCAATGGCGGGATGTAAACGGAACTTTTGATGCGGCTGAAATCGTGATCACCGATATCTTCTCCACCAATGTTCCATCGGTTGACGGGGGCCAGGTTTGGATCCCACTCGAAAAACTCAGATCTATGCTGTTGATGCCGGAACAAGCCACCATACTGACTTTCCGGAATGCCGATGAGGCAAAAGCCGGAATCAGTGGCTGGACCCTTAAAACGCAGAAGGACCTGACTGCTGATCTGGACGATATCATCCGGACTAAATCGGTAGGGCAATCCATCTTTTATATCATACTGCTGCTTCTGGCCATGCTGGCTATCTTTGATACCCAGGTCCTGTCAATTTTTCGCCGCCAGAAGGAGATCGGCACTTATGTCGCACTGGGTTATACAAAATGGGAAGTAGTCTGGCTTTTTACAACCGAAGGGGCCATGTATTCAATTCTTGCCGCTGTAGTCGCGGCAATTTACGGCATTCCTTTCCTGCTCTGGCAGGCGAAAACGGGCTGGACCCTGCCTGTAGATTCCGGTAGTTACGGTATAGCCATGGCCCAGACCCTGTACCCGATTTATAGCGGCGGGCTTGTAATTTCAACCATACTTATTGTTATGCTGACTACCACAGTGGTAAGTTTCTGGCCTTCCAGGAAAATAGCTAAGATGAATCCAACTGAAGCTTTAAGGGGGAAAATCCAATGATAAGATTTTTGTTTAAAGGTTTGATAAGGGACAGGGGCAGAAGTTTGCTGCCCATACTGGTCGTGGCCACGGGCGTGATGCTTTGTGTATTCATGCACGCCTATGTGAGCGGTGTGATGGGCGATTCCATTGAACTGAACGCTAAATTCTCAACCGGTCATGTGAAGGTCATGACCAGGGCTTATTTTGAAGATATTCACCAGTTGCCTAATGATTTGGCCCTGATGAATTCAGATGAACTCCTGGCAAAGATCTCCAAGGAATTCCCCGATATGGACTGGGCTCCCAGGATACGTTTTGCCGGTTTGATCGATGCCCCTGATAAGAATGGGGAAACCCGCGCCCAGGGGCCGGCTATGGGAATGGGCCTGGATCTCCTCTCAGGTAAAAGCGGTGAAAATGAACGCCTCGGTCTATCCAAAGCACTGGTGCGTGGCTCTATGCCTGCAAAAGCGGGGGATGTGCTTCTGAGCGATGAATTTGCGCAAAAACTGAAAGTCAATCCGGGAGATGAAGTCACTTTGATAGGTTCTACTATGAATGGAAGCATGGCTTTGTATAACTTTCATGTAAGCGGAACTGTAAGGTTTGGGGCTGAAGCCCTGGACCGTGGGACCATCATCGCGGATATAGGGGATGTGAGGAAGGCCCTCGACATGCAGGATGCAACAGGCGAAATTCTTGGTTTTTTCAAATCCGGCTATTATAACCAGGAAAAAGCTGCGCAATTGGTAGATAAATTCAATTCGGAATATTATAATAAAAGTGATGAATATTCACCTTATATGGTCAGTTTGAGGGACCAGGACAATATGGCCATGTTCGTGGATATGTCGAAGAGCATGTCACTGATCGTGACGCTTGTCTTTATGATAGCCATGTCGCTGGTATTATGGAATGCCGGCTTGTTAGGCGGACTCAGGCGTTATGGAGAGATAGGCGTCAGGCTTGCCATGGGTGAAGAAAAAAGGCATGTGTATTTTTCCATGATCGCTGAATCGGTGATGATAGGAATTATGGGCTCTATACTCGGGACAGCCCTGGGTCTCTCCGTTGCCTGGCTGATACAGACTTATGGCATAGACATCAGTTCCATGATGAAGGGATCTTCCATCATGATGCCGGCAAAGATCAGGGCGCATATCACCCCGGTGGATTTCTACCTGGGATTTATCCCCGGCGTCATTTCCATGGTGATAGGCACCGCCCTGTCGGGAATAGGAATTTATAAGCGGAAGACGGCACAGTTGTTTAAGGAGCTGGAGGCATGATAGAGTGAAAAGTGAGTAGTGAGTAGTGAGTAGTGAGAGAAAAAGAATAAAAGAATAAAAATGAAAAGTACAATAACAATAGTCCTGGCAATGATTTCCCTGGCAGTTTTTGGCCAGGAAAATGCCGAAGAGATCCTGAAGAAGGTGGATCAGAATATGTCCTCCAAAAACAGGGTTTTCGAATCCACTATGATCATACACGGCAAACGCAACAGCCGTACCATTACTTCGAGATCTTATACGGTAGGCAATGAAAAATCCTTCACAGAATATTTGTCGCCGGCACGTGAAGATGGGACCAAGATGTTGAAGTTGGATGACCAGCTCTGGATCTATTCTCCCGCGACGGATCGTATTATCCAGATAGCAGGCCATATGCTCCGGCAGTCGGTGATGGGCTCGGATCTTTCGTACGAGGACATGATGGACGACCGCAAGCTAACCGATATTTACGATGCTAAGATTGTAGCTAATGAAGATTTCGAGGGCAGGCCTTGCTATATACTGGAGCTTACAGCAAAAGTCGAGGATGTGGCCTATGCCAGGAGGAAGGAGTGGATAGACAAGGAAAGATTCGTGCCTTTGAAGGAGGAACTTTACGCCAAGAGCGGGCAGTTGCTGAAGCGCGCCACCCTGAGCGATGTCCAAAAGATCCAGGGCCGCTGGTTTCCTACAACAATAGTTTACAAAGACATGCTGAAGGACGGCGACGGCACCGAGTTTAAGATGACCGGCGTGAAGTTCGACCAGGATATCCCGGAGTATATTTTCTCGAAAGCAGCGCTGAAGCAATAGGGGAGAGTCAGCAGTCAGCAGTTGGCAGTCGGTAGTCAGCAGTCAGCAGTTGGGATCGTAAGAAATGAGCTGTCAATTTTCGAAAATCGGGCAGCTATCGGCCAATGCGGAGCGGATTGACGATGCTCTGGCTTCGAAGGTGCATTCGAAATCTGAAATTCAATGCTATATCCTTCAATCTTAAACGAATAAATTTTTTTCTTTCCAAAATTTATTCCGACCTTTCGTTCATGAAAAGGCCAGGTCATATAAATTCACCCTGAAATCAATCGCAGGTACTTTTATCCTTCTGTAATGGCAGGATAAAGCCACCTTTTCAGGGCTTATTGGGCGGAGATAAAGATACCTGGTACTTTTATACACCGTTATGCAGCATTTTAAAATAAGAATACAATGGGAATAATGCCACCACCTAAAACTTGTCATGTTACAGGATTATTGACAGAAAATTTTCCATCAAGCTGGGATTTGGTGGAATATGTTATCCAAGTTAATGGTAAGAATATTCTTTTTCGATTTGGATTTAATCACACGAATAGTGATTTTGTAGAATCTAACAAATATATTCTGCAAGGTCTAATTTTGAATGATAAACTAGGTACAGAATTCTACTCAGTAAAAACATCCCCAGTATTAGACAACGAAAAATTGGAAGCAATTATAAGAAATGCAATTGTTCCAAAAACACCAGAAGAAAAAATCGCTCACCTTTTAGTCTATTTACATTCTTTACAAGAATATGAAGGCTCATACATTAATTTTTCGGACAAAGAAGATAGACAAAACCTAGCAAAGCGACTATATTTTAAGAATTATGATGAAATGGTTTTCTACTTGTTCACTTTGAAGAGTCAAGGATTAATTGATGGCATTGATGTTTCAAGTAAGGATGGGCGAGGACTTTCAGGTATTCAAATTACGTTCAAAGGATTATCCAAAGTAATTGAGATAAATGAATCTGGTGTAAAATCTGACAAGTGTTTCGTTGCGATGTCTTTCTCTAAAGAATTAAATAATACAAGACAAGCAATTAAAGCTGCAATTAAAGAGGCAGGCTTTAAACCAATTCTTATTGATGAAATTCATTTTGATTCCGATGTTACAATAAACGATGCATTGATAGCTGAAATAAAAAAAAGCAGATTTCTGGTTGCTGACTTCACTCAACATAAACATGGTGTTTATTTTGAAGCGGGATTTGCGTTAGGATTAAAGCGCCCCGTAATTTATTTGTGTCGGGAAGAAGATTTTTTAAATACGCATTTTGATACAAATCATTACCCACATATCATTTATACAAATGAGGATGAACTTCAGCAAAAATTAAGGATTAAAATTGAAGCATGGATAAATTAAAAAACGCTGCATAACACAGTACATATTGCAGGGCGGGGTTCGGTGGTACGCCAACTGCGGATTCTCGTTTCGCAGTTCCGTGTCCTTCGGACAGGAACGCTCTCCGAAATCCGCCCCGACAACATGTACCAACCGTTACGGGGCATTAACATAAGCAAAAATGAACGCTACTGAAATATTGATAGAAAACATTAAGGAAGAAATTCCATCCTTATTAACCGCCAAGTTAGAAACATTTGACATTAAAAACTTGGAAGAAGTTCTTTCAATTGACATCGACGAGTTTAGCCATAGACGTGGAATCGGGAAAACAATCATTGATAAACTATGTGAATTTCAAAAACAAATTAGAAATGACATAGAAAGGTTTGCCAACATCCAAATAAAAAACACGAAGACTCATTTTTTGCCTGTAAATGATACAATAATTTCATCCTCAAATTTTTTAGATGTGGCATCAGAAGTTATAACTGATTATCTAAATCTTTTATTGACACCTGTTCATCGGGGTATAATCAATCATCTATATGGGCTAAACAATGCTGATAAATATATTATGAGTGATTTAGCTCACTATTACTCACTTACAAGAGAACGTATTAGACAACTAAAATCAATCTTGTTGGAAGAGATTCAAAGAATTTTCAAAGGTGAATTTAACATTGAATTGAGATGTCAAATTAGAAAGAGTGTATCTGCTGAATTCACAGAAATTCAAAAATTTTTGTCTACGAGAAGAGGATTCTCCTTTGACGAACTAATCGAAACTTTTAGGGATAAATATTCTTGTAAGAATGCCTCCGACTACAAAGAAATTATTGATTTATTGATAGATGTATTTGGATTTTCAAAATGTGGGAAAGTTGAGTCAAACTTTACTATAGCTGACATAATAGTGGTGGATGGAAATAACAAAAAAAACTTCCTCAATACAGCAGAAAAAACTTTGCGGCTTTTAAAGAGAAAGATTATTCCTCTAAATGAAATGCATGCTGTAATAGAAATAAAAAAAGCATACAAAACACTACAAAACACTCAAATTATAGATGCTCTTTATCTTCTTCCTGAAATTGAAATACTTGATTCAAATGACCAAACTTTTTTTCAGGTAAAATTTGAATATCTTTCTAGCGCTGCTGATCGGGCGTACAGAGTTTTATTAGAAAAAGGTGATGAGATGTATATTGATGATATAGTATCCGAAATCAACCATCGACTCGCACACACTGGCACATCAAAAATCTATGATAGGCATAGTTTAGCAATTGCTGCTGATAAACGGTTTGTGTCCATGGCCAAATCAGGCTTTTGGACTTTAAAAGAATGGAATAAAAACACTGAAAAGTTGGAGATTTTAGTAAAAAATGCACTTTACAAGCTAAATAAACCTTCAACATATGAAGAAATCTATCAAATAATTTCAATAGAAAGGCCAAATATTAAGGAGAAATCAGTGAGAGCAATTACTGGTAGAGATTGTCTTAAAGTTGTTGGAAATAAATGGATTCTTCCAGAGTGGAAACAAAAATATTCTAATCTCGCCTTTTTAAGTCGTAAAAAACGTTTAAATACAACCGAACCAGAACATAGAATAGAACAAAGAACCTTGATAATTAAATATCTTGATAAAAAGAAAGATAAAAGGGAACTGGCTTCCAAAATAATTAAAGATCTTGGACCTCTTGATAAGAGATTTTCAAGAGTTTCTTTCTATAAATTATTTGAACAAGAGGAGTATTTTATCAAAGATGATTCTTCTAAACTCTCGATAACTCTTAGGAGTCAAGACTCTAATGTAAAGATATCCATAGATCAATATCATTGGAGAGAGGTAAGTAAAAAATTAGAAAGAGATATTTCAGGAGCATTTAACCATTCTACTTCACCAAATTATTCTCAATCTCTTGCTGATTCAATTCAATTGTTTTATGAATTCTTATTAAAAGAGACTTCAGAAAAAGAATTTCAAGGTCTTCCTGAGAGAATTTTAGGAAACATGAAAAAGTATTATTTTGATTCCACAGATAACATAGATAAGTTAAATTTCTTAAAGCAATTTCTAACTAGTACAGATCCCCTGCTTAAGAAGATTTTATGGTTTGTGAATCAGACTGATTACAACAGGATTAAAACTCATAAAAAAGGTTTAGGTGATATTATTGAAAAGCTAAATAAACTAGACCCTACTAAGGAAAGATTTAAAGATGAGAGAACAGCCAGAGCTTTTAAATTTGGTAAACAAATTCAGTCTGTTTATTATTATCGCAATAATGATACTCATGGTGCAAACGATTGGACTGTTGCTGAATTGACAAAGACAATCTCTAATTGTTTTACTTTCTACATCTTTTCTTGTGCTGAATATTATTCCGAGTTGAAAATTAAAATAAACGCAGCATAACATTTTGTATAAGTAATGGCAGGCGATGTGGTAAATATCAAGGTTTGTAGCCCGCTCAAACTGCGTAGCGGTTTGACAGGAAAGTACCACGCAATCTGCCACTACTCATACAATTTACCGTTACCGTAACCCGTCAATAAGTATGATGTATCTTCCGGCCATACCGCCCCCTCCTGTTTGGCTTTTAATTAAAAGAACAGTTTTTCCTGCCATTTTTAAAAACCTTTTTCATTTTCAGAGGTTTATATATCTGTTTCGGCAAAATCCTTAAGGGAATTTGCTTCCTCAGGTTTTTTAGTTTTTTAAAAACAAGTCAATGAAAAAGATCCTATTACTCTGTGTGCTTTTGTTAAGCCAATATATCTTAATTGCACAAAATCCGGTTACCGGCGATGTAAAATACGATCCTCATGATTTTTATTTACCTGGCTTTGACCCACCAGCAGGAAATGTTTATCGTTCTGCAGATGGAAGTCCGGGTCCGATGTACTGGCAAAACAGGGCCGACTATCTGATCCATGCCACCTTGAGCGAAAAAGACACCAGCGTTTCAGGCGATGTGACAATTACCTACACCAATAACAGTCCGGATCAATTGGATTACTTATGGTTGCAATTGGATCAAAACTTATTTAATCCGGCATCAAGAGGCCTTGCCGCAACGGCTATCTCAGGCGACAGGTTTGATGGAGACGGATTTGAAGGAGGTTATCATATTGCTGATGTAACTGTAACTTACAAGGCTGCTACTTACAAACTTGACCCGGTAATTTCTGATACCCGGATGCAGCTTCGCTTAAAAAGCCCGTTGAAGCCGGAAGGTGACAAAATCGAAATAAAAGTGACTTATTCCTTTGCCATTCCTGCCCATGGCGCTGACCGCTTAGGAAGATTGTATACCAAAAATGGTGTGATTTATGAAATAGCCCAATGGTATCCGCGAATGTGCGTCTATGACGATGTGGAAGGCTGGAACACTTTACCCTATCTGGGCCTTGGTGAATTTTATTGTGAATATGGAGATTATGATTATTATATTACTGCCCCTTCCGAAATGATAGTTTTTGGCTCGGGCGACCTGCAAAACCCTGAACAGGTTTTAACGACAAATCAAATAAATAGACTTGCGGAAGCAGCAAAAAGTGATAAGTCAGTGTTCATTATTAAGCAAGATGAAATTGGTAAATCTGAAATACGTCCAACGACTAAAGGCGACCTTACCTGGCATTTTAAAATGCAGAATACCCGGGATGTTGCCTGGGCTGCTTCTAAAGCATTTATATGGGACGCTTCCAAAATAAACCTTCCTTCCGGTCGAAAATCTTTGGCTATGTCGGCTTATCCTGTTGAATCTGTGGGCGATACTGCCTGGACAAGATCAACAGAATATTTGAAAGCAAGCATTGAAATTTATTCGAAGAATTATTTTGAATACCCATGGAACCATGCAGTAAGTGTAGCAGGAATTGTGACAGGAATGGAATATCCCGGAATGATTTTCAATAATTACACTGAAAAGAAAGGTGAATTATGGTTTTTAATCGCACATGAAATTGGCCATAACTGGTACCCGATGATTGTTGGTTCAAACGAAAGAAGGTATATGTGGCAGGATGAAGGCTTCAATACGTTTATAAACTATCAGGCTACCGCCATTTTTAATAATGGCGAATATGCAAAGGATGATACTTTGTTTAATCCGAATTACTGGTCAATGCTCAATGTGGACAGCTTGCCCTCATACCACGATCCACTTATGTTATTGCCGGATGCCATGGGCACGAAACGTTTTTTCATTTATTATGGGAAAACATCTTACGGACTTAAACTTCTCAGGGATGTTGTTATAGGCAGCGACAGATTTGATTATGCTTTCAGGAAATACACCGAAGCCTGGGCATATAAACACCCCACACCTTACGACTTTTTCCATTTCATGAACAATGCTACCGGTGAAGATTTAAACTGGTTCTGGAAAGAATGGTTCTTTACTGACTGGACACTGGATCAGGCAATCACTAAGGTTCAGTATGTTGACAATAATCCATCCCATGGTTCAATAATTACAATTAAAAACCAGGGCAAAATGATCATGCCGGTCATTGCAGAACTTGTTCAAAGCAATGGAAAATCCGAAAGCATTCAATTGCCCGTTGAAATATGGCAACGTGGCGCTACCTGGTCTTTCAAATATGCTTCGACGAGTAAAATTGACCGTGTAATTCTTGATCCTGAAAATGCCTTGCCGGATGTGAACCGGGAAAATAATATCTGGATGGGGCCGAAGTAGGTGTTTCTGAGCCATTTTTAATCGCAAAACACCCTGCCAGAGTAAAAAAAAATATATATTTCAGATTTACGTTTTGTAGGATGGACATATATTAATTCTTACTTTTTTGTTTTGTAAGCGTCACTGCAAATAGCTTGCAGATCCCGGCCTGCGCCGGGATGACGTTTCCCGGCCTGCGCCGGGATGACGATCTCCCGGCTGATTTAGGAAAAGCGGCGCGGCACGCCTTTTAAAATCATTATGGTGTGCCGCGCCGCTTTTTCTTAACTCCTTCAAATAATCGTCATCCCGACGAAGGAGGGATCTGGTAGGCACATGGAGATAGGAAATGATTTCAGATATACGCTCTCTTCCCCCGGGCCCAATCACTTTTAAAAGGGGACTGGATAAATTCAATATGATAACAGAAAATTTTTACCTGTCAAAAAATGTGTATAAAGAGTAGCCCGATTTGGAGGGAGGTTGGGAGGGGGGCGGCAATCTGAAATCCAAATCTTCTATATTATATATTATATTTTCAATATCCTATCTTCCTCCTCTATCTTCCACCTGAAACATTAAAAATTGCTTTTTAAACTTATGGCTGAATTATCTATTCATTTTTTTGAATTTCCAAAAAAGCCCCCTACATTTAATGCACATAATCAAACCAGTTTTGATAAAATCTATCACATCAGAATTTAGAGGTATCTTTAGCTCAAAAGAACGAAGGGCTATGGTTATCTTTTGGAACCCACAAGGAAGATAAAAAGATACCTGGTAGATATAGATGGATGTTACCGTGCATTATGAAAAAAAATCACTTAAAGATTGGCTATATTTGAGAAAAAACAAAAATGAATAATTCCGAAATTCAAATATTCACGACAAAAGATGGAAAGACAGAAATTGAAGTTCAGCTTGATAATGATACAGTTTGGCTAAATCAATATCAACTTGAATCTTTGTTTGAAACCGACAGGACATCTATTAACCGACATATTTCAAATATTTATAAATCTGAAGAACTTGATGAAAAGTCAACTTGTGCAAAAATTGCACAAGTTCAAAAAGAAGGTGACCGTGAAATAAAACGAAAAATAAAATTTTACAACCTTGATGTAATTATTGCTGTCGGATACCGTGTTAATTCGAAGAGAGGAACCGAGTTCAGAATTTGGGCAAACAAAATTTTAAAAGACTTTTTAATAAAAGGATTTTCAATAAACGAAAAACGCTTATCTAAACAAAATGAACAATTGCTGGAATTAAAGGAATCAGTAAAAATCTTAGGAAACATTGTAAATCAAAAAGAATTATCGAGTGGGGAAAGTATCGGATTACTAAAAATAATTTCAGACTATGCTTTTGCCCTCGACATTTTAGACCAATACGACTATCAGACTTTAAAAATTGAGGAAACTTCAGGAAAAGAAAAATACCAACTTACTTACGACGAAGCAATTAAACAAATTAATTTGGTAAAACAGAAATATGGGAACAGTGAATTGTTCGGTCGAGAAAAGGACAAATCCCTTAAAAGTTCAGTTTCAACAATTTACCAAACATTTGACGAAAAAGATTTATATCCAAGCATTGAAGAAAAAGCTGCAAACCTGCTTTATTTGGTGACAAAAAACCATTCATTCTCAGACGGCAATTAAAGAATTGCGGCTTTCTTATTTCTGTACTTCCTGGAAAGAAATGGAATACTTTATCACGAAAATGGAGAAAAGAGAATTGCAGACAACGCTCTAGTTGCCTTGACATTAATGGTAGCTGTCAGCAAGACAGAAGAAAAGGATACAATTATAAAAATAATCGTAAATCTGATAAATAAGAAAAATAACGCACGTTAACACAGTACATATTGCAGGGCGGGTTTCGGTGGTACGCCAACTGCAGATTCTAGCATCGCAGTTCTGTGTCCACCAGCTGGCGGACAGGAACGCTCTCCGAAATCCGCCCCGACAACATGTGTCAACCCTTACCAACCATGTTGAAAAGAAGAAAATTGAGTGACATAAAATTGACTAATTTTGGTTTTTACCATTAAAATAATCGGATGATTAACAAAGATTACAAAGGAACTCTCGAATTAATAAGACATGAAATCCAAACTGCAAGATTTCAAGTTGTAAAAACCATAACCAGGGAACATATTGAACTTTATTGGAAAATTGGAAAGATAATTTTAGAGAAACAAAAAGAAGAAGGTTGGGGGAAATCAGTTGTTGAAAAAATATCAAATGACTTACAAAAAGATTTTCCGGGAAGCGATGGATATTCTGCAAGAAATCTCTGGGATATGAGGCGATTTTATTCACGTTATTCAACCAATGAAAAACTGCGACAGCTTGTCGCAGAAATTCCTTGGGGACAAAATCTGCTAATATTAGCAAAAATCAAAGACGACAAAGAAGCTGAATTCTATTTAACTGCAACAAAAGAATATGGATGGAGCAGGAATGTCTTGCTAAATCAAATAAAGGCAAAAGCATACCAAAGAGCATTATCCGAAAATAAAACACATAATTTTAAAACCGTGTTACCTGAATATCTTTCAGAACAAGCAGACGAAGCATTAAAAAGTGAATATAACCTTGAATTCCTCGGACTAAAAGAAGGTATAAAAGAACGGGAACTTGAAAACAAAATGATTGAAAAGATTCGGGATGTAATCATGGAGTTTGGCGCTGGGTTTGCATTTCTCGGGAATCAATTCAAATTAAAATTAGGTGATAAAGAGTATTTCATTGACCTTTTGTTTTATCACCGAAAATTACAATGCCTTGTCGCAGTAGAATTAAAAGTTGGAGAGTTTAAACCTGAATATGCAGGAAAATTGAATTTCTACCTCGAAGTTTTAGATAATACAGAAAAGACAGAAAATGAAAATCCATCAATTGGAATATTGCTTTGTGCAGAGAAAGACAACTTAGAAGTTGAATATGCTTTGAGGACGACAAACAAACCAATCGGAGTTGCAGAATATCAATTGACAAAAGATTTGCCGAAGAAATACAAAAAATATTTGCCAGACGATAAAATGATAATGAAAAAGTTGAAAGAATAAAACGCGGATGCTAACGCAATAAATATTGCAGGGCGGGGTTCGGTGGTACGCCAACTACGGATTCTCGCATCGCAGTTCCGTGTCCGCCAGCTGCCGGACAGGAACGCTCTCCGAAATCCGCCCCGACAACATGTACAAACCCCTGCGTGGAAATTAAAACAAAAGAAACAAATATGAAACAGAGCGCATTTACTTTACTAATATTTTTACTTTTTACTTTCGTTGGAATTGAGGGCCTGAAAGCACAAGAAAATACAGTCAAACAAAATGAGACTATTTTTATTTGGGGAGGAGACATTAACACTAAGTTCGTCCAGTATGTAGCAGATTTGACAAAAAAAGAACATCCCAAAATCTGTTACCTGCCAACTGCATGTGGAGACAATCCGGACAATATTAAATATTGGGATAATATATGTAATACCTTGCAATTAGATACCGTAATTCTAAAAGTATGGGTAAGTTCCTCTGAGAAGAATCAATCATTTGAAGATATTCTTCTTAATTCTGATGCGATTGTGGTTGGCGGGGGCAATACCTTGAATATGCTTGGAATTTGGAAAGCTCAAGGAATCGACACCATTTTGGAGAAAGCTTTAAAAAATGGAATTATTTTGTCAGGAGGAAGTGCTGGTTCAATATGTTGGTTTCAGAACGGAATCAGTGATTCACGCCCCCTTAATTTAAGTATTGTCAAAGGTTTAGGTTTTTTGCCTTATAGCAATTGTCCTCACTATTCACAAGAATCAAGGGAAAATTTATATCATCAAATGATTAAAGATGGGAAAATGAATCCGGGTTATGCAAGTGATGAGTTAGCCGGAATCCTTTTCAAAAATGGGAAAGCAGTAAAATTTATCAGCCAGAGTGACATACATAACTCGTATTTTGTAAATCTTGAAGAAGGAGAAATAAAAGAAGCTAAACTCAAATCTGAAATTTTACTCAGAAAAAATGCTCTTCCAGTAGGCTCTTATTCCTCTCAATCCATAAAAAAGAAAATTATGGACCTGTTAGATTCCAATGAAAGCTCATCGCCAATAAGTGCGTATGTTTCTGAAATAAAAACGTTAAGATTGAATAAAGAAAACATTAGCGAACTAGAAAAGAATAAAGTGTTAAAAATTGGTCTTGAAAAAATATTTATTTACAAAAACAAAATAGCTGGAGTTGTAAACAACGCATACCTTGATTCTTTTGGATATGGAATGTGGTATTTTTATAACTGCAATGGCATTTGGAAAAGTATGGGAGAAGACATAGGCGGAAAAACAATATTTGAGAGTGAAATTAAGTTTCGGGAAAAAGCAGAAACAATTATCAAACAAGCTGAAGAAAAATTAAACTGCCGCTAATAAATAAGGCTTCGTGTGGCGTAGCCCAACATGAAGCCCCGTTGCACTTAATCCAAATAAAAAGAAATGACACTTGAAGATTTAGGATATACTATAGAATTGGAACATTACCGAAAGGAGCATGATCTTGGTTCTTTTGAAGTCGGAAGAGTAATTTCCGAGCACAAGGAACGCTATGTTGTTAAAACTTCTGAAAATGAATACGATAGCGAAATAATCGGAAATTTACGGTTTTCTGCTACCAATCGGTCAGATTTTCCTGCCGTTGGGGACTGGGTTGCGATTTCGGAATATGATGATGATAAAGCACTTATTCATTCTGTATTTCCCCGAAAAACAATTATTGAAAGACAGGCAGTCGGAAAACAGGGGGAGAAGCAAATTATAGCGACAAATGTTGATTATGCCTTTATTGTACAGGCAGTCGACAGAGATTTTAACATAAACCGGATAGAAAGATATCTGACAATTTGTTATACTTCAAAAGTAATTCCAATTATCATACTAAATAAAATTGATTTAATAAACGATGCAGAATTAATAAAATTGAGGTCTGAAATACAAAGTAGGATTAAACAAGTAGAAGTATTGAATATAAGTAATGAAACCCAAAGTGGGATTGAAAAACTAAAAGGGAAAATTGAAAAAGGAAAAACATATTGTTTGCTGGGTTCTTCAGGCGTAGGTAAATCAAGCCTGTTGAATAATCTTTCAGGTAAACAATGGATGAAAACCAATACGATCAGTACCAGTACAAACAAAGGACGGCATGTTACCAGTCACAGGGAATTGCTGGTTCTTGAAAATGGTGGAATTCTGATTGACAATCCGGGCATGAAAGAGGTTGGGATTGCTGATTCTACGGAAGGATTGGAAATTACCTATGCAGCAATCACAGAACTATCTGAAAATTGCAAATTTAAAGATTGTACACATACTTCAGAAACAGGCTGTGCTGTTTTGGCAGCCCTGGAAAGCGGGGATTTAGATAAATCGTCCTACGAAAACTATTTGAAAATGGAACGTGAAAAAGAACATTTTGAATCGACCCTTGCTGAAAAACGAAAGAAGGATAAGGATTTTGGGAAAATGATAAAGAATTATAAAAAGACGAATAGATTAGAATGAAGGAATATTTTGTCCTGCAATACAAGATGACAAATAGAAGGCTTAAAGCCTTTGGACTGCAGCCTGTATTTGCTTATTTACTTATCCTGGCGAGTTTCACAGGACTTTCTATATACCTTTTTTATAAGACGGAATTTGCTCAATATCTGTATATACTCATATCATTAGCCCTAACTTCTAAACTTTCGGAAATAAGAAGAAATGATTTTCTCAGATTCTGCTTTAATGATAAACACTACAAATTAATCAGGATAATTGAAAACCTGATATCATCATTGCCCTTTCTTATATTTTTGATTTACAAACAAAATTTAATTGCTTCAATAATACTCATATTAATAAGTCTGATCCTGGCTTTGAGTAGTTTTAAAACAAGTTTGAATTTTACTATTCCGACTCCTTTCTTCAAAAAGCCTTTTGAGTTTACAGTAGGTTTTAGAAACACATTTTTTATTTTCCCAATTGCCTATATACTTAGTTTAATTGCAATTTATGTCGATAATTTTAACCTTGGAATATTTTCATTATTATTAGTTTTTTTGGTAGTTCTTGGTTTTTATACAAAACCTGAAAATGAATATTTTGTGTGGTCCTTTGCGATGAGGCCAAAAAAATTCATCCTGGAAAAAGTAAAAACTGCCTTACTATTTACTTCTCTCTTAAGTTTACCCATTATTCTGGCCTTGTGTTTTTTTTATTATATAAATATTGATGCATTAATAGCGGTTTATATCATAGGCTGCGTGTGTTTGATAACAATAATTTCAGCAAAATATGCTGCATATCCTAATGAAATGAATCTGCCTGAGGGAATTATCATTGTCTTAAGTTTTTCTTTTCCTCCTTTATTACTCTTAGTTGCTCCATACTTTTACATAAAGGCAACAAATAAACTTCAACGATATTTGTTATGATAGAAGTTAAAGAATTAACAAAAAGCTATGGGAGAAAGCAAGTCCTACACAATATTTCTTTGACTTTTTTGGAGGGAAGGGTCTATGGAATTGTTGGCGAAAACGGAGCCGGTAAAACAACATTATTCAGATGCATTGCTGGTTTGGAAGATTTTGAAGGTTCGGTAACATCAAATCTAAACCCCTTAAAAAATCATTTGGGACTTTTACTTACCGAGCCATATTTTTTTCCAAAAATAACAGGGAAGGAATACATTCAATTGCTTTGTAATGCAAGAGAAATTAAAATAGATGATATTGAAGGCAGAAATATTTTTGACTTACCCTTAAACCAATACGCCTCAACATATTCGACCGGAATGAAGAAGAAATTGGCTATTACAGCAATTCTGCTTCAGAAGAACGAGATTTTTATTCTTGACGAACCTTTTAACGGTGTAGATATACAAAGCAATATCATCATTACGGAGATTATTAGTAGATTAAAAGAACTCAACAAAACGCTCATCATTTCGTCGCATATTTTTTCAACACTGAGTGACACTTGCGATGAAATACATTTGCTGAAAAGCGGAGAATTCATTCGAACCGTGCATAAAGATGAATTTTTATCATTGGAAAGCGAAATGAAAGAAATATCAATCGGAGATAAACTGGAAAAATTGAAACTGGAATAAAAACTTTAAAACTTTTAACTAATCAACTTCAACTTTGCACTTTGCATTTTGAACTTTGAACTTGGCTTTGTGCCGTCCTTACAGGACGGATTTCGTAAATCTTAAATTCGATATTCGAAGGAATGTCCAATGTTCCATTTAATTCGACATTTCGACATTTCGTGATATCGCTACATCGTTACATCCTCTCCTCCCCGCGATTTGGC
>CAWBCI010000047.1:0-23014 GCA_963787195.1 uncultured Bacteroidales bacterium
TTTAAAAATTCCGAAATTAAATAGCGAAAATGGGATTGCACTTGAAATTGAAAATAAGGTTAAAATCATTATTCAAAAATCAATTGAGTTTCAGAAACAAAATTCTATTTTTTTGAATTACTTACAATCCAAATTTCAAATTGAAAAATTCAGCACGAAGCTTCATAACTGGTTTAATTTAACATATAAAGGTTTTCTGAAAGAACTCCAAAAATCAAAAATAATACTCAGCCTCTCGCAAGAAGTAGAGTGGATGAACTATTTCAACGAGCAAAAAGAAAAAGCCCAAACCCTAAAATCCGAAATCGAAAAAACCGACAAAGAAATCGACCAGATGGTTTATGAATTGTATGGTTTGACGGAGGAAGAGATTAAAATTGTGGAGGGTAGGGAATAATGGCGAACTCAGAAATACTACTTTACCAAACCGAAGACATACGAGAGGTTCAGACAAATTTTGATTTAGAGCTTTCCAGTTCATTCCAAGGAATTAAAATTTAGTCGGACCACGACATGAAGTCTTAGCCCGACGGGGTTGCCACCTTTTTAGTCGGACCACGACATGAAGTCTTAGCCCGACAGGGTTGCCGCCTTTTTAGTCGGACCACGACATGAAGTCGTAGCCCGACTTATTGAGCGCTCACCACTGCTGTCAGGCCGTATTCACCGGCTATGACGGCGCAGTGTCTGAGGAGGCTGCCTATCTCGGTAACCAGTCTACCTATGATGCTGATCATGAGTGCGGTATATTTTCTCGGGCTACCACTATAGTGGTAGCCCGAGAATTCTAGCTGGCTCTTAGTCGGACCACGACATGAAGTCGTAGCCCGACGGGCTTGCTGCCTTTTTAGTCGTACTACGACATGAAGTCGTAGCCCGACTTATTTGGCGCTCACCACTGCTGGCAGGCCGTATTCACCGGCTATGACGGCGCAGTGTCTGAGGAGGCTGCCTATCTCGGTAACCAGTTTACCTATGATGCTGATCATGAGTGCGGTATATTTTCTCGGGCTACCACTATAGTGGTAGCCCGAGAATTCTAGCTGGCTCTTAGTCGGACCACGACATAAAGTCGTAGCACGACTACCTATAATCATAAAGAAGCGGGTTCAGGCCGAATTCGGCTACTCCTTTGCCGGGGATGCCATCCAGGATAAAGTCGCCCATTCCTTCAAAAATATAATACTCATTATCCATCATGAAATCAAAATGATCGCTGATAAGCATTTCCAGCCGGTGCTGGTTGCCGTCCCTGGTCTGAAAATCTATTATAAGGTTTTCGGGGATGAGGGGCATTCCCGCGATTTCATCTATCTGTGGTAAGTTTTTAATGTATTGAATTTGATTCCCGCCGCTGAGATATCCTGCCGATACCTGTCCCATAAACCTGAACATGATCAGGCTGATGTCGAAGACCTCCTCATTATCCAGAACCCCGGCCAGCCAGATATGTCTTTCCCACCTGCTCCAGACTCTTACGCCCCAGCTATGGTTCCTCACCGAGATCCAGTCTATGTCCTTATTCTGCCCGTCTATACTGATAGTCCCGCTGAGCCGGCCTCCCTGCTCATAATGCCTCTTCCGGTATTCGCGCATCCTGCCGAAGAATTTCGTGGTCCAGCGCCGCCGGGCCATCGCAATTGCAAAATCTTCCGGATCGGTAAAATTCCTGAAATAAGCCAGGGGTCTCAGGGCCTTAAACTTCAGTTGCAGCTCTATCCTGTGCTCCTCAGGGCCCTGGTTTATCTTCCCCGAATAAAGTATGTCCCATTCTTTTCCTGGAATATTGCAGACAAATTTCAGGGCGCCCTGCTCAAAGCCTATGCCTTCAGTCCCGAAAAAATTTACCAGCTCAAAATTCCCCAGCTCTTTCAGATGCAGGCTGAGCCAGTAATCATTTCCGCGATTATTCCGGAAAACCTGCCGGACCACCATAGCCGAACCGTCCTTTCCTCTTCCTACAAAATAAGAGCTGTCGTTGAAAATGGGATAGCCTTGAATCCGGTGTTTACGCTCTGCTTTTTTGGCCCTGACCTTTCTGTCCCTCCTGAAGATAGTTCTGAGGATCACCCGTGCTATGGCCCTTTTCAGTCTGAACATCAAGTTTAATTTCATGAAATATAGATTTTAAAATGACCTGGAGCTAAGCAAATTTAAGGAAAAGTGCAGATATTCAAACCTTTCTTAAGTATGATTGTTAATCAGTGTAAATATCTAAAACATAAATTATGAAAACGAATGTTGGTATAATAGGCTCGGGTCAGGTGGCAAAAGTGCTGGCCGCGGGCTTTCTGAAGAATGGTTATGAAGTTACCATGGGTTCGAGGGATGCTTCAAAACTGGAAGAATGGAAAAAAGAATCGGGTCCGAAAGCGCATACAGGCAGTTTTGCAGATGCGGCCAAAGCCGGTGAAATAATAGTTCTGGCGGTCGCGGGCTCAGGCGCTGAAAGCGCTTTGAAGCAAACCGGTATAGATAATCTTTCAGGTAAAACTGTCATAGATGTTACCAACCCGATTGCTGCCGCTCCCCCTGTAAACGGGGTGCTGAAATTCTTTACATCCCTGGATGAGTCCCTCATGGAAAAACTACAGAAGCAGGCGCCGGCAGCGCATTTTGTAAAGTCTTTCTCCTGCGCGGGAAATGCCTTCATGGTCGATCCGAAATTTCCGGGAGGCCCCCCAACCATGTTCATCTGCGGAAATAACGAAGATGCCAAATCGGATGTAAAGCATATCCTGGAACAGTTTGGCTGGGAAAATGCCGATATGGGAAAGGCTGAAGCAGCCAGGGCCATAGAACCGCTTTGTATACTCTGGTGTATCCCGGGCCTTTCCAGGAATGACTGGGGGCACGCGTTTAAATTCTTGAACCTTTAGTGCTGTGGGGAGACTTGGGTGCTGCGAAAGGGGGGGAGTCGTTAGTCGTTAGTCGTTAGTCGTCAGTCGTCAGTCGTCAGTCGTCAGTCGTCAGTCGTCAGTCGTCAGTCGTGAATCGTGAGACGGCAGTCGTCAGCTTTGCCTGATTATAAAATTTCTCTCTGCATACCGCCCCCATTTTTCCCCCCAATCTAAATCACGTCATCCTGACGAAGGTCAGGATCCGTCAGCGATTAGCAGCCAAATTCACAATATGAATCCTCGCCTTCCCTCGTAAATCTGAAATCTGAAATCTGATATCTCTTCGATTTTTATTATTTTTAGGTGCCAAAACCCTAAATTATGAAATCAAAGAATGTCTTACTGCTCTCTGCCTTCCTTTCCTTATTGTTTTTTAAGCCTTTATATAGTCAGGACAATGTTTCTGCTTTTCAATGCGGGGAGAAAATTTTACCGATGCCACGGGATGGAAAATCATATTCCACAGTTCGTATCGGAAAACAATGCTGGATGGCGGAGAACCTGGATATAGGGGTCAGGATCAGTTTACTGAAGGACCAGCGGGATAACGGGATCATCGAAAAGTACTGCTACGATAATAAGGATGATAACTGTAAAATCTACGGAGGCTTGTATCAATGGGACGAAGTAATGCAGTACGCGAGCAAGGCCGGAGCCACCGGCCTCTGTCCCGATGGCTGGCACCTGCCCTCGGAAGATGAATGGTGCGAGATGGCAGTTTATCTCGACAGCACTTTCGACTGTAGTTTTTACGGGCCCTCCGGGACCGACATCACCGGCAAGATGAAATCACCGGGAACCATAGAAGACAAAACCGGCTTATGGTATAAACCCGATAACGGCACCACCAATGAGAGCGGCTTTTCAGCCCTCCCCGCCGGAACCCGGAGCATCTATTCGAAATTCTTTTACAAAGGTTATCACGCTTATTTCTGGACTTCCACAGGATATGATAAGGACGAAGCCTGGTACCACTACATCAAGTATTGTCATACGAAACTGTACAGGGAGCATTATTTTAAGCCGAGCGGGTATTCGGTTAGGTGCGTGCGGGGGGGGCGTTAGTCGTTAGTCGTTAGTCGTTAGTCTTTAGTCGTCAGTCAGCAGTGTCGCAGCTACGCAGCTCATGATTTAATTTTCCCGGCATATTGCTATATACATGTCGCAGCTACGCAGCTCCCGCATTTGATCACCACTGAAGGAGAATTAAATAGCGGTAAAATGTTGAGTTTAACAGCGCTTTTAAATTTCATCCTGCGTTTAATCTTGCAAAATCTGAGCGCCGTAGGCGCGCCATGTCTATAGAAATGGAAACAGCAGATATATTCAGAGCTCCGTAGGAGCGGCATGATTTGAAAAGATGGATTTCTAAAACAGAAATTATTTAGGCTTAATAAAGTTAGTTTTTTTTTCGCTCCATTGCCAGACGGAGCTGGTCTTTCCACCTTTCCACCTTATCACCTTATCACCTTATCACTTCCGTATATTCTTGATACTATAGGTAAAACTAAGCATGAAGTATCTTTGCAAAACCTCCGTCCTTGAATCTTCTATGTAAGAATCGCTAACAGTCCGGGTTATGCTTTTATTCTGGTCGAGGAGATCATAGACAAAAAGCTTCAATTCCCCTCTCTCCTTAAATAATTTCTTTCCCAATGCCAGGTTCCAGAGCAGGTAATTCTGGTTATAACCGGCTGAAAGTCCGCTGTTATAAGTATGATTGAGCTCGGTCTGGATTAGGAAGCCTTTCCAGAAGATCCAGTTGAACCGGAACCTGGATTCCTGACTGAAATAATCGCTGTTCAGACTGGTTTGCAGACTGTTCCTTGCCAGGCTGTAATTAGAATTCAGATATAGCATGAAATCCAGCTTTTCGCTGATATTGCTGCTGATAGCCAGGCCCGCTTCAAAGGAAGATGAACTGGAATAATTGATCCGTCCGTTCACAGAACCCGGCGTTCTGCTGAAATTCACGCCCGCGTTCAGGTTCAGGTTGGAACGGATAAACTTCAGGGGCAATCCATAGGTAGCGAAAGTCCTGAAATTATAATAGCCATCCAGGTTAATGGGCTGAATAAGCTGAACCCCGGCTGGCACTTGCACCCCTTTCACGATGGTGTCTCTCAGTGCATACAGGCTGGCATTTGTAATATAGTCAGAGCTGATCCCTCCGCCGGCCATGACAAAGAAAGAAGTTGATTTCTCCGGGTTGGCTGCCGAATAACGCAGGAAAAGGTTTTGATCGTAGGATTGCTTCAGGTATGGATTTCCTATGGATATCTGCAGCGGGTTCGAATTATCCACCACATCCTGTAATTGCTGTATCGAAGGTGCATTGCTGTTTGTCCGGTAAAAGATCCTCAGGTTTTTATTCCGGGAAATGGAATATCGGAACATGGCAAAAGGCAGGAAATTATTAAAGCTTTTACTGCCTGTCGCGGCCACGGGATAAATCTGCATATTGGCCAGGGTGGCATTCTGATAAGTTGCCCTGAGCATAAAAACCGTTTTTTCAGCCCTGTGATTATAGCCTGCGCCGGCCTGCTGGGTCACATAATTACTCTTGAAAGTATTGCTGAGAAGGGTGTCAGGAATCGTATAGGCATTCGTGAGGGAATCATAATCATGGGTCTCCTGGTCAGAATTGTCCTTACGGTAGGAGGCCCGGTAGCTGAACATCAACTGGTCCTTATCACTCACGGGCTCGGTGTACATCAGGTTAGCTGATCCGGTCCAGCCTTTCCGGTTCAGATCAGATTTTTGGTTTATGGTTTCATCAGGTGTGCTGAGACTGTAATATTGATTTTCAGAAAATTGCTTGTTGTTCCCCGAATTATTATTGGTATTCATGCTGATACTTGAAGAAAGGGTCCTTCCTTTTTTTCGGAAACTATGGCGGTAGAGAAGATCTCCGGAAAAAGTATAGGCCAGCAGATTGGATTTCTTATCACTCAGGGTGGAATTCAGCAATTCAGTGCCACTGAGAGTTTGTCCGTCTATGGATGCATTTCCGTCATACTGCTGCAAAGTCATCCTGGGACGGAAGGTAAGGGAATTCAGGGAGTCTATCTTATAATCCATCCTGAAACTGATACGGTGATTGATATTCGTCGCTGAGCTGAGGTTTATTTCACGATAAAATTGCCCGCTGTCGCCCGGAAGGATGTATTGCCTGAAGAGGGAGTCATTGGCATTATTTTTATTCATGTTGAAGAAATAGCTGCCGCTTACATTAATTTTCTTTCCCCACTTATCCGAATAATTGACTCCCAGGGCATTTGTTGTGGATATGCCGCTTTGTTGTCCTATCATAAAGTTGCTGATGTCACCCCCGGTGTTGAAACGGCCCCCCTGCGGGGGGCCTCCCGAAGGGCCGGCCGGAGGCCGGCCACCGCGGCCGCCTGGGCGGCCGCCATGTCCACTATGGCTGTTACTGCTCATCATACCTAAGAGGTCAGAACTGGAAAAATTCTGCACATTCACATTGTTCGACTGCCCGATGATCGAAATCCGGCTGTCACCCTTGAAAATATTAATATTCCCACCGGCCTGGTATTTATTGTCATATCCGTAACCCGCGTATACCTTCCCAAATTGGGAATTCCGCATATTTCCCCGGGTTATGATATTCAGGGTCTTGGTAGTCTGCCCATCGTCAAAGCCACTGAACTGGGCCTGTTCGCTCTTCTGGTCGAAAACCTGTATCTTGTCTATAACTTCTGCCGGAAGGTTTTTCAGGGCCGCGTTCGGGTCTTCCCCGAAGAACTCCCTGCCATCGAGCAAAACTTTCTTCACATCCTCGCCCTGTGCCTGCATCTTCCCGTCCTTCAGTACCATCCCCGGCATTTTCTGGATAAGGTCTTCCGCGCTGGCTTCCTGGTTAACTTTAAAAGCCTGTGCGTTGAACTGGGTGGTATCTCCATTTTGCTCGGCGGCAGGGATATGCGCGTTAATGTCAACCTCCTGCAAATTTGTGCTTTCCGCAAGCATGGCAAGCTTGCCCAGGTCTATATCTTTACCTTCAATCCTTATAAGCTTTTCTAAAGTTTTGAAACCCAGGTAAGTCACCTTCAGTTTATAAAATCCGTTCTGCAGTTTTTCCAGTCGGAACCCGCCGCTATCATCACTTACGACAGCCGCTTTCAGTGTATCCCGCCGGCTCAGGAATACATGCGCTTCCGGAAGGGCTTTATGATCGGTAGAATCGACCAATGTTCCCGAAAGTGTGAATGTTTGGGCCGAAACTAATAAAGGCGAAATAAAAAACAGGATCATTAAAAGTTTTTTCAAGGCTGAAGGATTGAATATATTTCCTTAGACAAAACCCCTTGAATAAAGTTTAGTTATTCCTTAAAAAATAATAAAGATCCTAATGCAAGTATATAAAGTCTACAACTGGGCCAAACCGCTTACAAACTCATCATTGTCCTCACCGGCATAAAGAGGCTTAAGTGAATCCATTTCAGGTTTAATTCCCCTTTTATTCATATTGATAACTTCTTTCACCATGTCGGTTGTCAGTGCAAATACGCTCTTTTTGTCCCTGGTTTCAAGCACATACCAGATCAATTTCTTTAGCACATCTATATTTGTGACTTTTGCATCCCCCTTTTCCAAATTTAATTCCAGCAGGATATCTGGAAAATCTTCCCGGGCTTCCAAATATTGGTCGAGCTCATAAAGCAGGCAGCATTTCAGCTTTCCGCATTGTCCGGCCAGTTTCTGTGCATTCAGCGGAAGTTCCTGCACCCGCGCAGCATCCAGTGAAACGGAAGAGAAGTCAGTCCTCCAGGATGAGCAGCAAAGTTCCCTTCCGCATGAACCTATGCCGCCTATCATCCCGGCTTCCTGCCGGGCGCCGATCTGTTTCATCTCTATCTGCGTATCGAATTCTTTTCTATAAAGCTTCACCAGTTCCCTGAAATCCACCCGGTTATCAGCTGTATAATAGAAAATGGCTTTACGGCCGTCGGCATGATATTCCACTTCGCTGAGCTTCATCTCCAGTCCTTTTTCCTGGACGAACTGCCTCGCCTTCAGAAGGGTTGGGTATTCCTTTTGACGGCTTTCTTTCCAAAGACTAATATCAGCCTCTTCGGCTTTTCTGTAAATAACATTCAGGGTATAGCGTTCTTTCGAGTGGACTTTATTCTTGAATTGCAATTCAGCCAAGCGGCCTGTCAGGCTTACCATTCCCAGGTCAAAACCCGGCACAGACTGGACTACTACCATGCTACCCCTTTTCAGTGGGATATTTTTCTTGTTCCTGAAAAAGATCTTGCGGGTATTCTTAAACCTGACTTCCACCAGGTCAGATTCATGACTGGTATCCGGCAATTTTCCAAGCCAGTCGTAGGTGTCAAGTTTTCCAAAAGAGGCTTCTTCGGTATTATATGATTGTTTGAAGGCACATCCTGCGCAGCTCATAATTTTTTTAGCTTTTAGAGTTAAAAAGATAATACTTACCAAAAAACGAAACAATGAAAACTGGAAAAAGTTGTGGAAGGAGGAATGAGGTTTTAGCTTTTCATTCCTTCGGGTATTTCCTTGAGGTACAGATCACGCTGCGGGTATGGGATCTCGATATCGTTTTCCTGGAATTTCTTCCGGATCAAGAAGCGCAATTCACTTTTAGTATTTTCAATGAAGAAAGTATTTTCACTCCAGAAGAGCAACTGAAAATCAATAGAACTGTTGCCAAAATCAATCAGTCTCACAAAAGGTTCCTTGCTGGCTTCGCCCCGAATAATATCAGGGTGCTTTGTTGCACACTCCTCAAGGATTTTTTTCACAAGCTCAACATCCGACTTATAAGAAACCCCTACTTCGATATTGAAGCGGATGGCAATTGCGTTATGACTCCAGTTGACGACTTTCTCATTGATAAATTTATGATTGGGGATGATCATATAGATTCCGTCCCTTGTCTGTACTTTAGATGTCCTCAGGTTCATCTCGGTAACTTTGCCGATGAGCCCGTCCACTTCCATTACATCTCCTATGGATACTGATTGTTCGATCAACAAAATAATCCCGGATACAAAATCCTTGAAAATCTCCTGAAGACCCAGTCCAAGTCCGACCAGCAGGGCCGCTGAACTGGCAATCAGGAAAGTCAGCTTGATGCCGACGCTATCCAGCATAATCCCGAATGCAATAAACCAAATAAAATATTTAAGCAGTAAAAAAAGGGAATAATGCCGGCCCGATATTTTGTCCTGAACTGCGCCTTTCCGCACTATGATCCTTCTGATCAGGTAAAGCAAAACCCGGGTAAGAATATATACCCCGACAATGATCAGAAAAGACGATATATTGAACTTATACCCTTTGATGTCCATTATGGTAAAGTCCATTATATTTTTCAGGTGCTCTGCAGGCTGCGAAATATCCATTCGTTTCGTAATTTCAGCGTAAAATTACAAAATACTATTCAGAATATTACATGAGTATGAAAGGAATGAAGAAACTCAATGCGAGCAGCAGAGGTCCTCAGAATTATCCAGAACACCCTGGATAAATGACTGGACCGCCTTGTCAATCTGCGTTTCCCGTGTAATAAACACCTCCACTCCGGCCTGTTCAAAATCATCATAAAGCCTTCTGCCCATACCATTGGCAATAACTGTTTTACATTCAGCCAGTGCTTCAAAGATCCCCTGGTGGGAATGTGGCTGATGCCCTTCATGGTGATCATGATCATGATGTTGTCCCATGGCATGCCCTGTGAAATTGTTTTCGCGGTATTCTTCGCCGGTGATTTTGGTTCCGTCTGTCTCGATGATCCTGAATCCTTTGGTACGGCCAAAATGAGGACAAATGTTTATGTTATCGTCGGTAGGTAATGCAATCTTTTTCATTATATATTTTTTGCAAAATTAATTAACAAATTTTCATAAGGAAGAAAAAAGTCAAGCTATTTCAGGCACCTGCAAACGACCAACGACCAACGACCAGCGACTAACGACCAACGACCAACGACTTCCCCCACGCAGGATGACAGACTTCGGTTTACAAGCAAAATCTTCGTGAAATTCTTCGTGCTTTGGTGCTTTTGTGGCGAAAAAAAATAGCCTCCATCTCCTGAAAATTATTTTATATTTTTCAATCCTTTCAAAATCAATAAATAATACCTCCCAAAAATTTTTAAAAAAAATGTTTTCTTAAATAATCTAAAATTTACATTTGAACAATTAAACAAAAAGGTCAAATAGTATGTTATTGGTTTTAGAAATTTTTCAGAATAAATAGAAAATGAAAAATACAAAACAGGAGGAAGTTCCAAAAAGCCGCACAGAACACATACTGGATGCAGCCCAGGTCCGGTTCGGGATGTATGGCATGGAGAAAACCACCATGAAGGACATTGCCGATGACCTGGGCATGACCAAAGGCTCTTTATATTATTATTTCCCTGATAAGGAGCATTTGTACATAGCTGTGGTAGAAAAGGAATTTAATGATTTTTTGAGGATATTTTTGGACAGGACCGGGGAAATGGATGACCCTTCAGAAATGATCCGCGAATATATCGGGATCAGGATGCAATACTTCAGATCCTACCTTAACCTGAGTCGTTTCAGACTGGAGGGTTTTATGGGATTGAAGAAAATGATGAGGGATTTCTGGATGAAGTCAAGACAGGATGAGGTGAAGGTACTCAGCAGCATTTTCCAGGTAGGCATTGCTAATGGTGAATTCATCATGCCCGATCCGGACCGGACAGCAAATCTCTTTCTGGATATTCTGAAAGGACTTCGCCTGATGGTCTTGAGAGATAAGCAGGTGATTTATCTGGATGAAGGAGAATTTGAAGTATTGGTGGAGAAAACTGATGCTTTCACTGACATTTTTTTGAAAGGACTCAGGGCCGGGCAGGATATTTGAAGAAGAATTGAAAATAAAGTTTAATAAAAGGCTACAAATTTTAGACTGGAATATTTTATGAAGAAAAATGATGAAAACGGAAAAGCAAAGGCGAAGAAAAGAGGGCTCAGGATATATTTGCCGGTAGTACTTATAATACTTTTGGTTCTTGCTGCCGCTTATTACTGGTACAGGGACTATAGCCGTTATATCTCTACGGATGATGCCTTTGTGGACGCCAACCGTGTCTCGGTAAGTACGAAGATACTTGGAAGAGTCACTGCAATTTATGCTCACGAAGGAGATACGGTCCATCAGGGTGAATTGCTGGCTGAGCTTGACAGTACTGACATGGTGGCACAGAAAGCGCAATCACTTGCTATGCAGCAGCAGGCCATCGCAGCCAAAGCCCAGGCGGAAGCCCGTTATAGCTTTGACCAGGAGAGTATTAAAGTGCAGGAGATAAACCTCGCAAAAGCCACGGACGATTTTAAGCGTGCCAAAGAACAATACCAGGGGAATGTGATCACACAGGAACAGTATGATCATATGCAGAAAGCTTTGGAGTCGGCCCAGGCTCAACTCGATGCTGCAAGGGCACAGCTGAAAGTAGCCGGGACCCAGGTAGGAAGCGCTGTAGCAGCTGTGGAAAGCGCTGCAGCCCAGATCGGTGTCATCGAGTCCCAACTGAAGAATAGCAGGCTCTTTGCACCTTTAGACGGGGTCATAGCAAAACGCTGGCTGCTTCCCGGAGATATCGCCCAACCTGGCCAGTCGATTTTTACAATTTATGATGATCATAAGTTTTGGATCATGGTGAATCTGGAAGAGACAAAACTCTCAGGCATCGAATTAGGTCAGCAGGTGAAATATAGCATAGATGCTTTTCCGGATGCTGAATTTTATGGAAAAGTCTACTATATAGGTTCCAATACGGCTTCCCAGTTTTCTTTGATACCGCCCAACAATGCATCGGGAAATTTCACCAAGATCACTCAAAGGGTCCCGCTGAAAATTTCCATCGACAGTGTGGGATCAGGTAAAGCCCTGAATGATTATTCATTTTTAGCCGGCATGTCGGCTGTGATAAAGATTATCAAAGACTGAACATGGCCCGGGATAAGTTTTTACATAAAGTCAGAAGATTTCTTCGTCCCAGGGATTCTGTTTTTCATCCCATGAACAAAGGCTACAAGTGGTGGGTCCTGGCGAATGTCATGATCGGTACCTTCATGGCAGTGCTGGACGCGACTATTGTAAATGTGGCGCTTCCCAAGATCATGGCATCTTTTGGTGTGGGGATTGATAAGATCGAATGGGTGCTGACCGGCTATATGCTGGCAATGGCGGTGATGCTCCCGGCTTCCGCCTGGCTGGCCGACCGCTTTGGGTATAAAAGGATCTATTTTATAGGACTTCTGTTATTCACCTTTGGCTCTTTCATGTGTGGCCTTTCACATGATGAAAATATGCTGATCTTTTCGAGGGTCATCCAGGGCCTGGGGGCCGGAGCGGTCCAGCCTATCGGAATGGCCATAGTAACCCGTGAATTCCCGCCCAAACAAAGAGGTATTGCCCTGGGTTTCTGGGCAGTGGCCGCTGCTGCTTCCGCATCCTTCGGACCTATGATAGGTGGCTACCTGGTAGACTATTTTAACTGGCAACTGATATTCGACCTGAACGTTCCCATAGGTATTATCGGACTGGCTGTTACGGTGATCATCCAGAAAGAGTACAAGAACCTTAATGTGAAGGGTTTCGATATGATAGGATTCATTTCAGCCGGTATTTTTCTCCCGCTTGTGCTTTATGCACTGGCTGAAGGCAATGCGGCGACAAATTCAGCCGGCTGGTCAGCTCCCTATATTTTGGCCTGTTTTGCCATTGCAGCTATTTTCTTTGTCGTTTTCATCATTGCCGAACTGAATGTTAAGAATCCCTTGATAGACCTGCGATTGTTCCGCTATCATAATTTTGCCATTACCAATATTATCATGGTGCTTTTTGGTATGGGGATGTTCGGGAGTATTTTTCTGCTTCCCTTATATATGCAGAACGGACTTGGATATACGGCCCTGCAGGCGGGACTTGTCTTCCTTCCCATCGGGATCATACAGGGAATAACCTCGCCCATTGCGGGCCGGGTGGCAGATAAGACCGGTGCCAAAATTCCCCTCGTTATTGGAATTATCCTGCTGGCGGCCAGTTTCTATATGAACTATTTCCTCTCATTCCTGACGGAACATCATTATATAATGGTTTCCCTGTACTTAAGGGGATTGGGGATGGGGATGATGTTTGCTCCCCTGGCAGCCATTTCACTTTCTGAAATACCCAGGGAAAAAATGGCCCAGGCCTCCGGCCTTTTTAACGTTGTAAGGCAACTGGGTGGAAGTTTCGGGGTGGCAATGCTTACGACTATTCTGACGGTGAGGATAAAATATCATGCACAGATCTATGGAAGCGGACTTGATTCGAATTCACAGGTTTTTCACAATGTAAGCGGGCACCTTACTGCTTTCGCTCAACAGACAATGGGAAGTATTGGTTCCGAGGCACACAGCCAGGGCCTGGCCTTACTTTATTCAAACATAAATATACAAGCATTCATTCAGGGAATTAATGATGATTTTCTGATTGCAGCAATTATCACTATAATCGGGATCATACCCGTTCTATGGCTGCGGAGAAATAACAAACATTCTCATTCCAATGAAACAGAGGAAAAACAATATGAAAAGCAATAATTTAAGGAAGGGATTGATACTTCTTTTAGTTCTATCAGGTCAAATAGTTTTTGGTCAGGCTGTGCTGCCGGATACCTTAAATGGCAGCAGCAATGATTCATTAAGGCTGGAGCAAACGATCCGTCAGGTGCTGGCAAATTATCCTACGGTTAAACTGTCGCAGGAAGCCCTGAATGCAGCAGATGCCAAAATCAGTCTGGCAAAAAGCGGCTGGTATCCGGACGTGGATTTCAGCGCTTCCTATACCCGCCTGGGACCGGTAACCGAATTTACGATCCCACAAATTGGTCATGTTCAGTTATACCCGGCCGACAATTATGCCGCTGCTGTCAATTATCATCAGAATATCTATGATTTTGGAAAGACTTCACGGAATGTCGATCTGGAAAAGGAAAGTAAAAAACTCAACGAGCTAAGTCTCGACCAGGTAAAGCAAAAGCTTTCGATGGCCGTTGTAAATAATTTTTTCAGCCTTGCCTTTTTGCAGGAAGCCATTCATATCAAGGACCAGGAACTGAAAAACCTCTATGATCACCTTGAATTTGTGCAAAAGAAGAAAGAAACCGGTTCAGCTACCCAGTATGAACTGCTGTCGACCAAAGTCAGGATTTCTTCAGTAGAAAGCCAGAAAGTAGATTTGCTGAGTTCGAGGGACGTACAGGTTTCCATCCTGAATAACCTCCTGGGGGAAGCTGCCAATACGGAGCATAAAGTGAAGTATGACCTGAATGCATTAGCTCCCTCACTGCCGGAAGATTCGCTGGTTTCCTATGCCATGGATCACCGGGATGAAATGATGATGGCCAGGAAGAAAACCGATCTTGCTAATCTCCGTTATAAAGTGATTAAAGCCCAAAACAACCCCGTTTTCAGTTTGTTTGCTTCGGGTGGGGCTAAGAATGGATACTTTCCAAACCTGAATGACCTGAAAGCTAATTATACTGTGGGGCTGGGTTTCAGAATTCCCATATATGACGGATCAAGGACTAAATTCAGCCTACAGCAGGCAAATTCCGGCATTGCATCTTCCGGTTTTGAAACCGAACTTACACGCCGGACTCTTAGCAATGAAGTGGTTGAGAATGAAACCCGTCTAAAGGCTGCTTCACAGAAAGTAAAACAATTTGAAATGCAGGTAGAACAGGCTACAGAAGCTTATAATCTCGCGATGACCAATTTCAAGGCAGGTGCAGTTACGAATCTGGATTTACTGGACGCCTCAACTTCTTTGTCGGAAAGTAATCTGATGCTTCTTAAATCCAGGATAGATTACCTGGTGAATATATATAGCCTTAAAGTGGCCCTTGGTGAGAAATTGTATTAACGAAGAGATTTTCTGAGTCTACTAATTAATCCTCTTTTCTTTACCTGACCATTCTTTTTCCCGAAGGATATATTTCTGGATTTTTCCGGTGGAAGTTTTGGGGAGTTCTCCGAATTCTATGGATGCAGGGCATTTGAAATGAGCTATCTGATCCCGGCAAAAGCTGAGGATTTCTTCCGAGCTGGCAGAAGCCCCTCTTTTCAATGTCACAAATGCTTTCGGCCTTTCTCCCCATTTTTCATCGGGGATAGCTACAACGGCGCATTCCAGAATAGCCGGATGCCGGACTATGGCCTGTTCTATCTCGATGGTAGAGATGTTTTCACCCCCTGAAATAATGATATCTTTCAGCCGGTCCCTTAGCTCAATATAGCCATCCGGATGCCAAACCGCCAGATCACCTGAGTGAAACCATCCGCCCCGGAATGCCCTTGCGGTTTCCTCCGGCTGCATAAAATATTCCTTCATCACATTATTCCCCTGCATGATGACTTCACCTATAGTCATACCATCCTGAGGAACATCATTCATAAAATCGTCAACTACCCGCACAAGGTCGGCCGTAATGTAAGCCTGACCCTGCCGCGACCGGAGTTTTGCCTGTTCTTCATCTGATAGCAGGTCCCAGGCGGGTTTCCAGGTACATACTGTGATTGGACCGTATGTCTCAGTTAAACCGTAAACATGCACAGGATGAAAGTTTAACTCCTTCAATTTTCCCAGCAGGGTCGGGGAGGGGGGCGCTCCGGCTATAGTTACGGTAACCGGCTTGTCAAGCGGGCCGGCCAGAGGATGGTTTACCAGCATGACCTGCAGTGTTGGTGCTCCGTTGAAGTGGGTTACGCCTTCAGTCCGGATCAGGCCCCAGATGATCTCCGGATCGGTTTTTCTAAGGCAGACATGAGTTGCACCAATGGCAGTCACAGCCCAGGTAAAGCACCAGCCGTTACAATGGAACATGGGAAGGGTCCACAGGTAAACACTATCCCGCTTCATCCCTGTTTCGCTCACTTCTCCCAGGGCGTTCAGATAAGCTCCGCGATGTGTGTATATGACTCCTTTTGGCTTTCCGGTTGTCCCGGATGTGTAATTAAGTGTAATGGGATCTTCTTCATTGTCAGGAAGTCCCTCGCTGAATTCAGGGTCACCTCCTGCCAGCCATTGCTCGTAGGGATCTTCAGGAGAAGCACTGTCGTTTATTTGTATGACCTGTAAACCGTCCAGGTCCACTATATTTATCAGAGTTGTCAGTTCTTTGTCTACAAATAAAAAACGTGCTCCGGAATGTTTCAGGATATAGGCGATCTCATCTCCGTTAAGCCTTATGTTTATAGCCAGTAATATCCCGCCGGCCGCCGGAACAGCAAAATGAGCTTCCAGCAATGCAGGTGTATTCGGACATAGAAAGGCAACCCGGTCCTGCTTTTTCAGGCCTTCATTTATGAGCCGGCTGGCGAATCTATTGACTCTTTCCTCAAACTGAGCATAGGTGTATCGCCTTTTCCCATGAACTATTGCCGTTTTTTCAGGCATTATATAGGCTGTCCGCCTGAGAAAACTAATGGGACTAAGCTCGGTCCTGTATACGGACCTACTCCCTGAAATTTCTTTTGATTTCATGATCCGGAATATTTTCAGTTTCAGGGAAATGAAAAATCGGATTCAATTCCCTTAAATATTTATAATGTATAAATATATTGAAAGGAATCGTTGAATCCAATTCTTCTGCTGAAAATTATTGAATCAATGAGACTCAATTTTTTCAAGCGGAGCGAAGAAAAAATTGTTAGTCGAATTGATCCCGAAAAGACGAAGTCTTATTCGGGATCTGATGGGACTATATTCCCCGTCTCTTGAGACGAATAAGAGATATTTCCTTAAGATACCCCGCTGCTTGCGGCGGAATAGTTTATTGATTTCCGGACTTTGATTAAAATGTAATCCGAAGAAGTTTTAAGCGGATTAGTACCTGGCCTTCCCAAATTTCTTCTTATCCGGGTTGGATTTTTTCTTGCTTTTCACAAAACGGCTGTCTTTATGAACAGATTCCGGTTCCGACAATGTCGGTTGTACGGTGACCCATTCTCCCTCAAATTCTACTTCAGTTTTGAAAGCGTCCAGAATTTCTCTCTGGTATTGGCTGTCGGCTTCGAAGAATGAAAATTTCTTGAGGATTTCTATTTTCCCAATAGGGATGCTCCGGTTATTGGTCTGTTCATTGATCAAACCTATCAGGCGGGCTGCATTCAGATTATTTTTAGAACCGACATTTATGTGGAAGCGGGAGAAATTGCCTGAATTCCTGCTTTTCTTGTCTTCCCTGTTACCCCGTTCACTTCTTGCACCCCTTTCACTTCTTGCACCTCTTTCACCTCTCTCACCCCTTTCACTCCGCTCACCTCTTCGGCTTACTTTATCAGAAATCGAAGCATTCAGGTCCCTGGCATTTTTGTAATAGTCCAGGAAGCGGTTGAATTCAACAGATACGAAATGCTTGATCAGTTCTTCACGGTCGAGCCACTCAAGTTTTTTATAAATGACAGGCAGGAAACTGTTTATCTGTTCCTCATTCACCTGCACATTTTCCATTTTGTCGACCATATTGAATAATTGCTTTTCGCAAATATCCTTACCACTGGGGACCTGCATTTTTACAAAGTTCTTGCGGGTGATCTTTTCCAGACTGTTGATCTTGTTTACTTCCCGGGTATGGATAATGGATATACAGATGCCGGTTTTACCGGCACGTCCGGTCCGGCCGCTGCGATGAATATATATATCAAGGTCATCCGGCAGGTCATAGTTGATAATGTGTGTAAGGTCGTTTACATCCAGGCCGCGTGCTGCTACATCGGTAGCAACGAGGATCTGGAGCTGTTTCAGCCTGAAACGGTTCATCACATAGTCGCGCTGAGCCTGTGAAAGGTCACCGTGAAGGGTATCTGCATTGTATCCGTCATTCATCAGCTTTTCAGCAACTTCCCGGGTAACCTGACGGGTACGGCAAAACACTATCCCATATATATCAGGATGGATGTCAGCTATTCTTTTAAGGGTTTCGTAGCGGTCCCTTGCATTTACCACATAAAATTCATGACTCACATTATCAGCCCCTGCATTCCTTTTTCCAACTTCTATTTCCATGGGCTTCGACATATATTTGCGTGATATATCAGCAATTTCCCGGGGCATGGTTGCTGAGAACAGCATAGTCCTTTTTTCTTTTGGAGTTTCAGCCAGAATAGTGTCAAGTTCTTCCTTAAAACCCATATTCAGCATTTCATCCGCCTCGTCCAGTACCAGCCATTTGATGCTATTGACATTCAGGGCTTTTCTGCGGATCAGGTCCAGCATTCTGCCGGGGGTTCCGACAACCATCTGCCGGCCTTCCTTGAGATGCTTAATCTGATTGGTAATACTGGATCCTCCATAAACTGCTTCTACTTTGAAAGCGGGCATGTATTTGGCGTATTTTTCAACATCCGCTGTAATCTGCATGCACAATTCTCTGGTAGGACATAATACAAGTGTCTGGATTTTTTTAGATGAAAGATCGCTTTGTTGAATCAGGGGAAGCCCAAAAGCTGCCGTTTTTCCTGTGCCTGTCTGTGCCAGTGAAATAATGTCTTCTTCTGTATTCAGAATGGCAGGTATAGTCCTTAATTGGATGGGTGTCGGATCAATAAATCCGAGGTCATCAATTGCCCGGATTAATTCCGGGATGAGCCCGGTCTCTTTAAATGTTGTCATAAATTTTTATCTTATATTCTCCCGCTCAAAACAAACTCCTCTTATAATTTTCTGGAAATGGAATTACGGATCTTGGTTAAACTTTCAGTCAGACCGGGTAATTGATTTGTTTTCAGGATATCATTTACTGTAACAGGGGTTATGAAGCAGCCGGCAAAGGTAGTCTATTTTTTGAAAGCAATTATAAAAAGTTTTTTGGATGATGCGGAATCATAGCCACTATCACCTGAAAGCCTGTCCGGTATGATTTTTTTCAAACATTTCACCTCAATTATTATGATCCCTTATAGCTTAAATATCAAGTCATGCCTCTCCACTTTTTCAAATTTATTACTTTTGCTCTGCGATTTCGGAAAAACAGATCAGAATGGAGGAACAGATTAGTTTGGAGCAAAAACACAGTCATGAGGACCGAATACCCAGGACAGTTTATCAACTGCAGTCGGGTATCAGTGGAAAGGTCTTTGACGACCTGGGCTGGGTATTGGATTGCCCCGATGATAAAAAGCCGGCCCTTATACGTGCTGTTTATCAAAAAAAACAGCTTGAAGTCAAGGGGAATGGATATGGCCTCTATCGTTTTGCCGATTGGTTGCCGGTTAACCGTATGCTACAGGGTTCTTCCGCACCAGTAACCTATAAAAGTGAAGGATTGGCCCGGAGACTTGGACTGAAAAATTTATATATTACATTCAGTGGATATTGGCCTGAAAAAGGGGCTTTTATGAAGACCTGTTCCTTCAAGGAAACCGAAGCCTATTCAGTTTGTTCCCGGCTTGAGCCGGGTATGGATAAAATCCTGGTAGTGGCTTCAGCGGGAAATACAGCCAGGGCTTTTGCACGTGTTTGCTCCGACAATAATATACCTTTATTACTTTGCGTCCCGGAAGATAATCTGGATGCCCTCTGGTTCGACGAACCCATTCAGGATTGCTGCGTGAAACTGGTCGTTTCCAAAAAGGGAAGCGATTATTCGGACGCGATACATCTCTCTTCACTGGCCTGTAAATCGGATAAATTCATACCCGAAGGAGGTGCAAAGAATATCGCACGCCGTGACGGGATGGGTACTACTGTCCTCTCTGCCGTCACCACCATTGGCAGCATCCCTGATTTTTATTTCCAGGCTGTGGGAAGCGGTACCGGTGCCATAGCTGCCTGGGAAGCCAATCTGAGGCTGATAGAAGACGGTCGTTACGGAACCAATAAGATGAAATTATTTGTTTCACAGAATCTTCCCTTTCATCCCATTTATGATGCATGGACCGCGGGTTCAAGAAATATGCTCGCTATGGATGATGACCTGGCCCGTTTAAACGTGGAAGTGATCCTCGCCAAAGTCTTGTCAAACCGCAAACCGCCTTATTCCATAGCCGGGGGATTATTCGATGCCCTTCACGATACTCAAGGGGAAGTGCTGAGAGTGAATAACCATGAACTGAGGAAAGCCAATCGATTGTTTAAAAAACTTGAAGGCATTGATATACACCCTGCTGCGGCCGTTGCTACCGGATCGCTGATACAGGCTGTGAAAGACAAACTTGTGCCCAAAGACGCAACAATAATGCTGAATATAACCGGAGGAGGTGAAACCCGTTTCAAAAGCGAAAATAAATTACACTCCATGAAACCTTCCCTGGTATTTGATATGGATCCTGATCCGGATGAGGTGATCCGAAGACTGTTGGAACTCTATTGATAAATTCCTACTTTTGGTTTTTCCTGAAAAATTATGGTGCTGAACTATATCTGGATAGCTTTCTTTGTCATCGCCTTTGTACTGGCTTTGTTCAAACTTATTTTCCTGGGAGATACTTCGGTATTCCCGGAGATGATGGCCAGCACCTTCGAAATGGCCAAGACCGGTTTTGAAATCTCCCTCGGCTTAACCGGCGTTATGACTCTCTGGCTCGGATTGATGCGGGTAGGTGAGAAAGGCGGCATCGTGGCTTATATGGCGAAAGCTGTAGGGCCTTTGTTCCGGAAACTCTTTCCCGAAATCCCCAAGGATCACCCGGTAACCGGTTCTATTATGATGAACCTGGCAGCCAATATGCTGGGGCTGGATAATGCGGCCACGCCTCTCGGTTTAAAAGCCATGACCCAGTTACAGGAACTCAATCCCAAAAAAGATACGGCTTCCAATCCCATGATTATGTTCCTGGTGCTGAACACTTCAGGCCTTACAATTTTGCCAATAAGCATTATGGTTTACCGTGCCCAAATGGGTGCAGCCGATCCCTCCGATATTTTTCTGCCCATTCTTCTTGCAACCTTTTTTTCGACTATGGCCGGAATATTAGCAGTTTCATTTTATCAGAGAATAAATCTTTTGAATAAAGTCGTGCTTGCCTATCTGGGAGGATTTACCCTGCTCATTTCAGGAATAATCTGGTATTTTACAATTATCCCCCAGGAACAAATCAATACCATATCCTCGGTAAGTAGTAATCTTATCCTATTTACCATTATAATCTCCTTTATCGTACTGGCATTCATTAAGAAGGTAAATGTCTATGAATCCTTTATCGACGGTGCAAAGGATGGTTTCAAGATTGCGATTAAGATCATTCCTTATCTGGTAGCAATTCTGGTAGCAATTGGAGTTTTTCGGGCCTCCGGGGCTATGACCTATTTTATTGACGGCATCAAACATCTCTTTTCAGCCATGGGAGTGGATACTGAATTTGTGTCCGCCTTACCGACGGCTTTCATGAAACCCCTGAGTGGTTCAGGAGCCCGGGGGATGATGGTGGATGCCATGAAGACTTTTGGGGCCGATTCCTTTGTGGGAAGACTTGCCTGCACTTTCCAGGGAGCTACCGATACTACATTTTATATCCTGGCGGTTTATTTTGGCTCAGTCGGGATCAAGAATACCCGTTACGCGGTGACAGCCGGATTAATCGCCGATTTTGCAGGGATTCTGGCAGCTATTTTTATAGCCTATCTGTTTTTTAAATAAGACTTATCCGGCTCTGTGATTACCCGATTTTATTCCTGAAAAAGATATTTTAAGTTCCATTTTACATCCCCCCCATTTGTTGATCTGATCATTAATACCGGCACCTTTATCCCTGGATCATACCAGTTGAAATCAGTAGTTGTCGAGCTTATGCAGTTAACTTTAATTTCGTTGAAGTAAGTAGTAATTATTTCTGAAAAATCTGATCTGATTCTAAGAACTGATGGGTAATTTCCTCCGGCACATTTTAAAAATCCCCAGGCATCGGCACGGCTTTGAACAATACCTTTGACATTAATCCGAATATTTCCCCCGAATGGATTATAATCTAATATGAATAAAAAAGTATCCTTGTAGGAGTCATTATAATGATAGGGAAAAATAATACTTACAAGGGGGTCGGTATATTCATAGTAAAAAACTGATTCTCTCATTTCCCAGCCACCTGCAACACATTCTGCCATTGTAGAAGAAAAGCGGTAAAAGGTAAATCCTTCAGGATATTCGCTGTCAGTCAAGAGTCCCAGTACATTTTCCTTGATTTTTCCTGCAAAAGCTGTATTTGCCGGATCAAGATACTTATACTCAGCCTTTAGGTTTGATGTATATTCACTGAAGTCCCATACTACATTCCGGCCTGTTTCTCCGGGAGGAATTTCAGACAATGCGTTTATGACACGATATTGATATTTTTCTCCTGCTAATGGAATATGAGATGTATTGTCAATAACTGGCTGACAGAAAATAAACTGAACATAAAAAATCATCAAAATGCCGCTGATCTTTTTCACTTTAACGGATTTGGGATATTATCGCTTTAACTGAAAAGAGGAGCCGGGCTGACATAAATAGGCAACCCGGCTCCCTGACTTAATTAATCCTTGACACATCTTACAGAAAACCCCGTATCCTTATTATCCGAATGCATATTCGCTCCTCCCTGGTTATTGTAAAGCGTAAGATCATATGCACTGCTTGTATTGTATTCTGTGGATGTCCATATTTCATTCTGCATTTTTATATATTGATAGGTTCCGGTAAGACTGCGTTCTCCGGCGCCCCGGGCAGTAAATCCAAATTCATTTGTTGCAGCTGTATTGGGAGGGTCCCAATGGTTGGTTCCGGTTTCCTTCATTTTACCTCCGGCACCAACAGCGCCTCCAATAAAGCTGATTAGTTCCTCAAATTCAGCTTTGCTGGGCAAATGCCAGCCAGTGGGACAAACACCCTGAACTCCGCTGGGATTCCCGTTACTTGATCCTGTCCCGTTCATAATTGCATCCCAAGTGTAAAGCCTTCCGTAAGCTTCAGCATATGAATTGTTATCATCATATACATATACTCCGGTGATACTGTTTCCGTTGGCATAATGAAGCGATCGCAGGCATGTTTTTATCCAGACCTGGAGGCCGATCTGGACAGTTTCATATACATTCCCGTCAAAATCAGTGACTGTTCCACC
>CAWBCI010000048.1:0-36838 GCA_963787195.1 uncultured Bacteroidales bacterium
GTTTGCCGCTGCAACAAAAACCTGCTGACCATCATAGCGGATCCGGACACCTCTCGCCGATTGGGCAATAGTCGCCGACCAAACTGGTATAGATGATCCGGGAGCATACACTTCCACCTGGTCATTCACAGCGGATGCAATATAGTTGCCATCTTCTGTCATATCAATCACCTCGTCCCATGCATTGATTGTAAAAGGCACTTCCCAGATAGGCACATTCGAATCACTGTAAAGGGAAATTCTCTGGCTATTCAATCCCCAGGCAGCGATCGTATTTATACTTTTAGAAGAGACCTTGACTAAGTTATCAATGGCAAGTTCATCGGTCGCTTCCCAGTTGACGCCGGGTGCCAAAGGAGCAGCCATGTAAAGAGATTTAGTAGCTGAGGAACTATTAATCCCTGTTTGAATTTCAATGCCGGAACCCTTATCAATAGCGGTAATGCTACGCTGGGCTTGTGTTTTCTGGTTTTGCGTAAACCCGAATTGGGCATAAAAAGCATTCAGAACAAGAAATAGTATGATTTTTTTCATAGAAGTGAGATTTTGTTTCAGGTAAAGTTAAAGGCTTTTGGTATATGATGAAGAAAAAAAGATGTATTAGACATAACTATATTATAAATGATTTTAGCCGTTCCTCATCTTTAATAAACTTTGATATCTTCATGAAAATCAGCCCCCCTATCTTCTCATCATATTCAAAAAAAAAAACTAAATTTATGTATTAATTAACCAAACATTCCATAAAGCATTCAGCATGAAGTCAGCAATATTGCTTCCAACTTTGATAGTCCTTTCCTTTCTAAAGGTCTTTGGTCAGAATCCGGAATTTGAACTAATATTCACCGCTATTGACAATTCAGCCTATGTTCAAATGGATAGCATTAAAATTTTAAACCGCAGTCAGGGTGTAGATACGATATTATATTGGCCCGATACGGTTCTTGCATTGGGTAATGCAGGAATTCCGGAATCCCTTCCTGATCACCACAGATTGAAGGTCTTTCAAAACCACCCGAATCCTGTTATTGATCAAAGCACCATTTCCATGTATATTCCTGAAAAGGATAAAGTTGAAATCACTATTTCGGATTTTTCAGGCCGGGTTTTACTCAAAACTCACAGAGTGATGGATAGAGGAGATCATTCATTCAGATTTATTCCGGGAATTGGCAAGATATTTCTTTTCACAATAAAATGGAGGAATGAAATAAGAAGTATTAAAATCTTACATACTTCCCAATATTCAAAAAGTGAGCTATCACTTGAATACATTGACAGTAAGGGTTTATCAAACAAGTCTATAGCTTCGGAAGATATCCAAAAATTTTCATTCAACAAGGGTGATGACCTGCTTTTTATAGCTTTTAATGACACGCTACAGTCGGGAATAGCGGGAGCCCCTGAAAACAGCCGGACTTATACTTTCCAGTTTGCTTCAAACTTCCCCTGTCCCGGAACACCAACAGTGTCCTATGAAGGAAAAGTTTATAAAACAGTACAAATTTTCAGTCAATGCTGGATGAAAGAGAATCTGGATGTAGGAACTTTAATACATGCAGGCCAGAACATGAGAAATAACGGCATCATAGAAAAATACTGTTATAATGATATTGAAGATAGCTGCTCCAGGTATGGAGGTTTATACCAATGGGATGAGATGATGCAATACACAATTCTGAAGGGTGCTCAAGGTATTTGCCCCCCGAACTGGCACCTCCCTGCAGACGAAGAATGGAAAATTCTGTCAGGAGCTGCCGACAGCAAGCAAGGTATTGGGGATAATACATGGGATGCAATGGGATCAAGAGGTTTTGATGCCGGCTCAAATCTGAAATCTACCAGCGGATGGAAGACAGAAGGCAACGGAATCGATTTATTTGGGTTTTCAGGACTGCCGGGTGGAGTCATGGCTAACAGTGAATTCTATTATGCCGGTTACTGTGGCTACTGGTGGACCTCGAAAGTGAATTATTCCGACTATATGTGGCGCTGGTACCTGGATTACATTTATACGACAATTGACCGAAACAGCAGAGACAGAGAGCGAGGGCTCAGCGTACGTTGTGTAAAAAATGAATAAAAAAAAGCAGATCCTGAGATCTGCTTTTTAATTCATGATGTCAAACTATTCTTCTATTTATTAACATTTAGCTTACGCTGCATAGTTCCTTTCTCAGTTTCAATCTGAAGCATATAATAGCCATTCTTCAAATTCATTAATGGAAGAACCAAATTATGAGATCCCACAAGCTGATTCATCACTTCCCTTCCGTTCAAATCATAAATTTTAATTGATTTCATAAGAATGTTAGATTTGAAGTTAAGCTGATCGCTAACAGGGTTGGGATAAATTTTCACACCTTTTTCCCAGGAAGCCTCCGGCACTCCGTAAATTCCTGTTCTGATATAAGCTTCTTTGGTCATGGTTTTGTTAGTGACACCGTTTGAAACGGTAAGACTTACTGTATAACTTCCTTCAGTGGTATAAACATGGCTGGGGTTTTGCAGGGAGCTACTTCCGCCATCACCAAACGACCAACTCCAGGAGTTGATATTCCTCTCATTCTCAACAACAGAACCTTTTTTCTTCTCAGGCATCAGAACCGGCATGAACGCACCCGGCTCATCCTCAGTGATACGGTTTATAATAGTTATTTCACCGGTAGAACCATTAAGTGTGCATACATCCCAGTACAATCCGGTACCTGAGGTGGGGATATTTAAGGAATATGACTGTCCACTTTGATTAAATATCTGAACAACAGCCTGAGATGTCGCTATTTCCGGTTCCCCTGTATAATTATATATGTAATAATGATATTCACCCGGGAATAAATCATAAATAGTCGTTGTTTCCGGGCCGTAACTTTCGGTATCATCTATATCGAGCAATGCATAGGGCGCAGAATCTGAAGATCCTTTTTCATTGTAAAAAACATGATAAGTACTTCCTTCAATCAAAGGGGTTTTCAGATGTGAATCCAGGTCGTCCGGAAATTCCCCCCAGGTAAGTACAAATCTTAAGCGGGCATTCCCAAGCAGGGGTGACATATTAATCTGCTGTTCAATGGTTCCTCCATCGGGAATCACCAAATGATCATTGGAATAATCGGTATATCCATCAGCAGTGGCGGTTAACAAATGTACACCTTCAGCCGAAAGATCGGAGAATTGTACCGGCAGAGGAATATTTCCAGTAAGTGTATCCGCAGTGAAGTCTGCAGCCAAAGTTCCGGCCGGAATGCCCGTAATGGAGTAATTTCCATTGGCATCGCTATAATCGCTCAAGCCTGACACACTGACCAGGGCATTCGCAATTGGATCCCCGGTAACGGCATCCTTTACCAAACCATTAAGGGTTGAAGTACCGCCTCCACCACCAACATTTATATACTGGTTTTTGGTTTTGGTATTGTTGCTAGTGCCATCGCTTACAGTAAGGGATACATTGTAACTCCCGTCTACAGTATAGGTATGTGAAGGATTTTGGAGTGTGCTGGTGGCTCCGTCCCCGAAGGTCCAGTTCCAGGATACAATATTTCGCACTGCCGCTGAAGGCTCTGTAAGCTTTTTTTCCGGCATTAGTGTTGGTAAACCACCGCCCGGCTCAGTATCAGTGATTTGATTGATGATACTTATGTTTCCGGTCGATCCGTTGAGGGTACAAATATCCCAGTAAAGTCCCGTCCCGGATGTAGGCACATTAAGCGTATATAAAAGACCGTTGTCATTGAATATCTGGACTACTGCGCCTGAAGTTGTAATTTCAGGGCTTTGGGAATAATTGTAAATATAATAATGATATTCACCCGTAAAGAGATCATAAATTGTTGTGGTCTCCGGTCCATAACTGGTTACATCATCTATGTCGAGCAATACATAGGGCGCAGAATCTGAAGATCCTTTATCGCTGTAATAAACATGATAAGTGCTTCCTTCAATCAAGGGTGTTTTCAGATGTGAATCCAGGTCGTTCGGTAATTCGCCCCAGGTAAGTACAAACCTCATTTGACCAATGGCCAGGGTAGGCGATAATGATATCTGTAATTCTAAGGTCCCTCCCTCAGGAATTTCTACCTGGTTATTGGAATAATTGGTATAACCTGTTGCTGATGCTGTTACAGTGTGAGTGCCTGCAGTTGAAAGATCGCTGAATTGAACCAGCAAAGGAGCCTGCCCGCTCGTAGGGTTGCCCTGGAATTCTGCATTGAGTGTACCTACAGGAATATTGCTGATACTGTAATCTCCGTTAGAATTGGTGTAATCACTTAGCCCTGCAACACTTACAAGAGCATTGGCAATAGGATTCCCGTTCACAGCATCGGTAACCTTCCCCATAAGTGTAGCCCCGGAAGCGGGATCGGATGTGACTTCTACATCGTCAAGCATAAAAATAAAGGCATCATTCGAAACACATTGTATACCTATATATATCTGCTGGCCACTGTATGCCGATAAATCAAAATCCACCTGTGTCCAGGCAGTACTTGGAGCTTCCAGATATGGAGCCTGGCTTATAAATGTGAAACTGGCCGGGTTGATATTAGTGGTCGAAACCCCAACTTTATAGCGTTCCAATCCATACTGTGCAGTATATGATTTAACCCAGAACTTAAGATGTCCATTGGCCCCGAGATTGATTTGCGGTGTGAACAGCCAATCGTTATTAGGAGGCGTTAAAGCAGCAAAAGAAGCCGCAAACTTACTTCCACTGTGGGGAGCCAGTGCAGCATCAGCTCCAAGACTTGGTGTAGTCTGCGAAGGATTGAAAGCTATGTAAGCCATGGGTTGACCAGAATTAAGAAAGGCATACCCATCTATCCCGTACGTATTGTATCCATCCATGTCATTTGTTGCCCAGGGACTGAAAGAGAGTGTGAAATTGGTGTAGGCTTCAAAATCCTGATAAAGGTTTTGATCATAAACCTGTCTATCACCCGAGAGAGCACTTGGCTGAGGTTTAAGCTGAACTGAATGCCCAGGCTTTGTTCGATGCAACTGCGCCTGAAGAGAAACGACAAGCGCAAACAATGTGATAATTAACATCAGTTTCTTTTTCATAATAAGTGAATTAAGTTAATCAGGTTAATAATTTGCATAAATTGTATAACTAATATTTAATCAGATATTTAAAACATAATCCTAAGGCAATACGGATCAGTATGACTTAGAACTTTCAAGCTTTATCTGGCCTGAATCGTGTGGTGCCGGCTTTGCTAAAATAGCATCTACACAAGAGTAAAAGAGGTTTTTGAGGAGTAAAAAGAGTGGAATGGTTATTAGAGGTGAGATCAGATAAAATATATGTAATGTCCTCGTCCCGTGAATAAGTCCTAATAATAAAGCTGAACTTCCGGGCCTGCTTATTTCATGAAGTTGTAATATATGATAACCAAAGTACTCAACAAGGAACAATACCGGCAAATATGCCAACCATGTAATCATAAAGCGCCCTATTGGTTTGAACCACCATATCAGCCTGTAAAATGAAATAGTACCAAAGGCCCCTGCAGTCCAAAAAATAAAAGCGGAATAATTCAATCCTGAAGAGTTCCATTCATTACCATCATATTTATAGCCATAAAAGCCAACCCAGAGGAAAGCATAAGTCATGCTGGCTAACAAAGCAATTATAGCTGTAAAATATATTTCATACCTATCCCTGTACTTGCTGGCAAACCCGATCAGAAATGCGAAAACTAAAGCACCAAAGAGACCAACGAATATGTCGGTGAACTGATCTTTAATCGTTTCCGGCATGAAAATATGAAAAGCGAAGTAAGTAAATGATATTTCGACTATTTCATACAAAAGCAATAATCCGGTCAGGTACAGGAATGGCCTTTTGGCCTTGAATTTCCTAAGCAATAGATATATAATGAATCCGCTGAAGAAGTGTGCCAGAGACCATAAGTCAATAAAAAAGATATTATTCTGATAAATCTTTGTATAAAGCCATTGGATTTGTTCCGGTATGTAAGCATCCAAATTCATCAGACAGATAATTTCTTTTTTAGTTTGTAAAGTGAATAATGGAAGTATAAATTATAGATCAGAAGCAACAGGAAAAGGTTCACAGAAAGAACTCCAATAAAACCCATCCCAAAAATAAAGATGACCGAAAGACAAAGCAACAGAGTGGAAACATAGACACTCAGCTATGAATGACTTCAATCTTAATGGCCCCCATTCCTCCTTTTCCGTTTTCTCGGCTGAAACAGTCAATAAGAAAAAGCCAGTCAGGAGTAAAAATGCGCATATCTCTTCGCTGATGTTGTTTCCAATAACTGTAAAAGTTTTAGTATCAAAATATGAACTATGAACGGCAAATACTTTTACATCCAGGAATTCAGGCTTTATCCCTGCAACAAAACGGAGGAATGCGGATATAAAACCTGCCAGCGCCATTATCAGGCCGACGACCTGAAATGAATGGGGAAGCAGATAATTATCCGAAAATTGACTCTTCATTTTGAAGGTACCTATTAGTAGTTCTGAGGATAAACATACATGCCTATGACGGTTCCGTCCTCAGCCACTGCCTCTGCATAAACAACACCGAACTTATGGTTCAGGCGGTAAACGATCTTTTTAATTCCCGGAATACGGGAATCCTGCTCAACCGTTATTGTCTTGATATACATGAAACCGTAAGGAAAATCATCCTGGTCGGATCTGGCGGTTACAGTTCGGGTTATGGTTTTTCCGTCAGATTTTTTCAGACTATAGGTATCCCCAACTTTGGCACTATACTTACACAGGGTTAAAGGAGATTCATCTGCATTCATATAATCCTGGATACCCTCTGAAGTAACTTTAAACTTGGTCTCTGCATTCAGCTTTCCCTCGGCGTCTTTGTATAGATCAGGGATCAAATCATTAATCCTTGACAGTGCAGCAATTTTGGTGAGGTCAGCAACCGCACGCACTGTAACTACTCCATTGTCATTCCGGGTGATTTCCATGGAAGCGTCTACCTCAATATACTCACCGTTTATACGACCACCGGCACTAAAGGTATTCCCTACCTCATTCAGGGGTATATTTGTGTCACCGCCCAATTCATTGCTTTTTTCCTTTTTACAGGATATGGAAAGAAAAACAATTGTCAGCATTAATAAATACAATTTTTTCATAATTAAGGTTTTTGGTTAATAATATTTACATCAATGTGAATATCTTCCCAATAGATAATACTCTACCTACTATAGCATTAGCTAATGATATTTTCAGAAAATAAGGATTGAAATATGCCCTCCCCCTTTGTTAATCTGTATATTCCGGAGATAAATTTATGAAATTATCAGAGATGTTTCATATGAAGAGAAGGAAAATTTATTCACTTTGATAATATCGGGGGGCTAATTCCTGAAGTCCCATTGAATTAAAATGTTCAAAGCACTGAATATCTGACTTTTAATCCAAAATCAAATAATTCAATCTGGTCATTGATTTAGTAATTGTTTTTACCGAATTGAAATAAGAGACCATTTTTCAACTTTCGCCTAAATGCTTAACTTTGCACATTTTGATTTATAACCTAAAATTACAAGATATTTATGAAGATTACTATTGTAGGAACAGGCTATGTTGGACTGGTAACAGGCACATGTTTTGCCGAAGTTGGGATAGATGTAAGCTGTGTTGATATTGATAATCAGAAGATTGAAAAATTAAAAAAGGGTATAGCCCCAATTTACGAACCAGGTCTGGAAGAGATGATCGGACGGAACCTGGAAAAAGGACGTTTACATTTCAGCAATGACTTGAAGGAAAACCTCGAATCTTGTGATGTGATATTTAGTGCCGTTGGAACTCCTCCTGATGAGGATGGGAGTGCCGATTTGCGTCATGTGCTGGATGTTGCCAGGGAAGTCGGCCGCAATATGAAGGAATATCTTCTGCTGGTCACCAAAAGTACCGTTCCGGTAGGAACTGCTAAACTTGTAAAAAAAGCTATACAGGATGAACTGGATAAAAGAGGAGTGAATATTCCCTTTGATGTTGCATCCAACCCTGAATTCCTGAAAGAAGGCGCTGCTGTAGATGACTTCCTGAAACCTGACCGGATTGTTGTCGGAGTTGAATCGGAAAAAGCCAGCGATATCATGAGCAAACTTTACAAACCCTTTACCTTGAATGGACATCCCATTATTTTCATGGATATAGCCTCGGCAGAAATGACCAAATATGCTGCCAATGCTATGCTGGCTACCCGGATCAGTTTTATGAATGACATGGCCAACCTCTGTGAAATCATTGGAGCAGATGTGAATATGGTCAGGAAAGGGATCGGTAGTGACCCACGAATCGGGAATAAATTTATTTACCCGGGTATTGGTTATGGTGGCTCCTGTTTCCCGAAAGATGTCAAAGCGCTCATCAAAACAGCCGATGAAAATGGATACCCCATGCGCATACTGAAGGCGGTTGAAGATGTGAATGATGACCAGAAAAGTGTGCTTTTCAATAAAGTAAAGCGCTATTTTGATGGTCAACTGAAAGGCCGGCGTATTGCTTTCTGGGGACTGTCGTTCAAACCCGAAACAGACGACATGCGGGAAGCTCCTTCACTGGTGCTTATCAACGAGTTTCTCAAAGCGGGGGCTATCATTAAAACCTATGATCCGGTTGCAATGGATGAGACCATGCGAAAAATAGGAGATGTGGTAGAATATTCCAAAGATCCTTATGAAGCCCTTATCGATGCTGATTGTTTGCTGCTTGTAACTGAATGGAAAGAATTCAGGGTGCCAAATTTTGCAGTCATGAAAAAACTCATGAAGAATCCTCTCATTTTCGATGGAAGGAATATTTATGACTCTCAGGAAATGAAGGATGCAGGTTTCAATTACTATTGTATCGGCATTAGGGTAAATTAAGGGCATTATTACTATATTTGAACTTGTGAATAGAAGCTCTTATCAATTTTTTAAACCACTTTTATCATGTCAAAACGGATACTAATTACAGGCGGAGCCGGCTTTTTAGGATCACATCTGGCTGATCGTCTCCTCAACGAAGGTCATGAAGTAGCCTGCCTTGACAACTATTTTACCGGACAAAAACGAAACATTGTTCACCTGTTGAAGAATCCGTATTTTGAGTTGATCAGACATGACGTTACCATGCCTTTTTACATCGAGGTGGATGAGATCTATAATCTTGCCTGTCCTGCTTCTCCAATTCATTATCAGTTCAATCCCATAAAGACTATTAAAACATCGGTTATGGGGGCTATCAATATGCTGGGCCTGGCCAAACGGATCAAGGCAAAAGTATTACAAGCCTCCACTTCAGAGGTTTACGGGGATCCCAAAGTACATCCGCAAACAGAATCATACTGGGGACACGTAAACCCGATAGGTTCAAGATCCTGTTATGATGAGGGCAAACGTTGCGCCGAATCCCTGTTCATGAACTATCATATTCAGAACCATGTCAGGATTAAGATCATGCGCATATTTAATACCTACGGTCCCAGGATGCATCCCCATGACGGAAGGGTGGTTTCAAATTTCATTGTGCAGGCTCTTAAAAATGAAGATATCACTATTTATGGTGAGGGCAGTCAAACCCGAAGTTTCTGTTATGTGGATGACCTGGTAGAAGGTATGATCCGCCTGATGAATACCCGGGAAGATTTCACAGGACCTGTGAATGTTGGTAACCCTGGAGAGTTTTCTATCCTTGAGCTGGCCAGGAAGATCATATCCCTGACAGGTTCAAAATCAAAATTAATATTTCAGCCTCTCCCCCAGGATGATCCACTACAGCGAAAACCGGATATCAGCCTTGCAAAAAAAGAACTTGACTGGGAACCGAAAATTTCTCTCGATGAAGGGCTGATAAAGACGATTGCATATTTTAAAGAAATGATTTAACGGAATTATGCCAAAGATACTGGTTACAGGCAGCAAGGGCCAACTTGGCCATGAATTCAGGCAACTTGCTTCAGGTTTGCCGGAAATGGAATTTATATTTACTGATGTGGATGAACTGGATATAACCAAGGCTGAAGCGGTGGATGAATTCTTTCAAGTCCATAAGCCTGATATTCTCATCAATTGTGCAGCGTACACCAACGTGGATAAAGCCGAAAGTGAACCTGAACAAGCTTTACTTGTAAATGCTAAAGCTGTTGGAACCTTAATAGCATGCAGCAATAAATATCAATGTTACCCCGTGCATATTTCAACCGATTATATCTTCGATGGACAGACTTGTAATCCCGTCTCTGAAAATGATCCGGTAGGGCCGTCTTCATTATACGGAAAATCGAAGCTCACCGGAGAACGTAACTTCGTGATGAATACGGAAAAAGGCCTGATTATCCGGACTTCATGGCTTTATTCGGCATTTGGCAATAACTTCGTTAAAACGATACTCCGTTTGGGAAAAGAGAGAGATCATCTGAAGGTTGTATTTGATCAGACCGGGAGCCCCACATGGGCAAAAGATCTGGCAGAAATTATCTTGCAGATACTCCCACAGGTCATGAAAAAAGAAAATATTGAAGTTTATCATTATTCCAATGAAGGAGTTTGCAGCTGGTATGACATTGCGGTTGCCACCCTGAAATTCGCCGGGATTAATTGCAAAGTCCTGCCTATCCTTACAAATGAATATCCCCATTCTGCCCCCCGGCCTTCTTACAGTGTCCTCAATAAATCCAAAATACGCCAGGCCTTTGGAATAGAAATTCCTTACTGGATGACCAGCCTTGAACATTGCACCCGCCAAATTGTTTCAAACATAGAAGAAATTTAAATACTATATTTTTATGGCTAAAGTTGATATTGATCCGCAGATCATGAAGAAAATACATAGTTGGCTTGACGGAAACTATGATGAAGATACCAAAGCACAGATCCGTGAAATGCTTGAGAATAATCCTCAGGAGATCATAGATGCATTTTACCAGGATCTTGAGTTTGGAACGGGCGGATTACGTGGGATTATGGGAGCCGGCACCAACAGGATGAACAAATATACGGTTGGAATGGCCACACAGGGACTGGCTAATTATCTTAAAAAGATCTTTCCTGGAAAAGAAGCTATTAAAGTAGTTATTGCACACGATTCCAGGAATAACAGCGAATATTTTGCCAGGATCACTGCTGAAGTTTTTTCAGCCAATGGTATTTTTGTTTACCTGTTTAAAGAAATGCATCCAACACCGGTGCTGTCATTTGCCATCAGGCATCTTGGATGTAAAAGCGGTGTCAATATAACAGCTTCCCACAATCCAAAGGAATATAACGGATATAAAGCATATTGGGAAGATGGTAGCCAGCTTATTCCCCCGCATGATAAAAATGTGATAGCTGAAGTCCAAAAGATTACGGATGTCAATATGGTCAAATTTAAGGGGAAATCTGCAAATATTGAGATGATAGGAGAAGAGGTAGATAAAGCTTATCTGGAAAAAGTTAAATCACTTAGTCTTTCACCCGAAACAATTAATAATCATAAAGATATCTCAATAGTATATACTCCATTGCATGGTACAGGAGCCAGCTTGGTCCCACGATGCCTGGAAGAATATGGATTTGAAAATATATACCTGGTGCAGGACCAGGCAGTGCCCGATGGCAATTTCCCTACAGTTAAATCACCCAATCCTGAAGAGCCTGCTGCTCTTGAAATGGCCCTAGATATAGCATCAAAAGTTAATGCCGACCTGGTGCTGGCAACTGATCCGGATGCCGACCGCGTTGGTGTAGCTGTAAAAGACCTGGATGGAAACTATACATTACTTAATGGTAACCAGACCGCCAGCCTTCTGACATATTACCTCGTAAAAAAATGGAAGGAAAAGAAGAAGCTCAAGGGAAAAGAATTTATTGTAAAAACAATCGTCACTTCCGAACTAATTAAAGATATTGCAGAAAAAGAAGGTGTTGAAGTATTTGATGTGCTAACGGGTTTCAAATGGATTGCAAAAGTGATCCGTGATAATGAAGGCAGCAAGACTTATATAGGTGGAGGAGAAGAAAGCTATGGTTATATGATAGGAGATTTTGTCAGGGATAAGGATGCTATCAGCGCCTGTGCAATGCTGGCAGAAGAAACAGCCTGGGCCGAAAACCGTGGAAAAAGCCTTTTTGAATTATTAATAGATATTTATGTAGAATTTGGCTATTTCAAGGAGAAACTGGTCTCTATTACAAGAAAAGGGAAAACAGGGGCAGAAGAGATTAAAAAGATGATGGATAAGTTCAGGAATGAGCCTCCTAAAACCATCAATCATTCAAAAGTCATACGTATTAATGATTACCTCTCATCAGTATCTAAGGATATCGTAAAAAATAAGGAAAAATCTATAGCACTTCCCAAATCGAATGTATTGCAATTTTTCCTGGCCGACGGCAGTAAAATAAGTGTCAGACCCAGTGGTACTGAACCTAAGATAAAGTTCTACATTGGGGCAAAGCAGGATCTTTCTTCTGCATCAGAATTCAAAAATGTTGATGACTCATTGGAAAATAAAATTAAAGACGTAGTCAAAGACCTGGGATTATCCTGAAGCTAAACTAAATCAGAAAACATCTATAATTTCATCCTTTATTTCGCGGAATTCAAAGGCATCTCCTTTTTTCTTATTTTCCAGGACTGTATAAAAAGGTACCTTGGGTGATAGCACGAAATAGCCTGTTCCGTCTATAATCAATTTGCCTATTCCGGTTGCAATAAATAATTTTTGATTTTTGGTAATAACAACAGCCCCAACTTTTACAGTGTCAAATATTTTAGAAGGGTCAATTTTTCGGAGTATATCCAATTGTTGCTTGACTTTAACATATTGCTCGGCATACATTTCCCGTTTATGCATGAGCTGATCCCGGTATGAATCGAACATGTCTTTCGGCATACCATAATCCTCAGCACTTTCAGCCACTTCATCCATGTTTACTTTAAGATTTTCAAGGGCTGTTTGCAGTTGCTTGAAGCAGGCTTCGTATATCTTTTTTTTAAGATCTGTACGATCCATAGTTAGTTTTTAGTTTATTTATAAATATCTTTGTAAAAGAAACCCTTAAACGATATTCCCGAAGTTTTTATTACTTTTCTAGTTTACCTTTCTTTTACTAATTTACAAAGATTTTTCCTCATGACATACTCTGAAGAAATATATGATGAACCCGCGTACTCAAAAAATGTTCTGGAACTTATTCGGGTTGCACATGAATATTGTTTATATTGTGAAAGTATTGAAAATCAAGACATTGAAGACACTTTGATATTTTTCCACAGGTTGGGGCCCCTACTCTACCTAAAAGGATCCCTGCTTCCTGAACTTGAAGTTGAAGATACGGAATTCAATGAACGCTTTGTCACCCAGGAGGAATGGGAAAATGTATTTAATATGTTCAGGGCTAAGCTTCTTCCTGATGATGAATTCTATCATGTCGATTACGAATTTTCAGATGAAAGTGAGACTGTCAAAGCCAGCTTGTCTGAAAACTTCACTGATCTTTATCAGGACCTTAAGGATTTCTTATTGTTATACCAGAAAAACTCCAGGCATGCTAAACAAAATGCAGTTCATGAATGCAAAAATCTTTTCGCAACCCATTGGGGGCCGAAAACATTAAGTTCCCTCCGATATATTCATTATCTCCTCAATAAAAACCGCTTTACACAGGAATTTGATGATCTTTATTAGGGTATAATTTTCCCATAGTTTCTTTATTTAGAAAGTATTTAGAATATAATTGTTCTAAATAGAGATAAAATACTTATATCTTTGCCCTGTATTATTTAGATTAATTCTAAATTAATGGGAAGTTTAAGAGAACTTAAGGAAGGTGAAAAAGGAGTGATCATTAAGATTCGCGGGCGGGGAGAATTCCGTAAACGGATCACTGAAATGGGCTTTATTGGCGGGAAGTGGGTGACTGTTGTGAAAAAGGCTCCTTTGCAGGATCCTGTCGAATATTATATTATGGATTCCCATGTTTCACTCCGCAGGAGTGAAGCTAACCTGATAGAAGTCCTTACCCAGGAAGAAGCTTCACATCTGGTTAAAAGCCAGTCATTTAACGGAGTATTGCATAATAAACTGCAAAAAAGACATCTCAGGGAAAAAAGCAATACTATTGAAATAGCCCTGGTTGGAAATCCAAATTCGGGAAAAACCACCCTTTTCAATTTTGCTTCCCACTCACGTGAGCATGTGGGAAATTATGCAGGCGTGACAGTTGACTCTAAAACAGCCATACTGAAAATCAAGGGATATATCATCAAACTGACAGACCTTCCGGGAACCTATTCTCTGAGTTGTTACAGCCCTGAGGAATTGTACGTCAGGAATCACCTCTTTGACACGCTCCCTGATATTGTGATCAATGTTTTGGATGCATCTAACCTGGAGCGAAACCTGTATCTGACCACCCAGCTTATAGATATGGATTGCAAGGTCATCGTTGCACTGAATATGTACGATGAAATGATTCTTAAAGGGGATACCTTCGATTATAAAAAACTGGGTGAAATGCTCGGAATTCCCATACTACCTACAATCGCCTCTAAAGGCAAGGGAGTAAAAGAATTATTCCAGAAGGTAATTGACTTGTATGAAGATAAGAAGGTGCTAACGCGGAAGATTGACATCAATTACGGAATGGATATAGAACAATCCCTTGGTTTGATTACGGAAAAATTAAAAAAAATACCAGCTCTTAGCGACCACATTCCATTGCGTTATTACGCAGTAAAGTTGCTTGAGCAGGACAGCGAAACTTTAAGCAGCCTTTCAAAACTTGATAATTTTCCACAGGCAAGGAATATTGCACTGAAGGAAGTACAGAAATTGGAATCACTTCTGAATGAAGACACTGAGACCCTGATTGCAAATGCGAAATACGGCTTTATAGAAGGGGCCCTCAAAGAGACCTATGTGTCTGTGACGAATAAAAAAAGGTCCTTTTCCCAGTATATCGACACCATGTTGACGGGAAAATTTCTCGGCTATCCGATATTCATTGGTTTGATGTGGCTAATGTTTGAAGCCACTTTTGTATTCGGTGATGTAGCCGTCCAGGGCATAGAATATTTGGTTAGCCTTGCGGGATCAGCAATACAAGCTGTGTTACCCGACAGCATATTTAAGGATATGTTGATTGACGGTATAATCGGAGGGGTTGGCGGAGTGATCGTCTTCCTTCCGAATATTCTCATACTGTTTTTCTTCATAACAATTATGGAAGATACAGGATATATGGCACGGGTAGCTTTCATGGTAGATAAACTGATGCATAAAGTCGGTCTACATGGAAAATCCTTCATTCCGCTGCTGATGGGATTCGGATGCAATGTTCCGGCAATCATGGCTACACGGACCATTGAAAACCGTAGCGACAGGATGGTTACTATGCTGATAACCCCTTTCATGTCCTGCAGTGCAAGGTATCCGGTTTATGTATTGCTGATCAGCGCCTTTTTCACCCAGATGAAGGGGACTATTTTGTTTTCACTTTACATCATCGGCATACTGCTTGCCGGCCTCATCGCCTTTATTTTCAAGAAAACCATATTCCGTTCCCAGGACAGTCCTTTTGTTATGGAACTCCCGCCCTACCGTGCCCCAACGGTTAAAGCTATTTTAAGGCATACCTGGTTCAAGGGTGAACAATACCTGAAAAAAATGGGAACCGTCATACTTTTGGCATCCCTTATAATATGGGCCCTGGGATACTTTCCGCAGAACCATCAGGAAAACCTTCGCTATCAAAACCTTATCGGTCAGGCAGAGAATAACTATGATACCAAAATAGAACAGGCAGGAATCGGACAATTATCAGTCATTAAGGAATTAAACATTGAAAAGGATAAAGCAATGCACCATTTGCAAATGATGATGAAACAAAAACATCAGGAGCAATCCTTTATAGGGCGGATAGGGCATTTTATAGAGCCTGTAATAAGACCATTGGGCTTTGACTGGAAGATGGGGGTAAGCCTTGTTGCCGGATCGGCCGCTAAAGAAGTTGTAGTTAGTACTATGGGTGTACTTTACCAGGCTGACCCTGACAGCCAGGAAAATACTGGTTTAATCAGCAAACTTGTTGGACAGAAATATGAAAACGGGCCCCGGAAAGGCGAGCAGGTATTTACAGCCCTTTCAGCATTCAGTTTCATGATCTTTGTCTTAATTTATTTTCCATGTATTGCCGTAATAGCGGCAATCAGGAAGGAATCCGGTAAATGGAAATGGTCGGCTTTTACGGCGACTTATACGACTCTTCTTGCCTGGATAATGGCCTTTATAACATTTCAGGGAGGCAGCCTTATAGTGAGTCTCTTTTCCTGATGACTTTCTGTGAATACTGCAATTAATTTTTCTGTTTGGTAGTATCCAGCCTGTTAAGTCCGTCAATGGCCCGCTCGTAATTAGTTTGAATTTTCAGGCATTTAAGGTAATCTTCCTTTGCTTTCGCCGGTTCACCCGACAATTCATAGGCAAATCCACGATTGAATATGGCATCTATATACTTGTCATCAATTTTGATAGCTGATGAAAAATAAATGATTGCGGAATCAAACACCTGTTCATCCACAAGAAAGATATAAGCTATGTTATAATCAGCATATTTAAAATTCGGGTCAATATTGAGCAGATTATGATACGTTTCAATGGCTTTATCAAATTCTCCATTATTCTGATAGTATAAACCCAGGAGATAGTAGGCTTCTGTCCTGTCAGGGTTGATATTTCGCGCTGTTTGGAAATAATTTATTGCAACAGGATCTTTTTTAGCAGAATATAAAATTCCTAGTTGAATATAGGCATCATAATATTGTTGGTTTTGATCGGCCGCAACCTGGAAATTTCTCACGGCTGAAACCGTATCTCCCGTTTCCATAAAAGCATATGCCCGTATAAAATAGGCTTCCGGATTTATTTTATCCAGTTCCAGGGCTGATTTCACAAGGCTGAGGGATTTCTGATATTCTTTGAGGATCAGGTAGATCTTTGCCTGCTTAAGGTAAGCCGAATTGTTTTGGGGATCCAGTTGCTGCGCTTTATCAAGTGCTTGTATACACTTGGATATTTTACCCATATCCAGGTAAATATCCGATAAGGTCACAAAGTATTTCGACTGCTTATCATCCAGCTGTATTGCCTTGTTGATATCTCCAAGTGCGCTGTTTACATTTTTATTCTGCTTATTTAAGATTGCCCGCTTATAATAATTCTCGGCATTGGTCGAATCCTTTAATATACTTTGGTTGAGGGAATCCAACCGGGATATGGATTTCTGCCCGCTATTTTCTCCGGCCTGCTGATTTTTTTCAGGTCCCTGACAGCTACTTAGGGAAAGGACAGATATTATGACCAGGTAAAATAATGACTTATTTAGGATCATATGAATAAAATTCAGGATACACTTTTAGCTTAAATTGAAAGATAAGGGAATGAAGATAAGATGCTTTTTTTATCAAGCTTCATTAAGCTTTGCCCTGATCCTGGCCTCAATTTCTCCAGCCAGCTCGGGATTGTCCAGCAAAAGTTTTCGTACCGCTTCTCTGCCCTGGCCAAGTTTGGTATCTTCATAGCTAAACCAGGAGCCACTTTTTTTGACGATATTGAAATCAACACCGAGGTCGATAATTTCACCGGTTTTGGAAATCCCAACCCCGTACATGATATCAAATTCAGCTTTTTTAAAGGGGGGCGCCACTTTATTCTTGACGACCTTGACCCGGACCCGGTTGCCGGTACTTTCTTCTCCTTCTTTTAGCTGTGTAATTTTACGGATATCTACCCGGATAGAAGCGTAGAATTTCAGGGCATTTCCTCCAGTAGTAGTTTCAGGATTCCCGAACATAATTCCGATTTTTTCCCTTAGCTGGTTGATAAAAATGCAGCAGCTACCGGTTTTTGATATAGTAGCAGTTAGTTTGCGGAGTGCCTGGGACATAAGCCTGGCTTGAAGGCCCATTTTCGAATCGCCCATTTCGCCTTCTATCTCACTTTTAGGTGTAAGTGCCGCCACTGAGTCAATAACGATGATATCGATTGCTCCTGAACGGATCAGATTCTCAACGATCTCCAGGGCCTGCTCTCCGTTATCCGGCTGGGAAACCAGAAGGTTTTCGATATCTATCCCCAGTTTTTGGGCATAAAAACGGTCAAATGCATGTTCCGCATCGATAAAGGCTGCTATACCGCCGGCTTTCTGTGCTTCAGCTATGGCATGCAATGCCAGGGTAGTTTTTCCACTGGATTCCGGGCCATAGATCTCAATCACCCTGCCCCGGGGAAAACCTCCGATGCCCAATGCCGCATCCAGGCCGATCGAACCGGTGGAGATAGAGGGGATATTCTCAATAGCTGAATCTCCCAGTTTCATGATCGTACCTTTTCCATAATGCTTTTCAATATTTCCCAGGGTAATTTCCAATGCTTTAAGCTTCTCAATCTTAACCTGGTCTATGTTCTTCTCATTGCTCATATTCTTTACTTCTTTAAAATTAAACACCCATCTCGTGAAGGATCTGGTCACTATGATCCTTGGTTTTTACTTTTGTCAATATTTTTTCAATAATACCATCTCCTGAAATAATGAAGGTAGTCCGGTTTATTCCCATATATTCACGTCCCATGAATTTCTTTTTTCCCCATACCCCGTACGAATCAATAATGGTTTTCTCCGTATCAGCTATAAGGGGAAAAGGAAGTCTGTATTTCCTGGCAAATTTTTCATGGGATTCGATATCATCAGCGCTTACTCCGATTATCTTATAGCCATGCTCCAACAAATCGTCAAAATTATCCCTTAGATTGCATGCTTCAGCAGTACAACCCGGTGTATTATCCTTTGGATAAAAATACAGTATGATTTTCTGACCTTTAAAATCCTCCAGATTTACAGTTCTGCCCAATTGGTCGGATGCTTTGAAGGCCGGAGCCCTGTCACCTTCATTTAATTTCATATCGATTATATTTAAAATGTTCTATGGACAAATATACTTATTTTACACTCAGCTCTTTCACTTAAAATAATGAAATAATCAACCGGGGAGACCTTCATTAATCTCAAGTAAAACAGCTTTATATTATTGATTTATATCTCATTTCTTACATTTTTCTTATCGGCCTGAAGCTTCCGATAATACTTGCAGAAACCTGTCAAACCACATTGTTCGCATTTTGGTTTTCTGGCCTGGCATACATAGCGACCGTGCAGTATTAGCCAATGGTGTGCCATAGCGACTTTTTCTTCCGGTATATATTCCATCAGTTGCTCTTCGGTTTGCAATGGAGTCCGGGCCTTATAAGTAAGACCTATTCTTGCGGCTACCCTGAAAACATGTGTATCCACTGCCAGCACAGGTTCATTAAACACTACCGATGCAATTACGTTAGCAGTTTTCCTGCCAACCCCGGGGAGTTTCTGTAATTCAATAACATTTCCGGGAACGCGGCCCTCAAATTCCTCTACCAGCTTCTTGGCCATTCCGATCAAATGTCTTGTTTTATTATTCGGATAAGAACAAGATTTAATGAACTCAAAAACTTCTGGTTCATTTGCTTTTGCAAGGTCAAAAACTGTCGGGAACCTGTTGTAGAGGGGTGGAGTGATCAAATTCACCCGTTTATCGGTACATTGTGCTGACAATATCACTGCAACCAGCAATTCGTAGGGATCCTGGTATTCCAACTCGGTTTCAGCCTCCGGCATATGGATACTAAAATATTCAATGAACTTTTCAAACCTTTCCTTCTTAGTCACTTTTTTTAATGTTAATCCATCTAATTTAAAAATATACCTGTCGAAAAGTAAAAAAAATCCCGGTAAATTGATTTTTTCAATTTTACCGGGATTTTCAGCGTATTCAATTCATTAATTTAAGAGGAGGTCGAAATGACCTGCAGAGTTTGTCTGAACAACCATCAAAGCCCTGGCATAGCTGAATATATTTTGCATAACTACTTTGCCCGGCAATTTTCTTACCGGTTTGTTAGGATGCATATTTTTCTCATTTAAAAAGGCATAATGGTGTAAATCATGAATAGTAAAATCTTTTTGCATAGGCTACGTATTTAATAATAATGAGAATCATACGTAGCTAACGAAAGAAAACCTCCCGATATTTTACACTTTAAAAATAAAATGAAAAATTTATGCAGTCAGTGTCAGATTTTTATCCTTGATAAGTTTCCTGAGGTTTATTAAAGCATAGCGCATCCGGCCCAGGGCAGTATTAATACTGACTTCAGTGGATTCAGCAATATCTTTAAAACTCATATTGTAGTAATGCCGCATCAAGAGCACTTCTTTCTGTTCGGAAGGAAGCATTTCAATGAGCATCCGCACATCCTGGTGGATTTGATCAGTAATGATCTGTTCCTCAATGGAAGGGTCGGTTACCCTCACCATATCGAAGATGTCGAATTCATCATGATTATTATCCACAACAGGGATCCTTTTAGATTTTCTGAAATGATCAATGATCAGGTTATGGGCAATACGCATGACCCACTGAATGAATTTTCCTTCTTCTTTATAACTACCCGAGCGGATAGTATTAATTACTTTGATAAAAGTGTCCTGAAATATATCATCTGCAAGATCGCCATCTTTAACGATCATCATGATATATGCAAAAACTTTACGCTTGTGTCGGTGAATGAGGATTTCAAGACTTTCTTCATCTCCGATTAAATATTTACCTATTAGCTCTTTATCGCTAATTGTGGCAGTAACCATAGTGCCTCCTTTTTTTGCTTAATACTATGTCAAAAAAGGGTAAATATTTATTCGATACCGGTCCTCCTGTTAATTTTAAAAGATGAAAATATTAATCCTGAAAATTTGAATAGATTGAATTTTACTTTGAAATCAATGCAAATATACTTATTAATCCCAGAATTGCAAATAATAATTCATAATTTTGCGAATTTATTGCAGGCAGGCAGGTATGACAATTCACGGGAAAGATTTCAATTCGCTCAATCCAAAACAGTATCTATTAATCAAGGCTGCGGCAGTCCACAATCTGAAGCACATTGATGTTGCGATTCCCAGGAACCGCATGGTAGTAATCACAGGACTCTCGGGTTCCGGGAAATCCTCACTTGCCTTTGATACTATCTATGCGGAAGGCCAGCGAAGGTATGTTGAAAGCCTCAGCGCCTATGCCCGGCAGTTCCTGGGAAGGATGAGCAAGCCTAAAGTTGACTACATCAAAGGTATCTCCCCCGCCATTGCAATCGAGCAAAAGGTAAATACCCGCAATCCCCGGTCGACGGTGGCTACTTCAACTGAAATTTTCGATTATATTAAGCTTCTTTATGCCCGAATCGGAAAAACTTATTCCCCTGTTTCAGGCAATCTGGTCAAGCGGCATACTGTCACTGATGTTATTGATCATATAATTGCCCTGCCTTCTGAAAGCAGGGTGACTATCATGTGTCCACTTATACGGAAACCGGAAAGGGACCTGGAAACGGAACTGACCCTGCTCCTGCAACAAGGATACAGCCGGATTTTCACGGGAAAAGAAATGTACCTTATAAATGACATACTGGAAGGTATACTAAAAATAAAAGAAGACTCCAAATTAGCGATAGTGATTGACCGGGTAATAGTTGAAGGCAATTCTGACGAGCTGAAGTCAAGACTGGCCGATTCGGTGCAAACAGCTTTTTTTGAAGGAAATGGGAAAATCGTGGTGCTTAGCGACAGCGGAGGAAAAACGCTCAGGCATAGCTTTTCTAATAAATTTGAACTTGACGGCATAAGTTTTGAAGAACCCTCGGTCAATTTATTCAGTTTCAACAACCCATATGGTGCATGTAAACGATGTGAAGGATTTGGAAGCATCATTGGAATAGATGAAGACCTGGTTATTCCTAACAAATCCCTTTCAATTTTTGAAAGTGCCATAGCTTGCTGGAAAGGTGAAAAAATGAGCGAATGGAACGACCAGCTCATTATGAATGCCTATAAATTCGATTTTCCGATCCATAAGCCCGTTTATGAACTGAGTGAGGACGAGATTCAGCTGTTGTGGACCGGGAATGAATATTTCAGTGGCCTGCATGATTTCTTTAAGTATGTTGAAGAACAATCCTATAAGATTCAATACAGGGTCATGCTCTCACGCTACAGAGGGAAGACGATTTGCCCGGAATGTATGGGCACCCGTCTCCGTAAGGATGCAAATTATGTGAAAGTAGCCGGGCAGTCCATAAGCGAAATATTACTTATGCCTGTTGATGAAAGCCTGAAGTTCTTTAGCGGGATTAAACTTAATGAACATGACCAGCTTGTGTCAGGAAGGCTCCTGCAGGAAATCACAACACGCCTGAAATTTCTGGAGGATGTCGGTCTTGGATACCTGAGCCTGAACCGCCAATCTTCTACCCTTTCAGGCGGGGAATCCCAGCGAATCAACCTGGCCACTTCCCTGGGCAGCAGTCTGGTGGGTTCAATGTATATACTGGATGAACCCAGTATAGGCCTTCATCCAAGGGACACACACAGGCTTATTAAAGTGCTCTTCAACCTTCGGGACCTGGGAAATACAGTGATAGTTGTTGAACATGATGAAGAAATTATCCGGGCTGCTGATCATATCATCGACATAGGTCCTTATGCCGGAAGTCAGGGTGGCGATATAGTTTTTGACGGAAATTTCCAGGAACTTCTGGAGGATAATAAAAGTTTGACCGCCAAATATATAAATCATGAAATGTCGATCCCTGTGCCTGAGAAAAGACGAAAATGGAAAGAGTACATCAGTATATTGGGCGCAAGGGAAAACAACCTTAAAGGATTTGATGTAAAATTTCCGCTGAATATTTTAACAGTGGTAACCGGTGTGAGTGGAAGCGGTAAAACTTCGCTGGTCAAGAACATATTATACCCTGCAATAAAAAAGATCTATGGAGGATACGGGGAAAAAACAGGTAAATTCAATAAACTTGAGGGGGACATCAAACGTGTTGCCACTGTTGAATTTGTCGATCAGAACCCTATAGGACGATCCTCCCGTTCGAACCCGGCCACTTACCTGAAGGCCTTCGACGATATTCGGAATCTCTTTGCAGATCAGCAACTTGCCCGGGTGAGAGGTTATAAGCCCGGATATTTTTCCTTTAATATACCCGGCGGCCGATGCGAAGATTGCGAAGGTGAAGGAGTGGTAAAAATTGAAATGCAATTCATGGCGGATCTTTACCTGACCTGTGAAACATGCGGGGGAAAGCGTTTTAAGGATGAAGTGCTGGATGTAAAATTCCATGGAAGTTCCGTTGTGGATATCCTGGATATGACTGTCAATGAATCTATAGAATTCTTTAAGGATGCTAAAACACCTGTCGGGGTTTGTAAAAAAATAGTGGAAAAATTACAGCCTCTGCAGGATGTGGGCCTGGGTTACCTGAAACTCGGACAGTCATCCAGTACACTCAGCGGAGGTGAAGCCCAGCGTATCAAACTGGCTTTCTTTCTTGCCAAAGGTACTTCGCAGAACCCTACCCTTTTCATCTTTGACGAACCGACTACCGGCCTGCATTTTCACGATATTCACAAGCTCCTGCACGCTTTTGAAGCATTGATTGATAAGGGGCATAGCATTCTGGTTATCGAACATAACATGGAGGTAATAAAATGTGCTGACTGGATCATTGACCTGGGGCCGGAAGGCGGAGAAAACGGGGGCCATCTCCTTTTTGAGGGAATACCTGAGGACCTGGTCAAAGTCGAAGCTTCCAAAACAGCCTTCTTCCTGAAAGAAAAACTGGAAGAAAAATAATCCTCTTACAATGTACGTTGCCTGACTGCTTCAAAGAGCAGTACACCCGAAGCAACAGAAACATTTAAAGAAGCAATTTCTCCCTGCATTGGGATTTTCACCAGTTCATCCGTAAGTTTGAGCAGGTCGGTTGATATTCCCTTTTCTTCCGAACCCAGTATGAAAGCCACCGGGTTCCCTAAATTGCAACGATAGTATAAATCACTTCCTTTTTCGCTAGCCCCGATCAGTTGAACGCCACTGTTTTTCAAATATAAGGCCACATCCCTGAGATTATGAGCCCGGCAGATCGGAACAGTCAGCAAGGCCCCCGAGGAAGTCCTGATGGCTTCTTCATTTATCTGGGCACTTCCCCTGAACGGGATCACGATAGCATGAACCCCTGCACATTCGGCGGTCCGTGATATCGCACCAAAATTCCTTACATCTGTAATCTCATCCAGAATGAGGATCAGGGGAGATTTTCCGGTCTCAAATAATCCCTGTATGATATCTTCAATCTGGTAATACGTTACTTTGGATATATAAGCAATCAAGCCCTGGTGATTTTTCGGCGTCACACGGTTCAGCTTCTCCACCGGAACAGTTTGAACCGGGATTTGGAGTTGCCGTGCGAGATCCAGAATTTCAATTACCTGATCTCCTCTCAAACCTTTCCTTACCAGTATCTTATCGAGTTCCGCTCCTGATCTGATGGCTTCCATCACCGGATGAAGACCATAAATGAATTCTTCGTTTTTCAAAATATTATGATTTTAGTATCTCAGTTATAATTTCTTAATTTATTTGCTTGTCATCGCCTCCAGCTCTGAACAGTAATATACCAGGCATCTTTCATTGTCGGTGAACGGAAGAGTGAATAATCATTGTCTGTAAAGGGATTATTAACCTTTACGTAAGTAAACCTCAGAGAATTTCTGTTCTGTGGCTCGCCATAAATCCATTCTTCCGTATTTTCAGAACGGTAAACATAGTTGGGCTGCCCAAAAACAACGTAAATCAATCCCCGGTCTGTTTTCCATCCTTCCTGATAAGAAGTAAAAAAATGATTGGCATCTTCAACATTATTGTAATATTTCTGAATTAGGGATTTAGCTCTTAAAGGATTACCTGCCGTATTTAGCCAGAACTCATCAACTGCCTGTTTTTGGTCAGGAGCGTTTAAAATGGTATCATATTCTTTACGGGTTGTAATATATTTCAAAGGATAAACCAGTTGATCAGCAAGACCAATGTATGGAAAGCCTTCGAAAAAGCGAAATATGGTAAAACCCTCCCTGACCGAAGTATCCTTTACAAAATGGTAAAAACCCTCCTTCTGCAGGCTGAATAAGTCAGATTCACCCTTGATCATTTTGATGTTGAAGGTACTATCGGCCGTATAATTAAAGGGTCTATTATTCTCTTCCACGAATGGTGGTGAAGCAGGCGGAAATGACCTGAAATAAGCCCTTACAGATAAATGGTCCACATTCGTATCAGCACATAAAAGTCTAACTTTTTCATCTTTCGAGGTATAATTACGAAAAACAGGCAATTCATTATCTTTCAATAAAAGAAAATTCTGACTTGTATTATGAGTTGATTTCAAAACATTCAGATATTTTCTCACATATTCCTTTCGGTTCAGGTCCCGGAGGGTGAGTTCCAATATGTAATTCCCGGGATAAACTGCCGGAAAAACCAAATTGCGAAGTATGTCAACATTTTTCCCGAAATTCATTGTATCCCCATATATAACAGTCATACTGTCAATCACAGCCTTGGCTTCATAGGATGCCATCAACCTGTATGCAATTGAATAACTGCAGGAACTGAATCCGTTAATTTCATCTTTATTATATTTTAAGTCGGGAAGATGAACACTTAAAAATACCATTGACACCGAATCGTCGCTATTGAAAATAACCGCGCGGAGTTCTGTAAAATCCTTATCCTGCCGGTATTGAGCCGACAGATTAAAGAGGCTAAGTTTGTTGACTGAGAAGCATCCTGCCAGGATCATCAAAGCAAACAAAATCAAGAACTGAATATTATATTTATTCTGCTTCAAAACCATCAGTTATAAGTTTATCTTTCAATGATTTATCCGATTTAACCCCAAGTTCTTTCAGCTTTTCGGTTTGTCTTATAAGGTTACCCCTGCCTGAAGAGAGCTTCTTATGGGCATCCTGGTAAGTATTCTGCAAACTGTCGATCTGGCTCCCAATCTTTTCCAGGTCATTCACAAAATTGTAAAATTTATCATAAAGGGCGGCACCCTGTCTGGCGATCTCCAGGGCATTCTGGTTCTGTTTTTCATGTTTCCAGATGGATTCGACAGTTTTTAGTGTGGCCAGCAGGGTTGTAGGACTTACGATCACAATTTTCCGGGTCCATGCGTATCCGAAAAGATCGGGATCGGCCTGCACTGCCAGGCTGAAGGCCGATTCCAGAGGCATAAACAGAAGTACAAAATCAGGTGAATCAACCGATCTTGAATCCTGGTAACTCTTTTCTCCTAAACCTTTAACATGTTCCCGGATAGATTCAAGGTGGGATTTCAGATACTTATCCTTCAAGGCTCCAATATCTGAATTGACATAATTATTATAAGCCACGAGAGAAACTTTCGAATCAATGATGATATGTTTTTGATCCGGTAGATTGACGATCACATCCGGACGCATCATTTCCCCGGCATCATTCCGCTGAGTCTGCTGGGTAAAATATTCCCTTCCTTCAAGCAGGCCGGATTGCTCCAGTATCCGGTCCAGGATAAGCTCTCCCCAGTTACCCATCTTCTTGCTATCGGATTTCAAGGCATTGGTCAGGTTATGCGCCTCGTCGCTGATCTGATGATTAAGATCATAAAGCTTTTTTAATTCAGCCCTCAGATCTGTCTGATCCTTAAGCCCTTTCTCATAAGTATCAGAAACCTTCTGCTCAAACTTATCGATTTTCTCTTTCAGGGGATTCAGGATATCCCCCATATTTTTCTGGTTAGAAAGCGTAAATTCGAGGGAATTTTGTTTGAGGATACGCTGGGCAATATTTTCGAATTCCATCGTGAATTTTTCCTGAATTTTTATCAACTCAGCTTTCTGAGATTCCAGCTTCTCATTAAGATTCAGTCTTTCCGTTTCGGACCTGGCCAATTGAAGTTCATTTTCACGGTTATGGTCACGTTCCAGGGAAAGCTCAGTTTCAAGTTGCCCATTCCTTGAGTTCATCAGATCTATTTTCTCTGAAAGAATCGCCCTGTTTTTATCCAATTCATTTATCTGTTCCAGCCTGGAGCTCAGTACATGCCTATGCTGGTAATAACCAAGCAACCAGAAAATCAGGCCACCGATTCCAAAAGCCACAGTGAGATAGAGCATGAGCATTCTGAAAATTTTGATAAAGTTATAAAAATTCAGTATTGACAAGCCTTGTGCAATGTCTTAAAAATACTATATTTACTTGAATTTAAAAACTAAGTTATGTCAGGAAGAACTATTTCTATCTCCGGCCTGATCATACTGATGTGGCTGACTTCAGGGCTCAAAGCGCAAAGTGTATCTCCTGCCGAGCCATATGGTGAGGTTAAATTGGTCAGTGAATTTATAAATAATGAAATGGTTTATCCTGAAAAATCACTGAAAGAAGGAAAGGAAGGCACGGTCCTTTTGAATTTCCAGGTAAATAAGGATGGTTCAGTCAAAGACCTGAGGGTCAAGAAAAGTGTAGACCCGGAAATAGATGCAGAAGCCATCCGGATATTCCGGATGATCCTCTGGAAACCTGCCACTAAGATGGGAAATCCCGTTGCAAGCGAAGCAGATTTCCCGATCCGCTTTGATATACGCAAATATAAGAGACTGATAAAGAAACGGGACAGTTACAGCCTTGATCTACCAAAAAATCCTGCTGATACCTCCTACCGTATTTATAATTCAAAAGATGTTGACCAGGCTCCCAGGCCTGTATTTAAGGACAAGACCATGAATCTCAGGAAATTCATCGGGGAAAATATAAAATACCCTGAAGATGCTTATAAGCAAAGTATCGTAGGAACTGTCAGATTGGGTTTCATAGTGGAAACAAACGGGCATAAATCCAATATAGTTATTGAAAAACCGCTTGCAGGAGGATGCAGCCAGGAAGCTGTCAGGCTCCTGGAATTAATTCATTGGACACCCGGAATTAAAAATGGTGAAGCTGTCAGGACCCGGATGCACATCGAAATCACTTTCCGGCTGAGGAACGACAATGGTCACCAGATTTACGACAACAGCCAGATCAGCAACTATTAATCATGAATTTATGATCCGTATAGGTTTATTATCAGATACCCACGGCTATCTGAACCCCAAAATATTTAGCTTTTTCGAACATTGCGATGAAATTTGGCATGCCGGGGATATCGGGAACGTGCAGGTATATGATGCCCTGTCAAAATATAAACCGCTCAAAGCTGTATATGGCAATATCGATGGACAGGATATCCGGATAATTTGTCCTTCCCAATTAGTTTTTCAATGTGAAGGGATTAAAGTTTTCATGACCCATATTGGAGGTTATCCGGGCAGATATAACCCTACAGCCCTTCAAACCATTAAAAATGAAAGGCCCGGGCTCTTTATCGCCGGCCATAGTCATATCCTGAAGGTAATTCACGACCCCAAATACAAACTTTTGCATATTAATCCGGGTGCTGCAGGTAATTCAGGCTTGCATAAAGTGATCAGCTTCCTTCGCTTCAATATTGAGGAAGCAAGGATAAAGGACCTGGAGATTATGGAAATCCAGAGAAAGGACTCGCTTTTATAAATTATTTAAAGCTCTGGAAGGCATTACCTTAAACGGTCAATCGACCTTACCAGTTTCTCGTCTTTATTAATGAATATGTTGGACAGGATCAGAAACACCAGAGAAGCCAAAGGAAAATATATACCTATTTCTCCCAGATAATCAGGGCTTGCTAAAAGGTTTTTCTCGATGATATTGCCATAAACGAAGAACACCAGGCCTATGAGAATGATTTCCAGGAAAATGCTTATCCTGACCAATCGCATCTGCATTATTCTCTTTTTATATAAAAAGATGGATACCAATGCCAGGACTACAATAATTGAATTGACTGCCACAAGGGGAAGGGTGACCATAGGACCCAAGACGGAAACCTCTCCGGGAACCATATTCCTGAATTCATAAATAAAGAAATGGTAGGTATTAGTCTCACCATAAATCCCGGCCAGCGGAAAAAAGAACAAACAAAGAGAGGCTAAAAAAGCCAGGAAAAGGAATACGGTTTGAATGCGTTGTATCATAATTTGTGTAGTTAATCAGGATGCAAATATAATTAATCTGTTTTTATACAGAAGATGGGATGAAAGTTTCCTAAACCTTGGTCAGCAGTAATCTTTATCCAAAAATTTTATAGAATCATCAGAATCCTTATATTTGGCTTGATTTCGGATTATTGCCAATTCGGGATTCTCATTTATTTCATCCTAAAAACAAAAAAAGACTTATTCATATCATTCAAAAAAAAATTAAAAAACCAAAACCAATGGACTACAGCAAAATCCGCATCAATTTGGAGGAAACTATCTCCAATGAACTTTTTGAAATCATGGAAGGCGATATCCTGGAATCCCTTTTAAAAGAAGCAAAAATAGAAAAGATCGAGAATGAATGGAAATACATTCTGGAAGGGCACAGCTTTAAAGTTACGAATGCCCTGGCACCTTCCCTGTACGCATTATTCAATGAAGTTAAAGAGAAACTGGGATTTAAAGAGGAGATAGAGTTTTATGTGAGTAGCAGTTCCGAGGTAAATGCATTTGCCATCGCCAGTCTGGAAGAAGATGAGGCGAATATCATCAACCTGAATTCCCGGATGATTGAATTTATGGATGATGAAGAACTGAAATTTATCATCGGGCATGAGATCGGGCATCTTATCAGCAAAAATGCCCGGATCATGAAGCTGATCAATTTTGTTTTCCCGGATTACGACCGCATGCCGCTGATCTTAAGGCATAAGATTGAACTCTGGACAAGGCTTGCAGAGCTCACATCCGACCGTTTCGGATACATTGCGAGCCCCAACATTGAGAAGTGTATATCCGGCTTTTTCAAACTTTCCTCTGGACTGAACACCAATCGCATTAATTTTGATTATAAGGCTTATCTGATTGAAAATGAAAAGATACTGAAATTCTTCGCAGAGAATAAAGCCCAAAATCTCCTTTCACATCCCATCAATCCCATACGTATTAAAGCCATCGAGATTTTCAGGGATTCAGAACTATACAAAGCCGTTTCACAGGGCAAGGCCGAATCTGAAGATAAGGTACTGGAAGAAAAGATCAGCCCTCTTACAAATATATTGCTCACCTTAAGCAGTTCCGAGCTGGATTATAAGCGGAACCTCTATTATGCCGCCGCCGGCCTGATAATGGCCGGGATAGATAAAGAGGTTGACCGGGACGAGTATGAATCCATCGTAAGGGTGCTTTCAGCCCGCACCATGTTCCCCAAGGAATTTCTACACCAGGTTATAGAAAGTAACAAAGTCAATGAGGTCTTTCAGCAGTCGGCTGCATATATCATACAGCATAATCCTGCTGAGCGCTATTCACTTTTTGAATATCTGATCGGAATTACTATTTCAGATCGGGAGATTATTAAAAACGAGAGTCAATTTCCTTTTTGATATTGGAGAGAAGTTTTTCGGATTCTCCCGTAAAGAGATAGCTCAATTCATAGCCGGTATGATCCACAAGGAATACATGCCGAATATTTATAAATAGATCCTCATAAGATATTCATCAATAAAAATAAAACAGCAAAAGCCCTGCAAAGAATAAATTGCAGGGCTTTTTACAAAAAAGAGATTTATTTATGAGGGACTTGGGGGTAATGCTTTATTCCTGCATCAGGGTGATTTTTTTCTTCACATTTAATCCTTTATCATTTAAAAGATTTAATAAATAAACGCCTTGTTTCAGGCCCGATGGGAAATATGGCTTAAAATCTATTGATACTTTTAAGACAGATAAATTCCATATATGGTTGCACCTGTGCAAAATCTTTGATAATTGATTAAGATTTCACTCGCCTGATCATTTACTATAAATATTAACTATACTATCTGAACAATCTAGCTTCTATCAATTTTAAACTTATTCAACTTTAATTTGTTATAGAAAACATGGAAACTCTCAGCCGGGATTTTAATGCTGAAGAAGTCCGTAAAAGCTTCTCAAAAGTCATAGGCATCTATGATTTCTGGGGAAAACTCACCGAATCTGAAGCAGCCCGAAAAGTCATAGAAATGGCCCAAATAAGGGATGGCAGTGATATCCTGGAAGTTGCCTGTGGGACGGGCGTTCTGCTCAGCCAATTGGTTCCGCTGGATCCGCATGGGAAGATAACCGGCATAGACCTGTCCCCTGCCATGCTAAAAAAAGCCCACCAGCGTCTCGCGGAAATCAGATCCGGGAATACGCAAATTTTCACCGGAAATGCACTGGAACTGGAGTTTGAAGACGAAACATTTGATCTGCTGGTGAATAATTTCATGGTGGACTTGCTACCTGAATCAAAGTTCAACCGGATTGCTTCAGAGTTTTACAGGGTTCTTAAACCGGGTGGGACAGCCGTAGTTTCCACCTTCTCATTTGGTTATAAAAAAATTCATCACTTCTGGTACTGGCTTGCCAGGCACTTCCCCGGGCTTCTGACCAATTGCAGGCCTGTAAACTTCGCTCCCTACTTACAAAATGCCGGTTTTACGATTGAACGGGATATGCAGGTGAGTCAAAACACTTTTCCTTCTGAAGTTCTTTTGGCTAAAAAAAGTAATACAAGGGTTTAAGCGCCTGCATTGTTACGGACAATTTTTTGAAAAAAATTTTTCTCCATGACAGGTATTTTTTTCTTTAAGATGGATAAACCATAAATTTCGGAGTATTAAACTTAAAACCTAAAATTATGGCTGATTCATTTGTTCAGTTGGATGTTCACTTCATCTTCAGCACAAAAAACAGGGTGGACCTTATAGGGCCGGGTCTAAAGCAAAGACTCTATGCAAGGATAAAGGAAATTGCAACGAAAGATAAAATTAAAGTGCATGCTATAGGCGGAATGCCCAATCATGTGCATCTGCTCCTCTCTATTCCCGCCGATTTAAGCGTATCAAACGCTATACGCAGGATCAAGGCCGGTTCTTCGAAATGGCATAATGAAACTTTCAGGAAGAACAAACGCTTTTACTGGCAATCAGGCTATGCTGCGTTTGGAGTAAGCAATACCCACCTTGAAAAAAATAAGGAATATATCCTTAACCAAAAGGAACATCACAAAGTACGGTCATTTAAAGAGGAATATATTCTCTTCCTCAAAAAGAACGGTATCACATATGAAGAAAAATATCTTTGGAATTAAATCCTGAAAAGTATACTGTACTTTAAAAATTTTTCCGGAACCTGTATATAACAGACCAGCAGGCCTTGAGTTCTGCTGCTGAATTTCATATCTTTACTCTTAATCGCTTTATTCCGTTTATTTTATTCAGAATAAAAATTGGATAAATCACTGATTTTCCAGTATTCAGATGATGTGGTCATTCGAAAGTAGGAGTTCAGTGTGTATCTGACTTCATAAATAAAAGTATTTAACTAATACCCAATACCCATTAACTAATACCCAATACCCATTAACTAATACCCAATACCCATTAACTAATACCCAGTCTATGAATAACGATCCGGTTCCTCAAACCAGGGGGCATAACTTAAAGTTATATGAAAAACCCTGGACAGCCCTGGGAGTCATGCTTCTCACGATTATTCTCATGCTGATGCTGTCTTCCCTGCTCTACTTTTCAGGTTTCCATCTTTCTCCGGATTCAAGTCTGGCGAAGTTCCTGCAAGCCTTGACCGCCCATGTGCTGATAGTCTTTTTAATCGTACCCCTTGTGTTTCGTCTTCCATTCGGAGAAAGTAGCTACCGGAAATATCTTTTCAATATCGGATTCACACGGACAAGACCGCTGGGGCCTATGATCTTCCTGGGCCTGACCTGTTATATTATTTTATTCCTTTCACAGGCACTCGGGCCCCTTGTACTGAATCTTTCCCTGGGAGGAAGCATAGACCTGGAATTCCTGGCAAAAGTTTTCGATATCCGCCGGGACCTGCCCCCAAATTCTTTAAGTCTTTTAGTTTCATTCCCTTCTATATTTGAAGAAGTCATCTTCAGGGGGATTATTCTGAGTATTTTTCTTGCAAGATTCGGTTGGAAAACAGCCATATATATTTCAGCCCTGACTTTTGGGCTGATGCATTTTTTTAATCTTGCCGGTGATAAAGATTTAATCTGGGTTGCCGGGCAGGTGGTCTGGACAATTATACTGGGTACTTTTTATGGCTATGTATTCGTGAAAACAAGGAGTCTGTTGCCGGTCATGATAGTTCATTACCTTGGAAATGTGTTTGTCGGGTCCATCACTTCCTATCTCACTGCCAATGCATCCATTGATGCCCAGGCGATTTACGGAGTATTGTTCACTTATGGACTCATTCCTTCGCTGCTGATGATACTCTGGTCAAGGGCATACATCCGCTTTTTTAAGTTAGGGGTGTATATTAAAAATCTGGAATACTGAGACCGTGCCCGATTGAAAGATATATCAGTCATTTTTTTACATTTATTCATTTGCATTTTCGCAGCAGGAATTTTATCTTTGGAATGATCATTAACCAGGATCTGCACAAACAAGCCAGCGCAGACATGTTTCTACTACTCAAAAAAGCCAGGTTTTATTTAATTGTAATAATATGTTTGACAGCTCAGCAACTGGATGCCCAGTTGAGTAGTGTAGAGGTTTTAAAAAAAAATCTGGCTACCACCAAAAATGACACACTCCGTGTCGAACTTTTAATAAAATTAGGGGATTATTATGCGGGAAGGGATACTGTATATGCACTTTATTACCTGAAAGAAGCCAGGCAAATTGCTGAGCGTAAAGGCTACGAAAGAGGATTGGCTTACAGCAGCCTTTGCCTTGGAAGGGTGTCTTATTATCAGGATTATCCCGAAAGGGCCTTTGAGTATTATAAACAGGCATTCCCTATCCTGCAAATGATTAAAGACACTATGGGTTTATCGGAATATTATTTCAATACAGGGGAATTATACCGATTATTAGGTGATTTTGAAGAAGCTTTCAAAAGCTATCAGGCTGCCATTAAACTTAAGGCTTTGTTAAATGATGAAAAAGGGGTGTCAATTTGCCTGAATTGCATAGGTAAATTGCATTCAGAACGAAAGATGTATAAGACTGCACTCGAATACCTGCAACAATCACTCGAAATAAAAAAAAAGCTTGGGGATTTGCAGGGTGAAGCTACTGTTATCATAAATATAGGTGAAATAAGTGAAGCCAGGGGGAACCCGGAAGCAGCGCTACAGAATTATTCTTACGCATTGGAGCTATACAGGAACATAGGCGAACGAAGACGGATAGCAATAGCTATGTCACATATAGGCGATATCTTATGCCTGCAAAAAAAATTCGATGAAGCGGAATCATATTATTCTCAGGTTCAGGATATATATGAATCAATAGGAGAAAGGACAGGAAGCATCATTACCTTATTAAGCCGTGCTAACTTATTATGCGGAAAAAACCTTCCGAATGAAGCCCTACCATTAGCTTTACAAGGCCTCAAAACCACCCTGGATATCCGGAATCCTTTCCTGGAAAAGGATTGTTACAAAAGCCTCAGCGAAATTCATTTAAAAATGAAAAACTTCAAAGAGGCATATTCATCATATATCCGTTATGATCATTTGTCGGATAGTCTTTTCAGTCTTGATAAAGAACGTCGTATTGCAGCACTTGAAGTCAGGTATCAACTCTATGAAAAGGATCAGCAGATCGATATACTTCACAGCCATACCAGGATGCAGCGTCAAAGACTTATTTTCACGACCGTCTTAATCCTGGCACTGATACTTTGCCTTGTTCTTTTCGTAGCACTTTTCAGACTTAAGTCCATTTCCCTGAGTCAAAAAAATCAACTCTTGAAGCAGGAAAGAGATTTGAGAGAAAAACAATCCCTTATTCAGGAAAGAGAGAAACAATCACTTGCATTGAGATTGGAAACCCAAAACAAGGAGATGGTAAGTAAAGCATTGCTGGCCCATAAAACAGCCGAAACCATACATGGAAACGCATCTCGCCTGAGGCATTTAAAACTTCAGCTAAAAACAGGCAATAAAAAGTGGCAGCAGGAATTGGGGCATATTATCCATGAAATGGAGCAGTACAGTGACCAGAATCTTTGGGAAGATTTCGAAATCTCCTTCCAGAAGGTCCACACTGATTTTTATCTCAAGTTACTCTCGAAACAGCCTGATCTGACTCCAGCTGAAATCCGGATTGCCGCCTTCTTGCGTCTAAACATGTCCACGAAAGAAATCGAAGCCATAACATTTAAATCAGAGAATAGTGTCAAATCCATCCGGTACCGCCTCCGTAAAAAATTGGGACTGGAAAGTGATGAGAATTTAACAGCTTTCCTGATGGGTTTATAATGCGAATTCATTCCCGGCCATAAATCCGGCAAAGTCTGAAAATAATTTATTTCACTTCTTTACAAAAAATAAGCTCCTGTAAAAAGGCAAGCGCATCTGGAATTACTCCTGTCATAAGCTCCTGTTTACCTATCACTTACAACAAAATACCACTTTTTGAAATACTCATTACCACTTTTTCAATACCCTGTATTCCAACATATTAGTTAAAAGATACTTTATTATTGTGTAAAATTCATTCAAAAAAAAATCAAACCATTATGAAAAAACATTTATGCACATTTATTCTTTTGCTTTTCTTCTTCTGTGTCAGGGGACAGGACCTGAGTCCGGTAGTCTTCGCGAGTGGCGGGGTGGAGGGCTCCGTGAATGATTTTATATGGATCAGTACTATCGGAGAAACTTTTACCCAAACAATTGGCCAGGCAGGACTAGATTTCACGATGGGTTTTCATCAACCCGAAACTCAAACCTATGGAATATCCGAGAATGAACGCTTCCCGGGCATTGTCGCCTATCCAAACCCTGTTTCATCTGTATTGAATATCATGATAAAACAGGGGCAAAACTCAAACTTTATGGTAATAATAAGTGATTTACAGGGTAGAAAAAATTTTCACACCAGCGTCCCTGGGAATGCATCTTCAATTGATCTTTCAAAGCTGGAAAGCGGAGTCTACCTAATTCAACTATATGTTGAAAACCAGCTGAAAAGCATCAATAGAATAATAAAATATTAAGCAAACCACTAAATTTTAAAAAAATGAAAAATACATACAAATCAGCAATCTTAGTGATTGGAATCATGTTAGCCGGATTGCACGGCCTCGGCCAAGCGCCGGAAGGAATCAGTTACCAGGCCATAGCCCGTGATAATTCCGGGAACCCAATAGTTGACAGTCCTATAGGTGTTAAAATCAGCATACTCCAGGGAAGTTCAGGTGGAACAGCAGTTTACCGGGAAACCCATCAGGCAAATTCAAATCAATACGGTTTACTAAACCTGTCTATTGGGATGGGTACGGCACTTTATGGAAATTTCAGCCAGATTAACTGGGGCCTGGATGAATATTTTACTGAAATTGCCGTGGATATCAGCGGCGGGACAAATTACCAGGTCATTGGCACCACTCAGTTATTATCAGTTCCCTTTGCTCTGTATGCTAAAAATGTTCAGAATGTGAATGATGCCGATGCAGATCCCGAAAATGAAATACAATGTTTTTCAGTATCGGAACAGGGTGACACATTATACATCAGCGGATGCAATTATGTAATAGTACCTGGAATCAGTGAAGCTAACGGAGGTGGAACACCCGGTGGAACAGTCACTGATTTTGACGGGAATGTATATGAAACTGTCCAGATCGGCCTCCAGGTCTGGATAAAAACATGCCTGCGATCGCTTCATTATGCCAACGGAAACAGTATCACCGGAGTATATGTATATGATGATAACAATTCATATGCTGAAGCTTACGGAAGGCTT
>CAWBCI010000049.1:0-30166 GCA_963787195.1 uncultured Bacteroidales bacterium
ACATCAATTTTCAATGTCTGCCCAAGTGTCAGGAAAAGATTGTCTTTTACAAAAGGCTGGAATCCGACAAAGGATACGGTCATTTTGTAAGGGCCGCCCGGGTTCATGTTAGGGAGACGGAAGTAACCTTTATCATCACTGATACTACCATACTGGGAACCGGTCTGGGTTTCAACCACCAGAACAGTTGCGCCTGTCAACGCGCTCCCGTTGGTATCGGTAATCTTACCGTTTATACCAGCCGTTGTAGTACCTTGTGAAAATGCTGCAACTGAGAAAATTAACAAAGCTGCAGTCAACAGTAACTTGTAAATTTTTTTCATAAGTCTGCGGTTTTTTTTAGAAGATTGTTTAGGGCGAAATTAGAGATAAATGCTATCATTAATGTTAAGAAATTGCTAACAATTTATCAGGCTGATATAGTTGATGTTGAGTTAATTATCACTAAAACAATTGTTTATATTATAGCAAAGTGTTTAAAACTAATTAATGAATTGAATTACAGCAGTGTATGAAGTTAAAAATTTATTTTTAAGGAGAAATTGAAATTTCGTCCAAAACCCCAGAATCCCCTGAAATCGTTCAGGTTATGGCCCGTACCATCTTCTCCCCGGATAATATATGTACTATTCAATAGATTGTAACAGGAAATATTTCCATAAGCAATCAGCTTCCCGATATTGAATGGATAGCCCAAATGCAGATCCAGGGAAGAATAGGAGGGAAGCCTGTACGACTGGGAATGGTCATCCGGATTTGTCCTGTTATTCGGATTGAAATCAGCATAGAGCCGGTCGTAATATACCCAGCTCAGATTGATATCAAACAACTTAAAGGCTTTTAATTCCCCGAATATGCCAAACTGTGTCTGCGGGGCATCCCCGACATAGAGCCCATCGGCATAAACATTGATAGTATCAGTGATTATATTCTCCTTATTATATAAGTAGGCCCTCACATTGTTCTTCCATTTCCAGCTCCCGATAGAAAAACTTCCGCCTGCACTGAAATAATCCGAAAAGTCCTGCCTGATCTCTCCTTCTATACCCGTATGCAAAGCATCCAGCCCACGAATCATCGAGGGATCCTGGAACTGGTTGTACTCATTAGTCAGTACCGATTTATCCTGCCATAGCGTGTAATAGGCATTCAGCCTGATCCGGCTTGAAGCGGAATTATATCCGTACCCGAGCTCTGCTGTTTTGATCTTTTCATTTTTCAGGTCCTTTGTTGGAGTATTCGTGTAATTTGCGAAGATAAACTTGAAATATGGGGCATTTGAAATATACCCGGCGTTCAGGTAAAGATTATGATGTTCTGTAAGATTATAATTTATCCCGGCCTTTATCTCAAACCCGGGCCGGCTTACCCATTCGCTTTTTGTATCACTTACATAATTGTAGCGGTCTTCCCTGCGTGACCAGGTGCCTGTATAAGTGCCCCCGGCAAAGGCACTGAGATTGCCCCGGGAATATTCCAATCGTGCAAAAAGGCTCGCGGTATTTATATCCGATCCGTTATCAACTTTTACAATATCACCCCTGTGCTTGATCTGCTCGCGTCCGGCTACTCCATCCACTGCATAAGCAAAATCATCTATAAAAAAACTTCCGCCCAATAAGTCTCTTACTTTTTCCTGCAATGTAGAATGAAAATATCTGAGATGCATACCGGCATTCAAATTCAGGCTTTCACTTAACTTATATTGATATTTGCTTAGTATACCTGTCCAGATATGGCTTGCAAGGTAATCGCTTTGTATATTATTGGAAAATCCGCTGGTATCCTTACCGTTTGCCAGAAGAAAGCTATCGGTATTATTGCTGTTCAAATCGTAAATCTTAGCCCAGTCAACCTGTGCTGCCGGGTTATAAAAATTGAAAATCCAGGGATTATCCCCGAAAGTTTCCGTCCATTTACCTCCACCATTACCATATGTGAAGTATAGGGATGTGGCCAGGAAACTCTTCTCAGAGATGTTCCAGTAATGATTAAGACTCAAAAATGGCTTATGATAATAATTCTCGGAGGCATTATTGATCTTCCCGTCGTAACTTCCCCAGTCTTTATTGTATTTAATTCCGTATTTATCAATCTCTTCGGATGAAAGTTCGAAATTCCTTTGCCCATGCTTTTCCGGATTTCCTAAAGCAGTAAAAACCAGACTGTGCTTTTTATTGAATTCTTTACTGATACTTAAAAAATAGGCCCATCCGTCAACATAGGTGGCATCTACATATCCGGGCCCACTGAATCTTGAGCCCAGAAATGTTATGGCCATATTGTTCTTCATCCTGCCGGTCGACAACATCAAAGTCGTTTTCGAATTTCCATAACTGCTCATGGAATATTTAAAGCTTCCACCTTTTTCCACATCTGTAGTCCGGGTGATGATGTTGATGGTTCCTCCCACTGAATTTGTTGATACATTCGAGCCGCCTATCCCTTTTTGGACTTGTATCTGACGTGTAGCATCTGCCAGGCCAAGCCAGTTATTCCAGTAGACAAGTCCGTTTTCAACGCTGCTGATAGGGACACCGTTCAGGAGCAAAGCCACGTTCTCCTGCTGAAAACCGCGGATATTTACCCCGGCATCCCCACTGCCACCGCCTTCACGGGTTGCATAAACGCCCGGAACCAGTTTCATCACCTCCGGAAAGGGCTGGTCCCCAAGCTGCCGTTCTATTGTGCTTGCCCTGATGGTAGACACTGTAAGTGGGGTTTTTCTATCCTGTGCAGATGAAGCAATGATCTTTATTTCTGATAATCCGATAATAGCTGGTGAAAGTAATATGTTGCCCAGTTCAGTTATTTGATTATCAGCAGCGTTTACATCCAAATCCCTTTTCAGGTAACCTAGCCTGGAAAAATGTAGCCTCAGTTTTTCGGAACTGCTTTTTAGCCTGAACCGGCCGTCCTGATCAGTTATAGTGCCTGAACTGCTGCTCCCATTGGAGATATTTACCCCCGAAAGTCCCAGGCCGGTGACAGAATCTTTTACGGAGCCTGAATAAATGTATTGGGACCTGACCTGAAAGGATATTGTGGTAAACCAAAACAAGATCAATAAAGTAGAAATGTTTTTTTTCATAATTCCTTATTAGGTTATTAGTAAAAAAATACCCTGATAATTTATCAGGGCAGGAATTATGAAATACACAATGAATCCAGTATCATGGAAATCATTCCGGTAAATCAATTCTTCTTCCATCCAGACTTTACTGTCGGTTTCGGAGTTTCACCAAATCAGTCCCTGAAGCTAAGCTAAAGGGAGTCGCGGACTATACCGCCGGTCGGGAATTTCACCCTGCCCTGAAGAATTTTTCAGTAAATTTTTGATCCGGATTTTTTAGCGGATCAAGGCTGCAAAAATATTAATTTTTGCTAGGTATTTTATTTAGAAGGAAAATTTTTAATCAATGAGACTCAATTCCCCGTCTCTTGAGACAAATAAGAGATATTTCCTTTAGATACCCCGCTACTTGCCGCGGGGTAGTTTATTGAAAATTATAATGCTTTAATAAATATCCATGGGGAATGGGATAGTAAATTCAGATACGATCTTCCCTGCTGAAGAACAAAATACCTACTCTGTCAACATGATCCCTGAACTCAGGATTTGTAAGGGAAGGATAGTGCACAAGGTCAACAAAATAAGCTAATGAACTTTCTTCAAAATCACCTTTAATTGATAATATAGTTTTAAGATCAATGTTATCGTCCATAATTGCCAAATCAATATCACTGCCTGTTTTTGAGTTGCCTTTGGCACGACTGCCAAAAATATATACCTTTTTTACCATGGGGTATTTAAGAAATATTTCCCTGATGGTATGTACATCTCTTTCGGTGAGACCGAAAATATTTTGTTTAAGATCTTCCATTAAAAAGGGATAACTGTCAAATACCGCTTTCGTTAATAAAAAATTGACGTAAATTTTTAAGAGCCGGATAAATCTTTCCCCTTAAAATTTCTTCTGACTCTCCAAATTTTTCTCCACTGTAATCATGTGACAACTCATTACGGATTTCCAGGCCATCAATAAGATCTTGAGCGTTGTCAATCAGTTCAGCTTGTTGCGCGTAACGAAAAGTATCCTTAGGTGAAGGTTTGAATATAAATCCCTTTTCATCCAAATAATCCTTCATTACTTTCCATGCCAAATCAATAGTAAATTCGAATCTCTGGATCAAACCATTGCGCTCAAGTTCATTTAGCTCTTCTTGCTCAATAGCCTCCTGAAGTTTAAGGAAAGCCTTTTCAAAGTTTTGAAAACGTTGTTTCCAACGAATATCTTTATTTTCCATCAGGTAAATATATAATTATTTCTACTGATATTCTTGTTGGTTTGTTAAAGCTGATGTAATGATGAAATGCCAATAAACTCAGCTTGTTTAATTATTAATCCTGAATGACATTGCGGATAAGTCTCAAAGCATGGGAATAGGTCCTGCTTTCTTCCCTGAAAATTCCCTGATGATCGATGGTATCGATTCGGACTTTTCCCGAACAATGAATGATTTTATGGTCTTCAAGGACAATACCAACATGTGAGATCCGTCCTTCTGCATTGTCAAAAAATGCCAGGTCACCGGGATTGGCTTCACTGATAAATCCCACATTCAGGCCCTGTGTGGCTTGCTGGGAAGCATCTCTCAGCAAGGCGATCCCGTTGATTTTGAACACTACCTGGGTGAATCCTGAGCAATCCATTCCCATCAGGGTTTTACCGCCCCATAAATAAGGAGAGCCTAAGAATTGTTTTGCGGAATTAATGATATCTTCCTGGCCTTTCGGTTTTCCATCAGTATATTCGCCCTGAAATTCGAAATTCCTTGAAAGTAACAGCATCTTCCCTTCTTCTGAGAGTCCCGGCAGTACACTTCCGGCCGGGATCAGAAAGCCGGATTTATCTTCTGGAGTTGTGATTTTTCCGAAAGGAAACTGGCATATGAATGATTTTTCATGATTTAGCCTGTCAAATTCGGCCTCAGTCATGATTTCTACCTGATTCTTATCAACCCAGCCGAGGTAATCTTCAAAAGTGCTTTGTATATAAAGCCAGTTTGATGATGTGTCGAGTATCCGCATACTTTCACCAAACAGAAGCTGTGTAGTCATTTCTGCCAAATCAGATGGTTCCCGTCTGAGCGGGGCAGTTGCCATAAGGCATATACCGTATTCCATATTACTCATTTAATTGTGTACAAATTTACTGAAAGATAGTTTGCGGACTGTTGAAATCCCTTTTAATCAATGAGACTTAATTTTTTCAAGCGAAGCGAAGAAAAAATTGATAGTCGAATTGATCCCGAAAAGACGAAGTCTTATTCGGGATCTGATGGGACTAAATTCCCCGTCTCTTGAGACGAATAAGAGATATTTCCTTAGGATACCCCGCTGCTTGCGTCGGTGTAGTTTATTACTAAAAAATGGTGAAAGACTGAACTTTACATTGATCATGTTGTTATATTTGCATCCTGTCGGTTTATGCCGGAAGAAATTGATGCAGAGATCCGGCATCGCAGATAAAAATATTAATCAAAGCTGAAGTCGGTTCCGACCTTTAATGAAACGTTTCATCAATTACATAAGGCACCATCTGGATGATATTTTCAGGATATTTCTCTTCCTCTTAACAATCGTATTTTTAATAGCCGTATTTCCAAAGGAAGGGAAATTCAAATATGAGTTTCAGAAAGGTAAACCCTGGCTGCACGACGATCTTTACGCTCCTTTCGATTTCGCGATCAATAAAACTCAAGCTGAACTGGACCAGGAAAAAAGCCAGGTGCTGGCCAGCATAAAACCCTATTTTAATTATGACTATAAAGTAGGTGATACTTTAGAGAAGAGCCTTAAAAAAGAATTCGATGATAAATGGTTACTGCTTCACGATGATAGTCGCAAATTAAACAAGCAGAAGGAAAAGAATTATAAGATTTGCCTTTCGATTTTTGATACCATCTTCAATCGTGGGGTCATCGAATTTGATCCGTCTATCGAGAATAAAGGACCTGGATATGACATATTTCTGGTAAAAGATAATGTGGCAACAGAAGTTCCTCTTTCCCGGCTTTTTACAGTCCAGCAGGCCAGTGAATACATTGAAAAAGCTTTGTCCGATCATCCTGATGCAGACCAGGGCCTCATCTCCGGACTGCTTAGCAATGTGGTTACACAAAATGTTTTTTTCGATAAGGACAAAACCAGTACCGAGCAACAAGCTGCACTTGAATCTATATCGCCTTCGCGGGGTATGGTGCAGAAAGGAGAATTGCTGATTTCCCGGGGGCGGATCGTGAGCAGCGATGAATACCGTATACTTCAGTCACTGAAGCAAAATTATGAAACCCAGCTTGGGTCTTCTTCAGCTTTTTATGCCATCCTTGCCGGCCAAATCATATTGATTTCAATATCTATACTTGTTCTGGGTCTCTTCCTGATGTATTTCAGGAAAGACATCCTGGCAAATAATAAGAAAATATTTCTCATACTGCTGATTATTAGTATGATGGTTTTTGCAGCCAGCCTGGTAGTCAGGATCGATCCGAATTATTTCTTCCTTGTTCCGATCTGTATGGTGCCATTGCTGATCCGGGCATTTTTCGATACCCGCCTGGCTCTCTTTGTACATATCATCACTATAGTCACTGCAGGATTCCTGGTGCCCAACAGTTTCCAGTTTGTATTTCTTCAGCTCATTGCCGGAATCGTTACTATAATGAGTGTTGTGAGGCTGGAAAGGCGCTCCCAGTTTTTCCTTACATCGGTTTGGGTATTCCTCACTTACAGTGCGATATATGTTGGGATGACCCTCATCCAGGAAGGGACTTTCAAGGAAATTCAGATCTTTCAGTTTACCAAATTTGCAATCAACGCGGCATTCCTGCTCTTTGCCTATCCATTGATCTATATACTTGAAAAACTTTTCGGGATTATCACTGAAGTGACATTGATGGAATTGGGAAACAGCAACAATAAACTTTTAAGGGAACTTGCACAGAAAGCTCCGGGTACTTTCCAGCATTCACTGCAGGTGGCAAACCTTGCAGAAGAAGCCCTCTTTGCAATTGGTGGACAAACGCTCCTGGCCAGAGTGGGTGCGTTATATCATGATATTGGTAAAATGAATATGCCTCTTTATTTTATTGAAAACCAGGTTACAGGCTTTAACCCGCATGATGAGCTGACTTTTGAGGAAAGCGCCCAGATCATTGTTGATCACGTTATTCAGGGAATTGAAATGGCCAAGAAGAATAACCTTCCGGAAGAGATTATCGACTTTATCAGGACCCATCACGGAACCCGGAAAGTGGAATATTTTTATATCAAACAAAAACAGGATAGCCCCGAAAATCTGGATGAAAAGCGTTTTACCTACCCGGGACCTATTCCTTTTTCCAAAGAAACCGCGGTGGTGATGATGGCCGACTCGGTGGAAGCTGCATCCCGCAGCCTTGCCAAACCGGATGAAGAAAGTATCAATAAACTGGTGGATTCAATTTTACAGAAGCAACTCGACAGTGATCAGTTCATCAATGCTAATATTACCCTGAAAGATATCAGCAAGGTCAGGAAGATCCTCAAGAAAAAGTTGCAGAATATTTATCATGTCAGGATAGCTTATCCGGAATCCTGAAAGTTTTCATTCGGGGATATTATTTCTGTCCTTAAAATTCCCTGCTCAGGTATTCTAAAGTTTCAGGCCCAAGGTTGAAGAGTACATCCAGGATACTCAGATCTTCCAAAAAATTATTCTGATTTTCAAACACTTGCGGATAAGGCTTTATTCCAAATTTTTGCCTTCTTGTTTTAGGATTGATTTCCTGCCGGAGATCAAGGCAATCTTTCGGGTTTTTTGCAAAAGATGAAGTATAAGTAATTTTTGGGCTGACCTCCAAAACCTTCAGAATGGTATCGAGTATATTCCTGTTATAATCCAGCAGCAGAGGTGTATTTATTTGAAAAAGAGGAAATATTATATCTTCATAATACATAAAAAAAGGAGAGGAACTATAAGCGCTTGTCAGGGTTTTCCAATGTTTCTGTTGCCAGTTTTCCCGGTAAGAAATCAGTATATCAGAGGTTTTGGTATGGTTTCCCTGTGGTTTGCTTACCGGTACAACCAGTGGGAATCTGCCACCGGCAGTAGCAATTTCACATCGGTTCCTGTAAGTCTGTTTATGGTATGTCTCCTGGGTCTCAATCTCTGTATGATTGGCCTTTAGCATAACCTGCATGTAACTAACAGGTGGAAAATAGGCAGTGCTCAGGAGAACCTTACTTATCATTTAATTTTCTATCTGATACTCTTCATGAGTGAGGCGCAAAGATATGCATTTGATAAAAAAATGGCGCGATGAAATTTTCATCGCGCCATCAATATATAAACAAAATTACAACGAAACTTTATTTTGCTGCTCCGGCAGTTTCTTCTTTCAGAAGGATATCTTCGATTGCTTTTTTAAAGGTGTCTTTTGGTAAGGCACCCATTGCCATTTGAGGCTGTCCTTCCTTAGGGCAGAAAAGTATTGAAGGGATACTGCGGATTCCGAAAACCGAAGCCAGTTCCTGCTGATCCTCAGTATCTACTTTATAGATATTGATCTTGCCTTTGTATTCTTCGGCAAGTTCAACCAGGATAGGGGCCACCATTTTACAAGGTGAACACCAGTCGGCGTAAAAATCGATCAGGCAGGGCAGTTCGCCTTCAAATTTCCATTCTTTATTATTTTCATAATTGAATACCTTTTGGAGAAAGGTTTCTTTTGTTAAATGCTCCATAGTTCTTTATTAAAAGGTTAAGGATAATTAATTGATAATTTATTTATTTTTTTGATTTAGGACCTGTCCGACAGGCTCTTGTTTCTTAAGTAAAAATTCATCGATAATTTGTTTATAGGATTCCTTGGGAAGAGCTCCCGCCTGTGCTGAAGGATTGCCGCTCATAGGTATAAAAACTACAGTCGGCAAACTGGTGATCCCAAAAACAGAAGCCAGTTCTTTCTCTTTATCGGTATCTACCTTATAGACTACAATCTGTCCTTTATATTCCTGTGAAAGATCTTCCAGAATTGGGGAGATCATTTTACAGGGCCTGCACCAATCAGCGTAAAAATCCACTATACAGGGTTTGTCCCCTTCATACACCCACTGGGTCGGATTTTTAACATAATCCATTACCTTTAATTTAAAGGTAGCTGCAGTGAGATGTTCCGGTTTAAGACTATTGTCCCCTTTTACATTCTCTGAAATGGCATTTCCTGAATTATCGGTTCCATCCTGTTTGACGGTACTTCCACTGCAGCTCAGCAGGAAAAAGGAAGCTACCAGCATTGTAAGTATTCCGAATTTTTTCATTTATCTTATTATTTTTGTGATGAATTATTCGGATGCAAATATACAAATATTTATATAATGAATCGCTTTAATGTCACTTTTTTTATTATTTTTGTTGAATCAATGAGACTCAATTTTTTCAAGCGAAGCGAAGAAAAAAATTGTTAGTCGAATTGAACCCGAAAAGACGAAGTCTTATTCGGGATCTGAATGGACTAAATTCCCCGTCTTTTGAGACGAATAAGAGATATTTGCTTAAGATACCCCGCTGCTTGCGGCGGGGTAGTAATTAACATTGGAATAATTTCAGCATCCGAATTAATAAAATAAATGAGCCAGTTTTTTAAAGAGATGGACCCTGCCTTATGGCCAGAACTGCTGAATGATGAAACGCGGTGCCTGGCGCTGATAGCATCTGAGAAATGGAAGGAGGGATTTGTCTGCCATAATTGCGGGAATACGAATTACTGCAAAGGACGGAAGCCTTATTCAAGGCGTTGTACCCGTTGCAAGCATGAGGAATCGGCAACGGCACATACTATCTTTCACGGCTGCCGTCTGCCATTGACCCAGGCTTTTGAAATGGCTTACATGGTATGTTTTAATCCGGATATTTCTACCTATGAATTATCCCGTCAATTCGAAACCCGTCAGATGACCTGCTGGAAGTTCAAAAAGAAGATCATGAATTGCATTGAGAGCAAGGGAGCGTTTTCAATTCTTGAAGAAAATTTTCTCTTTGAAGCGCCGGTTCAGAGCAATCCCTCATCAGCAAAGGAAAAATAACTGTCAGAGCTGATTATCAGGTGATCCAGTACGGGCAGATCGAGCAATATTCCCGCGTCTTTCATTTTCCTCGTGAGTTTGATATCCGCTTCGCTGGGCTGGATATTTCCCGAGGGATGATTATGACAGAGTATGAGACTGGATGCATTATATTCCAAAGCCATTTTAAATATCTTCTTGGGATCGGCCACAGTTCCCGAAACACCGCCTTCACTGATGTTAATATTACGCACCATGCGGTTAGCCCTGTTCAAGAGCAGTATCCGGAATGCTTCGTAGGGTGAATCTGCCAAATCGGCGTGCATAATCTCATATACATCTTTACTGCCCGCAATCTTTTCCCTTATCAGGGCATCCTGGCTGCGTTTGCGGTTACCCAACTCGAGGGCGGCAATAATTGCGATAGCTTTGGCCTGCCCTATACCGCTGAATTTTACCAGTTCATTCACCGATAATTTCGAGAGCTCGGTCAGGTTTTGGCGGTTCTCCTCAAGTACACGTTTCGCTAAATCCACTGCGGTCTCATTTCGGTTTCCTGAAACCAGCAATAAGGCTAACAGTTCGGCATTGCTTAAAGCAGCGCGTCCTTTTTGCAAGAGTTTTTCCCTTGGCCTGTCATCTTCCGACCATTGTTTGATACTGATCTTTGAGTGGTATTCTTTCATAACTTTTTTACCAGTTTATCCGGAAAAAAAGAATTAATACCTGTCGGAAGTGCATCTATTTTCAAAAAAAAACCTCCTTCACAGCGTGAAGGAGGTTAATATGTAAAAGTATATCTTATTTATGCGAGGGCATTTACTGTTTTGGTCAATTTGGATTTGAGGTTAGCAGCCTTATTTTTATGAATAATTTCTTTCTTTGCCAGTTTATCTATCATTGATACCAGCTTGGGAAGTTTTTCAACTGCCTCTGTCTTGCTCGTAATATCCTTGAATTTCTTCACGGCATTCCGCATCGTTTTCTTGTAATAACGGTTGATCAGTCTTTTCTTGTCATTGGAGCGGATCCTTTTCAATGCAGATTTATGATTTGCCATAGTATTTTATTTTAAGTGTGAATTCTTCAATGATTCGAGGGCGCAAAGGTAAATATTTTTCATAAACTAACAAAGGCTCTTTAAAAAATATTCTGCTTAAGTCTATTGAATTACTTATTTAGTTAAAAATTCAATAATTCCGGACGCCGCTTTTGAAGAGGCTCCCGGGCCCCCTAGTTTCTGTTTCAATTCCAGATACTGGCCGGCAAGAATTTTCCTATGTTCAGGATTAAGTATTTTTTGAAGTTCTTTTTTTAAAAGATCTTTCCTGAGATCCTTCTGTATTAATTCCTTTACGATCTCCCTGTCCATGATCAGGTTTACGAGTGATATAAATTTTATATCCACCAGCCGGAGGGCAATAGAGTAAGATATGGCACCTCCCTTATAACAAACTACTTCAGGTACTCCATAGAGAGCCGTTTCAAGGGTTGCCGTTCCGGAAGTCACCAGGGCAGCATACGAATTTCTGAGAAGTTCATGAGTGTGACCGGATATCACCTTTATATTGCTATTTACCATGAACTGCCTGTAAAAGTCCTCTTCCATCGAGGGCGCTCCGGCGATCACAAATTCATAATCATTATATTCACTGCTTACTGAAAGCATCACAGGTAGTATCCGTGAAATCTCCTGTTTGCGGCTACCTGGCAGGAGGGCAATTATTGCTTTGCCACTCAGTCCATACTTACTGATGAACTGCTTGTCAGGTTCTGCGGGTATATGCTCAGCTATTACATCCAGCAATGGATGCCCGACAAAATCAACTTCATAATTATACTTTAGATAAAATTCCTTTTCAAAAGGCAGGATTACGAACATCCGGTCGACAAATTGACGGATCTTGTAAACTCTTGATTTTTTCCAGGCCCAGACCTGTGGAGAGATATAATAAAATACTTTCAATTTTTGTCGATGGCCGAATTCCGCCATACGAAGATTGAATCCGGGATAATCGATCAGGATAAGGGCATCGGGATTATATTCAAGTATATCTTTCCTGCAAAATTTCAGATTGTTCAGAATAGTTCTGAGATTGGCCAATACCTCGACGAAGCCCATAAAAGCCAGGTCCTTGTAGTGCTTTACCAGGGAGCCACCCTGTTCCTGCATCAGGTCTCCGCCCCAGTAACGAAATTCGGCATGAGGATCCTGCCTTTTCAACTCTTTCATGAGATTGGAGGCATGCAGGTCACCCGAAGCTTCTCCGGCTATGAGGTAATACTTCATGCTAAAAAAATCTGAAATATAGGAAATAGAATATGACCAGAATAAATGTAATCAGGACCAGGCCACGGCCCGTCAAATCCATTTTGAGACTCACAAAATAGTATCGGATTGGTATAAGATTGATGAAGATACTGATGAGAAGAATATTTTTAATGCTTAGTACATCGGCCATATATGAACCGCCTGTCAGCATTGACGAAACAAGATATAAAATTCCAAAAAAGATAAGTGGCGCTATGATGCCAATTAAAAGGCCAAGTCCAAAATGATCTTTTTTAAACATCTTTTTCCCATTTTTTGAATTTATTCATGGCTTTGTAAGCTGTAAAATCAAATTGCACCGGTACCACCGACACATAATTATTCTCCAGAGCCCATTCATCAGTGTCTTCAGCCTTTTCCTGATTTTCAAAAAAGCCTGTCATCCAATAATAATCCAGATTATGCGGATCTTTTCTGGCATCAAATTCCTCTACCCATCTGGAACTGCCTTGCCTGCAGATTTTCAGGCCCTTGATATCAGAACCATTCACAGCCGGAATATTAACATTCAGGCAGATGCCATCGGGAAGCCCATCCCTGAGTACATTTTGAGCTATCATACGGATATATTTCTCGGAATGGCTGAAATCAGCCATGGTGCTGTAATCCAGCAGGGAAAAACCTATGGAGGGTACGCCCCCAATTGAACTCTCCAACACGGAAGCCATCGTCCCGGAATATATGATGTTGATAGATGCATTGGATCCGTGGTTCACCCCGGCAACCATCAGGTCCGGTTTCCTTTTCAATACAACCTGCTCTCCAATTTTCACACAGTCGACCGGTGTACCATTACAGGAATATTCTTCATAACCCTTATAGCTCTCAATCTTTTGCATCCTCAGGGGATGCCTGACCGTTATAGCATGCCCTGTTCCGGACATGGGTTGATCAGGCGCTACCACCACTACTCTTCCCAATTCTCTCATCACTTTGATTAATGTCCTGAGACCGGGGGCAAAAACCCCGTCATCATTCGTTATCAGGATAACCTTATCTTTTCTTTCTGCTTCTTCCATCCTTCAGTCAAGTTTGATATTTAGTGCTGCAAAAATACGATTTTTCGGCCATTCAGAACTTTTTAAGCTCCTCATACAATTCCTGCACCGGCAAACCAACTACATTAAAATAAGAGCCTTCTATACGACTGATCCCGATGTAACCTATCCATTCCTGTATGCCATAGGCCCCTGCTTTGTCATAGGGATGGTAATTATCGATGTAAAATTCTATCTCTTCATCCGAGAGATTCTTAAAGAATACTTTGGTGACAGAATGGAACAGCATGGTTTGTTTCACAGAACTCAGGCAAACTCCGGTAATTACTTCATGTTGCCTGCCGGAAAGTTTTTGGAGCATCTGAATGGCTTCAGAACGATTGGAAGGCTTGCCAAGGTTCTCATTTTCGAGCCAGACAATTGTATCGGCGGTAATCAGAATGGTGTCACTATTTGTTAGCAGGGATTTCAGGGCTTTGGCTTTTTTTTCCGCCAGGAACAATGCAATTTCTTTTCCTTTTAGTTCAGGGGGATAGGATTCATCAATATTTCCCGGAATAATCCTGAAATTCAGACCAAGGCCTTTTAAAAGTTCCTGTCTTCTGGGAGATTGGGATGCCAGTATGATATCGAAATTTTTCAGTGTATTCATTTTGATTATTTCAGGAAGAAATCGAAGTAAAAACCATGGATAAAATTCCGGCCATCATTGTAAGTTTGACCAGGCTGCTGATCATTGCAAAATCGTAGGGCAGTTTCGTTTTGCTAAGGCTGTATGCAGAATATCCCAAAAGAGCTTGCACGCTGAGAAGGTAGACTGATATCCAGATATAATTCGATGAGTAAGCAATATACTGCATTATTCCCAGGCTTATCATCGTCAAAATGAGCAGAATTATCAGGATAGACCGAACTTTTTTTATTCCGATTAAAACCGGGATAGTTCTGCAGCCTTGCTGGCGGTCGCCTTCCATGTCCTGGGTGTCTTTTACCATTTCCCGGATGAAAGTGGTGATAAATGCGAAAAAGGAATATGCAAATATCAACAATTGCAGTCTTGGAAAATATGGAATCATTTCCGCGAATGTATAGGGTTCGGACCGGAGATAAAAAAAATCGAGCAGGAAGTATGTAAGAATCACTAAAGCGGATAAAATAGATATGGTAAAGTTCCCCCAAAAGGGGAGGTACTTGTATTTAAGGCTGTAATAATACAAAGCTGTAGCAATAATCAGGAAGAGGATACCCAGTTGCAAATGCCCGGCATGCCAGCTAATATAGGTTCCTGCTAATATACCTGTTATATTAAGAAGGTAATAAATATTCCATGCCCGGGCTTCGCTGATGCTGTTCCCAATAAGACTTTGCCCCGGTTTGTTAAGTTCATCAATGGAAATGTCGAGAATATCATTTACAATATAACCTCCGGCCGCGATTGCCAATGTGGCATATATCAAAATCAAAAAGTCAGTTCCGGGCATCGCCTGCTTTAAGCCGCTTTCCATGTAGACCGGCAGGAAAATGGCATATCTGCACAGGATAAGGGTAAGGGCCATCATCATCAAATTGGGACCCCGGAAAAGTTTCCAGTATGCCTTTATGTGCAGGAAATTACCATTCATAGCCATCGTGGCTCATCCAGTGTCCCTGGATTTTCATAACCTGTTCAATTACATCCCTGGCACATCCCTCTCCGCCGGGAAGGTGGGAAATATACTGGGAGATTAGTTTGATCTCTTCGGATGCATTTGCCGGGCAGGCGGCAAGGCCTGCTTCCTTCATGGCATGAAAATCAGGAATGTCATCCCCCATGTATAAAACGTTTTCAGCCTTCAGGCCTTTGTTTTCCATATATCGGCGCATGGCGTCCAACTTGTTTTCTTCCCCCAGGAAAAGATCGTAGATTTTTAATGCATTCATACGGTTTACCACCGACCTGGATTTACCCCCGCTTATGATCGCAATATTATATCCCTTTTTAACGGCCAGCTGAAGTGCATATCCATCCTTAACATTTGAAGTACGAAGCGGTTCCCCTTCCTCCTGCAGTACGACTTTTCCATCAGTCAGCACCCCGTCATAATCAAAAATAAAGGTGTTGATATTTTTTAAAAGTTCTTTATAATTCTTCATTCTGTTCCTGCTTATTATCTATAATGCTCTTACTAATCATTCCGTAAATTTCCTGTAGTAATTGTCGGTCTTCCAGGAGCTTTAAATGTTTTTCTATGATCCTTAGGTCATTCCGGATTGCCGGCCCGGTCTGGATTTCAGAGGGATGGGCTGAAACGGCTTTAGCAGCGGTTTCGGTAATAAGCGCTGCAAGTATGTCAAAGGGAAGATTATTTTGCTCCAGTATGGAGGCGGCGATAGCATACATGTGGTTTGTAAAATTGGAAGCGAAAACGGCCGCCAGATGTGCAATTTGTCTTTGATGGGAATTTATCCGGAGAATTCTATCGGAGATTTGTGAAGCTATTCCATAAAGCATTTCCATGTTCTCGGCTGAATTTGCTTCCAGACATATTGGTACCGGTCTGAAATTGATCTCCTTTTCAAAACTAAGGGTTTGAAGCGGATAAAATACTCCTGTATTCGTTGAAAAAGGGAGCAATAAATCCATGGACGCTGAACCGGAGGTATGTACCAGCAAATGATTTCCGAAATTTACTGATGATGCCGCCAGAGAAATATTGTCATCATTCACTGCCAAAATATATAAATCGGCTTCTTTCGACACTTTAGAAGGATCCGTAATGAAGGGAACCTTGAATTTTTCATGCAGAAGTTTAGCGGTTTTGGTATTCCTGGAATAAACCTGGACTATATTCAATCCGGCTTGTTGAAAGACCCTCAGCAGGTGATATGCAACATTCCCTGATCCGATGATTACTATATTATTAACGGTCTTGTTCAATTTAATTGGGTTAGCTATGCAAATTTAGACTTTATTCTGAAAAGCTGTCAAGAATTATACTGCTCTGGATGACGCTTAATTATATAGGAGATGATTCTTGAACAAATGTATTTTTACGTTGTTACTTACAAGGAATAACCAAAAGAGTCCGGGAAAAAACATGGCAAATTATTCTATAAAAGATCTTGAAAGAATAACCGGTATAAAAGCTCATACTATCCGTATCTGGGAAAAGAGATATGGAATAGTTGAGCCGAAGCGGACGAATTCTAATATCCGGTATTATTGTGATATGGACCTGAAGAAGCTCATGAATGTTTCTATATTGCTCAGGAACGGATATAAGATTTCCAGACTTGCCAGTCTGGAGCCTGAAGAACTTTCCAGGAAACTTATGGAAGTTTCGGTTGTGAACGGACAGGATACCCAGGTTGAAAACTTAGTGGTTGCTATGATTGAATTGGATGAAATCAAATTTGAGAAGACCCTGAATACTTCTATTATTAAGGAAGGCTTTGAAAATACAATTTTCAATCTGATCTATCCATTTTTTGAAAAAGTGGGCATTTTATGGCAGGCCGGCAGTATTAATCCTGCACATGAGCATTTTATCACGAATCTCATTAAACAAAAAATTTATGTTGCTATCGACAGCCTGCCATCCGCTCAAAGGGAAAATACCAAAACTGTCGTAATCTTCCTGCCGGAATGGGAGTTGCATGAACTGGGCATGCTCGTGTATGTTTATCTGCTTAAAAGTAAAGGCATCAAGGTTATCTATCTGGGCCAAAACCTTCCGGAGGAAGATCTGCAAATTGTATGTGATGCTGTGAATCCACAGTATCTGTTGACCTCATTTTCATACCCTATAGAACATGAAAAAATGGAGGCCTTTGTATTGAAGCTGTCAAAACAATTTCCTGAAATGAAGATATGGATTTCGGGTTATCAGAGCGCCTACCTTGCTGATGTTTTGCCCCCCAATGTCTTTTTGATCACTTCTGCCCCAGATTTCCTGAGAAAAATCACAGAAAAGGAATAGATTGTTAAGCCTTTCTCTAATTTTGTTTAACATTTATTAATAATTTTAACATTTCATTAACAAATGTAAAAATATTATATATAATTAATAATCAAGTATATAAAACTTACTATTTAGACATGTTAAAAATAAAATGTTAAATAACTTGACATGATAGGTTGTTATTGTTTAATTTCGAAGCTCAATTATTAAACAAAATATCATCATGACAGCTATAGAATTTAATTATAAACTAGTGGGTATGCAGAGCTACCTTGAATACTTCGCCAAGAAATTGACTTCTAATGAGGATGATGCCAAGGACCTTGTTCAGGAAACTTTATTAAAAGCTTTGACGTTCAGGGAAAAATATGTTCATCATACAAACTTCAAGGCCTGGTTATTTACCATTATGAAAAATATCTTCATTAATAATTATCGCCGGAATAAAAAAGCACAAACAATCATCGATACTACTGACAATCTCTATTATATTCACAGAAGGATAGACAAATATCCTGAGACACCGGATATGGAATTATCGGAAAAAGAGATACGGAAAACTATTGATGGACTGGCAGATGACCACCGTGTTCCTTTTGAAATGCATACTCAGGGATTTAAATACAAAGAAATTGCTGATGAGTTAGATATCTCAATCGGAACAGTTAAAAGCCGTATTTTCTTCGGAAGAAAGAAAATTATGGAGAGGCTGCAGGGCTATCAAAACTAATTAGCTCAGCAGTTTGCGAAAGTAATTTGTTTTTAGCAGGGAACAGCAACTTAATGGGTTGCTGTTTTTTTATGCTGAATATTGAATGGCTTAGAAAATCTGCCGGACCTCGCTTTTAATCATGTCAATAGCCTGCTGTATAGGATCTGCATCTTTTTTCATCCAGGCCTGAAGGATAAATTCAGCCAAATCTTGTGAGCTACCTTTTTCTTTCAGACTGGCCGCGACAGTATTAATATGACGTATGACTTCTTCCTTGGCATTTTTGACCATAGCCCAGGTCTGGGGTGAAACATAGATTTGCTGGGCGATATTATGCTCATATTCTTCCCTGACATTCCGGATAATGGCAGTTTGTAAATCAAATGCCTCCATTCCGGCTATGTGACTGCGCACGACCAGCTGCCCCGGACTGATCCTTTCCATGAGCAGGACCAGTCTTTCAAAAGCCTGTAAACGCAAAGGAATAGTCAAGTGTTTATCATCCTTTTTTAGTTCCAGCATCCTCCTTTTTTCTTCATTATTTAAATATGCTTTAATCAGGAAGTAAGTGGTGGCTAAAACTACCAGCGATGGGATGGTATAGGCCAGGATAGTCAGAAATGTTTGCATTATTTGTTGGATAAAGTACAAAGATAATCATCTGCTATGATTCTATTCAATTTTTCTGCTGCATCATCAGAAATGCTTGTCATTAAAGGACTGTAGAAAATATATCAGACCGGTTCCGGCATATTTGAATTTTGCTACCTTTGTGAATTCCTTAACAAAAAAATGCTTTGCATAAATGGAACTTCTAGCACAAAGGATACTGAACCTTTCGGAATCTGAAACCCTGGCGATGACAAGGCGGAGCCGGGAACTTATATCAAAAGGAATCGATGTAATAAATCTCAGTATTGGAGAACCCGATTTTAATACGCCTGAACATATTAAAGAAGCGGCAATTCGTGCCATCCACGAAAATAAGACTCATTATCCCCCGGTTGCAGGCTATCCTGAACTGAAGAAAGCAATATGCGAGAAACTAAAAAGGGATAATGATCTGGAGTATTTGCCGGAACAAATCGTGGTATCGACCGGCGCAAAACATTCCCTTGCCAACGCAATTATCAGTCTTGTTGATCCTGGTGAAGAGGTGATCATTCCTGCTCCTTACTGGGTATCCTATAAAGAAATGGTGAAACTTGCCCGCGGCATTTCGGTGATTATACCGGCTACTGTGGATAACGATTTCAAGATTACGCCAAAGCAATTGGAAGATGCCATCACCCCGAAAACCAAAGTTCTGATGTACAGCAGCCCTTGTAACCCGACGGGCAGCGTTTATTCCAGGGAGGAACTGAGAGGGCTGGCCGAAGTTATTGCCCGGTACCCGAATATTTTAATCATCTCCGATGAGATATACGAGCTCATCAATTTCGATTGTCATCATGAAAGTATTGCCCAGTTTGATTTTATCAAAGATCAGGTAATACTGGTGAACGGAGTTTCCAAAGGTTTTGCTATGACGGGATGGAGAGTAGGCTATATGGCTGCTCCTTTATGGATTGCAAAAGCCTGCGATAAATTGCAGGGGCAAATGACTTCAGCTACCTCATCCATCGCCCAGTATGCTACCATGGAAGCCATGAAGACCGATCCAAAAACCTCACTGGATATCAGGGATATGATCTTTACATTCAGGCAACGGCGCAATCGACTGAAGGAACTTTTAAAAAGCATACCCGGATTAAAAACAAACATGCCACAGGGTGCATTTTATTTCTTTCCGAATATATCCTGGTATTATGGAAAATCATACCAGGGCAAGCTTATTAAAAATGCCACTGATCTTTCGATGTACCTTTTGGATGTCGCTCATGTGGCGGTAGTTCCGGGAGATGCCTTCGGGAACCCGAACTGCATCCGGATTTCTTACGCTACCTCAATGGAATTGCTGGAAGAAGCTGTCCTTCGACTTCGTATGGCGCTTTCTGAACTGGAATAAGCCAGGCGATCAGATACCTGAAAGGTCCCTGATCCCGGACGGGCTTTTAAATTCTTACTTATCTTCCAATTTATCCTTATTTTTGTGGGCAATTGAATTTATATATTATGATTTCAAGGGACTATAATAAAATCTTTGATTCCTTCCTTGATATGAAGATCATGGTTATCGGGGACGTGATGATAGATTCCTATCTGTTTGGCAAAGTGGAAAGAATTTCACCCGAAGCCCCTGTACCCATTGTGCAGGTTGAAAAACGGATGAACCGCATGGGAGGCGCCGCCAATGTTGCTCTGAATATAAAATCTATGGGGGCCATTCCTATTCTTTGTACCGTTATTGGTCAGGATATGAAAGGTAAGGACTTCCTGGAACTCATTAAAAAAGAACAGCTGCCGGTGGAAACTATTTGTGAAAGCCCTTCCAGAATTACAACAACAAAATTCAGGGTAATAGGTAACAAGAGCCAGATGCTAAGGGTGGATGAAGAAGTTAGCCATGATCTCTGCGCTGAAGATCAAGCGCTCTTACTCCGGAAAATTGATCAGGCTTTCGAAACCCACCGGATACAGGCTATCATTTTCCAGGATTATAATAAAGGTGTCCTGACTCCCGGAGTGATCCGTCATATCATAGAAAAATCAATAGATCTGAAAATTCCTGTCATAGTCGACCCAAAAAAGAAAAATTTTAGTGAGTATCAGCATATTACCTTATTCAAACCAAACCTGAAAGAGATCAGGGAAGGGCTGAATATGGAAATGGATGCCGGAAATCAGGCTGATCTGGAAAGTGCAGCAGATATGCTTCACGACAGGCAGGATATCAGCATGGTCTTAATTACGCTTTCAGAGGCAGGTGTATTTGTAAGCACCAAAAATTCTGAAGGTGGCAGGGACAGGCATCTGATCCCAGCCCATCTGAGGCGCATTGCTGATGTTTCCGGGGCAGGAGATACGCTGGTAAGTGTTGCAGCACTTTGCCTGGCTTCCGGACTGAGTCATTATGAAGTCGCTGCAATTTCTAACCTGGCAGGTGGTATAGTTTGCGAAGAGCTAGGCGTTATTCCGATTGATAAAAGCAGATTGTTAAAAGAAACGCTTGAAATTTCCATTTAACTTGTTTAAAAATAATGCCAGTCATACATTTTCTTTTATCTGAATTCCGGTCATAACATGGATATCCCTTCTGATCAGCTTTTTCAGCCCTTGTATATTATTAAAACTTTTCACTAAGTTTGCAGCCGCGAAAAATAAATGTTACATAGCCCCGTTAATCTTACTGTTTAAAAAGAATAGCCTTGAGACGGATTCGAAGTAGTTTAGTACTTTTCATTATATTGTTTTCATTTATCACTGTGCAGGCACAAACCGAAAAGGTTATGAACCTCGTACGCTATGATGAGGCCCCCTATCATTTTGGGTTCACACTGGGAATAAACCAGATGAATTTCACAGTGAAACCTGCGTCTGACATTATTACCCGGGTATACACTGCCCGTCAGACACCTGATCTGAATGTTGATTCTTCCAGCTTGTTGAGCGTAAACTCATCCCCGGTTTTTGGATTTAATATTGGAATTGTCGGAGATGTCAGGCTGGGTCGCTATTTCAATTTCAGGTTTGTTCCGGCACTTTCATTCGGTGAGCGTTATCTTAATTATTCCATCCTTGGTTATCTGAATGATCAAACCAGCAGATTGGATATCCGTAAAAATGTTGCATCCACATTTATCGATTTCCCTTTTATGTTTAAATATAAATCGAAGCGATTGAATAATATGCTGGCTTATTTGACAGCGGGTGCACAATACAGTCTGGATCTCGGCGCAGGGGCCAAGAAGAAGGACAATGCCCAGGATTATCATATAAAACTCGAAAAACACGATCTCTATGTCCTGGTAGGAGTTGGCTTTGATTTTTATAACCCCTGGTTTAAACTGGGTGTCGAATTGAAGATGGCTTATGGTTTATTTGATATGCTGAGCAGGGAGAATACCATTTATACAGATGGAATTGACCGCTTAAATTCAAAAGTATTCCAGCTTTGTCTTACCTTTGAATAAATTCATAATAAAATAGCCCGCCCATGGACCAGAATGAGAATCCGGGATTATTCGATATCCTGATCGCCAAAGGCAATCTAAAACAGTTAGTTTATAACAATACCCTGGAGGCCTTCCAGTTAATTAAATCAGCTGCCCGTGAAATGGAGGTCGAGTATCGGGAAAAATACAACAAGCGGAATGATATGATCCCCTTCATTCTTAAGGACCAGGGGGAGTTCGAAACCCACCTGCAATTTGCCGGAGATATACTGGTATTCATGATGCATACGAATGTTTTTGAGTTCTCGCGCTATCATGATGTAATGCTAACAACTTATATCAAAGAGGATAAAGACCGCTCTTATTGCGGGATTATCAATATTTATAATTTCCTGGCTGATTCTTTTAAATATGACAGGAGCAATGATTTGGGTTACCTGATCGGTAGGATTTTTGTGAATAAGGATATGTGTTATTTTATAGAAGGAAAGCGGGAAATCGGGCTTTTATACAACAATTTCGGGAAGGAAAAGCTGGATAAAAAAGCTACCCGTCAGATTATGGAGTCAGCCATTCTCTATACTGTTAATTTCGACCTGCTGACACCTCCTTATGACTCTCAAAAAGAAGTTACGGTCATGGAAATGAAATCATTCATGGACAGTTTGGCTTTAAAGACCGGAAAAAGACTCGGATTTAAATTTCAGGCCGATCATTTAGAAGGCTGAAAATACCTGGAGATTTGAATTTAATTTAACTTTTTTTGTATCATAATTCCAGGGTAGATTATTTAAGTAGTTATTTGCCAGATTATTATAATGGTGTTTTTAAGGATTTATGTCTTCTTGACAAGACATTGAAAAGCTTGATAATCGTTCATTCCGGATAAAAAAATATTTTTTAAATGAAATTTGTAGAAAAAGGAAATTATTCTATCTTTGCACCTCCAAATTGGTCCGTTCGTCTAGTCTGGTCAGGACGCCAGGTTTTCATCCTGGTAACAGGGGTTCAAATCCCCTACGGACTACCATAAGCCACTCATTTGAGTGGCTTTTTTTTTGTCAGATTGCCAGACTATTAATTCCGTTTTTGTGCCTTCTTCCCGGATCTTTTATGAAAGTGTTTTGCATTTTTGATTTAGCATTTATTTACTTAACTTGCTTTAAAATTAATTTTTATGCCAAACACTATAGATAACAATTTTTTTGAAGCCTATGTGCAGGACCGGCTGGCAATAATCAATTTCAAATCACATGTTTATGATTTACTGAGTAGTTTGAACGACAGTCAGGTACTGATGGACTTTATTAAAGAATCAGAGTACGATAAGCAGGTGAGGGGAATACTTTTGCTGAACCAGTCTGATTGTTTAGGCGCGGAAGCCTACGATGCTTTTTTGAGGAAAATTTCTAAGATGGATGATAATCGTGATGAAGTACAAATCGCTCCTATATCTGAAAAAGTGATACGCTTCAGGGAAATCAAGATACTCAGTAAATTTATCAAATTCCTGGCGAATTACCAAAAGCTGGTGATTGCAAGTATTTCCTCTGAACTTGTTACGCCATTTATTGGGATTGCCCTGGTTGCAGATATTCGCCTGGCAAGTCGCTATGCATCCTTTTCTATGTATCACCGCAAATTCGGCCTACATCCCAGCGGAGGCATCCCTTTTTTCCTGGAACGTTTCCTTGGACGTTCCAAAGCTATCGAGCTTCAGTTTTTAGATAGAATTGACGCTGAAAAAGCATACCAGCTCGGGCTGATTGACCAGATCCTTCCGGATGAAAATTTTACAGCTCATTGTATCCGCTACCTCCAGCCCTTTCTTAAGGAATGCCCATCAACTCTTAGACTTACCAAAAGACTGAATAATTTTTCAAACAATCAGCTTGCTGATTATTTTGACTATGAAGCCGGATTACTGAACTTGTAAGACACATCGGAATAAAAAATATTTATCAAATTTAATCATCCAGAAATGTTTGCAAAAAATCCAGAAGCCCGGATCGGGATGAAGATATTAGCTGCCTTGGGTTTTCTCATCATAGCAGTGCTGATAGGAGGTTTTGCCTTCCTTAAAATCAGGTCACCACAGTTATTGGAGTTTTCAAAGGGAATTCAGGAAATTGACCTGAAACTGCAACTCGACAGTATTGAGGGAGCATATTTTCTGCATGGAATGACAGCCTGCGAAAATATCTATTTGGATAATGACAGCACGCTATTTTATGTAACATCTCTTCAAGGTGATATTTATCAGGTAGATACTTCCTGGGATAAGAAATATAAGATCCTTAATACTGTCAGGGCAGGGACTATGGCGCTGGGGATAACCAAAGGCTCTGACGGACTTTTGTATGTAGTTATTTCCCGGAACAGGCCGGATGATTGGAAAACTAAGGGAGCGGGTCTTTTCAGCATGAGTGGCAATCTTGATTCCATCCAAAGGCTTACACCTGATTTCCCCTCTATGAATGGTTTAACATGTGACGGACAGGGAAATCTTTACTTTGCCTCCAGTAATTTTCAGGTTTTCCATCCGCAGGGTGCAATATATATAATGAAATATGCAGGAGGAGGAAAGTATGGAGAGCCTTCGGTATTCATCGATGATGCGGGCCTTGCCAATGGAATGTATTATTCAAAGGAAGAGGATGAAGTAATTTACAGCAATACAATTGGTGGAGTTTATTCCTTTATTCCCGGAGCGGATATTACCCAGGTTGTTTATCTTAAATTAAAATTTATGGAAGCCTGCGATGATTTGTGTACTGATATAAGCGGAAATATTTGGATGACGGATCCTGGTTACAGTACGATAAAAGTTCTGAATCCCGGAACTGGCAAGCTTATCCGTTTTAATATTGAAGGTGTTGGGCAGACTTCCTCCTGCCGCATCCGGACGGAAAAGGGGGTGGAAATGCTTTATATTACTGAAATAAAGCAAAAACAGGAACCCATGAGCAATAATTTTGACGGTAGGGGGGTGTTGATCGTTCCTGCCCAGTCACTCCTTAAAATTGCCCAGCCCTTGCTACTGAATGCACCACCAGAATAATTCAGTTTAAAATCAATTCATTAGCCGGTGATCCTTCTTTTCAAATACTTGAAAAACAGCCACATAAAAATATTTTAAAAAAAAAGTCATCTTCCGACAGGTATATTTTCATTTTAGATGGATAAACACTTTGAAATGACTAATTATACAGATCAGGCAATATTGAATGGCATAAGGATAAAGGATGAAAAAGTCCTGAAGTATGCTTACAGGGAATATTACCCAATGGTAAGGTATTTTGTGTTGAGGAATAACGGGAATATTCTGGATGCTGAGGATGTTTTTCAGGAAACCATCATTGCCATTTTTGAGAGGCTGCGGCTAAGTGAATTGAAGCTGGAGTGTTCGCTAAGGACCTATATGTATGCTATTTCAAGGCATATGTGGCTTCAGAAACTGAACCGCGGTCGCCTGATTCTGCATATGGCACAACCTGCATCAAATTTAGCCGCAGATGAAACGGAGTTTTATGATGTGGAAAAAATGATAAGAAAACGGATATTTCACAGGAATTTCCTGCTTTTAAGCGAGAATTGCCAGAAGATACTGATGCTTTTTATAGATGAAAAAAATTTTGATGAGATTGCCGAAGAAATGGGCTTTAAAAACCGTCAGTATGCGATAAAAAGAAAATATGAATGTACCAGAACGCTTTACGAACGGATTCAAAATGATCCCGAATATAAATCTTTACAATTATGAAAAATGATTTTTTTAGCAGGATAGAGCTTTATATAAATCATCAGATGGAAACTGATGAGGTGGCTGCATTTGAAAGTGAATTACAATGTAATCCTGAACTGGCAGGAGCCTATAATTTACATATGGAAATGCTCAGGTCACTCAAAGACAAGGATGAAATCGAACTTAGGAAAAAGCTGAAATCAATTATTGGCAGGACCGATCAGCTTGGACTGGAAGAATCAGGCCTCAGCTATTACCTTAAATGGTTCTGGATGGCGGCCGGGATAATTATCCTGCTGAGTATTTCATCAGTAGTCAGTGTCTATTTCTTTAACAACGAGAATCCTGTTTTTTACCTGGAGCGCTGGCTGGATAATAATTGGCAAAAGAGGGATATTTATCAGCTCCCCTTGATTTGCAATGAACTGTTGAAGGAGAATAAGCATAAAGAAGATTTTGTGATGACTTTTCCTGAAGATTCGACGGTCTTTTTCAAGGATAATTATATTGCATTTAGATGGATTAACACGCTGGGAAGCAGTATCTTTCTGGAAATTTTTGACAGATTCGGGAATCTGAAGTATGCATCAAAAAATCCAGCTCATAGTCCCGAAATTCTTCAGCTGGATCTGGTCAGAGGCGTATACATCTACCGCTTTAAAACTAAAAATGAAATACTTTGCTATCGGATGTTTTATATCCGTTAAATTACTTTTATCGCATAAAGCCACTATCCGGCAAAATATTGTATAAGTGTGACCAACAGGTAAACTGTTCCGATACAAAGAAGGCAGGCTATACCTAATTTAAAAAATTTAGATTTCATAGAAATTTCATTCATTAATATTTAATCATAATGATTGTTTTCAACTATTACTGTATCATTGCTTTCAACAATGATTTTGTCGTTCCATTTCGCTTTCATCTTCTTTTTTTTGAATTCTAAAATTCTATTCTTTTTCCCACAGCGCATCCACGTAATAATTTTGTTCATCAAAAAAGTACCGGACTATCTTGAATCCGGAGCCGGCGGCCATCTCCCGGATCATTTGCTGGTCATATTTCTGGGAGACTTCTGTACTTATTGCTTCCCATGCATTAAAACTTATCAGGAGATCAAGAGATTTTAAATAAACATCCTGATTGCAAAGACTGATCAGGTAACTCCTGGCTGCCCCTGACAGAGGATCATAGACAGGGGCATGCATAAATTGCTGAAGATCGAAATCAGCTTCCAGCTCACGGTTAAGCCTGTGGAGTAGATTCAGGTTAAAATCCCGTGTAACTCCTTGTTTATCATTATATGCATCCAGGATCAGAGAGGGTTTTTTCTTCATATCAAAACCGATCAGGAGCTTATCTCCACTGGTCATACGAAGCCCTAGAGACTTAAAAAAAGTTATGGCTTCATCGCGCGTAAAATTTCCAACATTCGATCCGAGGAATAGCAGTACTTTAGGACGCTTTCCACTGAATGCAAGTATGTCCATCGCGCGGAAGTATTCTTCTGAAATCGGGCTTATGTTCAGGGAGGGAAGCCTGGATTTCAGGCGGCGATACAGTTTTAGATTGCTTTCTTCTGAGATGTCAACCGGAATATATTCAAATTCAATATTATGATTAATAAAATATTCAAGTAAAACATAGGTCTTATATCCGTCACCCGCACCAAACTCTATCAAATCAAAACCTTCTTTAAAGTTTATATTTTCAAGTATCTGGTCTTTCTGCCCTTCCAAAATTGAATATTCACAACGTGTCAGATAATATTCAGGAAGTTTCATGATCTTCCTGAAAATTTCACTCCCGGTATTATCATAAAAGTACCTGGAAGGAAGGAATTTATTTTCACTGGTCAGACCCTCTTTAATATCTGCCTTAAAGCGTTCAAATGCTGTAAGTGTCTGGATATCCTGTCTTGATTCTGTTATCATAATCTAAAAATCATTATGCATATTATTTGGCAAGTCTGATACCTGTAAACTGCCATCTCTCCCAGGGGTGGAAAAAATTCCGGTAACTGGGCCTGCTATGGCCGGGTGGCGTGGCTTCGGATGCTCCCCTAAGGACCATCTGATTAACCATAAATTTCCCATTATATTCACCCACAGCGCCTTCAGCCCGCTTAAAGCCCGGATATGGCAGATACGCACTGTTCGTCCATTCCCAGCGCTCCCCCCATGTGAATTGGGGACTGGCAGCTTCCCATTCGAATTCGGTAGCTAATCTGAATCCGGACCATTCGGCAAAGGCTGCAGCTTCATAAAAACTAATATGGCAGACAGGCTGTAAAGGATCGACTTCCATCAATCCTCTTTTTGTATAATAATACCAGACCTTATCTTTTTTATGCCAGTATTCAGGGGCTATGATATTGTTATCCCTGAGCCATTCCCAAGCCTCTGCATGCCAGTATTGGAATTTATCATAAGCACCATCATTTATAAAATCAAGATATTCAGCATTTGATACCAGTGTATTACGGATTGAAAAATCGTTCAGGTAATATTTATGGGAAGGTAGTTCATTATCATAACTGAATTCATTGCCGGCATATCCAATCGAGTAAATGCCTTCCTTCATATGCAAAAACATTCTTTTTTCCCGAACTGAAATTCCGGGATCTTTCTCATTTTCATAAGCCGGGAATAAGGGATTATGCCCAAGGATAAATTTTATATCTGTGTTTAAAAGTTCCTGATGTTGCTGTTCATGGTTCAAACCCAGTTCTACAAGGTATAGAAGCTCTTTTCCAGGCTTGGTTTGTTCAAGGAATTTCTGCATCCTTTCATCAACATACTTTCTATATTCCATGATTTCATCCACAGAAGGTCTGGTGAGCAAGCCTCTTTTTGCTCTGAGCACCCTTTCACCTGCAGACTCGTAATAACTGTTAAACAGGAAGTTATAATGTTCGTTAAATACATGGTAATCTTTTTGATAAATTTCTAAAATGAATTTTTCGAAAAACCATGTGGTATGACCGAGATGCCATTTAGGCGGGCTGACAAAAGTTTCGGGTTGTACGACCATATCTTCTTTTCGAAGTGGAATACATATTTCAATGCTCAATGATCTGATTTTAGTGTATTTCTTTTGAAGATTTGTCATGCCTTTCACTATATATTCGGGACTTTTTGTTTTTGAATAGATTAACAAAAAATATTTAATTTTGTTTTGATTTTTCAATTCCCAAAATTATTTCCATTGGTACCCGCGTTTGTTTCAGCAATATTATTGCCAGCATCTTTAGGATTATTGATGTTTGGCTTAGGGCTCTCACTGACCCTGGAGGATTTCAGGCGCGTGGTTGTAAACCCACGAAGCCTGATCACCGGACTGTTTAGCCAAATGATCCTGCTCCCAATCCTGGCTTTTACAATTGCCTATATGACCAGCCTGCCGCCTGTGTTGAAAGTAGGTATTATTATAGTGGCTGTGTGCCCCGGAGGAGCCACTTCCAACCTGATTACTTATTTATTGCGGGGAAATGTTGCACTTGCTGTATCAATGACAATAGTGAACAGCTTATTAACAATGCTTACCGTTCCAATACTGGTATATATTTCACTGTTTTATTTTATGGGAATGGGGCAGACTATCAGCCTGCCCCTTGGACCTACTATAGTCAAGATTTTCTTAATTACGCTGCTTCCCACTGGTATGGGTGTTCTGACAGGTTATTTTAAGCGGAATATCGCCCTGCAACTTGAAAAGAAACTACGATATATATTGCCTCTCATCTATGGGCTGATTTATATTATGGCTATTTACGGCAGCAAGCAGAAGAATCCGGGAGAACTGTCAGGAGAATATTTGAGTGTAATTCCCTGGGCGCTTTTACTGAACTTAGGAGGTATGATAGCAGGCTATTTGTTTGCCCGGCTTATGCGCTTAAAATTGGCTGACCAGATCACACTTACAGTGGAAGTTGGAATCCAAAACAGCGCCCTGGCTGTAACTATAGCCGGGAGTTCCCTCTTCCTGAATAATTACCAGATGGCTATTCCCGCCGTAGTCTATGGATTGTTTACTTTTCTTACCGCTGTTATTTTTGGTTATTTCGTCAAGCGTTTTTCCCCTAAATACAGACGAGGCGATTTTCCTGAAAAAATTTAGAGTTCCGACAGGTATACAAAGGGATTTAGCTGGATTAATCCCTGATGTCTGTTTTGAATGCATATCCCATGTTGAGAGTCCTGGCCCCATTCATGGCGGGAGCCCTGTGCAGTCCCCTGCTTCACAGGTTTATCCCTGCTAATGCTTATTGGTTCA
>CAWBCI010000050.1:0-7824 GCA_963787195.1 uncultured Bacteroidales bacterium
GTTATTTAGTTATTGTTTGCAGGGGTGGAAAGAGGTGAGGTATAATATCGATTAAACACATTGATCCTGCCCGTCCTTAAAGGACGGCTGAAATTAGCCCCGACCTTCAGGTCGGGGTTGGGATAATCCGTGCACAAACACAAGTCCCGAAGGGACGACACAAAAGCAAGTTCAAAATTCAAAATGCAAAGGGCAAAGTTGAAGTTAAGAGTTAAAAAGTTGAGGTAGGAGATAGATCAGGAAGATGGAATATTGAAAATAGGATATATAATATATAATATTTAAAATTGAATATAGAAAATTGAAAACTACTGACTGCTGACCGCTGACTGCTGACTGTCAACTATTCTGAAATCTCAAAAATATAATCATGCGATTCAATTGGATGTGTGGAGAAATCCGTTTTCAAAGAGAAATTATCTTTTTTATAAATCCAAATTGAATTATCCCTGAATAAATTATCAGAATAATTTATCACCGTATCATGTAAGAACTTTATAATTCCTGTTCCCTTATCATACGGTTTGACATAAATACTATCAAATATCCTAGAGCTTAAATCATATGGTTTTTGATCAAGATTACCGGAAATATAAAGCTCCTTTTGGAAACCTATATCAATATCTAATGTGGTATCAGCATATCCACCACCAAAATCACAATCATCATACAAATCGCCATGCATATACTCTGACTTAGGAAAAAGAGTGACCTTTAATTTGCTTACTGTGTTATTTTTTATCAAAATCTGCATTTGATAAGTCGTATCTTTCTTGCAGGAACCAAGCAAAATAAGGACAATCAGACTAATTAATAATTTTCTCATACTTGCTTTATTGTTTTGTTCCTATATTTCATCTAATCACTCCCCAGGGGTAATGTTTTCGCGTTACACAATAGCTTCCTTCAATCGTATTGCTCAGGTCCAATTCAAAATTAATTTCCGCGTTATCTCCAATATAGGGTTCTATGAATTTAATCTGGTAGGTCCCCGGATCGACTCCATTTATAGCAATTTCCAAATCATACAGACATTCGCAACTGCATAAATAAGCAGATTCAAATTCCTGAATGATTATGGAGTCATTTTTAAGTCTTGCATCACAAGATAAATTGCCCGGGCAGCAATTGAATCCTGCATTGATATGCTGAATCGTTAAATGATTGGTTTTTGAGTCAAAGGAATAGTCAATACAGGACAAACTGTCTGAAATATCATAGGTCCCATTTGCAGATTTCAAACTTTTACAATCCGAACTACTAATAAGGTTACCCGTCAGATTGACCGGCTTTTGACTAATTTCATCGCTTTCACAACTTGCCACAAAGAATATGAAAACGGCAGGAAGGATTCGATTCGTTATTGATTTCATTTTTTTGATATTTGGTTTTTATTCTTAGATGTTTCCCTGGAATTATAGTTCCCGATTGATTTTAATTATGCTTAGCTCTGAAATCCGGATGCACTAACTATTTATGGTTATTGCATTTATTTAATTCTTTTATAATGATAATTATACAGATCACAGCATGGAGAATTCAAATCTAAAGAATCATTTCCAATCAAATCGACATATTTCTCAGGAGGAGCCATATATGAATTTTGTCCGGTATAAAAATCCGGGATTAATTTTATTTGTAAAAAATCCGAATTATTAAGATCAAAAGTGTCCAGTTCAATTTTACCATATTCCAACAAACTATCATTTCTGATCAGTCCATAAATCCCGACACTTTTAATCTCTAGATAATCATAGTCAGGTGCGTACCCAGATCCGAAAATTCCGCCCGACACTTTTTCCAATTCCCATTTCCCATAAATCTTCATGTAATCTGCAGGAATAAATTCATCTGAATAGTATTTTTTTGAATCGATGAAATTAAGATGAAATTTAACATTGTCTTCCTTATGGCAACTCATTAATCCTATGAGAAGCATCCAGAAAACAGATTTTAAAATAGTCTTCATATCAAAATTTTTACAAGATCAGTATTACATCCCATTGCTGGAACTTTCTTTTTACATCTACGCATAAATTTATAAAAACTCATCATTTAACATTGCAATTCTTTCTCAAAGTATATACCGAAAAGTTTTATTTTTCTTCCTTGCTAAATACTGTAAAACAAGAGATGAGCCTTAAGAATAAAAGAATCTTTTTCATGGCAATTACATTTGGTTAATATCTCTATCTAATGTTCCCGTGGTATGAAGTCGTGGCAGCTTCTTTCCATCGTGAAAGGAACTTTCAGGACGAAAATACAAGGTTGAAAAAGTTGGTCTGTCTTTTATATATTCTGCTATGATTTACACCAAATATTGTGCCTGGTTTTTTATCTCCATACCTTTTGAATCCCGACATAATATAAGTCAAAACCACCCTTACCACCAGGCCGGTTAGATGAAAACAGCATAAAGTCATTTTTAAAATACGTACTATCCCCAAGAACTCTCACGATTGGCCGAAATTCATCATAATCCGAATTAATTTTATTACCGAAATTTACTGGTGAACTCCATTCTCCATTTTCAAATCTTGAATAGTATAAGTCATAGCCTCCATATCCACCGGCACGATTTGAAGCAAATACCATAAAATCATTGATAATAAACGGACACTTATCATCCATATCTGAACTTAATGCATCTTCTTTTTCGATGTTCCCGCTATTAGAGTTCATAATATCAGATAATATGTCTCCCGTGTTAGAGATATTAAGCGAATAAAAATCATAATTACCCTCTCTATCAGAGGACCAATAGAATTTTGTTCTGTCAGAATTCAAAGTTGGATAGCAATCATTTGCTTCAGAGTTTAAATAATCAATATCAACTATGGTATCATAGGTGTTATTTATGGTATTATAAGTCATTTTGATATTTTGTTTTCCCTTTTCGTCATTTGAATAAAGCAAAATATAATTTTGAAAACTCTGAAATCCATCACCAACAGGTATCAGATAGGGGCCTAATTCATTGTTGATTGTATTTACTTTGTTAATCGCTTCATATAAATTCTCATTTTTAATATAAACATCAAGATTAAAAGACTTATCCTCGAAAACTGAAAGTTCTCCTGTCGTTTTTGAAAAGCTTATGGATATTAATTTGTATACTAAATCGAAATTCCCTCCCATTGAATTTCTTGTCGATGAGAAGCATAATGGAAAAGTCTCTCCCAAAGTCGGGGCAGTGGAATTGTAATCATCGTATTCAGTATTCATCTCCTCAAAATTTACAGGCATATCCGGTAATTCTCCTGTAAAATATTTATAGCCATTTGAAGGTTTATCACACGAAACGATAAATATCAGAAACACAATTGGCAGAAAGAGTTTTTTCATTTCATTTTATTGCATTGATTTATATTTAAGATATACAGTTGCATTTAATTGGGTACCTGGCTTGTTTTACGCATTAAATGTATGGGGCTTTTTTGGTAATTCCAAGAATGGAGGAAAAAACTTAGGGCAAAATTCAAAATGCAAAGTGCAAAGTTGAAGTTGGACAGTTATTAAGTTATTGTTTGTGTATTAGGGAAATTTTGGAATTTGTCTTTTGGGATTTAATACCAGGTATTGGCTATTGGGTAATCTGACCAAGAACCAAGGACCAAAAACCACAAAACACCCCTTCCGAATAAAATTCTCGTCATAATACAAGTAAATCCTATTTTTGTAAATCGAATTTGATTTTAAAAATCTTTAAGAATGAAAAAATATCTGATCCTAAGTTTACTTTTATCGCTCTCATTATCCGGCTTTTCACAAAATAAAGCCACCCATCATATCCTGAATGTTCAGATCGAACCGGCTAAGTCACATATCACCGTAAGTGATTCCATTTTTACATCCGGCACAGATGAACTGGTGATGAGCCTTAACGCATCACTAAAAGTCACTTCTTTTTCAAAAAATGTAAAGGCTGAGCAAATCACCGGAACAGTTAATGCAAAAGATGTAGGTATGGACCGGGACGAAAGTAGCGGGAACCTGAAGCTCAATAAATGGAAATTGAAGTTAAAAAATGCTTCGGAATATTTTACGGTTAATTACGAAGGAAATATAGACACCCCTGTCTCGAATGGCGAAGAGGATTATGCGCGCGGTTTTAGCGAAACGCCAGGCATCATCAGCGACTCGGGTGTTTACCTCGCCGGTTCAACCCACTGGATCCCTTCTTTCAATGAAAATCTGGTCACTTTCCAGTTGAATACTACCTTACCGCAAGGCTGGAGGTCAGTTTCCCAGGGTAAAAGGACCCATGAATTTGTATCCGGCGGAAAACATTCCGACACGTGGCAATGCGACACTCCCCAGGAAGAAGCATTCCTGATCGCCGCCCCTTTCGTAGAATATGCTTTCAAGATGAATAATGGCATAGATGCGATGGCTTTTCTGCGAACTCCCGATGAAGGGCTAGCCAATAAATATCTGGACGTGACCGAGCAATTTATGGACATGTATCAGAACCTGATCGGCCCTTATCCTTACACCAAATTTGCATTGGTCGAGAATTTCTGGGAAACGGGCTATGGTATGCCTTCATTTACCCTGCTTGGCGAGAAAGTCATCCGTTTCCCCTTTATTCTGTACTCTTCATACCCGCATGAACTTTTGCATAACTGGTGGGGAAACAGTGTTTATGTGGATTTTAGCAAAGGCAACTGGTGCGAAGGGATAACCGCCTATGAAGCCGACCATCTGATCAGCGAGCAGCGCGGACAGGGCGAGGAATACCGCCGCTCTACCCTGCAAAAATTTACCAACGTGGTGGACCAAAGCAATGACTTTCCGCTCGACTTTTTCATCTCCCGCCACGATGCAGCCAGCGAAGCTATTGGTTATGGCAAGTCTATGATGATGTGGCATATGCTCAGGCGAAAAGTGGGTGACGAGAATTTTAAAAAGAGCATTTGCACTTTTTTATAAAAATTTCAAATTTAAAATGGCTTCTTTTGATGATATCCGGAATTCGTTTGAAGAGGTCACAAATACCGATTTAGGGCCCTTTTTCACACAATGGCTCACCCGCACAGGCGCCCCTGAAATTGCCATAGATCAGGTGAATACAACTAAAGTCGATGACCAGTTCCAGGTTTCATTAACTCTGAAGCAAGTGCAGAAAGCCGAGCCATTCGTTATAGACGTCCCTGTTGTAATTGCCACTGAAAAAGGGCTGCAGACTTTTGTTGTCAAGCTGAAAGACAGATCCCAGGAATTCAATTTCAGTTTAAATGATGAGCCTTTAAAACTGGAAGTCGACCCACAATATGATGTTTTCAGGATCATGGATCCCATGGAAGTTCCGCCAACCTGGTCGAAAGTACTGGCAAGTAAGGAAAACCTGGTCATTTTGCCTTCTCAGGCGGATGAAAACAAAAAGCAACTCTACTCTGAATTTTTCAAGCAGTGGCAAGCTGTTGACCAGGATAATTTTGAAGTCGTATATGACAATAAGGTAAATGCTTTGCCGGAGGATAAAACTGTCTGGATCATCGGTTTCGAAAACAAATTTGCAGATAAGATCAATGCTGATCTTTCAAAATATCATACTTCTATTTTGGGGGATTCGGTTATTTTTCAAAACGCTCCTACTGCGAAAGCAAACCATAGCTTTGTTTTGACAGTTTACAACCCTCAGAACAGTGATTACAACATGGCTTTTATTGCCATCGACAATAAAAATGCAATTCAGGGATTGATAAGAAAATTACCCCATTACGGGAAATACTCTTACCTGGGATTTGATGGTGACGAGCCTGTAAATGTCGCCAAGGGAGAATGGCCTGTATACAATTCACCGCTGGTTAAGGTATTTGTCAGCAGTGCAGAAAACATCAGCATGATCAAAAAGAGGGAGCCGCTGGCTAGCCTTCCCCCTGTTTTTTCCGAGCAAAGGATGATGAACACGATAAAATATCTCTCTTCCGACAAGCTGAAAGGGCGCGGGCTCGGAACGCCTGAACTGGACTCGGCAGCCAATTATATTGCAGATAAATTCAAAGAATACGGATTAAAAACCATGGACGGTTCTTATTTCCAGGAATTTTCACATACTTTTTCCGGGAAAGGTGAATTGCAGATGAAAAATGTGATAGGGATTATCCCTGGCACCGATCCGAAGCTGAAGGACTCCCCGGTGGTCCTTTCCGCGCATTACGACCATCTTGGTCTGGGCTGGCCTGATGTGCACAAGGGCGATGAAGGCAAGATCCATCACGGCGCCGATGACAATGCAAGTGGCGTGGCCATAATGCTGGAGCTGGCCAAATCGATGGCCACCAGCCTGAAACCTAAACGCACTGTAATTATCGTTGCATTCACAGGTGAAGAAGCTGGTTTGATTGGTTCCCGCTATTTTGTAGAACACATTAAAAAGTATTTCGATGGAGATATCATTGCCGACGTGAACCTCGATACCGATGGCAGTTTGTTCGATAAGAAACTGCTTGTGCTCAACGGGAATTCGGCCAAAGAATGGAAATTTGTCTTCATGGGGACGGATTACACTACCGGGATAAAGAGCGATGTAGTCCAGCAGGAACTGGATGCCAGCGACCAGGTTTCTTTCATAGATAAAGGGATACCTGCGATTCAGCTCTTTACAGGCGCAACCGAGAATTATCACCGCCCTGGCGACACCTGGGATAAAATCGATGGCAAGGGCCTGGTAAAAGTGGCCACAGTAACCAAGGAAGTCATAGAATATTTAGCCGACCGCGACACGCCTTTCGAATTTACCGGCAAGGTCACCGAAGAAGGCAGCGGCACAGAAGCAAAACCCAAAACTACCCGTAAAGCTTCTACCGGTTCCATCCCTGACTTCTCCTATACCGGCACCGGCGTGAAAATACAATCGGTAATAGAAGGCTCAGCCGGCGACAAAGCCGGCCTGAAGGCCGGCGACATCATCACCGCCCTGGACGGCAAAGAGGTGAAGGACCTGATGGAATATTCAAACGAACTGAAGAAATACCAGCCCGGCGATATTGTTGATTTGAAAATCTTGCGAGACGCAAAGGCGGAGGATGTGAAGATTACCCTGGGAGAGAGGTAGGGATTCATTTCAGATTTCAGATTTCAGCCCCCTGACCTTCCCTAAATAGTGTTGACCGGTTTATAAATAATTATACTCTGCAAAATAATTCATTTTTTATTATTTCATCACTCCAATTCAAAGATCTTTGAATTGGAGTGATGCGATCCTGAGCATAAATTTCTTCTATAAAATTGTTTTCGACTATTGTACTGGCAAATGAGTCCGGGGACTGTTTCCCTGGTAGTGAGTCGTGTACCCGTTTGCGGTTGTATTGATTCACAGCTTTCAATACTTTTCTTTTTAAACTCTCTAATGATTCTATTTGCCAGTATTTTAAATATTCATTTTTTATCGTCCCGTTTATCCTTTCGGCGTATGCATTGTCCTGCTCCCTTAATCCCATACTAATAGCTACTTCTTTCTTTTTGAGAAGCCCAGTGTATTGCTTGTAGATGTATTGACTTCCTCTGTCGGAATGGTGTATCCTGGGGACGCCATGATTCTTGATGGCTATGTTTAGTGCCCGTAAGTTGGCTTCTGCCCGTAAATGGTCAGATACTGCATATCCAACTAATTGTCGGGTATAAACATCGATGATAAAAACCAGGTAGTAAAACTTCCCTTTTACATCGAAGTATGTAATATCCGACTGCCATACCGTATTCTTCTGTTTGACCATCAATCCTTCTATCAGATTAGGATATTTATAGGATGCCGGTACCGTTGTTCGATGATAATTCTTAAATCTGTTTAACTCTATACCCAAGTTCCATAAAGATTTC
>CAWBCI010000051.1:0-17596 GCA_963787195.1 uncultured Bacteroidales bacterium
TTACACTCCTGGGACAGCATATGGAAACAGGCTGTTGCGCTTGGATTAGGACTGGTACTCAGTATCTCCTTCCGAAAAACAATTACCAGCTATCTCCTTCGTATCTTTAATCACTTAATCAGTCCTTTTATAAATTCCAAATCCCAAATTCCAAAAAACAAATAAAATTCAAATTCAAATTCCAAATCCAGTCGTCAGTCGGCAGTCAGCAATTATTATAACCAATAACCAATAACTATTTATGACCTACCCATACCCAATACCCAATACACCAATAACCATTACCCAATACCCCTAACTAATTCTCATTTTCCTTCTCCATTAAAAATATCAGGGCTATCTTTGCCGTTGTAGCAAGATCTTATACAAAGTATTTAAATATAATATCATGAGTACTGAAAATTTAAAGTTTGATTCCAGGCTGATACATGCCGGAGGGTTTAAAGATGAATTGGGAAGTGCAGTCGTGCCTATTTACCAGTCGTCTACATTTAGTTTTAAGAATGCCGACCACGGGGCGCAATGCTTTTCAGGAGAGAGCGACGGATATATTTATACCCGTATTGCCAATCCTACGATCCGGGAGTTAGAGAATGCAGTGGCTAATCTTGAAAATGGCTTTGGCGGCATTGCAACATCTTCGGGCATGGGCGCCATCAATACGGTTTATCTTGCCTACCTTGGGCAGGGATCACACATCATTTGTCATGAAGCGGTTTATGGCCCTTCAAGGGTTGTTCTGGAAAGCGTTTATAGCCGCTTCGGGGTTGAAGCAAGCTTTGTGGATACCGCTGATATCGACCAGGTAATCAAGGCTTTCAGGCCGAATACCAAATTATTATATACCGAAACCCCAGCTAATCCTACCATGGGAATCAGTGACCTGAAAGCCCTTTCAGCTCTTGCTCATAACGCGAAAGTCCCCCTGGTAGTGGATAATACATTCTGCAGTCCCTATTTACAACGCCCCCTGGATCTGGGAGCCGATGTGGTTGTTCATTCCATGACCAAATTCATCAATGGGCATGCCGACATAGTTGCCGGGATGATCGTCACGAAAAATGAAGCTGATTATAAACTTCTCAGGGGAACAATGGTGAACGTAGGATGTAATATGGATCCCCACCAGGCTTTCCTGACGCGTCGCGGGCTGAAAACTTTAGGTATCAGGATAGACAGGGCGCAGGAAAATTCGATTAAAATAGCCGATTACCTGGAGCAACATCCCAAGGTAGAATGGGTTAAATATCCCGGACTTCGCTCGCATCCTCAGTATGAACTGGCAAAAACACAGATGTCGGGACCCGGAGCCATGATGAGTTTTGAATTGAAAGGTGGATTGATTGCCGGGAAAATAGTTATGGACAATGTAAAACTTGCCCTGCTAGCAGTTTCCCTGGGAGGCATTGAAACTCTGATCCAGCATCCGGCTTCAATGACACATTCGAAAATGTCGAAGGAATCAAGGGAAAAGGCAGGTATAACAGATGGACTGGTCAGGTTGGCTGTCGGGATAGAAAATGTGGAAGATATCATCAATGACCTTGAACAGGCTTTAGATAAAATTTGATTTTCTAATTATTTTATTTTCTATGGGCAAGCGGTTTGTATTGCATCTCAGCGTATGGCTGGCCTTGTTCGCGGGCGTCTGCGCCCAGCAGGTATGCGGCCAGAAAGTTGCCCTTGTTCTAAGCGGGGGAGGCTCAAGGGGGCTGGCCCATGTTGGTGTGCTGAAAGCCCTGGAAGAAAACGGCATCCCGATTGATTACATTGCAGGTACATCTATGGGGGCCATTATAGGGGGTCTATATGCCAGTGGTTATACACCTGACCAGATTTATCAGTTCGTGACTTCACCTGATTTTGAAAGCTGGGCTGCCGGTGAACTTAGTGAAGATTACATCTTCTATTTCAAACGACCCGACCCGAATGCATCCTGGATCAGTCTTAAGTTTGATTATGATGATGTTAAGAAAAAGCTGCAAACAAAATTGCCTACTAATCTTATTTCACCATTTCAAATGGACTTTGCCATTATGGAGCTCTATGCATCTGCTTCTGCTGCCTGTGATTATAATTTTGACAGCCTGTTCGTGCCATTCAGGTGTGTGGCATCAGACATCGATTCAAATAAATCGGTAGTCCTGAAAAACGGGCAACTTGGCAGCGCTATAAGGGCTTCATCAACGTATCCTTTTTATTTCAAACCCATAGTTTTGAACGGGAAAGTTTTATTTGACGGTGGAATGTACAATAATTTCCCGGTGGATGTGGCCATTTCTGCTTTTCACCCTGATATCATTATCGGAAGCAAGGCCGCCTCGAACTACCGGGATGCCAGCCATGATGACATTATATCCCAGGTGCAAAATATGATCATCAAGGAGACAAACTACAAAGTACCGGCTGAAAACGGCGTTATGATAGAACCTACTATGCCCCATGTGAATGTAATAGATTTTTCGCAGAAGGAGGAATTTATTGACAGCGGCTATGTGGCGGCCATGCGGATGATGGACCAAATAAAAAAGAAAGTCAAAAGAAGAGTTACTTCGCGGGAGCTATTTGAAAAAAGGGAAACATTTGTCCAGAAGAAGCCAGTTGTGATTATCGATACTATAAATGTGCAGGGTCTGAAAAAAAATCAGGCTGAATATATCCAACGTTTCTTCACGAAAAAATCAAGGTACATCACTCTTAATACCCTTAAACCCGAATATTTTAAACTCCTGGCCGACAATAAAATAAAATATATCTATCCTACTTTGAAGTATGAAAAATCTACCGGATTTTATGAATTGAATTTACAGGTTCAACAAGCTGAGCATTTTATGGCTGAATTTGGAGGAAATATTTCCTCCAGTTCCGCCAATGCCGCTTATGTTGGAATTGAATACCGGTGGTTTCAGAGGATAGGGCTTACATTTGCCGCCAATGGCTATTTCGGAAGGTTTTACAGTTCGGCTGACCTGGAAGCCCGTGTGGACTTTTCTTCCAATTTCCCTGTCTATCTGACAACCGATTTTACATATAATCACAAGGATTATTTCCGGAATACCACTTATTTCTTTGAGGATAAAACGCCTTCTTTCCTTGTCCAGAATGAAAACCACTTTGGGCTTAATGCCGGCATACCAGCAACGAATAAAGGGAAAGTTGCATTTGGCGCCGCTGCTGGTATTGCCAAGGATGAATATTATCAAACCAATCAATTTACAAGACAGGATACTGCGGATATTACTTACTTTAATTTTTTCATTCCTCATATTACTTTCGACCTGAATTCATTGAATTATAAACAGTTCCCTGATGCAGGATTAAGATTTTATATTTCCTTGCGTATGATAAACGGTAAGGAAAAATCAATCCCGGGATCAACTTCTGATTTAATGCAGAAAAATTATATCAAGTATCATAACTGGTTTCAAGTCAGGATCATATATGATAATTATTTCAAATCTATCGGGCCATTAAAACTTGGTTTTTATGGGGAATTGCTCTTGTCTGACCAGGACATCTTCAACAATTATACTTCTACCATCCTCAGAACTCCGGCATTTACACCTATCCCTGAGATGCAAACCCTGTTTTTGCCAAACTACCGGGCCATCAACTATGCATCCGTCGGAATCAAGGGGGTGTTGAAACTTTATAAGCAGCTAAATCTTAGGTTGGAAGGCTATCTTTTTCAGCCTTATAAAGAGTTTGAGCAGGGACCCGATAAGCAAGCTGTGTTTAAAAAGCAATTTTCCGACCGCTCTTTTGTGTACTCAACCAGTATCGTCTATCATAGTATTATCGGACCTGTCAGTTTTTCATTTAATTATTACGACAGAGCTGTGAATAATACATCTTTTCTGTTCAATATAGGTTATATTATCTTCAATAAGAGTGTATTTGATTGATAATATGTAAGTTGAACAGGTGTTTGAATTCCAGATTATTATTTCTCTTAAACTATAGTGACTTTTAAATTATTGCTATTTTTGCAGACCTTATAATTGATAAAAACCGGAAACAACCAATAAGATCAGCATTTTAACTGATCAATGACTTAAAATAAAATAACTGAGCTATAACCCGATCCGAATTCCTGGCATCTCATTGATGGCAGGAAGGAGCGAACTCTTGATTAATAAAATAAGTAAAGCAATGACCGAAAAAGACAAACCCATCGAGGACTCTCAGATGGTAAACCCCGAGACAACAGAGAATACTCCGGAACAAGAAAATGTGTCCCCTGAGGAGTTGAAATCCGCAAAAACAGAAACCGAAACCGAAGAACAAGTGAAAGAGATCATTTCGGAAACAAGTCTGACAGAAGAAAACCTGGTTCAGGAAAATGATCCTGAAATTACTGAGCTGAGTGTGACCGGGGAAATCCCGTCAATCAGTGAACCGGAAGAAAAGGCAACAGAACCTTTAAGCGGATTGACGCAGGTTGAAGTAATTGAAGAAAGCGGGCCTGAAACAACTGACCTGGTGAATGAACCAGCTGAGGAGCCGGTTTTGGTAAGTGAATCAGCTGAAGAGCCGGTTTTGCTAACTGAACAGCTTGAAGAAAGCGCGGAGAATCTTGCTGAAGTAGCTGTAGAAGAAGAAAAAGCAGAAGCTGTAGAAGATGAAAAAGCAGAAATTGTAGAAGAAGAAAAAGAAGCAGCAACTGAAATTGTAGGGGAATCATCAGCTAGTCCGGATGTTCCTGAAATTGCGGGGAATTTGGTCAGCAATAAAAATGATCAGCCCGGCATTGAGGAACCTGATACGGATGAGGAAGATGAAGAAGAAGAAGCAGCAGAGAGTGAACCCAATAATCAGGAAGACTTTGATCATTACTCAAGGGAAAAGCTTGCTGAACTCATGGAGGAAACTGTTAGAGATACAGATGTTCAAAAGATTAAAACCAGAGTTTCACTCATTAAAGTCGCTTTCCTGAAGCAAACTAAAGAGTTGGAGCATAACAAGATAGAGACTGCTCTTAGTCAGGATGATATAAAAGAAGGAGAAGAACCCCCTCAGGATCCCCTTATCGTGAGGTTTAATGAAGCTTTTGAAATATATAAGCGCAACAAGGCTAAATATAATGAAGACCAGGAATTGTTGAAAATCAGGAACCTGGAATCCAAAAAGCAGATCCTGGATGAACTGCGGGAGCTGGTCAATACAGATGAATCCCTCAAGAAAACCTATGATCGTTTCAAGGAACTTCAAACCAAGTGGAAAGAGATCGGACTGGTGCCAACCACCGAAATCAATAATCTCTGGCAAAATTATCATTTCCTGGTTGAAAAATTCTTTGATAAGGTAAAGATCAGTAAAGAACTCCGGGATCTGGATCTGAAAAAAAACCTGGAACTTAAATTAGAGCTTTGTGAAAAAGCTGAAGAACTTTTACTGGAGACATCCATTATAAAGTCTTTTAAACAACTTCAGAAATACCATGATGAGTGGAAGGAAGTTGGACCGGTGCCCCAGGATAAAAGGGATGAACTCTGGGAAAGGTTTAAAACAGCCACCGACAAGATCAATGAACGCCGCAGGGAATACTATAATAAACTATCGGAACAGCAGGAAAGCAATCTGCTTGCCAAAAATGCCCTTCTTGAGAAAGCCGAGCAAATCTTAGGCCTTGAAATAAATTCCATAAAAGAGTGGCAGGATGCTACCAACCAGATCAATGAGCTGTTTAAAGTTTGGAAGACTGTTGGCCCCGCGCCGAAAAAGAACAATGATGAGATTTGGGAGAAGTTTAAGGGAGCCCTGAATGGATTTTTTAACAATAAGAAAGAATATTTTTCAGGAATTAAACAAGAACAGCTCAATAATTTCAATCTCAAGCTGGATATCTGCAAGCAGGCTGAGAATCTCAAAGACAGCACCGACTGGAAAAAGACGACCCAGGAGTTGATCAATCTGCAGAGAGAATGGAAGGAAATAGGGCCGGTTCCCAGGAAACATTCCGATAAAATATGGAAGCGCTTCCGGGCTGCATGCGATGAGTTTTTTCACAATAAATCAGCTTTCTTCTCCAATATTGACCAAATGGAGGCCGAAAATCTGGAGAAAAAGCTTGGATTGATCGGGAGGATACAGGAATATAAATATTCCGAAGATAAAAATGCAAACCTTGAAATCCTGAAGGGCTTCCAAAGGGAATGGACAGAGATCGGCCACGTGCCGATCAAGGAGAAAGATAAAATCCATATTAGTTTCAGGGAAGCTATCAATAAGCAGCTTGACAAGCTTAATATAAGCTCCCTGGAAATGAAAGCCATAGACTTTAAAAATAAGATGGATTCCTTGGTAGAGAGCCCCAATGCCGGCAGGGCAATCCGTAAGGAGATAGGTTTTCTGAGTGGAAAAGTAAGCAAACTGAGAGAAGACATACATCTCTGGGAAAATAATATCGGATTCCTGGCCCATTCCAAGAAAGCTGACCTGCTGAAAGCTGAATTTGAGAAGAAGATTGAAAAAGCCAAGGAAGAACTGGCACTTTCTGAAGCTAAATTGCGCTATATGCAAGATTCGATCGATTGATTTTATGACGCATCATTAATTCTATATACGGAGGCTGCAGTTATGCAGCCTCTTTTTTTATCAGCTGATTGAATTCGGTGTTTATTCCGTATTTTTGCATATATGCCGGGAAATACATTTGGTCAGTTTTTCAAAGTAACTACTTTTGGCGAATCCCATGGGAAAGCCCTGGGTGGTATTGTCGATGGTTGTCCGGCAGGACTTGAGCTGGATGAGGATTTTATCCGTCAGGAGATGGGCCACCGTAAGCCCGGGGATGGCCCTGCTTCAACTATGCGAAAAGAAGCTGACCAGGTACACATACTCTCAGGTGTTTTCGAAGGTAAAACTACTGGTACACCCATTTCTTTTGTGATCTATAACGAAGACGCCAGGGAAGAAGATTACAGGGATGTCAAAGACATTTTCCGTCCTTCCCAGGCAGATTATAGCTATCAGGCCCGTTTTGGCTTGCGGGATTACAGGGGTGGGGGCAGGGCTTCCGGAAGGGAGACTGCAGCCAGGGTAGCTGCCGGTGCGATTGCCCGGATCCTGCTGAAAACAACCGGTATTTCTATTTCAGCCTATACAGCTGCAATTGGTGAGATTAGACTGGATAAAGATTATCGGGAACTCGATTTGAATGCCGTTTATCGGTCACCGGTCTATTGTCCGGATGAGGATGCCTCAGCCAGGATGTCGGACCTTCTGGATAAATTGAGAAAAGAAAAAGATACAATCGGAGGGACTGTTAATTGTATAGTGACATCAGTTCCCCCGGGTTATGGCGATCCGGTTTTTGATAAGTTGCAGGCAGATTTAGCCAAAGCAGTCATGAGTATCGGAGGAGCCAAAGGATTTGAGTACGGGGCCGGCTTCAGGTCTGTGCTCCTGAAGGGCTCTGAAATGAATGACCCTTTTTATATGGAAGCTGATCGGGTCCGCACCCGGGCCAATCATGCAGGTGGAATATCAGGAGGTATATCCAATGGGGAAGATATCTATTTCAGGGTGGCTTTTAAAGCTGTTTCTTCCATTGGGCTTCCTCAGGAAACGGTTGATAAGTATGGCAATAGTCTTCAGTATTCCAATTCAGGCCGACATGATGTCTGCCTGGTTCCCAGGGCGGTTCCGGTGGTGGAAGCTATGACGGCACTTGTCATGGCTGATCACTTGTTAAGGTTTAGAACCAGTAAAATTTAATCTTCGAATGATTCAAAATAAGTCTCTATATCCTGAATATCATCTTATCATTATCTGAAAACATTAAAACCAAATCAATGAAAAAATTCTTCAAAATAACAGCCATAGTTCTGGTGGTAATTGTACTTCTCATGGCAGCAGTGCCATTCCTCTTCAAGGGTAAGATCAAGGACCTGGTTCTTCAACAAGCTAACCAGAACCTGAATGCTAAAGTTGGTCTGGGCGATATCCGGATCTCCCTGTTCAGACAATTTCCAAGAGTTTATATAGGTTTGGAGAAATTAACGATTACGGGTGAGAATGAGTTTGAAGGAGAATTATTAGCTGATTTCAACACGCTTGCCATTACGGTCAACCTCAGTGACTTTTTTAGCGGTGATGAATACAGAATCGAAAAGATCCTTATGGTACATCCTGATATACGCCTGAAAGTTACTGAAGAAGGGAAGGCCAATTGGGATATTTTTAAATCATCGGAAGATACTACGGCTTCTGCAACAACTTCTGCTACATCTTCTGAGCCCTCTTCCTTCCGTCTTAAATTAAAAAAAGTAATTATTGAAAATGGCCGACTGGTTTATGATGATCCCACCCTGGAGACCTATATGGTGCTCAATGGGATCAACCACAGTCTAAGCGGTGATCTTACGGCTGACAGGACTATTCTAAGAACCTCACTGCAGGTTGGGGATGCGTATTTTGAATACGGAAATATTGCATACCTGAATAAAGCTGTGCTTAATTTTGAGGGGACCATTGATGCCGATTTGCAAAATTCAGTCTATCAATTTGAACAGAACAAATTCAAAATCAATGAGCTCCTTGTGGAATTAGACGGCTCAGTGGGTATGACAGGTGATGATTATAACCTCTTGCTGACCTTCAAGGCACCGGAAAATAAGTTCAGGAACTTTATCTCTTTGATCCCTGCAATCTATTCCAGGGAATTTTCAACACTCCAGACTGACGGGAACCTTAGCCTGGAAGGTTATATAAAAGGAATTTATAATGAGAATACCCTTCCGGCTTTTCAATTAAATGCAAGCATTGACAATGCATGGTTCAAATATCCTGAACTTCCGGGTGAAGTAAAGGATATCAATATGAAGCTCAGGATAGAAAATGCAGGAGGAGATGCTGATAATACTATAGTTGATGTGCCGAAGATGAGCATGAATATAATGGGAAATCCGCTAAGCTTAAGTCTTTATCTTTCTCATCCTATAACGGATCTTTATCTGAAAGCAAGTCTTAATGGTAAAATTAACCTGGGTGATATTCAGAAATATTATCCCCTGCAGGAAGGCGAACAAATTAGTGGTTTGCTGACCGCTGACGCATCTTTTGATGGAAAAATTTCGGACCTGGAGAATGGCAATTATGATAAATTCATCGCCTTTGGATCCATGCTCCTGGAAGGTATGAAATTTCATACAGCATATTTGCCTAATCCCCTGCTGATAAGTAATGCACAACTGAATTTTTCCCCGGCTTATATTGACCTGGTTAGTTTCACCGCAGCTACCGGTTCAAGTAATTTTAATATGAAAGGAAAAGTCAGTAATTATCTGCCTTATATTTTAGCCGATAAAACCCTGGATGGGAATTTGTCGCTCAATGCTGATATTATTAATTTGAATGAATTTTTGGAAAGCGGCACGGTGGACACGATTGTCAACGCGGATACAATTCCCTCATCCATTTCGGATAGCAGTAATTTATCGGCCTTCATAGTCCCCGCTAATCTTCATTTTAATTTCAATACCAGTATCGATTCCCTGATTTATATGAACATCCATATGGCCAACGTAAAAGGTACCATGGAAATAGTTGACCATAAACTTATACTGAATCCGCTCACGTTTGACCTTTTAAAAGGACAGATCAGTTTGAATGGTTTCTATGAAACCAGCGACCCCAGCAACCCATTGGTGAATTTCAAACTTAAAGTAAATAATGTTGACATTCCGGAAGCTTATAAGAATTTTGCCCTGGTGGAGAAATTTGCTCCGATCTTTGAACATACCAGGGGAACTTTCTCAGGTGGGATTGATCTGTCAGGTATCCTTAACAGCGAAATGATGCCTGTATATAATACTCTTACCGGAAGTGGCCGGCTAACAACTTCCTCCCTCGAGCTAAGCGGGATAAATTCATTGAATCAATTGGCTGACCTGAGCGGTATGGAGCAATTCAAAAAACTGGCTGTTCAGGGGGTAGACCTGTCTTTCAATGTTGCTGAAGGTATTTTGAATGTGAAACCATTTGATCTGAAAAGTGGTCAGACTACGATGACTGTTTCGGGATGGACTTCTTTTAATCAGGATATCGGATATGATCTCAAATTGAAAGTTCCGAGATCTTTGTTTGGATCCCAGGCTAATAATATGCTGAATGGCTTATTGGCCCAGGCTAACCAGCTCGGGACTAACTTTAAAATCGGTGATTTCATAAACCTGAATGCCCTGGTTGACGGGACTCTGCAAAATCCCAAAGTAAAACTAAACCTTCTTGGAAGCACAGGCGATACCGGGAATAATATAAAAGAACAAATTAAACAGCAGGTGGAGGAGAAAGTACAGGAAGTTAAGCAGGACGCCAAAGAACAAGCTGATAAGATACTTGCCGATGCCGAAAAACAGGCCCAGGCGGTGATCGATCTGGCAAAAAAGAAAATCGACGAAATTATGGCCAACGCTCAAAAGCTTGCCGATGGAGCGAAAAAGCTTGCTGCAGAGCAGTCCGATAATCTGGTGAAACAAGCTAAGGCAAATGGTCCCCTCGCTGAGGTCGCGGCAAAAAAAGCTGCTGAAAAGATCCAGACGGAGGCTGCTAAGAAATCTCAGCAAATTCTTGATGAAGCCCGCAAACAATCCGATGGCATTATGGCTAAAGCACGGGAGGAGGCTGCTAAGATTCGGCAGGACGCCAATAATAAAGTTAAAGGCCTTTAATCAATGAGACTCAATTTTTTCAAGCGAAGCGAAGAATAAATTGTCAGTCGAATTGATCCCGACTAGTCGCAGTCTTATTCGGGATCTGCTGGGATTAAATTCCCCGTCTCTTGAAACGAATAAGAGATATTTCTTTAAGATACCCCGCTGCTTGTGGCGGGGTATCTTATTTAGGATAATGAAAGGAATTATTAAGGAATTATTTCTGCGCGTGAAGTGCAGGTAACAGTATGATAAAAATACTGATAAGGCAAATGTATCTTTTCATATGGATTATTATTTGAGGAGAGGCATCACATCTTCAAGTTTGCCATCCATTTTTACTGGCTTAATACCCAGGATATGAGCAATCATAGGATAGATATCCACATTGTTAAAAGTGGATATATTCCAGCCTGATTTAAATGCGGGTCCTGTACCATAGAAAATAGCGCCCATGGCTATGATAATGACAACCCAACCATGGGTGCTATTTTCTATGCTACGGGCCCCGCATTCAAAACAGGCTGGAATATATCCACCTTTAATAATGTGGATATCTATCCTATGATTGCTCATATCCTGGGTATTAAGCCAGTAAAAATGGATGGCAAACTTGAAGATGTGATGCCTCTCCTCAAATAATAATCCATATGAAAAGATACATTTGCCTTATCAGTATTTTTATCATACTGTTACCTGCACTTCACGCGCAGAAATAATTCCTTAATAATTCCTTTCCTTATCCTAAATAAGATACCCCGCCACAAGCAGCGGGGTATCTTAAAGAAATATCTCTTATTCGTCTCAAGAGACGGGGAATTTAATCCCAGCAGATCCCGAATAAGACTGCGACTTGTCGGGATCAATTCGACTGACAATTTATTCTTCGCTTCGCTTGAAAAAATTGAGTCTCATTGATTAAAGGCCTTTAACTTTATTATTGGCGTCCTGCCGAATCTTAGCAGCCTCCTCCCGTGCTTTAGCCATAATGCCATCGGATTGTTTGCGGGCTTCATCAAGAATTTGCTGAGATTTCTTAGCAGCCTCCGTCTGGATCTTTTCAGCAGCTTTTTTTGCCGCGACCTCAGCGAGGGGACCATTTGCCTTAGCTTGTTTCACCAGATTATCGGACTGCTCTGCAGCAAGCTTTTTCGCTCCATCGGCAAGCTTTTGAGCGTTGGCCATAATTTCGTCGATTTTCTTTTTTGCCAGATCGATCACCGCCTGGGCCTGTTTTTCGGCATCGGCAAGTATCTTATCAGCTTGTTCTTTGGCGTCCTGCTTAACTTCCTGTACTTTCTCCTCCACCTGCTGTTTAATTTGTTCTTTTATATTATTCCCGGTATCGCCTGTGCTTCCAAGAAGGTTTAGTTTTACTTTGGGATTTTGCAGAGTCCCGTCAACCAGGGCATTCAGGTTTATGAAATCACCGATTTTAAAGTTAGTCCCGAGCTGGTTAGCTTGGGCCAATAAGCCATTCAGCATATTATTAGCCTGGGATCCAAACAAAGATCTCGGAACTTTCAATTTGAGATCATATCCGATATCCTGATTAAAAGAAGTCCATCCCGAAACAGTCATCGTAGTCTGACCACTTTTCAGATCAAATGGTTTCACATTCAAAATACCTTCAGCAACATTGAAAGACAGGTCTACCCCCTGAACAGCCAGTTTTTTGAATTGCTCCATACCGCTCAGGTCAGCCAATTGATTCAATGAATTTATCCCGCTTAGCTCGAGGGAGGAAGTTGTTAGCCGGCCACTTCCGGTAAGAGTATTATATACAGGCATCATTTCGCTGTTAAGGATACCTGACAGATCAATCCCACCTGAGAAAGTTCCCCTGGTATGTTCAAAGATCGGAGCAAATTTCTCCACCAGGGCAAAATTCTTATAAGCTTCCGGAATGTCAACATTATTTACTTTAAGTTTGAAATTCACCAATGGGTTGCTGGGGTCGCTGGTTTCATAGAAACCATTCAAACTGATCTGTCCTTTTAAAAGGTCAAACGTGAGCGGATTCAGTATAAGTTTATGGTCAACTATTTCCATGGTACCTTTTACGTTGGCCATATGGATGTTCATATAAATCAGGGAATCGATACTGGTATTGAAATTAAAATGAAGATTAACCGGGACTATGAAGGCCGATAAATTACTGCTATCCGAAATAGATGAGGGAATTGTATCCGCGTTGACAATCGTGTCTACCGTGCCGCTTTCCAAAAATTCATTCAAATTAATAATATCAGCATTGAGCGACAAATTCCCATCCAGGGTTTTATCGGCTAAAATATAAGGCAGATAATTACTGACTTTTCCTTTCATATTAAAATTACTTGAACCGGTAGCTGCGGTGAAACTAACCAGGTCAATATAAGCCGGGGAAAAATTCAGTTGTGCATTACTTATCAGCAGGGGATTAGGCAAATATGCTGTATGAAATTTCATACCTTCCAGGAGCATGGATCCAAAGGCGATGAATTTATCATAATTGCCATTCTCCAGGTCCGAAATTTTTCCATCAAAAGATGCGTCAGCGGTCAGCAAACCACTAATTTGTTCGCCTTCCTGCAGGGGATAATATTTCTGAATATCACCCAGGTTAATTTTACCATTAAGACTTGCTTTCAGATAAAGATCCGTTATAGGATGAGAAAGATAAAGACTTAAGCTTAGCGGATTTCCCATTATATTCATGCTCATCTTCGGCACATCAACTATAGTATTATCAGCATCTCCTCCTGCATTTTCTATCCTGAGCTTCATATTGATATCCTTTACTTCACCCGGAAGTTCAGGATATTTGAACCATGCATTGTCAATGCTTGCATTTAATTGAAAAGCCGGAAGGGTATTCTCATTATAAATTCCTTTTATATAACCTTCCAGGCTAAGGTTCCCGTCAGTCTGGAGTGTTGAAAATTCCCTGGAATAGATTGCAGGGATCAAAGAGATAAAGTTCCTGAACTTATTTTCCGGTGCCTTGAAGGTCAGCAAGAGGTTATAATCATCACCTGTCATACCCACTGAGCCGTCTAATTCCACAAGGAGCTCATTGATTTTGAATTTGTTCTGTTCAAATTGATAGACTGAATTTTGCAAATCGGCATCAATGGTCCCCTCAAAATTAAGCACAGCTTTATTCAGGTATGCAATATTTCCGTATTCAAAATACGCATCCCCAACCTGCAGTGAGGTTCTTAGAATAGTCCTGTCAGCCGTAAGATCACCGCTTAGACTGTGGTTGATCCCATTGAGCACCATATAGGTCTCCAGGGTGGGATCATCATAAACCAGTCGGCCATTTTCAATAATTACTTTTTTTAATTTAAGACGGAAGGAAGAGGGCTCAGAAGATGTAGCAGAAGTTGTTGCAGAAGCCGTAGTATCTTCCGATGATTTAAAAATATCCCAATTGGCCTTCCCTTCTTCAGTAACTTTCAGGCGTATATCAGGATGTACCATAAGGATCTTTTCGATTCTGTATTCATCACCGCTAAAAAAGTCACTTAGGTTGACCGTAATGGCAAGCGTGTTGAAATCAGCTAATAATTCTCCTTCAAACTCATTCTCACCCGTAATCGTTAATTTCTCCAAACCTATATAAACTCTTGGAAATTGTCTGAACAGGGAGATCCGGATATCGCCCAGACCTACTTTAGCATTCAGGTTCTGGTTAGCCTGTTGAAGAACCAGGTCCTTGATCTTACCCTTGAAGAGGAATGGCACTGCTGCCATGAGAAGTACAATTACCACCAGAACTATGGCTGTTATTTTGAAGAATTTTTTCATTGATTTGGTTTTAATGTTTTCAGATAATGATAAGATGATATTCAGGATATAGAGACTTATTTTGAATCATTCGAAGATTAAATTTTACTGGTTCTAAACCTTAACAAGTGATCAGCCATGACAAGTGCCGTCATAGCTTCCACCACCGGAACCGCCCTGGGAACCAGGCAGACATCATGTCGGCCTGAATTGGAATACTGAAGACTATTGCCATACTTATCAACCGTTTCCTGAGGAAGCCCAATGGAAGAAACAGCTTTAAAAGCCACCCTGAAATAGATATCTTCCCCATTGGATATACCTCCTGATATTCCACCTGCATGATTGGTCCGGGTGCGGACCCGATCAGCTTCCATATAAAAAGGGTCATTCATTTCAGAGCCCTTCAGGAGCACAGACCTGAAGCCGGCCCCGTACTCAAATCCTTTGGCTCCTCCGATACTCATGACTGCTTTGGCCAAATCTGCCTGCAACTTATCAAAAACCGGATCGCCATAACCCGGGGGAACTGATGTCACTATACAATTAACAGTCCCTCCGATTGTATCTTTTTCTTTTCTCAATTTATCCAGAAGGTCCGACATCCTGGCTGAGGCATCCTCATCCGGACAATAGACCGGTGACCGATAAACGGCATTCAAATCGAGTTCCCGATAATCTTTATCCAGTCTAATCTCACCAATTGCAGCTGTATAGGCTGAAATAGAAATACCGGCTGTTTTCAGCAGGATCCGGGCAATCGCACCGGCAGCTACCCTGGCTGCAGTCTCCCTTCCGGAAGCCCTGCCCCCACCCCTGTAATCCCGCAAGCCAAAACGGGCCTGATAGCTATAATCTGCCTGGGAAGGACGGAAAATGTCTTTGACATCCCTGTAATCTTCTTCCCTGGCGTCTTCGTTATAGATCACAAAAGAAATGGGTGTACCAGTAGTTTTACCTTCGAAAACACCTGAGAGTATGTGTACCTGGTCAGCTTCTTTTCGCATAGTTGAAGCAGGGCCATCTCCGGGCTTACGGTGGCCCATCTCCTGACGGATAAAATCCTCATCCAGCTCAAGTCCTGCCGGACAACCATCGACAATACCACCCAGGGCTTTCCCATGGGATTCGCCAAAAGTAGTTACTTTGAAAAACTGACCAAATGTATTTCCCGGCATATATGCAAAAATACGGAATAAACACCGAATTCAATCAGCTTATAAAAAAAGAGGCTGCATAACTGCAACCTCTGTATATAGAATTAATGATGCGTCTGATGATTAATCGATCGAATCCTGCATATAGCGCAATTTAGCTTCAGAAAGTGCCAGTTCTTCCTTGGCTTTTTCAATCTTCTTCTCAAATTCAGCTTTCAGCAGGTCAGCTTTCTTGGAATGGGCCAGGAATCCGATATTATTTTCCCAGAGATGTATATCTTCTCTCAGTTTGCTTACTTTTCCACTCAGAAAACCTATCTCCTTACGGATTGCCCTGCCGGCATTGGGGCTCTCTACCAAGGAATCCATCTTATTTTTAAAGTCTATGGCTTTCATTTCCAGGGAGCTTATATTAAGCTTGTCAAGCTGCTTATTGATAGCTTCCCTGAAACTAATATGGATTTTATCCTTCTCCTTGATCGGCACGTGGCCGATCTCTGTCCATTCCCTTTGGAAGCCCTTCAGGATTTCAAGGTTTGCATTTTTATCTTCGGAATATTTATATTCCTGTATCCTCCCGATCAATCCAAGCTTTTTCTCCAGATTTTCGGCCTCCATTTGGTCAATATTGGAGAAGAAAGCTGATTTATTGTGAAAAAACTCATCGCATGCAGCCCGGAAGCGCTTCCATATTTTATCGGAATGTTTCCTGGGAACCGGCCCTATTTCCTTCCATTCTCTCTGCAGATTGATCAGCTCCTGGGTCGTTTTTTTCCAGTCGGTGCTGTCTTTGAGATTCTCAGCCTGCTTGCAGATATCCAGCTTGAGATTGAAATTATTGAGCTGTTCTTGTTTAATTCCTGAAAAATATTCTTTCTTATTGTTAAAAAATCCATTCAGGGCTCCCTTAAACTTCTCCCAAATCTCATCATTGTTCTTTTTCGGCGCGGGGCCAACAGTCTTCCAAACTTTAAACAGCTCATTGATCTGGTTGGTAGCATCCTGCCACTCTTTTATGGAATTTATTTCAAGGCCTAAGATTTGCTCGGCTTTCTCAAGAAGGGCATTTTTGGCAAGCAGATTGCTTTCCTGCTGTTCCGATAGTTTATTATAGTATTCCCTGCGGCGTTCATTGATCTTGTCGGTGGCTGTTTTAAACCTTTCCCAGAGTTCATCCCTTTTATCCTGGGGCACCGGTCCAACTTCCTTCCACTCATCATGGTATTTCTGAAGTTGTTTAAAAGACTTTATAATGGATGTCTCCAGTAAAAGTTCTTCAGCTTTTTCACAAAGCTCTAATTTAAGTTCCAGGTTTTTTTTCAGATCCAGATCCCGGAGTTCCTTACTGATCTTTACCTTATCAAAGAATTTTTCAACCAGGAAATGATAATTTTGCCAGAGATTATTGATTTCGGTGGTTGGCACCAGTCCGATCTCTTTCCACTTGGTTTGAAGTTCCTTGAAACGATCATAGGTTTTCTTGAGGGATTCATCTGTATTGACCAGCTCCCGCAATTCATCCAGGATCTGCTTTTTGGATTCCAGGTTCCTGATTTTCAACAATTCCTGGTCTTCATTATATTTAGCCTTGTTGCGCTTATATATTTCAAAAGCTTCATTAAACCTCACGATAAGGGGATCCTGAGGGGGTTCTTCTCCTTCTTTTATATCATCCTGACTAAGAGCTGACTCTATCCTGTTATGCTCCAACTCTTTAGTTTGCTTCAGGAAAGCGACTTTAATGAGTGAAACTCTGGTTTTAATCTTTTGAACATCTGTATCTCTAACAGTTTCCTCCATGAGTTCAGCAAGCTTTTCCCTTGAGTAATGATCAAAGTCTTCCTGATTATTGGGTTCACTCTCTGTTCTTCTTCTTCTTCTTCATCTTCCTCATCCGTATCAGGTTCCTCAATGCCGGGCTGATCATTTTTATTGCTGACCAAATTCCCCGCAATTTCAGGAACATCCGGACTAGCTGATGATTCCCCTACAATTTCAGTTGCTGCTTCT
>CAWBCI010000052.1:0-4035 GCA_963787195.1 uncultured Bacteroidales bacterium
TAAAGAGGCTTATGTGCATTTAATCAATGAGACTCAATTTTTTCAAGCGAAGCGAAGAAAAAATTGTTAGTCGAATTGATCCCGAAAAGACGAAGTCTTATTCGGGATCTGATGGGACTAAATTCCCCATCTCTTGAGCCGAATAAGAGATATTTCCTTAAGATACCCCGCTGCTTGCGGCGGGGTATCTTAATTCTTTCCGTTTTGAAACGGCATGCAAAGATAGAAAAATTAATAAATCTGCAGAAAGGGCTTTTGTCTTATTCAAAACAAATCCCGCCTGATGATTGTTAAATCTGATGTATTTAATCAGGAAAGACCAGGGATTATTTCCAGATTTCTTATCATTCATTAATAAAATTATAAAATGAAGACCATCATACACCGCGCCGAGACCAGGGGACATTTCGACCATGGTTGGCTGGATACTCATCATACTTTCAGTTTTGCAGATTACCGTGATCCGGAGCGCGACCATTTTGGCTTGCTCAGGGTTTTGAATGATGATGTGGTCGCTGCCGGAGAGGGCTTCGGCCGCCATCCTCACGACAATATGGAAATCATCACGATTCCTTTGAAAGGGGCCTTGGAACACGCCGACAGCATGGGCTTTTCAAAGATCATCAATTCGGGCGACGTGCAGATCATGTCGGCCGGATCGGGTATAGAACATTCGGAATTTAACCCTGATAAGGAGAATGAGGTGAATTTCCTTCAGATCTGGATCTTTCCTAAAGAGCAGAATATTAAGCCCAGGTATGAGCAAATCACTTTTGACTCTTCCAAACGCTATAATAAATTTCAAAGGGTAGTTTCTCCAAATGAGAAAGGCGCTTTGTGGATCAACCAGGATGCTTATCTCTCTCTCGCCTCTTTCGATAAAGAAGGGGATAACATGTATAAAATCAATAAGGAAGGAAATGGGGTTTATTTCTTTCTGATAGAAGGAAAAGCCATAGTCGGGGGCGTTCCCATGAACCGCCGCGACGGTCTGGGAGTCTGGGATGCTAAAATGGTCCCGGTGAGGGCTGAACAGGCCAGCGAAATCCTGGCTATTGAAATACCCATGGATTGAGCATTAAAAGACCCTGAAAGTGCTTTCCTGCCAGGCCGGAGCACCCAGTTCCAGCGACCTTTTTACAGGAAGGCAATCTCCTATATAAATCCGGAAATTCCCCGGCTGTATGGAGAAATTTCCTTCTTCATCAACAAGCTGCATCATTTCAGGACTGATGATAAACTCAAGTTCCCGGCTTTCCCCTGCATTCAGATGTAGTTTTCTGAAATCTTTAAGTTCCATTAAAGGAACCTTCACTGAGCTTTCCGGATAGCTGAGGTATAACTGGACAGTCTCAAGTCCTGCAATGGCTCCCTTATTCTGTACCTTTAAGCTTACTTTCAGGCTATCTCCCGCTTTAATAATACTGTCATTCAATTCTATCCCTGAAAAAATAAAATCCGAATAGCTCAGGCCGAAGCCAAAGGGATAAAGGGGCTCCTGCCGGAAATAGCGGTAAGTATGGCCTTCCATATTGTAATCCTCAAAGGGAGGCAATTGCTTCACTGATTTATAAAAAGTCACCGGCAGCTTGCCTGAAGGATTATAATCCCCCGCAAGCACATCGGCTATGGCATCTCCGCCGGCCTGACCGGGATACCAGGCTTCGATAATGGCGGGAATATTTTCCTGCTCTTCATTTATTGCAAGAGGGCTTCCGTTTAGCAGACATAAAACCGTGGCTTTGCCCAGTGAACTGATGTCGGAGATCAGTTTTTCCTGGATTTCAGGCAGTTCCAGATTTGTCCGGTCGCCGCCTTTAAATCCTTCAACTTCCACCTTCAGATCCTCACCTTCAAGCCGCGGAGAGAGGCCCATGCAAAGGATTACGAGGTCGGCTTTTCGGGCAGCTTCCATGGCTTCGGAATGATAATCCCTATCCATGAAAGCCCATAGCAAATGAACTTCCGCCGAGCCTTCATATTCTCTGTATTCCAGCTTAATCGGATAGGCTTTCCCGGCCTCTAAATCCATGAAAGAGTAATTCCTGCAATTATCATGTTCGGAATGACAATCCAGCAGGAGTGAATCTCCCAGGTATAATCTGATTGCATTCTTCCCGGAAGCGCCCAGTGCATATTTGCCGGTAAATGGAGGAATAAGTACTCCGCTCCATCTGACTGAGAAATTGTCCGGGTCCAGGTCCTGAAAAGGGGCCCCTTCCCACCACTGAAAATCTATATTGCCAGAGATATTTTGATGAATGGCTTTTCCTTCAAGGTCTTTATTATTAAAGAATTCTGTATTAAGTCCCTGTTCAGTTAAGGAAGAATTCATGTATAAAACATCTTTTGGGATGAGTGTAAGTAGGGCAGATTTTCAGCATAGCGGAGAACCGGGGGCATAAATGACTTCCGATTCCGGAAATTTTTTCCGTATACCTTGTAAGGGAGTAACCGGGTTTTCGGGGATGCCGTTATAATTCCCGTTTAATACATCGGCATCATCGGCATTAGGGCCGATTACTGCAATAGTTTTATATTTATGATATAGCGGAAGGGTTTTATTTTCATTTTTTAGAAGGATGATGGATTTGCGGGCAGCTTCCAGGGCCAATTCCCGGTGTTCAGCGCTTTCGATGATAGCTGTGGAAAGATTTGACCAGGGCTGCATTTCGGGCGGATCAAACATTCCTAATTTGAAACGTGCCAGTAATAATCTTTTGATACTGGTGTCGATGGAAGCTTCCGTAACCAGGCCCTGACTGAGTGCATCTTTCAGGTAGGCGAAAGTTACTCCGCAGTTCAGGTCGGTGCCGGCATTCAGTGCCATGGCAGCCGATTCGGCTTCGGTAGTCGTCACTTTATGAAAATTGTAGAAATCGGAGATAGCCCAGCAATCTGAAACCACATATCCCTTAAATCCCCATTTATTTCTCAGAATATCGCTTAAGAGCGGATTACTTCCACAACAGGGATCTCCCCTGAAACGGTTATAGGCGCACATGATGGACTGGACCCCGGCATCTTTTACAGCCATTCTGAATGCAGGAAGGTAGGTAGAGTAAAGATCAATATTATCTACTTCAGCGTCGAATTCATGCCGGACGGGCTCCGGGCCACTATGGACAGCAAAATGCTTGGCAGTAGCAATCGTTTTTAAATACCTGGGATCATTGCCCTGCAAGCCTTTGATAAAACCTACGGCTATTGAACCTGTCAGAAGAGGGTCCTCTCCGTAAGTTTCCATTCCCCTTCCCCAGCGGGGATCCCGGAAAATATTGATATTGGGAGACCAGAATGTAAGGCCCTGGTAAATACCATGTTTTCCTTGTTTTTGGTAATTATTGTATTTGGCCCTGGCTTCGTCGGATATGGCATTTCCGACCCTGAACATCAGGTCCCTGTCCCAGGTGGCCGCGAGCCCGATAGCCTGGGGAAAGACAGTAGCTTTGCCAGCCCGGGCCACTCCGTGCAGGCATTCGTTCCACCAGTTATAGGCCGGAATTCCCAGCCTGTCAATGGCGGGTGCATCATACTTCATCTGGGAGATCTTCTCTTCAAGAGTCATCCTGGAAAGCAGGTCATCGGCCCTGATTCCAAAACTTTGGCGCGTATCAAGGTAAGCCGGCCCGATTTGCTTCTGATGGCAGGAAACAAGCAGCAAAATCAAGATAAAAATAGGGAAGAGTCTTCTCATCATCCTGAAAAGTTAGATTAAAATCATTAGCCTGACTTAATCAAAAAAAATCCTATTTGGGTGCTTCAATTGATATCTGTAAAAGCCCGGCAGCAGGTACGTTGAATAAAGCCGGACCTGCCTGCAGTTCCCGTGATTCATCCTTCGCCTCGTTTCCCATGCAATCATAAATCTGGTACTTTACCTTTCCGGGAGCCTTATCAAAAAGCAAAACCACATTGGGATCGGATTTGGCATTTATCACATCCAGTTTTGTCAAACCTTCTAAATGTATCGTGGGACTGATATTATCATATAAAGCCGTGATCATTTTATCTTTTCTCCTGGAGCAATACATT
>CAWBCI010000053.1:0-5948 GCA_963787195.1 uncultured Bacteroidales bacterium
CTCAGGCCGTCGTTCAGCATCTCGTAAATGCCTAATTCCGATGTCGGCCCAAAGCGGTTCTTGATGGCGCGAAGTATACGGAAACCATAGTTCCGCTCCCCTTCGAAGTAGATCACCGTATCCACCATATGTTCCAGGACCTTGGGGCCGGCCAGGTTGCCGTCCTTGGTGATATGACCAATCAGGAAAACCGGCGTGGCGGTGGCCTTGGAGTACTTCTGCCATTCGGCGGCACATTCCCGGATCTGGGTGATGCTTCCCGGAGAAGACTCTACGGTTTCGGTGTGAAGGGTTTGTATAGAATCTATTACTATGAGGTCGGGCTGCATCTCGTCAAGGTAGCGGAAGATGCTCTGTATGTTTGTCTCAGTAAGGATATAGCATTCAGGGTTCCCTATGCCGATACGTTCGGCCCTCATACGGATTTGCCTATTGCTCTCTTCTCCCGTCACGTAAAGGATCTTCCTCCCTTTCATCTTCAGGGCAACCTGCAGCATGAGGGTGGATTTGCCAATGCCGGGTTCGCCCCCTACCAGCACAAGCGAGCCGGGGACTATCCCGCCGCCCAGCACCCTGTCGAGTTCTCCGTCCAGGCTGCTGATACGGTTCTCGGCCGAAACTTCAATATCCTCTACCCGGATGGGTTTGGGGGCCTTCCCATCGTCGTGGCGCGATTTCCAGGCAGGAGCTTTTTCTTCTTTCTGAATAATCTCTTCTTCATAGGTATTCCATTCCCCGCAGGAGGGGCAACGGCCTATCCACTTGGGTGAATTCGCCCCGCAATTCTGACAAACATAAACACTTTTACTCTTGGCCATAACAGTCGGTTTACAGCTTTTTCAGGTATAAAAAGCAATGCTGCAAGATACGAAAATTAGGGCGGTGAACTAAGAACGAATAAAGTTGAAGGTTGGCTTATAAAATAAAATTCAAGTGCAGTAGAGGCCTTGCATGCAAGACCTCTACCAATATTTACCACCAGTTAATCACTTCAGCTTCTCGATCAATCCCGTCGTGCTGTAACCCGGCGTCAGCTCCACGATCGCCACTTCCCCACCGGCGGCTTTCACTATGTCGGCTCCAACCACGTCCTGTTCCTTATAATCGCTGCCTTTCACCAGAACATCGGGGACAATCTGTTTAATAAGTTCGTAGGGGGTATCTTCATCGAAAAGGACTACTGCGTCGACGAAACGCAGGGAAGCAAGGACATGTGCCCGTGCTTTCTCATCCTGAACCGGCCGTCCGGCACCTTTGAGCCTTCTCACAGAATCGTCGGTGTTCAGTCCGATAATCAGGTAATCTCCCAGGTCATGTGCTTTTGAAAGATATTCTATATGGCCGAGATGTAATATATCGAAACAACCATTTGTAAATACGATCTTTTTACTCAGGAATCTCTGAAGCGCAATATTGTGCCTCAGAGTTTCCCTGCTGATGATCTTGTTTTCAGTTACTTGTAGTGTTAACATCAATTACTGGCTTTTTTTTAAACATTAGCATATAATAGGAAAAGACACCTGCGCTCAGGATCAGGACCATCTGGGTCGACCACAGGATGATGGAGAATGATGCAGCGGGCTCTGAAGCGACATGATAAATCTCAACCAGAATGGCCTTCACAACAAACTGATAGGCTCCTATACCGCCCGGAACAGGGGCCACTATCCCCACACTTCCGAGAGCCATGAGAGTCATACCGTCCAGGAAATTCAAATGAGAGGTAGCGTCCAGTGCAAAGAAGGCTACGTAAGTCATGAGTATGTAAAAGGTCCAGATCACGGCCGTCCATAACAAAAAGGCCCATTTTTCCTTAATCCGGCCAATTGTTCTGACTCCATCCAACAGACCTTTGAGGAATACGCTCAGCCTTTGGTAAATCCTAAGTTGACGGATTCTATGTATATATATCCTGAATAATATTATGGGAAGGATTACGATGATGAAAAAGGCAGCAATTCCATAAAGGATTATCCTTGTTTCCATCATGCCCGACAGGGATTCGATAAAGTATTTATCGACAAAGTTTTTTAACAGGTCCAGCTGAAAGAGAATAACACTTAGAATAATGAGGATCAGGATGATCAGATCGAAAATCCTTTCTGAAATAACGGTCCCGAAAAGGGCGTTGAAGGGGGTATCTGTCTTTTTCGCAAGGACTCCGCATCGGGTAACTTCTCCCAGACGCGGGAAAGCTGAATTGGCCAGGTAGCCGATCATAACTGCGTAAAAAGTAGTAGTAGCGCTGGTTTGGTATCCCATGGAACGGATCAGAATATTCCAGCGTTTGGCGCGGGCGATATGACTGAGTATCCCAAAAAAGAACGACAGGAACAACCATTGGTAGTGTGCGTTCCGGATCTCCTCCATGACCTTCTCCAGATCTAATTTTCTGAATACCAGCCATAATAATGCTAATCCGATCAACAGAAAAAATAGGTATTGAAGGGCAGAAATGATACGCTTTCTCAAAGTACGCTATTTTAATTTGTTATTAGGCCCGGGAAAGACAATTGAAGGTTTGAAGCCTTTGGCTTCTTCAGGAGTCATGCCGGCAAAGGCAACTATGATCACCAGGTCGCCCACCGCCACTTTACGGGCAGCAGCCCCATTGATTGAGATCACGCCGGAACCATGTTCTTCCTTGAAAACATAAGTATCAAATCTCTCCCCGTTATTAATATTATAAATATAGACTCTTTCAAACTCCGACAGATTTGCGGCTTCTACAAGTTCTCCGTCAATACCGATACTCCCCACGTAATTCAGATTGGAATGTGTGATTTTTGCACGGTGTATCTTTGACTTAAGGATTTCTATCAACATCAGAATATTTTATTCTAGGTTATTTTTCTATCAATTGTCTTCAACTCGATCCATTCTAATAACAAAGCACACTTCATTTCGGCCGACAAAATTACTAAATTATCTCTAAATTATCGATGAGCCGAACTTTTCCCAGATAACAGGCCACACAAGCCACCAGATGTTCTGCTTCATCAGGGCTTTTGACGGGCATAAGCGTTGCAGCATCGACTATTTCAAAGTAATCGGGAATAAAACCTGCCCTCTCAAGTCTCCGGATAGCTAATTGTTCGATCTCTTTTAAATGAATCTTGCCAAGATTTTCCTTTGCCTCAGTTAAAGTACGGTAAATTTCCGGGGCTATAATTCTCTCCTCGGTGCTGAGCCGGAAGTTACGGGAGCTCATGGCAAGTCCGTCAACTTCCCTTACCGTTTCACAAGGTATAATCTGCACATGCATGTTTTCCATCTTTACCAGGGCTTGTATGATCTTCAGCTGCTGGTAATCCTTCTTCCCGAAATAAGCCTTATCGGGATTGATGATATCAAATAATTTCTTTACAACAATGGCCACTCCATTGAAATGCCCGGGACGGAATTTTCCTTCCATTACTCTTTCAAGAGGTCCAAAATCGTACTTTTCTTTTACAGGGGAAGGATACATCTCTTCAGTCGATGGGCTGAAAACAAGGTCACAACCCATTTCTTCGAGCTTGCGATGGTCCTCTTCAGGAGTCCGGGGATATTTTTCCAAATCTTCGGCATTATTAAATTGCATGTGATTTACAAAAATACTGCAGGCTACCACTTCGTTTTCCTGACGAGCTCTTTTCACAAGTTCCAGATGGCCTTTGTGCAGAGCTCCCATGGTTGGGACAAAACCGATTGACTTATTCTGGTTTTGCACACTTTCAAGATATGCCCTGATATCGGATATTTTTTGGAATATTTTCACTGTCAGAAGGGTTCAGGTCAATATTTTTTAATGATGAAAGAGAAAGTATGAAAATGTTCAGTCGCTCAGTATCATTGCCATATCTTTCTCAAGCGAAGTGCTCGGGCTTTCGATTATCCTGCCGAGTTCTTTACCCTTACGGTAAAAGATAAAGGTAGGAACGAGCTGGATAGCTTCCTTTTTCAAATCTACATCCCCGGCAAGTTTATCCCTGTCGACGCATACCAGTTTCAGATGTGCAGGATCGAAGTGGACCTGGTCGAGTATATTTAAAAAGCGGGGGACTTGTTCACGGCTGTCACTGCACCAGGTACCCATCACAACCTCTATGTCGACTTTTTTGATCTCTTTCCGGATGGAACGAAGAGCCTTTTTATTCGGTTTATATGTATTATAATACTGTGTATAATAAGCCCCGAAATCATCTTTCTGCAAGCCTTCGCGGTTACAATTTCCGATAAGAATATTCTTTCCGCTTTTGGAATCCTGTACAGTCTGATTCAGGTCCTGGGAAATTCCCAACAAGGGGAATATGAATAATATAAAAATTAAAAGGCTGAATTTCATGATAAATACTTGAAGATTTAACAGACAAAGTTATATTAAACTAATGAATTCCCGACAAAATCATCAAGGCCTTATACTTTCCTGCAAGATTGGCTGATTTATGACAAATCGATCGGATTGTCCGCCATAATTCATATTAAACTTCAATTTTTATCGTTAGGATAGGTATGGAACAGAATTTGCTCAAAAGGCGGAAAGGTGTGCATGAAAATCATGCAATCCATTAAAATTCATTAAATTTGCATAAATTATTCTTGAAATGAGCAACACTGAAAGGTCATTCGACGAGAACCTCGACATACTGATAAAACTCCTCCGGAAATTAAAAGATAAGACTAAAATTGGAGAGATTCCGGGCATGCCTAAAATGTTCTTTGTCAATTTTGATTTTTTTATCGAAAATTATGAAAGAATGAAGGGCCAGATTTCTGAACAATTGCTTCAGCAGTTCGGAGAGCCTATTAAACAAATGGTTGCCGACATGGTTGAACAATTGCAGGAAGAGGTGGGCGAATTGGATCCCGATATCACACTTGAAATTGAAACTCCTGAAATCACCGGAGGGAAAAGGGAATTGCACGAAATTGATGAGCTTTTGAAGAATCCGGATCTAAGCCTGGAAGAAATTGATAAGCTATTGGATGAAAGAAGCAAGTTGAAGAACATGGCTTCAAAGACACCGGATAAGCTGGAAGGCCCTTCTTCCCCTTAAAACAAGGGGCCGCAGCTCCTTGTTTGATCCCGAAAAGACGAAGCCATATTCGGGATCTTCCGGGATTAAATTCCCAGTACATTGAGACGAATATGAGATATTTCATTAATATACCCCGATGCTTGCGGCGGGGTAGTTCATTAAATCAATTCGAAACATTCTGCAGGCCAAAGATTTAAATGTAAACATTCAACATTTTAAATATATTTTTATACAGATTGGTAGGGTAATACTGTTCTCAAGCGGTAAGGGTTAAAGACAAATTCCGGGATAAAGCCAGCTTATGATTTTTCATACTAGATAAATTTAAAGTACACAGTTTGCCTGATATTTTGAATATTCGCATTTATTATTAAAGCATAAGTCTCGTAAAGTTCTTATTACAAAAAATTATAAAAAATGATGAAAATCAAGAGTAATATCGCTCTGAGCGAATCGGGTTTTATTTTCAATCCCAATACCGGTGAATCTTTTACCCTCAATCCTATAGGGCAGGAATTATTCGGCATGTTAAGGGAGGATAAAAATATGGATGAAATCAGGGATGAATTCCTTGAAAAATATGATATTGAAGAATCCATACTGGAAAAGGATTTTGATGATTTCATTCATTTATTAACTAACTACCAGATAATCGAAGAGGATGAGCAAGCCTGATATCACTATAGCTGTAACGGCGCTGAATGCAATCGACAGCCCGGGTCCCGGAGTGTCGGTCATCCGCGCACTGAAAGAAGCAGACTCTTTTAATGCCCGCATCATTGGTTTGTCATACGAATCACTGGAACCGGGTATATACATGCATGAAATAGTCGACCGGGTTTATCAAATCCCTTATCCATCGGTAGGTACTGAAGCCCTCATGTCCAGACTTGAATACATACATTCGAAAGAGAAACTGGACGTGAT
>CAWBCI010000054.1:0-6128 GCA_963787195.1 uncultured Bacteroidales bacterium
CAGCGATGAATTGAGGAAAAAACTCAGACTTGAAGATTTTATCACGGAGAAAACCGGATTGCCTACATTGAAGGATATAATGGAAGAACTTGCTAAACCAGGAAGGGATCCCAGGCAGAAATTCGATTTCTTTGAATTTTCAAAAGATGTTAAGGATATTCATGATCTTCAGATTGGTATGGTCTTGCCCGGGATAGTCACGAATATTACGGCTTTCGGGGCTTTTGTCGATATAGGGGTGCATCAGGACGGGCTGGTCCATATCAGCCAGATGGCCGACCGTTTTGTGAAAGATCCGAATGAAATAGTCCGGATGCATCAGAAAGTAAAGGTGATGGTTCTTGAAGTGGACATGGATCGTAAGCGCATCCAGCTTTCCATGAAAGTTCCGGAAGAAACATAAAATGGAGGAATAATTTTGCCCTGGCAGCATTCTATGTAAAATATAGCCGGATTCAATACGTTTATTATGCAATTATGATTCGGATGAAAAAATCCATTTTTATATTCATTGTTACAGCAACTGTGGTGCTATTCGGCGCAAATGCCCTGAAAGCCCAGGTTTTCCAGGGTGAAGTGATCGGGGGATTCAATCTGACCCAGGTGGACGGCGATGAAGTATACGGTTATCACCGCATTGGCGCTCAGCTTGGATTGGCTGCCATACTTCCAATTAAAAAATGGGATATTACCCTTGAAACTCTGTTTAGCCAGAAAGGCTCATTTCGAAGGTCAAATTATCCGGGGGATTCCCTGAACGGACAATATGACCTTCGGCTAAATTATGTTGAAGTTCCCCTTCTGGTCCATTATACCGATCGTCAGGTTATCGGTGCCGGGATTGGTTTTTCTTACGGAAGGCTGGTTTATGCCAAAGAAATAGAGCATAAAGGAAACGGTACTCCTTATTCTGATTCAGTTAAGTTTAATAAGGATGATTTTAATTTCGTGGCGGAAGTTCAGTTCAGAATACACCGCGGACTCAAATTCGATATACGATTTTCATATTCCATTCTGCCAATAAGGCAAAGGACCTACTACCTGAATGTTCCCGAACCATTTACCCGGAAAGAATATAATAATGCATTGACATTCAGGCTTGTTTATGTATTTAATGATAAATATGTCAAGCCTAAAAAGCCCGAGAATCAATGACGTATGCTACCTATCTGATTGAACATCTTGGCCTGAAAAAACACCCGGAAGGAGGTTGGTTCAGGGAGGTGTACCGTTCGGAAGAGATATTGCCGGAAGATGCTTTACCTGAACGTTATGCCGGCGGAAGGAATGTTTCCACATCTATTTATTTCCTCCTTGAAGGAAAGGATTTTTCAGCTTTTCATCGCCTTGGCAATCCGACGAAACCTGGCATTTTTATTCAGGTTGCCCGCTTCGCTTGGTTTTAATTCATCCTGATGGAACTTCCGAAAGTATTCTCCTGGGACAGGAGCCGGACAAAGGAATGTTATGGCAATATACTATTCCTCATGGAACCTGGTTTGCCGCCCGGCCCCGGGATTTAAATTCTTATTCACTGATTGGCTGCACTGTTTCTCCAGGCTTTGATTTCTCCGATTTTGAATTGGCGGTTCGTGATAAGCTGATTTCAGCTTATCCAACGCACAGTAGTTTGATAGAGCAGTTTACTTAAGCTCTTGTTTCTCATGATTGTAAATTTCCGCTTCTTCCAGGAAGCTCCTGCCGATATTACCAGATAGTGGATTATCGCTTTTCATTCTCTCGGGATGCCACTGGACGGCAATGAGAAAAGATTTGTCTGCCGGTTCCTTCCATTCAATAGCTTCCACTAGTCCGTCGCTTGTATGCGCTGCAGCTTTTAGATTACCAGCCAGGTCTTTAATCCCCTGGTGGTGGTTACTGTTGACTATTCCGGAATCCAGACCCGAGACAAGGTGCAGCAATGTGTTCTTTTCGATGCTAACCGGGTGGAAGCATTTCTCATAGTCGTCCATCTGATGGGTGACACCTGTACCCAGGTCGCTTGGAAGGTCAATGTAGAGGCTGCCGCCCTGGGCCACGTTCAGTATCTGTTCCCCGCGGCAGATGCCCAGGATGGGCATGCCTTTTTTCATAGCTTCGTCGATGAGGTAAAATTCAAGGCTGTCGCGGTGGGGGTCGGCTTCCCAGCATCTTGCACTATCCGCTGCTTTTCCGTAATAAGCCGGGTTCACGTCTGTGCCGCCCGTCAGGATCAGCCCGGAAAGTTTGGGAAATATACTTCGGACAGAATCATCCGGCAGGTGATACATATCCACAAGAATGATCGTACTATCAAGGGACTTGATCCAGTTATAGTAATTAGCATAGGAATCAACCGGCCAGCCCTTTGAGATGGCGATGTATACAGTTTCCTTTTTAGTTTGTGTAGCGCAGTTTGTGAGGAAGAGAAGCGGGATCAGCGCTAAGGCGAGGACTAATGGCCGGATTGCTTTTTTCATTTTCTTGGCGGTTATTGGTGTTAAGACAAATGTATCAATATTATTTTGCAATGCAAAGGCGTGAGGCGTCAAACATGAGACGTGAATCGTGAGACGTGAGACGTGAATCGTGAGACGTGAGACGTGAGACGTGAATCGTAGGACGTGAATCGTGAATCGTGAGGCGTGAACGCTTGAGGTGAATTACGAATCAGCCTATGCTTTAAGCTTTAACACTTTTAATCGTGCCGGGATAGCAGCAATATTGATTATCTTTGTAAAAAGCCTTTTTGATCATGACAACAATAGAATTAAAGAAAGAACTCATTCATAGGATCACAGAAATTGAGGATGAGGATTTTTTGAAGGCCATAAAGACTATACTTGATTTAAAAGTTAGTTCCGGAATCCTGAATTTAACCAGGGAACAAAAGGAAGAAATAATCACCTCCCGTGAAAACGCTTACAAAGGAGAGGTCATTGATAATGAAATATTGGACAAAGAAATCAAATCATGGCTAAACGAAAGATAGTTTGGTCAAAAAAGGCCCAAACCAAGCTGTCTGAAATACTCAAGTTTTATATCGAAAGAAACGGTAGTAGGGACTATTCAGTGAAGTTATATAAGCAAATTTCAAAAGCTGTAAAAATTCTTGAAAAACAACCAGGAATTGGACATAAAACCGATTTCGGACCTGTTCGTGGATTGGTCATTGGATCCTATATCATCTTCTATGAAAATTTCCCTGATAAATTATTGATCCATACAATTTGGGATTGTAAACAAAACCCTGCCAATCTCAAGATTAAATAAATCAAACAAGGCTACTTGCCCTTAATAATCTCCATTGAATAGTCTCAGTAGAGTGCAGCGAAATCCACCCGGAAAATAATAGAGGTATATAGTCTTAGTTGCAGTGAAGTTTTTAGTATACAGTCATTTGGAAATTGGAATTTGAAATTTATTTGTTTTTTGGGATTTGGGATTTGGGATTTTCTTCGAACCACTCCGAATGAACTTTCGAAATGTCGAAATATTGATTTTGACAAGCTAATTTCGATCTTCAACTTCATCTTTCTTAAATTTTCTTGGAAAATCCGATTAGACCCCATAATTTTAGGGCCAATCAATCATGCCAGATTTGGAAAGAGCCATTACATTTAAATTGAAGGCTTCCTTTACTTACAAAAAGCGAATGGGCTAAGAATTCATTTGTGGTAAGATAAGGAAGATATAAAGACAACTGGTGGATATATATATGTTGGCTGCCATTTTAAACAGTACATATGAGATTATTTAAAATTATAAAGGAAGCAGTAAAAGTGAAAAACTCGATCTTAATTTTGGCCTTGGCTTTATTAGTAGGCTGTACAAATAAATTGACTAATAAGGAGAAAGCTATTGAATCAGCAGACATTGCGTATGACCAACTCGATTTAAATAAATCAAGAACGATTTTAAATGCAATGCTTGAAAATGATTCTTTAAAAGGTGAAACAAAGTGCGAGGTACTACAAAAACTGGCATTTCAGGATTGGAAGTATTTTAAAGATTATCAATCAGCCAAAAACAGGCTTTTGGCCGCTGATTCGATTGATACTTTAAAAACGAAGACATGGAACATACTTGCCAGGATTGAAAGAGAGTCAGGAAATTATCAAAATTCTTTGTCGGCATCAGAAAATGCAGAAAAATATGCAAAATCTAAAGCTGAAAAGACCAGGGCCAAAATTGAATATGCAAAGACTGTTTATGACTTATCAATAAATAAGCTGAACAACATTATCCCTTTAGATACATCACTTCTAACAAAAACTTCTGACTTATTAACAGAAATTCTGGAATCAAATATGGGCTCTCCAGAACCATCGAAATTATTACTCGGGATTTCTTTACTACGAAACAATGGGCATAATGTAATTTTGGCCTGGAAATCTTATTTTCATATTGCGGACATAAACAATACTTATCCCTATTTAGCCGATGCAGCAAAAGATTTAAATGAAATTTGTGAAAGGTGGGACGGGGAAAAACTACCGGTCGAAAAACAAGAAAAATTGATATTGGCTCTTTCCGCTTCCCGATTCTATATAATTGCCGGAAACTATGCCCTTTACAATTCCAATGAAAAAAACTACAATGCAGATGTTAGGGATATTCTAACTTATTCGAAATATCTTAAAACTGTAAAAAGCCAAACAAACGAGTATTATAGATTGATTGCCATAGGCGAAGAAAATGAAAGAGAATACAAGAAAAGGCTGAACGATATACGAAAAGAACTTTGGCAGAATCTATCTTTTTTAGCCAATAAAGAATATAGCGAATCCAAGTTTTTAGATGAAACCCAAAAACACTTTGGAGCAAGAGGGTTTACAGGCAGCACCGCGAATTATAATGGTTATGTTTTATGTTTGGGGCATATCGTAAATCAGGAAAAAGCATTGGTAGAACAATACGGTTACAAACCTGAATTCACTTACACACAAATCGACATGATGGCATCAAACGGATATTCCAGCTGGTTTTGGGAAGATAAAGCCATAGGTGGATGGGGTTCTGAAAATGAAATTATTCGTGTAAGAGAGGCTTACCTAGACGGTCCCTTTAATGCCTGGAAAACGATAACCGACACTATTGAAAGACAGAAAACCGAGACGCTAAATGCTGAATTCATCAATCAAGCTAAAACAGATAATATTTATTCACAATCTGCAGGTTTAGAAAGAAAATTAAGATTCGATGCTTTAAACGATTTATATAATAAACTCTATTCGGATGGCCTGCGGGGAAATGCTCTCAAACTTGCATTTTTATCTACTTATGAAAATTATAGAGTAGAAGCTTCTATATTAGGACATGAAGGCAGGCACAGTATTGAACAGAAATATATGCCTGAAAAGTTCAAAAACTGGTCGAATGAAGAAAGAGAATTTCATGCAAAATTATCTCAAATCATATTTGCAAGCGAACCAAGATTGGAATTAGCCCAAATGGTGAATGACATTAGTGAATCAGGGCATGGTTTGGCGAATAAGAAGATTGTTGATATTGCCAATGATTGGATAAGAAACAATTATAAGCAAATTAATGGATTCTCCTCCGACAAGTCATTGCTTTCTCAATTATATCTTTTAACAAATGAACAGATAAAGGAATGTTATAAATCATCAGACCCTTTATTTTTAGCACAACAAAAAAGATAAAATGAAAAAAAAGTATTTTTATTAATAACCTGGCATTTTGTCTTATCAGCCCCGTCGAAATAAGAAGGTGTTCCTTAAACTCTACACTCTACACTCTACACTCTACACTGAATTTTACCTTATTGCCTTATTAGTATAATAATCCACCGGCGCATGATCGTCCGTCAGTACAGGCAGATCTGTCCTGATCATTGCAGTTACATTCCTGTCGAGATAATGCTGTAAAACCGTGTCAGCATCACTAAAAGAAGCCCTGGTGGTGGATTTGAGGCCTGCCAGCACGATACTCTGGACCATGTTGGTATCCTTATCATCGAAAACGGCAAATACATAAACCTGTGGAAAGACCTCCCGGTAAGTAGCTGTTTCAGCCCTTAAAAAATCACTGCTTTTATTCCCTATTGAGGAGATGATATTTACAAGAGTAAGTCCGCCTTCATTCAGCATATTATAGGTTTTCTGAACGGCTTCAAGGGTCGTGAG
>CAWBCI010000055.1:0-76136 GCA_963787195.1 uncultured Bacteroidales bacterium
TCCAAGCAATACGGCATCGGTTCCAACCTTCATGGTACTTGAATCATCTTCAACATTGAAATGCTTGAAATAGAAGGAATTGCTTTCCTGTCCTAATTTCTTGTAGAATTCTCTTAATTCAGGATCAGAATACATTTATTCCAGATAGATATCGATCAAACCTTCCGGAGCCCGGATCTGAATTTCCTTTTTCTTCCTGTCAACTTTTTGGATGATTTCATCAGTGATGGGTATCAGGATCTCTTTATTATTAAAAATCACTAAAAGAAGCGGGTTATTGGGCAGGTCAAGCACCCGGTCAATCGTTCCGATGTCCCCTTTAATTTCGTCTATAACCTTAAATCCAATCACTTCATGGTAGTAGAATTTATTCCCCCTGAGTTTTCCAAGCAGTTCCAAAGGCAGATAAAGTTCGCATCCGGCCATTCTTTCAGCCTGTTCAATCGTATCAATATCCTGCAGCTTCAGGTTAGCTTTGTTATTTTCAAAATGGATGCGTTCAATAAAAAAGGGCACAAAGTTCTTTTTAATATCCACAAAAATCATATCCAGCTTGCCGTATGCTTCCGGATCATCGGCATCTATATATATCTTCAGTTCGCCTTTGTAACCATGGGGGCGGTATATCTTCCCGAAATAAAAACAATCCTTTTTTTCCATTGATAAAGCTTGCTAAATCAGGCTGCAAAGTTATTCAGAAATTCGATTATGGGCCTCATCTTTTTTACTGTGTACCAATCTGAGAAGGGTAGGCAGGATAATAAGAAGAAGAGGTATTGCCACTATAAAGCCACCTATCACCGCAATGGCCAGGGGTTGGTGCATCTGTGCCCCGGTACCGATTCCCAACGCAAGTGGCGACAAAGCCATGATGGCGGCAAGGGCAGTCATCAGGTTCGGCCTGAGTCGTGTAGATATTGCAAAGGTTAATGCTTCATCTACCTCATTTTCCTTAAGTTTTTTCTTGTATTGCTGCATGGTGAAAATTGCATTTTCACCTATGATTCCCACTATCATGATCACACCGGTATAGCTACCCACGTTCAATGGTACCTGGGTCAGGTAAAGGGCGATAAGGCTTCCGGCCGTACCCAGGACTGCCGTGAAAAAAATCACTGCAGCTGCCTTAAAATCCCTGAACAGGAATAACATCAGGGCAAAGACTAGCAGGCTCGCAGTTAGCAGGATCATTAATAATTCATTGAAGGACTTTTGCTGGTTTACATAATCCCCTCCATAATTGATGTAATAACCCTGGGGTAAGCTTATATTAGCGCTGAGGCGTTTTTGGATGTCTTTCATAACACTTCCAAGGTCCCGGCCGTTTAACCTGCCTGATACTATGGAAACCAGTTGCAGGTTCTCCCTTTGTATCTCGGCCGATCCCTTTTTTGGCAGAATACTGGCAAAGTCAGTGATGGGACGGAGTCTCCCGTCGGGAAGGAAAATGAATTGTTTTTTAATTTTTTCTACTGAGTTATTTCCCATTTCGGGATACACCATTCTTATATTTGTGTATTGCTCTTTCTCCATGATTCCACCGATGATATTTCCCTCTAATTGGGTCTGCAACTGGAACTGGAATGAGCTGGGCGACAGATTATAGAGACTGAGTTTATCTTCTTTGGGTACAATCTGTACAGATGGGCCTGCAATAGTTATCCCGTCAAAAACATCTGCTGTGCCATCAACCTGTTCTACCTGTGCAGCTACCTGCCTTGCAATTTCCTGAAGTTTATCCTGGTCATCCCCAAAAATCTTTATCTCGATCGGTTGGACTGAGGACATCAGGTCCCCGAGCATGTCCCCGATAACCTGCCCGAAATCGATACGCAGGGCTGGCTGGGTAGCCTCTATCCTTTGTCTCAGATCCTCAATGACCTGTTCTGTGCTGCGTTTACGGTTTTTTTTAAGTTGGATAAGATAATCCCCATAATTCGGCTCGGTGATAAAAAATCCCATCTGGGCTCCCGTGCGTCGGGAATAACTCTCGTATTCGGGAATCTTGACAATGATCTTTTCAACTTCTTTCAGCATACGATCGGTTTCCTCCAGGGAAGAGCCTGGTGGGGAGGTATAATCCAGGACAATAGAACCTTCATCCATGGCAGGTAGGAAACCTGTTTTGAGACGGGGAATTATGTAGATTATAGAAAGTACCAAAAAAAGAATGAATGCCAGGCTGATCCAGGGTCGGCGTATGAATGTAAGGACCCAGCCTTGCCGCTTTATTTGCTTATCCACTGCACGTGGTGCTTTAGCACTTTTTTGCCTGATTCCACTGATCAGCAGGTAAATCACAGGTAACCCCAGCCATGTTACAAAGAAGGAACAGATCAGTGTGACAATCATAGTGTCGGTCAGAACCTTAAAATAGGCGCCTGCTACCCCGCTCATAAGCATAAAGGGTATAAAAATCACTATCGTGCTTATGCTCGATCCAATGAGGGAAGGAAATAGATATGTGACAGCCTTGTTCACTAATACTTTTGGCTGTAATGTATGGTTTTCTTCATGCGTTCGGTGAATCTGTTCGATTACAACTACGGCATCGTCGATGACCAGTCCTATGGCAGCCGCAATTGCCCCAAGAGTCATGATATTCAAAGTGAATCCGATGCTATAAAGTGTGATAACCGTTAGCAGTAAGGTTACAGGTATAGTGATTAGCATAGTGATACTTGCCCGGAATGATCTCAGGAAGAGAACAGCAACCAGCAATGCCAGCAAGAGACCAATGAGCAGACTGTCTTTCACACTCTTTATGGCATCCTTTACAAAATCAGCCTGATCGTAATAGGGTTCGATCTTAACATCCGAAGGAAGTATCTGTCGCAGCCCCTTTACTTTTTCACGGACATCATTCGATATGCTTATCAGGTTAGTAGCTGGTTGTTTAATTATAGCTACCAGGATGGCCGGCTTGCCATTTGCATTGATCCGGGTATATTCTATCTTTTCATCGACTTCAACCTTCGAAACATCCCTGATCCGGATAAGCCTCCTCCCGTCATTCCGGATTACTACATTACCGATATCATCTGAATTATAAAGGCCTGCATCCGTTACGGTAAGGTATAAACGCCTGTAATCGGTCAGTAAACCGTTAGACATGATGAAGTTGGTCTCGTTGGCAGCTGTTGAGATCATCCCGGGTGTTATACCGAAAGAGCTCATCTTTTGAGGATCCAGTATCAGCCAGTATTCCTTGGTCTTACCCCCTATGATTCCAACCTCCGACACGCCTTCCACCTGCGAGAGATAAGGCTTGACTGTATATTTTGCCAGGAGGTTTAATTCAATGGGCGAGCGTATGTTACTTTCCAGTGTGTAACCCATTACAGGAAGAATTGAAGGGTTCATTTTCTGGATTTCAATCTGTACGGAAGATGGAAGTTGACTTTTGACCTGGTTGATCCTCAATTCGAGCATTTGCAGGCTGATGTTAATATCGGCCTTCCAGGTCAGAAATGCGGAAATTTCGCAATTTCCCCGGCTGGTTGTGCTTCTGATGACCTTTAGGTCCGGAACCTGTTTAATGGCATCTTCCAGGGGCCTTGTCACTGTTATCATCATCTTTTCTACCGGTTGATCGCCGTAATCTGCAATGACTTTTATCTTTGGAAAAGTTATTTCGGGAAACAGTGATATGGGAAATTGCCCGTAGAAATACAGACCGCTCAGGATAATAATCCCGATGATCATCAAGACTGGCTGTCTGAATTTATGAAAGATGTTTTGCATCTTACCTCCTGGTGATTTTTACTTTGCTTGTGTCTTCCAGGCCATAGGCCCCTGTCAAAATGATCCGGTCGGTGGAATCCAGAGCCGGCTCTATTATTTCGACTTTTCCATCGCTTTCCAGGCCTTTCTTTACGGGAACTTTTACCGCCGTGGAATCATTGATGAGTTTCATTACCCAAAAATCCGACTGTGTTTCATTCGTAAGGACTGCTTCCTTTGGGAGGGTAATTGCATTGTTTTTCCTGTCTTTAAGTATCTGTATCTCAGCGATCAGGTTTTCAGGAATATTTGCCTGAAGTTTAGGCTTTACTACGATTTTTTCAGTCTGAGAAGCAATGTCCATGACCGGTAACTGAGCCCTGATCTTTCCCTCTATGATGCGATTGCCGGGTAATATGATTTTACATTCTGAATCTTTCCTGATATATTTTTCCATTTCAAAAGGGACTTGCATATAAAATACCAGACTACCCGGATCAGCTATTTCGGCAAGTTCATCCCCTTCCTGAACATAATCACCGCTCTGATGAAGAATCGAACTTATGATCCCGGGTTCAGGGGCCCTGATCTCGATTATACCCTTGAAATTAAGGTTAGAGTCGTTCTGGAATTTGACTTTGGATAATGCTTCGGCTTCTTTAGTTACCAATGAGAATAATAATTGGTTTTTCAAGGCCTTGTCACCTGGCAGTATATAACACGTTTTAATCCAGGCTGCTGTATTTGACCTTATTAAGGATTTTTTCATAAAACCGGATACGGCATTTAGTTTTATATAATCAGCCATGGGGCCAGCTTCTATTTTCGTTAGCGTTACCGGGGTGCCTTTCTGCCCCGGATGATCCGTACCTGTTGTATTGGACTGACATCCGGCAAGTATCAGAATCAGGACTAAAGACAGTAGGTAAGTTATTAGGCTATATTGAATTTTATTTTTCATTCACTTTAATTTCAAATAATTAATCCAATGTTCTTATTGTTTTTGCATCAGATAATTCCAGTCGGCAAGTATCATGAAGCGGTCGATTTCAGCCTGGTTCATTTCCTTTTTAATATTGATATAGGTTTTCATTGCATTGATCAGTTCAGTGACTGAAATATTTCCCTGGTTCAATTGTTCACGATATATACTGATAAGATTTTCAGCGCTTACTGATTGCCTGCGAATACTTTCAGTCATTTCAGCATTCATTTGTAAGCGATCATCTGCCTGCCTTAGTTGATCATTATATTTTTTCCGGAAGAAATTTGCATATGATGCCCTCGCATCTTCCTGCAGCGATATTTTCTGTTTGTCCAGTTTTCTTAGCGAACCATCATAAATAGGTATACTGAAATTCAGCCCCAGGCTATAACCAAAATGCCGGTACATGTTCGATGGGGTACTGCTCATCATACCAGCATCGGCAAACCAGTTCAGATTAGGACGGTATCTGTTGTCAACCGTAATTTTCTGGTTTATCAGCCGAAGACTGTCGATGGTGAATTGCATAAAGAGAGGGGAGGACTGCGGGTCAACAGGCATCAGACGAATAATATCCGGAGGGCTGAGAGCTATGCCTACCGTATCACTTATGCCGCAAAGTTGATTTAGCAGATGCACATCATCTTTAAACTTTTGTTGGATTTTCTTTATGTTCACTTCCTGTCCCTGCACCTCAAGTAAGAAAGTCAGGTAGTCCGTCTGCCTGTAAATCCCCTGCCTGGAGAGCTCTTGTAATATCTTAGCCTGTTCCTGCATTAATTTAAGGAAATCATGACTGAAATTAAGTTCATTATTGTCGGCCAGGGCAGTCACGTAAGCGTAGCTAAGCTGTCTAATCAAATCGTTTTTTGTTATTTTGCCGGTATTTCTGATGCTCATTGTCTGAAGTCCAATAGCTTCATACTTGTTTTTCTTCTCCGCTCCTTTAAAAATATCCTGGGAAACACTTGCTATGGCCGCATAATTTCCTCCGTTTGTAATGGCCGCATCATAGCCGAAATTTTTATAATCGGGGGCATACATCGCTTGTGCACTGCTGTTTATCTGGGGTTTATAAATTGCCTTTACACTCATGCTGTCGAGAGGTGCCTGCTTTTGCTGGAATTGGTAATCCATTAAAACGGGATTGTTTTCAAGGGCTTTACCAATGTAGTAATCCAGTGTCTGAGACTTGGCATTTAGGAGGTTGAAAATTATAAGTATGATTAGTATAAACGGTCTTTTTAACATACGATGTTTTTTCCAACTGAATGACCATTCTTTTTTGGGTCAGGGCTGTAAAGTTAAATCAATATTTTGAAGAAATATTGAAGAACCCTTCTGATTATGTGAGTATATTAAGATGTGAATTTTCCGGAAAGGATTTATGATAGAACTTGCTTTGTATCCAAGGGCTGTAATTTCCTAAAAAAAAGGACTTCCCAATTTTGAGAAGTCCTTTTTGAAATAAATATTTCAAAAAATTAATATTCTTATTCTTCTGCTTTTTTCTCTTCTTCTTCAGGTTTTTCCTCAGTGGCTTCGGCAACTGGTTCAGTAGTTTCAGCAACTGGTTCAGTAGTTTCGGCAACAGGTTCAGTAGCTTCGGCAACTGGTTCAGTAGTTTCGGCAACAGGTTCAGTAGTTTCGGCAACAGGTTCAGTAGCTTCGGCAACTGGTTCAGTAGTTTCGGCAACAGGTTCAGTAGTTTCAGCAACAGGTTCAGTAGCTTCGGCAACTGGTTCAGTAGCTTCGGCAACAGGTTCAGTAGTTTCGGCAACTGGTTCAGTAGTTTCGGCAACTGGTTCAGTAGCTTCGGCAACAGGTTCTGCGGGAGTTTCCTGAACTTCAGCTGGAGCTGTTGTTTCAGTCACTTCGTCAACTACTTCAGTTTCTGCTTCAACAGGAGCAGCGGCTTCTTCATCCTCGCCTTTGGCTGCCCTTGCATCGGCTAATTCCTTGGCGCGTTTGGCTGCCAGTTCTTTAGCCTTCGCTTCTTTAACCTTGGTCTCAGCTTCAAATCGTTGTTTATGAGTCTGCTTTTGTTCCAGTTCTGCCTGTTTCAGCTTTGCCAGGAGTTTTTCCTGTTTTTCATTCACATAAGCCTGAAATTTAGCTTCTGCCTGTTCTTCGCTAAAAGCACCTTTTTTAACACCTTTCAGAAGGTGGTATTTATAAAGTACTCCTTTGAAGGAGAAAATAGCACGGACAGTATCTGAAGGCTGAGCGCCTTTCTGCATCCAGTCCAATGCTTTGTCAAAATTGAGTTCGATCTCGGCAGGTTTGCTGACAGGGTTATAAGAGCCAATTCTTTCAATGAATTTTCCATCCCGTGGTGCACGACCATCCGCGATCACAATGTGGTAAAAAGGACGTCCTTTCTTACCTTTCCTTTGTAATCTGATTCTTGCTGGCATAAATAATTAAGTTTTAAATGATTTCCCATTTTCAAATTCGGGGTGCAAATATCGGAATTATTTTTCAGAAATAAAAGTTTTTGCTGAATACTTCTTCCAACAGCTTTAATTCTTCAGCCCTCTGCGCTTCAAAAAAAGTATATTAACCGCAAAGAATCCAGAGGAGGAGCAGAGGACAAAGAGGGTATAGAGTATTTTTCGATCCTATAAATTAATACACCAGGCTTATTTTGCTATGCCGTGACAATAGTTTTCAACAGCTCCCGATGCCCGGATGATTTTCAGTAATTTTACCGGCTATATGAATGATCCTGAAAATTTCCTTTTACAATGTTTTTAATATATGATACTGAAACTACCGGTCTTCCAAGAAATTATGAAGCGCCGGTAAGTGATCTCGATAACTGGCCAAGGCTGGTACAACTGGCCTGGCAACTGCATGATGCTGAAGGTAAGCTCATTGAAGCGAAAAGTTTTATTGTGAAACCGGAAGGATTTACCATTCCCTTCAATTCCGAAAAAATCCATGGCATATCTACTGCGAAAGCATTGCAGGATGGCAAGGACCTGAAAATTGTCCTGGAAGAATTTGTAAATGCACTGGATCGTGCTGAAATAGTAGCGGCTCATAATATTGATTTCGACCTGAATATTATCGGGGCTGAATTTATACGATCTGGTTTTTCTGATCATTTTAAGGATAAAAAACAGATTTGTACCAAGATAGAATCAGTCGACTATTGCGCCCTTCCTGGGGGCAGGGGAGGTGGCTTTAAATGGCCACAATTATCAGAACTGCACCAGAAGCTTTTCGGTAAAAGCTTCGAGGATGCTCATAATGCTGCTGCCGATGTGGTGGCCACAGCCCGGTGCTTCCTGGAACTAATCCGGATTGGAGTCATTGGTGCTGATAAATTGGGTATGGATCCAGGAGCCATGGAAGAATTTATGCTTGCCAACTCTTCCCAGGTGCAAGCGGTTAATATTGAAGTTGAGTCAAATAAGACTGTAGATGAGAAATCGGATCACGATCTGATTACTGAAATGCAATTCGGGCAGGATACGGGACCTACCGATTCACTTTTTTGTCATCTTCATCTGCATTCACAATATTCAGTTCTGCAGGCAACGCCTTCCATTAAAGAGATCATCGCAACGGCCATTGAATTTAAGATGCCCGCTGTTGCACTTACCGACCACGGAAATATGTATGGTGCATTCAGCTTTGTTACAAAAGCCCAGGAGAAGAATATCAAGCCCATTGTCGGTTGTGAGCTCTACGTGGCTGAAGAACGTAAAAAAAAGAAATTTACCAAGGATAATCCTGACCTGAGGCATACGCAACTGCTTCTGGCTAAAAATATTAGCGGCTATTTCAATCTATCCCGCCTTTCTTCCCTGGGATTTATCGAAGGTATGTATGCCGGGTTCCCGAGGGTGGATAAAGAACTCATTGAAAAATACAAAGAGGGGCTTATTGCCACTACAGGCGGACTTCACTCGGAAATACCTGAGCTGATTCTGAATGTTGGGGAAACCCAGGCTGAAGAAGCTTTTAAATACTGGCACGGGCTGTTCGGAGATGATTTTTATGTGCAACTGAACCGCCATGGGCAGGAAGAAGAAGACCGGGCTAATGAAGTATTGCTTCGATTTGCAGCGAAATATGGTGTGAAAGTTATCGCTGCAAATAATGTCTACTATGTGCGTAAGGAAGATGCGGATGCCCAGGATATTTTACTTTGCGTGCAAAGCGGCGAGTACCAGTCAACCCCTATAGGACATGGACGGGGAACCCGCTTCGGTTTTCCTAACCATGAATACTATTTTAAAAGTCAGGATGAAATGCGCAAGCTTTTCAGGGATATTCCGGAAGCTATTGACAACATCGGTGGACTGATTGATAAGATAGAGAATTATAAACTCAATCGGAGTGCCCTTATGCCCGACTATCCATTGCCTGAGGGTTTTTCTGACCCCAATGAATACCTGGCTTATCTGACCTATAAGGGGGCTGAAAAAAGATATAAGGAAATAACAGATGAGATCAGGGAAAGGATAGATTTCGAATTGCAAATTATCCGTAATATGGGCTATCCCGGCTATTTTCTAATTGTACAAGATTTTCTCAACCAGGCCCGCAATATGGATGTGTCGGTAGGCCCCGGAAGGGGATCTGCTGCAGGCTCGGTAGTTGCTTATTGTCTTAAGATTACGGACGTTGACCCTCTTCAGTTTAACCTGCTGTTTGAACGTTTCCTGAATCCCGACCGTGTCTCTTTGCCCGATATAGACATTGACTTTGATGAGGACGGCCGCGAACGCATCCTGAAATGGGTAGTGGAGAAATATGGTTCCAACCGGGTTGCCCAGATCATCACCTTCGGTAAAATGGCCCCTAAAATGGCCATACGCGATATTTCCAGAGTGAAGCAATTGCCCCTGAGTGAGGCTGACAGGCTTGCCAAACTGGTACCTGGAACACCAGGCACCACTTTTATAAAAGCCTATAAGGAAGTCCCTGAACTCTTGAAAGAAAGAAAGAACGGGGAGGCCCTGGTGATGGATATTCTCAAAAACGCTGAATTACTTGAAGGAACTATCCGGAATACCGGGACCCATGCCTGTGGCATTATCATCGGAAAGGAAAACCTTCTGGATTTGATTCCTCTTAGCCTGACCAAGGATTCCGAGCTGCTTGCCACTCAATATGACGGCGGGCAAATTGAAGATGTGGGTATGCTGAAAATGGACTTCCTCGGGCTGAAAACCCTTTCCATCATTAAAGACTCTATCGAAAATATTAAACTTTCCAGATCTGAAAACTTAGATATTGAAGCTATCCCAATGGATGATGAGAAGACCTATAATCTCTTTGCCCATGGTGATACCAGCGGAATATTTCAGTTCGAATCCGACGGTATGAAAAAGCATCTTCGTGATTTGAAGCCCAATCGCTTTGAGGATCTTATAGCTATGAATGCCCTTTACCGGCCCGGGCCTATGGAATATATTCCCAGCTATATCCGCAGAAAGCATGGTATGGAAAAGATAGAATACGATATCCCGGTTATGGAGGAAATCCTCAAAGAAACCTATGGTATTACTGTTTACCAGGAACAAGTCATGTTGCTTTCACAGAAACTTGCAGGATTTACCAAGGGAGAAGCTGACTCCCTCCGTAAAGGCATGGGGAAAAAGAAGAAAGATATATTGGACGAGCTTAAACCTAAATTTTTCGAAGGAGCCCTCGGGAATGGGTACACCAAAGAGACGATTGAAAAAATATGGGTGGACTGGGAATCCTTTGCAAATTATGCATTCAATAAATCACATTCCACTTGCTACGCTATAGTATCATACCGGATGGCTTATCTGAAAGCCCATTACCCGGCTGAATTCATGGCAGCAGTATTGAGCCGCAATCTGAGTGATATTAAAAAGATTACCTTTTTTGTGGACGAATGTAAACATATCGGGATATCAGTTTTAGGACCGGATGTAAATGAGAGTTTTCAGAATTTCGTCGTGAATAAAAAAGGGGAGATACGTTTTGGTATGGCTGCAATTAAAGGTGTGGGTGAATCAGCCGTTAAGTCAATGATTGAGGAGAGAATGGAAAATGGTCCCTTTCAATCAATTTTCGATTTTACTAAAAGGATCAATTTAAGGGCTGTAAATAAAAGAGCCATGGAAGTTCTGGCTAAAGCGGGTGCATTCGATTGTTTTGAAGGCATTCACCGGGCGCGTTACTTTTTTCCTGAAAATTCAGATGAGCCATCATTTCTGGAAAAAATTATCCGGCACGCTAATTTATTTCATGAAAAAAATCTGGCCTCCCAGCATTCACTTTTTGGAGATGAAGTGAGTATTGATCTTCCTGATCCTGAAATCCCTGATTGTGAGCCATGGAGCATGACCCGGCAGCTCAAACTGGAAAAGGAAGTCACCGGCTTCTATATTTCAGGACATCCATTGGACAATTATAAAATAGAGATCAGTACTTTTTGTACTGTGAACCTGGAAACATTGCAGGCAGGCCTTTCTAACTTCCTGAACCGACAGATTATTTTTGCAGGGATGATCATCAGCTCCGAACAGCGTACCGCGAAATCCGGAAAGACTTTCGGAGTATTTGAAATGGAAGATTTTTCTGATTCCATCCGCCTGACTCTTTTCTCTGAGGAATTTCTGAAACTCAAACATTTTCTAGAAGAAGGCAGGCAGGTATTGGTAAAAGCCCGGGTAGAACAGAACCGGAATAACCCGAATCGTTTGGAGATCAAAGTGGTCAGCATGATGTTGCTTGAAGAAGTTATGGAAAAATTTGTAAAGAGTGTTAAGATTAGTCTCCCGTTGACCGATATCAGGGCAGATTTTCCGGAAAACCTGGAAAAGGTAATCAAGCTATATCCAGGTAAGTGTGAATTGAAATTAAGGATAGAAGATACGGATCAGAAAATCACACTGGACCTTTCACCTAAAAGGCTCAGGATCGATCCGAAAGCTTTCATTCATGCCATGAAGTCTTTTCCTGATATTGATCTGTCAATCAATTAACAGGACTGATTTGATTTTTCATTCTTTAAAATCAAATATTTAAAAGGAATAATATTAATTTTGACCTCTTAATGTTTAATTCATAAATTAATTCTGATATGGCTTTAGAAATCACAGATGCGAATTTTCAGGAAACGGTATTGAACTCAGATAAGCCGGTTATTGTTGACTTCTGGGCAGAATGGTGCGGACCTTGCAGAATGGTTGGCCCGATCGTAGAAGAAATCGGACGGGACTATTCAGATAAGGTGGTAGTTGGGAAACTGAATGTCGATTATAACCCGGGCGTTACAGGAAAGTACAATATCCGCAATATCCCGACAATACTTTTCTTTAAAGGTGGAGAAGTTGTCGATAAACAAGTAGGGGCTGTCCCTAAACAAATACTGGTCGGAAAAATCCAACCCTATTTGTAATAATATACTTCTGAAAAAATCTGGCAGATAGTCCACCGGAAGATTTGCCAGATTTTTTTTAATGTATACCAGGTAAATGAATTTTTCACTCGACAGAAACCGTCTCGAACAATTTGGTTCTCTTGAATTCCATGCCCGCCAGGTGGTCGAGGGATTTATAGTGGGCCTCCATAAAAGTCCCTTCCATGGTTTTAGTGTGGAATTTGCCGAACATCGTCTTTATAATACCGGGGAATCAATAAAGCATATTGATTGGAAACTTTTTGGCCGGACTGATAAAATGTTCGTTAAGCGTTATGAAGAAGAGACAAATCTGCGTTGTCAGATCATCATTGATCATTCCTCTTCCATGTATTTTCCGGTGAAATTAAAACCCAGTCTTGACGATCCCAACAAGATTACCTTTTCAATTTATGCTGCGGCTGCACTTATGAGCCTTTTGAGGAAACAAAGGGACGCTGTTGGTCTGACTGTGTTTTCCGACCAGATTACACTGAACACTCAGTCTAAATCCAGCTCGGTCCATTTTAAATATCTGTATTCGGAACTGGAGAAAATGCTACTGCCTGAACCTCCTGAGTCAATGCGCCATACCAACATTACTGCAACTCTTCATACTATAGCTGACAGTATTCATAAGCGTTCGCTGGTAGTTCTGTTTAGTGATATGTTTGACAGTAGCATCAATCCTGATGAGCTGTTCAATGCATTGCAGCATTTGAAACACAATAAGCATGAAGTGATACTCTTTCACGTTGTGGATCAAAAACATGAACTGGATTTCGATTATGATAACCGCCCTTACAAATTTATCGATATGGAATCCGGGCAACAGATTAAAGTCAATCCAAATGAGGTGAAGAAGGAGTACATTAAATCAGTTGCGGCATTTAAAAATGATCTGAAGATGCGCTGTGGGCAATATCGCATCGATTTTATTGAAGCTGATATAAACAAGGGTTTTGAACAGGTATTACTTCCTTATCTTCTAAAACGTGAAAAAATGTTCTGACCTAAAGACTGATCCTTAACTGCAATTCAAGGTCAGTCTTATGATTCCCGTCAATTTCATTCAATCCTGAACCAATCTTATCGCGGTTAAAGTATTTAGTGTAACCTAGTTTCAACCAGGCCTGAAGGAAAACTGCCGGCTTCCAGGTCAGCAGCAGACATGTCCTGGCCCCCTGGTAATAATAGGATGCTGAAGTATAGGAATAAGGCATAGAATTTTCATAAACATAGATTCTTGCGCTGAAGTCATCAGTATCGAATATGCTCAACCTGCACCAGGCGGATAATTTATCCGATCTAAAACTGAATTTGATATCCTGTATGAGGGCTAATCCATTGTGACTTTCAACTGCCGGTGTTTTCAGACGAATGAAATCAAGTTGCGTCTTACATTGAATTTTCGTGGAAGGAGTAGTTATCAGTCTTAATCTCAATGAATTTCTTGATTCAAAATCGGTAGGAGAGGTATAGGTGAATTCTGAGGGTATATTCACATCTGAACGACGACTTTTCCAGGAGATTTCCAAATAAGTCCAATAATTGATCCTTTTCCTGGCTATCAGATATATGCTTACTTCTCTGTCAGGGGCATCCAGACCATAACTTAGCCAGGGTTTCTTTGTATAATCAGCTCCTGCCTTTAAGTCAATTTTTCCCGGAAAAGAAGTTGAAATGCCCAGTCGGATCGATTTTAAATTGCTTGCACCATCGGGACCGGAACTGTTTTGAGGATTTTGATAGTCCTTTCCGTAATTGCATATGAAAAGAGAAAGACGAAGCGCAGGATGAAGGATCCATTCCATTGATGACTGTCCGGCAAGACCTCCGTTATGGCTTCTGGAAACTTCGCCTGACAGAGTCATTCTGCCAAGATGGAGCAAGTACTCGATGCCCAGGGTCATGTATGAATTTCCATTGAATCTATAGTTTGTATATACCGGACCTTCCGGATTTCGCATGGAATTGTATTTTCCTTTCAAACCTATTAGCCCTATTCTGAAATGCCTGTTCTGGTAAGTAATATATGAACCCCAAAGTGTTTCAATAAGAAGGTGCTTGTTATTAATTTCAGTTTCCATGCGATGATAGCCTGATTGGCTGAATCCGGAAAAAGTGAGCAGTTTGCCGCCTAAACTGTCAGTTACAGTTCCTGAGGGATCAAGCTTATTCCGGGAGAAAAACAGGCCGATACTGATATTTTTATACATAGTATTAATCGCGGCGCCTCGTAGAAACCGGCATTCATTCATAGAAGTATGAGGCTTTAAACCTCCCGGGTAAATTATGCTGCTGAAAGGATCCCGGCTGAATAATTGAGAACTCCATAGACTTAGTCCCTGGCCGAATTTTAACTGAAAATCGCCTATGCAGAGGCTTTTAATAAATTTAAAGTCTCTTATTTGAAAATATCCTGAATAGTAATCTGTCATAGGGATCGACATTCCACCATTACCTGGGTTTTTGGAAAGCAGAGGTTCATATGCATCTTTTTCCATTCTGAATCCAACTCTGATCTTTTTACCCAATTCCAAATCATAGCGTAGCCCGGAATAATATGGCTGAGAAAGTGTTGGACTACTTGAGTCCCTGGTATTTTTTCCGGATTTATTTCCAAATGCTTTTTCTGCAGTTGTTTTGAAGGTCAGAAAAATTTCCTGACTGACTTTCTTTGATTTTCTGCCTGAAAGATTGTTCTTATCAATAAAAACACAAGGCATCAGACTCCTGACTGTGGATTCATCCCAGCCATCTATATATAATAATTCATAGAGGCTCAGAAGATCCCCAAAAATATATCTGTATTCATTTAATTTATTTAACTGGTAATTACTTATGAGATTAAGACTAGCCAACAGCTGTAAATCTGCTTCTGAATTGATGCCGACCGGATGTATTAGCAGATCGGCCCATTCATTTTCTCTTTCTTCATAGCTTCCTTCATTGCTTTCAGGATCCGGATCGAAAAGAATCATTTGATCTTCTTCGGAAGACCTTCTTTCAAATTGTCTTGTGTCTTGCGCTGAAGCATTTGCCATAAATATCATCAACAAGATGAAAGACAATATTTTTATAGAAGCTAAATCTTTCATTATTTCTTTGATTTTGAATGTCCTGGAAGAAAAATCAGGGAGATTTGAGGAGTATATCCAAGGTATTGATGCTGGCAGGCTGAAATGTCCAGCTGAATTAGATTAAATTTAATTCCTGCCCCAAAGCTGAGACTGAAAGGGAACATCCGTATTCCCAAGCGTGCAGCGAACTTATCAAGAATTTCATATTCCAATGCGGCCTGATAACTCAGGTCAAAGCCGCTTTCTTTCTGAATTCCGGCCATCACCATCAGATTAGCTGAATAGGTATAGCGGATCCCTGTTGAAAAGCGTGCGGGCAGTTCCATGGCATCACGGCTTTTGAGGGAAGTCAGTATTGGATTGTCAGCTTCCAGGCCAAAACTGATTTTTTTATTTAGATGTAAAAGCAATCCCAGGTCAAAACTCAGCCATTGATCCCTTGTGCCTGTTTCCGATACCACTGACGAAAGATAGTTGAGCCTGAGTCCTGCCTGGAATGATTTGGAAAATTTCCTGCCATAGGAAAAGCCGGCTTGCATTTCCTTATAAGCTGACCATCCCAGGTAATTGAAATTCAGACCAAAACTACCTGAGCCCGCAGCCAAAGCTGCCACTAAAGTATAAGAAGACAATTCCTTTATCAGGAATTTCTGCTCGGCAGTCAGTCCAAATGACCACCTTGAAATAGACCCCAAACCGGCAGGATTATTTTGCGCACTCCAGTAATCTTCCAGGACTACGCTTAAACCTGAAACAGCTGCGGAACGAGCCCCTGCTGCTGAGGGGAAATTGCCTGCACTGCATGGGAATATAGCTTGCCATAAGCAAAGCAAAAATAAAATTGACCGCTTAAATAGAAAATAATTATTTGAGTTCATTTTGAAAACTTTTTCATGTTTATCCTGTTTATTTTGTTTTATACCTGTCGCTTAACCAACTTTATTTTAAATTTTGCAAAATGAATAAGTTGATATTGGATTTTCTCCATGAGTTAAAAGAAAATAATGATCGTGACTGGTTTCAGGCACATAAGAAGGATTATGAAAATTCCCGGAAATTGTTTGAGGCATTGGTTAATGATCTGATCCCATCTATAAGGGAAATTGATCCTACAATAGATTTGATAACTGCCAAAGATTGCGTTTTCAGGATATACAGGGATGTGAGGTTTTCAGGGGATAAGTCTCCCTATAAAAATAATATGGGGGCCTATATTGCCAGGGGTGGGAAAAAATCATTACTGGCTGGTTATTATGTACATGCCGAACCCGGTGAATCATTCCTTGCTGGTGGTATATGGATGCCACCTGTTGAATCACTGAAAAAAATAAGGGAGGAGATCTATTATAATGCTGCTGAATTTAAAAATATTATTCATCATAAAAATTTTGAAAAATACTTCAATGGCTTCAGCGATGAATATAAATTGGTAAATCCACCAAAAGGTTATTCAAAAGATTTTGCGGATATAGATTTGTTAAAATATAAAAGCTACGCTGTTGTACACATGGTCCCTGATGAACTATTTGTTTCGGCTCATTACAAAGAATATGCGTTGAAGGTTTTTGAGCAATTACATATTCTTAATGAATTTTTGAACAGGGCAATAAAATAAGTCCCTCTTTGTCATGCTTCATGATTACTTTTTTTGATTAATAAATGGATTATTCCAAATTAAGTTACCGTTAACTTATTTATTTCGACCGTTAACTGATTAAACCTTGTGGGTTCATACAAATAGGCCTACTTTTGCGATAATTAATTGGTTAATTAATTCCTACTAAAGGACGGCTCTTGATTGGTTTTTTTCATAATTTATGGTTTAATTAATATCAAGAGTCCGACTCTCACCTCAAACTAGTAAGACTTGGCAAAAACGATCCCACTTGACGGTGGGATCGTTTTTTTTATATTATTTTATCTTATTCAGCCAGGTAAAAAATATCCCTGACCATAAACTTATTTAATTCCACCGTATTCTGATTTATGCTTTGAAGCTAATGAGTATGCTATTAATTTAGCTCCATTAATTGGTTAATTAATTCCTACTTAAGGAGGCTCTTGTAAGGTTTTTTTCATAATTTTTGGTTTATTTTAACAAGAGTCGCCTCTCACCTCAAATTAGTAAGACTTGGCAAAAACGATCCCGCCTGGCAGCGGGATCGTTTTTTAATCAATGAGACTCAATTTTTTCAAGCGAAGCGAAGAAAAAATCCTTAGTCGAATTGATCCCGAAAAGGCGAAGTCTTATTCGGGATCTAATGGGACTAAATTCCCCGTCTCTTGAGACGAATAAGAGATATTCCCATAAGATGCCCCACTGCAGCGGAGTACATCATTGTTCAATACAGACAAGGTGATTTATTTTGGGAACATTTTAAGTTTGGAATTTATATATATATTAGAGACGTATGGTATTGCTAAGTATATGTATTTGAAGTAGTTTTGACCATAAACTTATTCAAATCCACCGTTATCTGATTTGTCCCAAGGCCGTATATTTCTTTTTATTATTTTTGGACTATTAATTCCTATAAATATCAATTCTTGTATGGTTTTTTTCATAATTTTTAGTTTTTTACAGAATTGATTCTCACCTCAAATTAGTAAGACTTGGCAAAAACGATCCCACCTGGCAGTGGGATCGTTTTTTTTAATTCGAAAAAAAAACCCGAACAAGAATATAAAGTTCCTTGTTCGGGTCAATCTCTATTGAGCTGTATCAGGCATCAATGTTGGCATATTTGGCATGCGTTTCAATAAATTCCCTCCTCGGGGGTACTTCGTCTCCCATAAGCATTGAAAATACCCGGTCAGCTTCAGTTCCGTTTTCTATGTTAACTTGCCTGAGTGTGCGGAAGGCAGGATCCATGGTAGTATCCCATAACTGTTCAGCATTCATTTCACCAAGGCCTTTATAACGCTGAATATGTACATTTTTATCGTTTCCATTCGGTGAAAATTCCCGGACAGTTGCCTCTCTTTCTTCTTCACTCCAGCAATAGCGTTGATTTTTTCCAAATTTAATGAGATAGAGCGGAGGAGTGGCGATATAAACATATCCCTGTTCTATCAGCTCTTTCATGTAACGGAAAAAGAAAGTCAGAATCAAGGTTGCAATATGGCTGCCGTCTACATCAGCATCAGTCATGATAATCACTTTATGATAACGAAGCTTATCAATATTCAGGGCCTTGGTATCATCTTCAGTACCGATTGAAATTCCCAGGGCAGTAAATATATTTTTGATTTCTTCGCTTTCGAAGATCTTATGTTGCATAGCTTTTTCCACATTCAGGATCTTTCCGCGAAGGGGAAGAATGGCCTGGAAACTGCGGTCACGGCCTTGTTTGGCAGTACCCCCTGCAGAGTCACCTTCAACAAGGTAAATCTCAGAGCGTTCAGGGGACCTCTCCGAACAGTCGGCCAGTTTCCCGGGTAAGCCTGAACCGGAAAGGAAATTTTTACGCTGGACCAGTTCCCTGGCTTTACGGGCTGCATGTCTTGCAGTGGCCGCCAGGATCACCTTGTTAACAATGGTTCTGGCTTCCTTAGGATGTTCTTCCATGTAATAAGCCAGGTACTCGCTAATAAGCGTATCCACCGAGCCCATTACCTCGGAATTCCCCAACTTCGTCTTGGTTTGTCCTTCAAATTGCGGCTCAGCAACTTTCACTGAAATAATAGCTGTGAGACCTTCCCGGAAGTCATCTCCATTGATATCAAACTTGAGCTTTGAAAGCATGCCTGACTTCTCGGCAAAAGCTTTCAAAGTCCTGGTCAGTCCCCGTCTGAAACCCGAAAGGTGGGTGCCACCTTCATGTGTATTGATATTGTTAACGTAAGAATGTATGTTCTCTGAAAACGATGTATTGTATTGAAGCGCAATTTCCATCGGGATGCCATTCTTTTCGCCTTCTATAGTTATGGGTTCCGGTATGAGTGATTCCCTGTTGGCGTCAAGATATGTCAAAAAATCTTTCAGGCCTTCTTCTGAAAAAAAGGAAGTACTGTGAAAATTGCCATTCTCATCAGTCTGTCTTTCATCAGTAATATTAAGCCGGATGCCTTTGTTCAGGAATGCCAGCTCCCGCATCCGGGCAGCCAGGATATCATAATCATATTCGGTAAGGGTGAAAATACTGGCATCAGGCAGGAAAGTTATCTCGGTTCCGGTAATGTCGCTGTCACCAACTATTTTTACAGGATTGACCGGTTTTCCACATTCGTATTCCTGCATGTAAATCTTTCCATCCCGGAAGATCCTTGCAGTCAACTTGGCGGAAAGTGCATTTACACAGGATACCCCGACTCCATGCAATCCACCGGAGACTTTATAGGAGCCTTTGTCGAATTTCCCGCCGGCATGCAAGACTGTCATTACTACTTCCAATGCTGAGCGGTTTTCTTTTTCATGGATTCCTGTAGGAATACCTCGCCCGTTGTCCAATACTGTTACTGAATTATCCTTATGGATAAATAAATCGATTTTATCGCAATATCCTGCCAGTGCTTCATCTATCGAATTATCAACTACTTCATGAACCAGATGGTGCAATCCTCTTTCTCCTGTATCCCCAATATACATTGAAGGACGCTTACGGACTGCCTCCAGTCCTTCCAATACCTGAATATTATCTGCGGTGTATGAATCTCTTGATAAAATGTTTTTTTCTTCTGAAGTCATAATCAATTAGTTACATAAAATTAGATAAGTGATCAAAGTTACAAAAAATACCTTTATCAACTTGATAAAAAGTCTGTAAAATCAGGCTTTTTATTAACATTTTTATGTTCAGATTTTGGGACTGAAAAGGCTGATAATGAATGTCTACGGAATGAAGCAGTTAATTAGGTTCGGTTTGGTTCAAATCCTCTCCGATATTTAAGGATATAATCGCAATTTGATAAGGTAATTAAGGCTTTCAAATACATGTAAGCTTATTTCGGACTCCTTAGCAATGAGCTTAACTAGAATGAATAAGTCACTCCTAACATTCCCTGAAGTCCTTGCACGGGATACTTATACCAGCGCTGGTATTTGTTGTTTAGAATATTCTGAAAACGGATAAAGCCAGACAATGATTTGCTGTAGCGGTACTCAAGACCGGCATTCAAATCCAAACCAGCTTTCATCTCTACCGGAATAACAACATTATTCACAATAGTTTTGGCGTAGCGGGGTCCGAAAGCATTAATTGAAGCAGTAATAATAAATTTTTCCAGAATAGTATATGAGGCATCAAAATCGAGGGTCACATTCGGCTCCTGCCATGGTTTTAATTCGGTATCCATAGTATAAACAAAGTAGCTGCCTTTCAGCCGGAAATTATACAGGCCGGTCTTTTCCAGGCCAAGTGAGGCACTAATGGACAGTAAGTTAAGATTATCATAAATGACCTTGAATTTATTGCCAAGTACTTCATTGATATCAGTTACATAAAACGGCCGGTCTTCCAAAGCTGCATCAGCCGCTTCAATCCGGAAATCAAGCCCTGAAATATTCCCGGCAAGACCTCCTGACACTTCAAATTTGTTGATGGTGGGTTTCATTTGAGGGGAGCTGATAATAAACGGATTTACATCGGTCAGAGATTTAAATGTATTTGGATCGACCCCTCCCTTTATTTGCGCGTATACTTTCAGGACATCTTCAATTATCCTGACCTCGGCTTTCAGTATGGGGAATAAATGAAGATGACTGATGCTATCATTGTCTATGCTCATATCAATTCCGGCATAAAATGCATATTGTTCAAAACCGAATTTGAAATAGGGTAAGGCTTTGAAATAATATGGATTATAGGTATTCAGGCTGTCTTTAAAATTATAATATTTCAGATCAAGATCCAGTCCGAGTGACTGCTCCATATCATTCCTGATTAATTTTAGTCCTTTATCCAGTTCAACTCCGAAGTTCATCAGGTTTTCATGGCTTTTATAAAAATCAGAAAGATTATAAAAATTGAAATATAGTGCGTGATTCAGTTTTTTCCCTTTCACATAATTGCTGTTGAAGCGGAAACCGGCACTTATTAATTGAAATCTTTGTTTAATGTCTTCCCGGGAGATTTCCATGGATGGAAAATAATCAGGCTGATAGCCATAAAAATGTACAACATCTCTTTTATAGCCAATATTTCCGGAAAAGGTATGCTTCCCTGCAAAAGCCTTCCCGCCGGCTTCAAATAAATTCTGACTGAAATTACTCGGACCATAATCTTTTATACCTCCCTGGGAGGAAAAATGCTTCAGGTGAATCCCAAATTGATATTTTTCCGAACGCAGTGAATTGGCAAAATATTCTAAATATGGAGTGGTGTAATTTCCAAATCCGGCTTTAATCAGGTTCCGTAAAAGCTTATCGCGGGTATCGTGTCCGGCCCTGACAGCTTCAATTGGTTTAAGGCTGATATTGGTATGCGCTTTAGTATCAATGAAGTTATTATATTCAAACTGTTTCTGGCTTTCTTTATCAGTAGGGACCTCAGGTGAAAAGTTCATTTTGAAAGCATCAGAAATGGAAGGTTTATATGGGGCAATGATCGTAACCTCCTCATTCTGCTGCTGAGCCTTTAGGCTCAGGGTCTGAAATAAACCTGATATACCAAGGAGGGAAATGACAATATAAAATGGCTTCTGGTTTTTCATTTATATCTTCAGTTTTTAGTCTGATTTAGAATTAATTTGATTTGGGTTGGGTTTGCTCCAGTTCTTTAAGCTTTTGCCGGGCCGTTTCCCCAAGTTCAGGGCCTTTATAATTATCAATTACGCTTTGCAGTGTTTGCTTAGCCTGGAAAATATTACCCTGTTGAGTATAAATATCAGCCAATAATATAAATCCTTTTGCCACCCAGTAATCATAGGCCGCATATTTATCAGACAATTCAAATACTTGTTTTTCAGCTTCCTCCGGGTGGTTCTGCCGGAACGCGATAAAGGCGAGATTATATTTTGCCTCAGCAGCCAGTTCATTCTGCGCAAGTTTGCTGGCAATACTATATTCGCTTTGGGCCATGTTCAGGTCGTCCTGTTTCATATAAGCTCTTGCCAGGGTTACATGGGCTTCGGTGATAAGATCTTCGGTCACCTTATCGGTAGCCAGAAGCTTTTTAGCTTTATCAATGGCGGAGGGATAATTTCCGGTCAGGAAATAACACCGCATCTGCCCGGCAATAGAGTACACAATATTTTGCTGGTATTCCGCGATCTCTTCAAGCTTCTGGAAATAATTGAGGGCTTCAGGATATTTTCCAGCTTTGAATTCCATTCCGGCAACATTCACCAGGGCTTTTTCCGAGAATTCTGAGCGGGGTCTGTCGGCAACATATTGATAATCTTTCATAGCTTCATCTTCATTCCCGCTTTTCATAAGACATTCGGCCATATAAAAACTGGCATTAACCGTAAATGCCCCCTGGGGAAACTGACTTAGATATTTCTGGAAAGTCTTAATGGCCTCATCACATTTTCCTTGCATGTATAAATTTTCACCGGATACATAATTCAGGGAATCTTCCTCCGAAGCAGTCACTTCAGCGTATGGGATGTTTTTTGCATAGCTGAAATATTCATCCGGACGGTTCAGATCCAGGTAGATGTTCTTCAGACTGGCGAGGGCTTCTTTGGCGTCAACCGAGCCCGGATATTTTTCGATCACTGATTTAAGCGTTTTGATAGCTGATTCATTTTCATTATTGTTGTAATAGATCAGCCCCTCTTTCATGAGAGCTTTCACAGTGTAACTGCTATTGGGATATTCCTTTATCAGCTTGTCTAAATAGGATAGCGCATCCCGTCCCTTACTCATGATAAGGTAGGAGAGTGCCGTTTCATAAAGGGCATCATCACGGTATCTCGACTGTGGATAATTATTCATCAGGACTTTAAGGACACTGATTTTCTGCGGCAGATCCCCGTCTGCACCTTCTGAAAGGGCTTTCTGGTAAAGTGCATAATCCATTTCAGATTTGCCTTTTAAAATCGCCTTATCATAATAAGAAATGGCATTTTTATAATCTTTGGAAATAAAATAGCAGTCCCCGATTCTTAAGAGGGCATCTGCATTCAACTTATCATCCCGCGACATACCATTATCCAGGAACTTTTTAAAATTAGTGATCGCATCATCATATTCTTTCCTGTTAAAATAACAATAACCAAGATTATAATAAGCTGAAGGATAGAAATCGATTCGTCTGGCAGCCGGTGACTTTAAAAAATCACCATAATATTTAATGGCAGCCCAATAGTTGGATTGATGGTAAAATGCTTCTCCTATCCAGTAATTTGCCCGGGCCTGAATTTCAGCGTCATAACTGAAGGTAGTGGCTTTTTTTAAGAGACTGATAGCATCATCCATTTCATTCAGGTTGAAAAGTTCAATACCCCTGTAAAAGAGTATTTTCTGATATGCTTTATCAAGCGCAGTACTCCGGTGCTTAATGTTTTCCAGGGAATTCAGGGCCGCTTCATAGTTTTTGGAAGAAAGATACAAATCGACCATATAGCCATAAGCTTCATCTTTACGGTCCGAATCCGGATTTTCTTTCAGGTAATTCTCGAGAAGGCTAATAGATTCATTATAAGGGTTGAAAGAAGTTTCTATGGATAATTTTATATAATTAAAGAGTGCATCTTCAGCCATATTCTTGACCACATTATTTTTATAGGCAGATAAAAAGGCATTGGCAGCATATTTTTTCTGGTCGGTGGCCAGGTAGCAAGCTCCCAGATGATATGAAGCATCCTGGGAAAGCGAATCCTTTACAGTAATCACTTTCTGGAAATTATCAACAGCCTCTTTATATTTTCCTGTTTTATAATAGGAATAAGCTAGTTCATAGTTGTCGTCGCGGCTGAGCGCTCCTCTGGAAAGTTTTTCATATTCTTCAAGGTAGGAAATAGCTTCGGGATAATTAGCGGCCCTGAAGTAGGCATCACCAACCATATGGGCGATGTCGTCCTTGTCTTTGCTGGAAGCATCCTGCATGGCAGCCGGGCCCAGCTGTATGATTTTATCAAAATCGCCACTATGGTAGTATATCTGCATTTCATAATAGGGAACAATTTTTTTGAAACGCGGATCATTATCCAGCTTTTGAAAACCTTTCAGGGCCAGGTCATATTTCCCATCAAGATAATTCAGATGTGCCAGATAATAACCGGCCTGACCGAAATAGGGTGATCCCGGCCGGTTCACTTTTTCGAAATATCCCCTGGCACGGCTGGTCTCATCACTTTTCAGGGAAACATATCCCATTTTGAAATAATATTCGTCCTGCTCATTCCTTGAAAGCTGCCTGGCTTGCACTTTCCGGAATGATTCCATGGCATCCCTGTATTTATTATTTTCGAAATACATCCTGCCCAGGTAAAACCTGGCCTGGTTTGCCTTTGCATGCTCGGGGTAGGCATTCAGGAAGCTGTTGATTTTAAATGCCGCATCCGAATTATCCAGCTCAGCAGCGCAAACGGCATCATAGTATTGAGCATTTGCTCTCAGTTCAGCGTTCTGGTAATGCGGGTCGTCATATAGATTATGAAAGATTTCCTGGGCCGCTCCGTATTTCTCTTTTTGAAAAAGTTCCAGGGCGGTCCTGTACTTGATGTCTGGTTCGGAATAGTAATCACTCTGTTGAGCGAAGATAGATGTTGAAAACCAGGTCAGAATTAAAATAATGTAGTATAGCTTTCCCCTGTAAATGCTCATTTTCCTGAATATTTATTTGGCGGTTAAAAGTAGAAAATTATGCTATAAGCGATGGGTTTGTAAAGATGAATTATTAACAGAAGGACTGTTAGGAACAGGGAATAGAACGAGGCTGGGGGAGGGAATATTGTATTGGGGGGAAGAGATTCAGTTCAAAGTTCAAAGTGCAAAATGCAAATTCAATGAGACTATCTTTTCAAGAGTCCCGAATAATCGGGATGAATTGAAAAGATTAAGTCGAATTAATCCCGAGAATGAAATGAATCGGGAGTCGAAGTTAAAGAGTTAATAAGTTAAGTTCTATAAATGAACCACTTAAACCTTCATCTAACTAAAGAATTATCTTTATGCCATTCGCCACCGTCAGATCCCCGCGTTCGCGAGGATGACGCAATTTGGATATTCAAGAAAAGCGGCGCGGCACGCCTTTGAAAATCATTATTGTGTGCCGCGCCGCTTTTCCTAAAACATTCCAGTTCGTCATTCCGGCGCAGGCCGGAATCCGCCAGCGAGATGCAGAGAGGGATATTAGTTAGATGAAAGTGATTCAGTGAGCAGTGATTTGTGTAAGGTCGGGTCGCGACCCGGCCCTCCTCTCTACTCAACACTCTACACTCTACACTCTACACTTTACACTCTGGTTGATATTCTTTAATAGTCCCCAGTTTGCTATCATGAATTTTAATTAAACAATCTTAAGCATCCGGTATTTCCTTATATTTATTCCATCAAAATATTATTTGCCAGGGATGAAAATTTATTTTGAAATACCTGATCTTAAAATGCTTTATCACTTGAAATTATGCCCAAACTAAGAAATATCCTTATGGCTTTTTTCTTAATCGTTTCCAGGATAGCTGTTTCCGATGGTTACAAGGTCCCTCAATATGCCTATGGTCTGACGGCTTGTGATATTGATAATGATGGTGATATAGATATTGTGGTTGGAAGTGATAACCAGGGATTTGATACCTTAAGCATATTATTAAATGATGGATTTGGTCACTTCACAATTTCTCATATAGCAAGATCTAACCACTCGAAAGTCTTTTGCTCTTGTGTGAACTCAGATGAATTACCCGATATCATAACACGCAATAGCAATGATTCCGCCTGGGTATATTATCCAGGTTTGGAAGATGGAAATTTCGACGAAAGCCAAATAATTTATAAAGTTATGGGTGAGACCATCTATATGTGTAACCTGGAAGAGGATAATTCACCGGATTTTATCAGTCATGACTGGGGTGTTACAGGTGCATTTGGTGTTCTGTACAATAATGGCTCCGGAATATTTACACATTATGATATTTATTCATCAGATTCACCGGTTGTAGAACCTGATGTGGGAGATCTAAACGGGGACGGATTAATTGACATTTTAACATCGGATTATGGTGAAGGAGTTCTGATTTTTTATAATCTGGGTTACGATAACTTCGAACAACAACTTTTTGATGCAACTCCGGTTTCGAATACTTATATACTCGATTTTGACGGTGATGAAACTAATGATCTTGGATTATTCCAGCATAGATACTTCCTGGGAGAGGTGTGTACATTAAAAATATTCATGAATCAATCGAATAATTTTATACTTACAGATAGTGTTCTATTTCCAACGGGAACAATGATCAGGGAATTTGCCGATTTTAATAATGACAACTATCTTGATATTGCTTATATTCGGGGGGTTTGGGGAATGGTGCCAATAGATTCCCTTTATATCGCCTTAAATAACCAGGACATGACGTTTTCACCTCCCGACCTCTATTCCGTAAACGTTCAGGGCTTACTTCAAGTAATCTCGAAGGATTTTGACGGAAACGGTTACCTTGATTTTGCATATACTTATTTTGGAGCTGAAGACTCGGTAGTAGTGCTCTTCAATGATGGCACGGGTAAATTTCAGAACAATCCCCTAACCAGCATTAAAAGTCATGATGAAGAACAGATAAACATAAGCGTTTACCCCAATCCATTCAATTCCGTAACCCGAATCAGTTTCGAAGCCAAAACCGGGGTAACCTCGGGAATAAAAATCAACATCAGCGATTTAAACGGAAGGGCTGTAAAAGACTTTTCTGAAGCAGACCTTGGTAAATCTGAATATCAATACCACATCATTTGGGATGGGAAAGACAATTCCGGAACTCCATGTTCACCTGGGATTTACCTTTTTAAATATCAGGATGGCAATGCCCTGGCAAGTGGCAGAATTATTTTGATGAAGTAGGGTTTTTAGGGTAGGATAGTAGGGACAGGTCGTGACCTGTCATTGGAAATTCCAAATAACAAAAAACAAAATCCAAATATTCAATTTGCAAAAAATTTAGCATATAAGTATCTTATAGTAAACATATTGCCATTCGCCACCGTCAGATCCCCGCGTTCGCGAGGATGACGCAATCTGCATATTCAAGAAAAGCGGCGCGGCACTCCTTTTCTCCCCTGTCTCCTCTCCGATTTGGAGAGGGGAATAGGGGCCGGGGGTAAAGGGGTGAGGTCGTGTGCCGCGCCGCTTTTCCTAAAACATTCCAGTTCGTCATTCCGGCGCAGGCCGGAATCCGCCAGCGAGATGCAGAGAGGGATATTAGTTAGATGAAAGTGATTCAGTGAGCCGTGATTTGTGTAAGGCCGGGTGGCGACCCGGCCCTAACTTTGCATTTTGCACTTTGAACTTTGCACTAAAAAACCCGGCCTCCAAGGGAGGCCGGGTTTTCAGAGGCCGTTCTGTAAGCAGGATTCTGTCATGCAGGGCCATCGGCCCTGCATGCCCTGTCATTTATCTGGGATCACGGTCACCCGTGACCTCAAGCAGCCTACCCGTCCTGGCAGCTTCCTTACGAAAGGACCGCTGCGGGCCGCAACGCGGGTTAAGCGTCTTTGCGACGGCTTAGCCCATCCAGGACATATTTGGCCTTGCAACCCATAAGGTTTACCCGGATGCGGTGTCACCACTGCATCCCGTGAGCTCTTACCTCACGTTTTCACCCTTTCCCCGACCAGGTCGGGGAGGTTATTTTCTGTGGCACTTGCTGTTTCCGGCCAGGCCGGAACCTTCCCGTTAGGAAGTATGGAGCCCTGTGTTGTCCCGACTTTCCTCCCCGCCCGAAGGCGGAGCGACAGGGCGAACTGCCTCTGAACCGCAAATTTACAATATTTTCCGCTGCCCGGCTTTAGCCGGGCCTAAGCATATTTCATTCCCCGACAAAAAGAATTTGTAAATTTGCTGCCTGCCTGAAAAAAATTCGGGTTTGCCTCATTCTTTTTGTCAGCATGAAAGACCTCAGCGTTGGAAAGGAAAGTAAACTTATCATGCAGTTCGCCACCCCTATGTTACTGGGAAACGTATTCCAGCAACTATATAATGTGGTCGACAGTATCGTCGTAGGCAACTTTATCGGGAAAGAGGCCCTGGCCGCCGTCGGTTCATCCTTCCCCATCATCTTTACCCTTATTTCCCTGGTCATTGGAATTGCTACCGGTTCTACAATAATTATAGCTCAATATTTTGGTGCCAAGGATCTGGAAAAAGTGAGAAGAGCTATCGATACGCTCTTTATTTTTATGTTTTTCGCTTCTATCCTTGTGAGTGTCATTGGTATAACATTCAGTGAACAGATCTTCCGTCTTATCAGACTTCCTAAGGAAGTCATCCCCCTTGCGGTACAGTATTTTGATATTTATATGCTGGGAACTATTATGTTTTTCGGATTTAACAGTACCAGTGCCATCCTTCGCGGATTGGGCGATTCCAAAACGCCTCTCTATTTCCTGATTATTGCCACTGTTTTAAATGTCATCCTGGACCTGGTTTTCGTGATCGGTCTGCACTGGGGAGTAAGGGGAGTGGCTTTAGCTACCATAATCTCACAAGCCGTGGCATTAATTCTGGCTATTCTTTACCTGAACAGGTATCATGAGATTATCAACCTGAGCTGGAGGAAAATGTTTTTCGATTATCCCATCTTCAAGAAGGGAATGAAGATAGGCTTTCCTATAGGTTTTCAGCAGTCATTCGTGGCCCTGGGCATGATGGCCATGTACTGGCTGGTGAACCGTTTTGGTACAAATACATCGGCGGCTTACAGCGTTGTCTTCCGGATCAATTCCTTTGCATCATTGCCGGCCATGAACTTTTCCAACGCCCTCTCGACCTTTGTTGGGCAAAACCTGGGAGCCAGGAAACCGGAAAGAGTGAGAAGGGGCCTTTTGGCAACTTTCAGCATGACTTCCATAATTTCTGTTTTAACATCTTTGCTGGCAATTTTATTCAGCGGCCCTATCATGCGCTTGTTTACTCATGATGAATCCGTTATCGCTATCGGGAAGACTTATCTCCTGATAGTTCCGGCTTTTTACATAGTTTTTTCCACGATGTTTGTGGTAGGTGGTGTGATGAGAGGAGCCGGAGACACTTTCATCCCCATGCTGATAACCTTCATTTCACTATGGATCATTCGTATCCCGGTCTGTTATTATCTGAGTGAAAAGATGGGTTATGTCGGCATATGGTGGGGAATCCCGATAGCCTGGTTCATCGGTCTTGTATTGTCATATATGTATTATCTCACAGGCAGATGGAAGAAAAAGGCCCTCATTAAACAAAATTGAGAGAATAAAATTCGGAAGATATGCCGACTCTTAAATCATCTTTCCGCAGATAATCTTTATTTTAACATCAATACTGTTCCCTTTACCTCATAGGTTTGAAGCTGGTTTTTATCATCGGGGGCATCATAAATTATCTTGTAGACAAAAATACCGGCGGGACATAGTTTGCCGGAGATTTTTCCATCCCAACCTTCATTATAATCGGTGGTGGAAAAAATCTTTTGTCCCCAGCGATTATAAATCAGCATGCTATAGGATGATATCCGGGGATAACTTAAAACAGGCTTGAATGAGTCATTCAATCCATCTTGATCGGGACTGAATGCATTCGGCATCCAAAAATGAGATTCCGGGGGCTTAACTGTATGAATCCGGATCTCATCGTAAGCGCTGCATCCATTCACTGTAACCCACACTGAAACAATGGTATCACTGAAAATATCCTTTATAATTATTGAAGAAAGTGTATCCCCGTTCGACCATGCGTAATGCGCATCCGGGCCATTATTGGCCGAGAGGCTTAATGAAGAGTAATAATCCACCGTGGTGTCATTACCTATAAATACTTCAGGCTCGTTGGAAACTATTATTGTATGTGATGCAAAACTGGTATATCCCCCCTCGAATATAGCCGTATCGCTTATAAGGTAAGTTCCCGCAATATCATAGCTATAGGAAGAGGTCCAACCGGTGGAAGTCTCCCCATTGCCCCAATCCCATTTGGTTTGCAGGGGTAAAACCTGGGAATCCGGACAGGATGTGAGGCTCGTAGTGCAATTAAAGGTATCCTTCACACATATATGATCCGGTAAAACCAGGAAATCAATTGCAGGTTCAGCAATACTGACTTGTTTGACCACTGTGTCCTTGCAACCGTCGCTAAATTCCGAGTAAAGACTAATATCATAAGAGTCCGGATAGCTATATACATGAGTGCCATTTGTATCTGATGATGTTGAGCCATCTCCCCAGTCCCAGGTCCATGAATTTAGCAGGGCAGTTGCACCCGGACAATCCGGATCTTCCAGCTGGCAAGACACCTCATCTCCCATACAAAACTGATCTCCTAATATGTTAAAATCCACAAAAGGTTCATAGACAAAATCGCTCACAACCATATTGTAAGAAGAATAAGTATAGAAGCCGACTTTAGCGGGAGAAAAACAGCCAGGGATTTCGAACAGGAGTGAATCATTCAGTAGAACAGTAATCCTGGATTGGGATATATCCAATTCGAAATTATAATTGGTACCTATTTCCCATCCATAGCTACTTCCATGTTTCATTCCAAGTATATTTATTTTGGAATCACTTTGATAATTATTATGCCCCCAAAAATACTTCTCTGTCTCGTCAGTCGGCACAGTGCCGTTATATTTGCTGAGAGTAAAGCCTGCCAAACCGTTATATTGATTATTTTCTGAGAAGCCACTGGTCTTTTTCCAGTCCAGCAAGAAAAAATTATAGCTATCCGGGGGGGCGATTCCCTGGGGATTGTGGTATCCAAACACAAAGCCTACGAAATCATTATCCCCGTATGGAAGCATTCTCATAGTAAAGTTGATCTTCACGTTGAAAAAGATCTGGTCACTCACAAAGAAACTGGGTCTGCCGGGGATAAATTCGGGAGTTTGTTGAACTGTGGAGTCGGTTAGTATCGTCCAATGGGAAGGCGGTGTTCCTTTTTCAGACCAGGTGTTAAAATTTGCTTTTACCTTGCATTGCCCCAAAAGCTCGTTCAGTGGGTTAATAACTAAGCGCAGTTAGCAGAAATAAGTAAAAAAGAAAATGGCCCCGATGCTTTCAAAATATTATTTTGGGTTGGTCAATAAATACTGGTATTTTATAAATTTAGTGAGATGATTATAAACAAGCAATGTAGGAATAAGATAAAGGTTATATCCAATAAGATATAAGGCAAATTATCAAAATATCTTACCAATATTCATATTCATAAATTAAAGCATAATAATAAAAAGATTCGGAATTGACTATGCGCGTTCTCACGCGGGTAAGTTCGGGGTTTCCATCCGGATCATAATCCCTGAGGATTTCATGATTCAACAGATCCATCATATTCGTTTCGGTTTGCCGTATGATCTGCCCCTTATCATCATATTCCAGTTGGGTTGTGTTTTTACGGACAGTGTTTTCCTCAGTTATCACCGAAGTCCGTCCGTCTGGGTTTTCTTCAAAAACACTCTTTTCAACCGGGCGCTCATTTTCATCATATTTAATATCTGTTTTCCTGTGCCCGTTGGGATGATAAGTTGTATAACGGCTGAAAGTTTCCCCGTCTTCAGATGACCAAACCGAGGAAGATATCAAATTACCCTCATCGTCATATTCATTTTCATGTTTATAAACCAGTTCCCCCTCTTCATTCAATTTTTCAAACATCAAGAGCTTATCTTCCGAGTATGTATATTTTTCAGTGCTTTCAACAATATTTTCATCATCGATGAGCTTCTTCTCAGCTAATTTTCCATTTTCATAATTATATTGAAGGATATCTACGGAACCATCGAGGTAATGAACTGTTTCAGAGATAATATTTCCATCATCTCCCCACTCTATGGTCTTTTTCTCCAGTATTTCACCCATATCATCATAAATAAAAATCCCCGAAAGTTTCCCATCAGCATTGTAGGAATACTCATTTTTCTCGGTCATCAGGCCATCTGATTCATATTGAACTTCAAGTGTCGGATTGCCCTTATCATCATATTCATAATGACTCTGCAACATGCCTTCCTCTATGCCCGGAATCAGATCTTCCTCCGGATCTATTTCTACCCGGTAAATCTTTTCGGATTTAATTTTTTTTGCCATAAGAATATTTTTTAATGAATCTGATTGAAAAACAGCATTTAAGTATAATTTCCATAAATATAATCTTCTCTAAAAGTTTTCAAAAGTACATCCTTCTGCCGAAAATCTTCCGGAAATCTTAGTGAAACTTAAATTTTATGAACATGTGATATAAAATTTTTAGTTGAACAATCCCGACTTAGTCGGAGGGTATGATACCCAGTTTCTTAAGGACGGAATTAGAGTCTGTGGCTTGGCCAGGGGTTCATACCCGTGATTTAATAAATTTTTATCCTGAAATTCAAAACATATATAGATCCTTTTCATAAGTTTTTTGGAAAACTTGTTAAAATGTCTAAATTTGTAATCATTGCAGCCGGAATTCTTGTACAATTATTAATTTCTATAATCCTTCCCCTATGAAAAAAACAAAACTCTTATTAATTGTTACTTCAATAGTAATTATTTCAGGATGTATGAATGAAAACAAGTTGAAATACCCCGAAGCAAGGAAAGTTGATCAGACAGATACCTATTTCGGAACAGAGGTGAAAGATCCTTACCGCTGGCTGGAAGATGATAATTCCAAAGAAACCGAAGCCTGGGTCAAGGCCGAGAACGAACTTACCAGCTCTTATCTGGCAAAGATCCCCTTTCGTGACAAGATCCGGGAAAGGTTGACCAAGATATGGGATTATCCAAGGGTATCAGCTCCTTTTGAAAGAGGAGGACATTATTTTTTGTTCCGGAACAACGGTTTACAGAATCAGGATGTAGTTTATATGAAAAATAGCCTGGAAGGGGAAGAAAAAATGATCCTGGACCCAAATACGCTTTCTGAGGACGGGACTGTTTCGATGACCGTGTTTTCTCCTTCGAGGGACGGAAAATATATTGGCTACGGGGTATCCAGGGGAGGTTCCGACTGGAACGAGTTTTATATCAAGGATCTGGAATCCGGAAATGATTTGGTGGATCATCTTCAATGGATTAAGTTTTCGGGCATGGCATGGTATAAAGATGGATTTTTTTATACCCGTTTCCCAAAGCCAACAGAAGGGGCGGAGCTTTCCGGGGAAAATACAAATGGAAGTCTTTATTACCATAAAGTTGGTGAACCCCAGGATAAGGACCTGATGATTTACAAAGATCCGTCTCATCCCGAAAGGATGTTTTCAGCACAGGTGACAGATGATAATAAATATCTGATAATGTATGCGACTGAATCCACAAATGGGAATGCTTTGTATGTCAAGGACCTGGAAAAGAAGAATTCAGACTTTGTGGAACTTGTCGGAACTTTTGATCAGAATTACAACGTGATAGAGCATTTTGACGGAAAGCTTTACATCATGACAGATTCAGGGGCCCCCAAATTTCATCTGCTGGCCGCTGATATGAAGAATCCCGACAGGGAAGCCTGGATAGAAGTGATCCCGGAAAAGGAAAACGTAATGACCAGCGTATCGATAGTAGGAGGCAAGTTAATTACTGAGTATATGAAGGATGCCCGGAGTGAAGTAGAAGTTTTTGACCCTGCCGGCAAGTATCTTTATAATATCGACCTTCCAATTTTAGGCTCGGTTTCAGGTTTTGGCGGAAAAGCAGAAGACCAGATCACATTTTATACTATTACATCTTTTACAAATCCTTCCATAGTATATAAGTATGATGTGGCCAATAACACTTCGGAAGAATACAGCCGGTCTAAAATTGATTTCGACACGGATAAATACCAGGCTGACCAGGTTTTTTATACCAGCAAGGATGGTACGAAAATACCTATGTTTCTGGTTCATAAGAAAGGAATCAAGCTTGATGGAAATAACCCGGCCCTGCTTTATGGTTATGGCGGTTTCAACATTTCACTGACCCCCCGTTTTAGTATTACCAGGCTCGTTTTGCTTGAAAACGGATTTGTAGTTGCCATTGCGAACCTTCGCGGAGGCGGTGAATACGGAGAAAGCTGGCATAAAGCCGGTACCCTTTATAACAAGCAGAATGTTTTTGATGATTTCATAGCAGCGGCCGAATATTTGATCGACAATAAATATACATCCAGTAAAAAGCTCGCAATTGAAGGCGGGTCGAATGGAGGATTGCTGATTGGTGCGGTGGTGAACCAGCGTCCGGATCTTTTTCGTGTAGCTCTGCCCGAGGTCGGTGTGATGGACATGCTCCGTTATCATTTATTCACCATTGGAAAGCATTGGGCATCCGACTATGGCACTTCGGAAGACAGCGCTGCCATGTTCAAGTATCTTTATGCATACTCACCATTGCATAATATTAAGCCCGGGCTGAATTATCCGGCTATCATGGCCACAACAGCCGATCATGATGACCGGGTGGTGCCGGCACATACTTTTAAATATATCGCCACCTTACAAGCTACTTATAAAGGTAATAACCCGATCCTGGTGCGTATCGAAACAAGCGCGGGCCATGGGGCAGGGACTCCCACATCCAAGATCATTGACGAGTATGCCGATCTTTGGTCATTCGTGATGTATAATATGAATGTAAAACCGAGCTATTAATATTCATTTGAAGCCTCTCAGCCGGTATTGATTAAGTGCCGGCTGAGAGGCTTTTTCATAGGATTTTTCAAGGTACTTTATTCACCCGGTAGTTTTGCGGGTCTTGCGAAGTCGGGGTTAGTTAGAAACTTATCGTCCCTCAGGCTAAGGATAAAGGCTTTCAAATCGGCTTTTTCGGACGCTGTGAGTTGTACCCCGCCATAATTGATATGATGCATAAGCGGATCAACATAAGGTGACTGAACCAGACCCTGGGAGTAAAAATCAATGACTTCATCGAGTGTTTTAAATCGTCCGTCATGCATGTAGGGGCCGGTCAGTTCTATATTCCGGAGGGTAGGCGCTTTGTAGGCTCCTTTATTCATCGGGTCCCCGGTGACGGAAAAACGGTCCCGGGTATCATTAAAGATCGAATCCTTCCCGTTATTATAAAATAAATTGGTTGTGAATAAAGGATTTCCCGAACCTCCATGGCAGTGAAAGCAATCGCCGCCTTCTTCGGTCGAAAAAAGCACATATCCATTCAGCTCAGGCTGGCTGAGTTGCTCCTCACCACGCATATAGCGGTCAAATTTAGAATCGGAAGAGATCAGGGTCCTCACGAATTGTGCAATCGCTTTGCTCATGCGATCGAGAGTAACCACCCTGCTGCCAAAAGCTTTTTCGAAGAGTTCTGGATAGCCGGGAGTCTCCTGTATCAGTCTGATTGCTGAGGCAGTATCGCTATTCATCTCGTGGGGAGCAATAATACTCATATAAGTGAGCGCTTCAATATTCCGGTACCGGGGATCCGGATTATCATTACTTATAGAACCGTTCCATAGATAACCGTTTTGATTCCATACCAGGTTTATCAGGGGGAGCATTACCTCGGGAGTTAAGATACCTGTCACACCGAAGGGATGACCGCCGGTAAAGCGGGGATTATCAATCCCACATTCGAAAGATCTGGACTGGAGATGACAGGTGGAGCAGCTCATCTGCATATCCGGATCGGTATTGCCCGAAATCCGGCCATCATAAAATAAATATCTTCCTAATTCCACCCCCTCAACAGTCATGGGATTATCGGCAGGGATATTCAGTTTTTTCGGGAAACCAAAAGGGATCTTTATCTCATAGGGCGTGGCTTCAAATACAGGTTTCAGTTCCACATCATCATGTTTTGTACATGATAAAAGTGCAAGAATGGTGAATAGAAGTAAAGAATAGCCCGTTTTTTTTAACATCAGATACACTGTTTTAATCAATGAGATTCAAATTTTTCAAACGAAGCGAAGAAAAATTCCTTAGTCGAATTGATCCCGGAAAGACGAAGTCTTATTCGGGATCTTCTGAGATTGATCCAATTTCAAAAACATTCCGACCATTTTCACACGCCGTCCGCATGGCATCCTCATTCTGCATAATACTTCCTCCCCAGGAATTAAAATCCCAGACATTTGGACTGTTGAACCATCGGTTTATATCCATTACTATGTTGATATTCATAGTTTTATCCGTCATTAGGAAGGAGGAATTCGGAAGATTTACCCTGAAGTAATTTTGCACGTATCCCGTAACTTTGCCCAGGGTATCATAAGTTTGACCGATTCCCAGGTGAAAATTGAACGGATTCACCTGATTATTATTATCAAGCCATTTTCCATTCAATTTCATATAATGAAATCCGCCACCCAGCTGATCGGGCCAAAACATCAGGGACTCAGGAGGGTCGGTAAAAAGAAGGTCTTTATTTGTGTTTTCATCCAGGCCGAAAATAAAACTGATGGAATCATACTTATCAATGGGAATAACATCATTAACTGCCCATTCCCATGTAGAGGGGATGTCAGTATCTATATAATGAATACCACTATCCAGGCTTATATGTACCGGTTCTTTATTTAATCTGTATAAAATTACATCTGAAATAAAATACTGGAGTTCGGTCACCATATAGCGATTGTCAGCTGCATTCATATAAAGCATCGTATCCCTTATCAGAACCTGATCATCAACATGATGTGAAAAACTAAAATGAATACTGCCGAATCTGATTTCAGCATCTTCCTTTTTTTTACAAGAGACTAAAAGCATTAAAAAAATAATGCTAAGAATTCCTGTAAAAGTCAATTTATATTTCATTCCGGTATTTTCTCTTTTAAACCCAAAATTAGTACCATTTAGTATAGAATTCATTCTAAATAAGCTATGGATATAATGAATACTGATAAGTTTTATAAATAAGGGGATTATATTTTTTGATATAAAAAAAATCGATTTATTAAAGATTTAAATTATGCACCTGAATCACATATAATTTATATTCTTTATCAATAATTATGTAAAAGATTGATATATAATAGATGGGATGTTAAAAATCTGAGTAAGTGGCATTAAGCAGGAAAGCTGTCTTTCATCTAAGTCAAGGAAATCGTAACTTTGATTAGAGTCAGTATTCATCATCTTTATATATGTTATGATTGATAAAATTATTGAATTTTCGCTCAATAACCGTCTTATTATCGGTATTCTGACCCTTGCACTCATGGCCTGGGGCGCTTATAATTTCACACAGTTGCCGATAGATGCAGTTCCGGATATTACCAATAATCAGGTGCAGATAATTACTACTTCGCCTTCTCTGGCGCCTCAGGAAATAGAACAGTTTATCACCTTTCCGGTAGAGATCGCCATGGCTAATCTTCAGGGGGTGACTGAGATCCGTTCAATTTCACGATTCGGCCTCTCGGTAGTAACGGTAGTTTTCAAGGATAATATCGATCCTTACAGGACCCGACAGATGGTTGGTGAACAGATCATGATCGCCGAAGGGAATATTCCGACCGGATATGGAAAACCAGAGATGATGCCTATTACTACAGGTTTGGGAGAGATATATCAATATGTTGTCGAACCGGAGCCTGGTTTTGAAGATCGTTACTCTCCCATGGATATACGAACTGTGCAGGACTGGATTATCAAAAGGCAACTTTCCGGAATTCCCGGGATAGTTGAAATCAATAGTTTCGGGGGCTTTCTAAAGCAGTACCAGGTAACCATCGAACCCCGCACCCTGGTTGGAATGGATATTACGATCCTTGAAATATTTGATGCGCTTGAACAGAACAATCAGAACACAGGTGGAAGTTATATTGAAAAAGGTCCCAATGCTTTTTATATCCGCGCTGAAGGTCTTGTCAAGAACAAGGAAGATATTGAAAATATAGTTATCAAAAATATCAAGGGTGTGCCAATCCTGATTAAAGATGTAGCTGCAGTGACCTTTGGCGCACCGGTACGCTTCGGGGCTATGACCAAGGATGGTAAAGGTGAGGCTGTTGGAGGAATTACACTTATGCTTCGCGGTGCCAATTCCGCTCAGGTTATAAATGATGTGAAAACCAGGATTGCCAAAGTACAGGAAATACTCCCCAAAGGCCTGGTGATCCATCCTTATCTGGATCGTTCCGCTCTGATCATGAAAACGGTGAATACTGTCAGCAAGAACCTTATTGAAGGAGGGATCATCGTGATTTTAGTGTTGATGCTATTGGTAGGTAATCTCCGGGCCAGCCTCATTGTAGCCTCGGTCATCCCGCTTTCCATGCTTTTCGCCTTTTCCCTGATGAATATTTTCGGGGTATCGGCAAATCTTATGAGTTTAGGAGCCGTTGATTTTGGGCTCATAGTCGATGGTTCGGTCATAGTAGTAGAAGGTATCCTGCACAGACTGGATAGCAAATATAAGACCGTCAGGCTGAGCCAGGAAGAAATGAACCTGAATATATCCACTGCAGCAATGCGGGTTGGGAAATCCGCAGTTTTTGGGGTATTTATAATCCTGATCGTATATATTCCCATTTTTGTTTTTACCGGAATTGAAGGAAAAATGTTCAAACCAATGGCACAGACTGTGAGTTTTGCTTTACTGGGGGCACTGATTCTTTCACTTACCTACGTCCCAATGATGGCTTCACTCTTCCTGAATAAAAACCTGAAACATAAAAAGACTATATCTGATCGTCTCGTCGGATATCTGGAAAAGGCCCACGCCCCTGTTCTGGATTGGTCCCTGCGCCATAAAGCATTGTTGATTAGCGGGGTAATTATTTTTATGACCATCAGTTTTTATATATTCAGCAGAATGGGAGGGGAATTTATTCCAACTCTGGAAGAAGGTGACCTGGCGGCCCAGATGACTTTGACGCCAGGTTCTTCACTTACTGAAAGTGTCAATACAACTACCAAAGTGGAAAAAATCCTTTTGGAAAATTTCCCGGAAGTGAAAAGCGTGGTTTCCAAAATAGGGACGGCTGAAGTTCCTACAGATCCTATGGCTATGGAGGATGCCGATATAATGATCATCCTGAAAAATAAGGAAGAATGGACTTCAGCTTCTACAAGGGAGGAACTGGCAGATAAAATGAAACAGGCCCTTTCTGTTCTGCCAGGGGTTTCCTTTGAATTTCAGCAACCTATTCAACTCCGTTTCAATGAGCTTATGACAGGTGTGAAGTCGGATGTAGCTGTGAAGATTTATGGAGAGGACCTGACAAAGCTATATGAGTTGGGAAACAGTGCAGCCTCCTTCATACAGGATGTCCCCGGTGCGGGAGATGTGAAAGTCGAACAAGTCATAGGTCTTCCGCAGTTAGTTGTACGTTATAAACGTGACAAACTGGCCCAGTACAATCTTACTATAGATGAAATAAATAAGATTATCCGCACCGCTTTTGCAGGGGAGGCTGCCGGGGTTATTTTTGAAGGTGAAAGACGTTTTGATTTAGTCGTAAGACTTAAAGAATCTTATCGAAAAAATATAGGCAGTTTGCGAAACCTGGCAATAAACAGGCCGGCAGATCAGCTTGTCCTGCTTAGCCAGGTTGCTGATATTACCTTTGAAAAGGGACCTTTGCAAATTTCCCGTGATGATACAAAACGAAGAATTACGATAGGTGTCAACATCCGGAACAGGGATGTGCAATCTTTTGTAGAAGAGATCCGGCAGGTATTACAGGAAAAGCAGCCTCTCCCGCCGGGATATTATTATACATATGGCGGTCAGTTCGAGAATCTGCAAGCTGCGCAAAAGAGTTCATCCGTGGCGGTGCCGGTAGCCCTGGCTGCTATATTTGTCCTCCTGTATTTTGCATTTTATTCCCTCCGCCAGGCTACAATGATTTTTACAGCTATTCCACTGGCTGCAATTGGCGGGATATGGGCCCTGTATCTCCGCGGAATGCCCTTCAGCATATCAGGTGGAGTTGGCTTCATAGCGCTTTTCGGAGTAGCCGTTTTAAATGGGATAGTTTTAATTTCATATTATAATCAATTGGATAAAGAGGGAATGACTGATATTTATGAAAGAGTGAAGGTTGGAACCCGGCAAAGGCTCAGGCCGGTTATCATGACTGCCGCTGTGGCTGCCCTGGGCTTTTTTCCCATGGCTCTTTCGAATGCCCCGGGAGCAGAAGTGCAACGACCCCTTGCAACGGTTGTTATAGGCGGTCTGGTTACGGCAACATTCCTTACGCTCGTGCTCCTCCCGGTTTTCTATGTGCTTTTCAGTAAGAAAAAGAAGACAGCCATTCCCAAAAGTAATTATGTAACTGTGATCCTGATACTGATCTTTGCAGGCATCTTTTCTTCCTCTGCTTATTCACAACAACAAGCCGAAAAACTTAGTCTTGAGCAGGCATTATCCTATGCGCTTGAAAGGAATTATCATATCAAGGATGCCGCTATGCAGCTCGATGCTGCCGGAAAGCTGAAAAAGTCGGCAGTGGATTTGCCTGCTCCTGAGATCAACTGGACTCGCGGACAGATAAATTCGTCCCTGCAGGATAATCATCTCCTTATTAGTCAAAGAATCCATTTTCCCGCAGTCTATTCTGCACAGCACAGAATTCAGTCGGAAACTGAAAATTATGCCCGGAACAATTATCAGCTTGCCCGGAAAAAGCTGGAGAGGGATGTGAAAGCCATTTATTATTACTGGCAGATGCTATACCATAAAAAGAAGGTTTTAATAAAGCAGGACAGTATTTATCAGGATTTCAGAAAATCCGTTGAAGTACAGTACAGGGTTGGGGATGTAAACCAGATAACTTTACTTACGGCCCAAACCCGCTCAATGGCCATGAGTAAACTTATGAATGATGTGAAAGCAGAAATCAGCTATACTGAAGATGAATTGAAGCGGTTTATGAATGTTGAAGGAAACTATATACCTGAGCGGGATAGCCTTCAAAAACTTTTCGCCCCGGTCATGACCGATACTTCCTGGCTGATTTCAAACCCTATTCTTTTAAGGTTTGAAAATGAGATAGATATAATGAAAGCAAAGCAGAACAGGGAGAAAATGATGGCTTTTCCGGATCTGAATTTTGGATATTTTGATCAGAGCATTGATAGCGAGCGGGGATTCAGGGGATGGATCCTGGGAATCAGTGTTCCTATATGGTTCTGGTCCTATAGTGGTAAAATACAGTCGGCTAAAGTACATCAGGAAATTGCAAAAAATAATCTGTTATTAGAGAGACAATACCTGATCACACAGGCTAAACAATTATATATCCAGCTTGGCAAAAATGAATATGCTTTACGGTATTATGAAGAAAATGCATTGCTTCAGGCCGGGCAGCTCATCAAAAATACAGTGCTTAGTTACAGTCAGGGTGAGATTGATTACCTTGAATATGTGCAGAACACTACACTGGCTTTTGAAATCCAATTGCAGTATCTTGACGCCCTGAATGATTTTAATCAGACAATTATTGAAATTCAATATTTTACGCAAAAGATGTAGGACATCTTTAGCTAAAGGAATTATAACGGAAAAAATAGTACATATCCTATGAAAAATATTCATATTCTTATCATCCTTTTCATCGCGGGAACAATCATTTCCTGCAATACTCATCAAACAAAAGAAGAAACCATGTCTGTGGCCTCTGTGCCCGATCAGGTTACTTTAAGCGGCGCTCAGATCAGGGAGGCAGGTATAAGCCTTGGAAATTTCCAGGAAGCTGAACTGTCGCACGATGTAAATGCAAGGGGTAGGCTGATTCTTCCTCATAATAGTGAGGCTGCCGTAAGTACAATGATTGGAGGAATAGTATCAGAGATAGTAGTCCATATCGGGGATAAGGTCAAAAAAGGTACAGCTTTATGCAAACTGATACATACTGATATTATCCAGGCCCAGGAAGATTACCTGAATGCCCGTTATAATTATGACCATGCGAAAAGCCAGTTTGAACGGCAGAAGGTATTGAACCGGGAAAATGTGTCCTCTGAGAAAAGTTTCCAGGAGAGCGAAAGAAATTATCTTTCAGCTAAAACCCGCTACGACGCCCTGGAGATCATGCTCCGGACCGGAGGTTTTGATATGGACAAACTGGCTAAGGGGCAAATAGAAGAATATCTGGTTCTCAGGAGCCCGATTGACGGACAGGTAGATAAGATCAATACGAATCTGGGGAAATATGAAGGTCCGGATCAAAGACTATTTGATGTGGTAAATAAATCTGATTTGCACATAGAACTGATGGTATTTGAAAAAGATGTACCCTTGGTGCAAACCGGTCAGCGTGTTACTTTCAGCCTCTCCAACCTTGGGGATAAGATATATGAAGCTTCTGTGTTTGCCATTGGCAGTACCATGGAGGAAAGCGCCCGCACTGTGCCTGTACTTGCACATTTTAAGAGCAGGGAAGAGAATCTTTTTCCGGGTATGTTTGTCGCAGCTACCATCCATACCGGAGAGTCAATGTTCCAGGCTTTGCCTGAGAACGCTCTGATAGCTGAAAATGAAAATGAATATTATATTTATTATACTTTGGATGAGCCTACAGCTTCCGATTTTAGATTCAGGAAAATTCCGGTCAAACCCGGCCTGATTGAAGACGGTTTTGCCCAAATAAACCTTTTGGGTGATCTGCCGGAAGGTGCCCTGATTGTAATCGAAGGCGCCTATTATATAAGGGCTGAATTCATGAAAGCCCTGGAATAAATAATTGAAGCCTAATAGATATCCTGCCATTTCTCTTCTTTTCCACTCTGTTGGCTCTTTTCTTTGTATTTATGTCCGTCCCTGAGGCATATACATTAATTTTGCATAAAATTCAGTAAATATGAAATTCAATATAGGAGATAAAGTCAAATTTTTAAACCAGACCGGCGGTGGGGTCATCTCTAAGATTATCAGTAGTTCGATGGTTTATGTTCTGACTTCTGATGGTTTTGACCTGCCAACTATGAGCAGTGAATTGATCAAAGTTGATCAAATCGGTAAAGTAGCCAGCATGTTTGATGAAGATTTTAATGTCGACATAAGCAAAATCAAGGGAAGGGAGAGTAATTCAGCTAATGGGGCCAAGATTCCGTCGGGATCAGGCCTTGAAAAGGCGGAAAGAGGCTTTGATCCAGGGGATCAGGAAGACGAATATATAGACCGGCAAAGCGCTTTGGGTAATTATTCATTCCGTGTGAAAAATCCATCCGGTGTATATCTTGCCTTTGTTCCCCATGATCAGAAATGGCTTGTGACCGGTATGGTCGAGATTTACCTGGTGAACCATACTCCTTATACTGTGCTTTATAATCTTTTCCTGGAAGAGGAGAATAAACTCGAAGGCAAGGATTATGATGTGGTATTTCCCGGAAATAAACTCCTCATCGATACCCTGGACAGGGATGCTCTTTTGCTTTGGTCACGGGGCATCGTACAATTACTTTTTTTCTCAGAGAGTCCCGACCGTGTGTTGCAACCTGTTTCCACCGAGTTTGATATCAAGGCTAACCGCTTTAATAAAGAGGAAAATTACCGCGATTCGGAATTCCTGGAGGAGAAATCACTACTTATTTCCATATCTTCACTTTCCAGTCAGCCATCGGTCATTAGCCGGGAAGACTCCAAAATGGATGAAGAAGCAATCCGGATCATGAAAGCCAGGCAGGTTAAACCTGAAAGTCTCATTGAGAAACATCAGACCGGGCCTAAGGAAGCTGTAGTAGATCTGCATATCGGGGAACTGTTAGACAATATAGAAGGCCTTAAGCCGCATGACATGCTGAATATTCAGATTGAATATTTTATCAGATGCGTCGAGAGTGCCGTCGAAAGAAATTTCCATAAAGTAACTTTTATCCATGGTGTGGGTAATGGTAGCCTAAAAAACGCTATTATCAAAAAACTCCAGGAATATGAAAGTATGGAAAATCACAGCGCTTCCCTTGCCAAATTCGGGGTCGGGGCTATCGATGTGGTGATACGGCCACTCAGGTAAATGAAAAGGATAGCAAGGAAAATGAGCAGATATCTTTTCCGGATTATGATGATTATGATATCCTTATGTCAGTTAGATGTTCTGACCCTGAATACTTTCATGAAGATTATTTAATCTTAAAAACGTTTCCTTCTTTCATTCATGAAAGAAGGAAACGTATTGTGAAAAATAAGAAACAGCAGGGAATGACCTGTTTTTCTAAAAACGGATTTTCAGGCTTCCGAAGAATTCCCTTCCGGCGCCCGGCTGATAAGAGTTTCCATCAGGGTCGGGTTCAGTGAATGCGATATATGCTTTATCAGTAAGATTTTTAGCATAGACTGCAATTTCAGCTTTGCTTTTGCCAAGATTGAAAGCATAGCTTATCCTGGCGTGGTATAGATTGAAGCCATCCTGATAGATATCTTTATGTTGCACATCGGTATAAATATACCACTTGCTTTGCAGTTCGGTGCTGAGCCCCACGCTAAAGTGCTCCAGGAACTTATAGGAGAGGTCGGCATAAAGCTGGTGCTGAGGTGAATTGGGCAGCCAGTTTCCGTCGATGCTGTCGGGTGAGGTATAGGTAAAATGGGAATAGGTATAGGCAAGCTGCAATTCGAGGTTCTTAACCGGATCAGCTTTCAGGTAAGCTTCCAGGCCGTAGCGCCGGCTTGAGCCGGCGTTGCCGTAAAAAGTCTCAAGGGGACGATTGGTGATGCGGTACCTGTAGAAATCATTTTTGGTGTTTAGTAGGAAAGCGGTAAGATTCCCGTAAAGGTAGTTTCCCAGGTAAGCTCTCATGCCCAGTTCAGGGCCACTGGAAGTGGCCGGCACCAGATTAGAATTAAAACCTCCATAAGAATCAGGATTATTGTCCAGTTCTTCAGTTGCCGGAGGAAGAAATCCCTGCCCCCAGTTTGCAAAGAGAAATACGGATGGACTCAGGGTGTAAACCAGTCCGATCCGTGCGGTAGTCTGGTCAAAATCAGCTTTCCCTGAAAGATCAACGCTTTGACCGAGCATATCGTTCAGCTCATTGTGGATGTCATCATAACGTACATTGAGCATAGCGTTTAATTTAGGCCCCAACTCCAGGCGGTCGATCAGGAAAATACCAAAGGACCTTTGAAGTATGTTCTGGTTAGCCAGGAGTATATCTCCTTCAATTATTTTTTCACTCACATCACCGAAATCTTCTGTACGCGTGCTGTCTTTGATATTAGGAACTTTATGTTCATTGATGATCTGCCATTCCAGGTCGGTTCCCAGGCTCAGGTGATTTTTGATTTTTTGTTTACCGAGATCCAGACTGTACATAAGCGATCCTCCCGTATTCCTGAGAGCCCTGTACTGGACGGCTGAAGATCCGGGCTCTTTATAGTCGGTCAGACGAATATAGCCGCTGAAATGTATGCGCTGCTTCTCTGAAATTCCAATTTCACCGCTAATACCATTGGTTACCCGGCGGGTCTTTTGATATTCATTCATTGGTATGGCATCCGGATTGGCCTGTCGTGGATCATTTAATTGCGAAAGATTTAATCCTTCAGCATTCTGATTGAAGTAATCTGTTACCAAAAGAGTCTGGGTGATCTTTACTCTTTTTGCCGGGGTCCAGTTAACTTTTTCGCTGAAATTGTTGGCCCAGAAGGCAGTGTGATGTCGATAGCCATTACCTCCCATACGGGAATAGGAAACTCTGTAGTTTAAGTTGTCCTTAGTGCCGTCAACCTGGCCTAAGATCTTGTAAAACCCATTGGAACCTGCACTCACGAAAGCAGTTCCGTTTACCGGTTTAGTTCCGCCATCCTGCGTGCTTATATTCAATACACCGGCATTGGATGAGCCTCCGTAAAGGGCTGCCGAAGGGCCTCTCAGTACTTCTATATTATTAACCGTGGCCCAATCCACGTCATATAGGTCAGGAGCAAAGCCGGAAGGATCATTGACAGGGATGCCGTCGATGATCACCCTTATTCCCCTCAGACCTCTTTCAGATAAAATGCCCTGTCCCCTGATTGACATGTGGACACGTGAACCATTCGCCTGGTTATCAATACGGACACCCGGAACGAATCTCAGGGCTTCATCCACTGAAATGGTTCTGGGCATTGTTGAAAGTTCCTTTGGCGTCACCAGTGAAGTTGAACCCGGGTTAAGTTTCAGGGGGACCGAAACACGGCTTGCAGTTATAACTACTTCCTCCAGGTTTTTATTAGTAAGAGTATCCTGCTTAACTTCCTGGGAGATGGCAAAAACTGAAATCAAAAAAAGTATGGATGTTAGATATAATCTGATTTTCATAATTATACTTTTAAACATTTATATAAATAATTAATAATGCAATGCTCTGAATTAAGACAGGCATTGAACTGTTAATGAGTAAATTTTAAAGGAAAATAGTTTTAGCTTAGGGCTGAATATTTGGGAGGAGGATTATTGAGGTCCTTTTTATATAGAGTATAATCCTGATTGATGAAATGGAATAAATAAACAATGTCCCTTTGAAACAGGGGCATATCTAAAACCTGGGGGAGGTAATTGTTCTGGATCAAACGATTTAGTAAGAGAAGGGTTTTTTGCCTGCCGGAAAAGCGTTTATACCCTGCAATGAGGCTTTCTTCCTTCTTATCATTAATACAATAATAAGTAATGAATTTTTCATTTACTTCTGTTCTGACTACATCATATAATTCGCCTTCTTTTCTGAATTCTTTGTTCTCTTTTACCCAATGAAGGGAACTAAGGTCTGAAAGCGGAACTCTTATAAGCGTTAATTCAGAAGTTTTAATATTATTTCGAATCTGTTGCTTAATTTCTGACCTGGTTCTCTGTTGTAAAATCTTAAATACCAGGTAAGGTCCTTCAGTGCTTAGGAATAAGACAAGTAATAAAGCCGCCGGAATGAGCCTTTTCATATAGAAGAATAATCACCCCAAAGATATTGATTCAATTCAGATATTTCACGCAAACATAAAAAAAACCATGGGATTGGTTTTAAAAGACCAGGTCCCATGGATAAATTCTTTTGGAAACATTATCAGGCTCAGGCTTCAGCCTTTTTCTTCTCCTGTATTTTCTTTAAAACATCTTCCTGAACAGATAAAGGCAATGGCAAGTACTTGTAAAATTCCATTGAATAATTGGCACGACCGCTGGATAAATTCCTCAGGGCGGTTGCATAGCCGAACATCTCCATCAATGGTACTAAACCTACAAGTTGCTGGGCACCCTTACGATGCCTTCTCATCGATTCGATTTTTCCTCTGCGGCGGTTAAGATTCCCAACGATTTCCCCAATGGATTCATCCGGGGTGTTGATCTCGATTTTCATCACCGGTTCAAGAAGGATGGGATTGGCTTTCATGAAACCTTTCTTAAAGCATATGGAACCACAGGTCTGGAAAGCAAAATCTGATGAGTCAACCGGATGGAACTTCCCGTCGAGGAGCACTACTTTCACATCCACCACAGGGAATCCGGCTAATACGCCATCTTCAAGTGTTTTCCGGATACCTTTGTCAACCGAAGGAATATATTCAAGTGGAATTGCACCTCCTTTAATTTTGTCGATAAATTCATATCCTTTTCCTTCATTGGGCTCAATTCGGATGACAGTATGAGCAAACTGGCCCTTTCCACCTGACTGTTTTGCATATTTGAAATCGCTTTCCACTTCAAGTGTAATAGTTTCCCTCAGGGCTACAGCCGGCTCTCCAACTTCCACCTCTACGCCGAATTCATGTTTCAGCCGGTCGATAATTATTTCCAGGTGAAGTTCTCCCATTCCGCTGATAATAGTTTCATTGGTTTCTTCATCAAAACGGACATTGAAGGAAGGATCTTCATTCGACAATTTATTTAGGGCTTCTCCGAGTTTATTGGAATCTTTCCTGTTAGGAGGAACTATCTTCATTTCAATAACCGTCGGCGGTATTTGTATATTTTCCAGGTATAAAGGATGGGCGGGATCACAGAGGGTGTCGCCTGTTTTAGTAAGTTTCATACCAACCAGTGCAATAATATCCCCTGGACCGGCTTCACTTAGTTCTTCCCTGTCTTTGGCATGGATTCTCAACAAACGACCTATCCTCTCATATTTATTTTTTGTGGAATTCAGGATTTGCATGCCGCTTTTAAGTGTTCCGGAATATATCCGGATAAAAGTCTGCTGTCCCACGTAAGGGTCATTTATAAGCTTGAAAGCCAGGGCAGCAAAAGGTTCCTTAGAACTAGGATTCCGGGTATGCGATTTCTCCGGATCATCCACGTCCAGACCTACTATAGCTCCGATGTCAAGCGGAGAAGGAAGGTAATCGATCACAGCATCAAGCAATAACTGCACACCTTTGTTTTTATATGCTGCACCACAGAAAACCGGGGTAATCATAAGTTTCAGGGTAGCATCGCGGGCAACTTCCTTCAGCCTTGCATCTGAAACCTCTTTGTCTTCCAGGAAACAATCCATGATCTCATCATCAAAATCAGCCAGTTTTTCAATTATGTAAGAACGGGCTTTTTCATATGCAGGCATGTATTCTTCCGGGATCTTTTTATCTATTCTTTCATAATCCTGAAAGATATAAGCCTTTTTAGCCAGGACATCAACTATACCAATAAAATCTTCTTCTGAACCCATGGGGATCTGGAAGGGAACGGCATTGGCATCAAGATATTGGTCCATCATTCCGACCGCATCTTCGAAATCAGCTCCGGTCCGGTCCATCTTATTAATGAAAGCGATGCGGGGTACCCTGTAACGATCGGCCTGATTCCATACGGTCTCACTTTGAGGCTCTACACCACTGACAGCACAAAACACCGCTATCATTCCGTCGATCACCCGGAGTGAACGCTCCACTTCTACAGTGAAATCGACATGTCCCGGAGTATCTATAATATTTATCTGGTGATCTTTCCAATAAGTTGAAATGGCTGCTGAGGCTATGGTAATGCCTCTTTCCTGTTCCTGTTTCATGAAGTCCATGGTAGCTTTTCCATCATGAACTTCTCCCATTTTCCTGTTAATACCCGTATAAAAGAGAATACGCTCTGTTACAGTCGTTTTGCCTGCATCTATATGTGCAGCAATCCCTATATTTCTGAATCTGCTTAAGGTCATTTTAATGTTTTGAAATTTTTTGCAAAGGTACAAGTAATAATGACTCTTGCGGCCTTTAATATTAAAACATAATGATTTGTTGATCTGTATATGAAGTGATAGATTATTAAGTACTTAGCTCAGTGTTGAAGGGGCTGAAAAATTTAAAGTTGCTTATATTTCAATTTCGTTAATACTTTGTCAGGATGAATGAGGAAATTTATTAAGCTTGTAAAAGAATAATTCAGGATATTTTTTAATTTTAAATAGAATGAAAGATATAAAGCGGCTTGATCGTACATTTTACCTGAGAGACGATGTAGTTGAAATTGCCAGGGAGCTTTTGGGAAAGTATCTTTTTACAAATATTGATGGAAAATTAAGGGGAGGGATTATCACTGAGACAGAAGCATACAAAGGGACGACTGACCGTGCTTCGCATGCCTATAACGGACTCCGGACTAAGCGGACTGAAATAATGTATGCCAGGGGAGGTGTAGCTTATATTTATCTCTGTTACGGAATACATTCCCTTTTTAATATTGTAACAAACGAAAAAGATATCCCCCATGCCATACTGATCCGTGGAATTTATCCGGTGACAGGAATTGATATTATGCTCGAAAGGAACGCTCATAAGAGGAAATTGATTGAAATAGGAAAGGGCCCGGGAAAAGTCTCGAAATTATTGGGCATCCATTATTCCCAAAGCGGGGAGGACCTGCTTGGCCAGATGATTTGGCTGGAGGACAGGCAGCTTAAAGTTAAAAGCCAGGATATCATTATAGGGCCGCGTGTTGGAGTGGCCTATGCAAAAGAAGATGCAAAATTGCCCTATCGTTTTATACTGCCTATGGATAGCTTGACAGTATACATATAAAAAAACCGGCCTGGATTTCTCCGGCCGGTTCCAATTTTTATTTGTAATGCAGTCTTACTTAACAGTGTTAGATAAATCTGCTCCCGGTTTGAATTTCACAACCTTTTTAGCTGCGATTTTTATTTCTTTACCGGTTTGAGGGTTTCTGCCTTTACGGGCAGCTCTCTTGGCAACTGCAAATGAGCCAAATCCAACCAACGCGACCCTGTCATTCTTTTTCAAGGCTTTCATGGTAGTGGTTACAAATGATTCAAGTGCTTTTTTGGCATCAGCTTTCGTTAAGCCGGTTTCTTTTGCCATTGCATCAATTAATTCTGCTTTGTTCATAATTATAAGTTTTTATTAAACAAATGAAATCTCTGCAAAGGTACGCTATTCGCGGCAAATGTCAAGTCCAAAGCTCGGAAACCCTTGAAAATGTTAATAAAACAGGATTTTTGTTGATAACTTGGCTCCGGAAAGCCTTATGGGAGTAGAGTTTTAGGTATTTTTTTATTTTTCAGGAGACCTTCCAGGCTTCATTTATCCTGAATCCTTTCAGAAAATCAGTCGAATTCATCCTTTTTTTTCCAGCTTGCTGAATATCAATAAGCTCTAAAATGCCATCGCTTGTGGCAATTTCAAGATAGCTTTTTCCATCAGTTCGGATGCTGCCTGGAATACTTTTTATCCCAGATTCTTTTATTACTGTACGATATATTTTGATATAGTACTCTTCTCCAGCAGGGGATTGAAGGTAGGTGAAAGCTCCCGGAAAAGGACTCAATCCGCGGATTTTGTTATGCACTTCCTCAACCTGTTTATCCCATTCTATCCTGCAATCTTCTTTAAATATCTTAGGTGCGGGCTTCAAAGGACCTGCTTCTTTAATGAATATTCCCTGATCAACCGGTTCGATTTGGTCCGTCTCAATAGCCCTGACAGTTTTTAATACCAAGGCGGCTCCTGCAATCTTCATCCGGTCGTGCAGTTCACCCAGGGTCTCCTCAGGCCCTATATTTACTTTTTCCTGGAAGAGTATCTGACCGGTATCTATTTCTTGTTTCAGGAAAAAAGTAGTTAAGCCGGTTTCTTTTTCACCGTTCATAATAGCATGGTTCATGGGCGCTGCCCCACGGTATTGGGGCAAAAGGGATGCATGCAGGTTGAAGGTCCCGTACTCGGGCATTTTCCAAACCTGCTCGGGAAGCATACGGAAAGCAACTACTATCTGCAGGTTTGCATTCAGGGAATGGAGTTCTTCGAGGAATAGCGGATCTTTCAAACGAAGTGGCTGCAATACTTTCAAGCCATGTTCCTTCGCATACAGGCAAACAGCGGAGGGCTGAGGCTTCCTACCCCTTCCTGCCGGATTGTCAGGGGCTGTCACAACCCCTGCAACATCGTAGCCGTTTTGCACCAGGATATCAAGCGAATCCCTTGCAAATTCAGGTGTACCCATGAATACTATGCGGAGTTTCCGGTTCATATTTTTTTCTGAAAGGTATAAAAAAAACCCGGCCAAATTTGGCCGGGTGATCATATTGTCGTGATTTTGGGTTACTTTCCCATTAATCCCTTGGCCCTGGAAATATACTTGTCAATTTCACGGGCTTCATTACTTTTAGGATAATCTTTTTTAATTTTCTGGTAAACATTCAGGGCATCACTGTATTTACCCAACTGTTCATAAGTCCATCCGGCCTTTTCATAAAATAAAGGTGCTGTGAATTCATTATCATTCAAATCAGCAGCTTTCAGGTAATATTCAACCGCTGAAGAGGGGTCGTTCAGTTCCAAATATGCATCTCCGATAGCGCCTCTTGACATAGGCCCGATTATCTGGTCATGTACTTTATAACTCTTGAGGTATTTTATGGAATTATTGTAATCTCCTTTATGCAAATAAATAATGCCTGTGTAATATTTTGCAAGGTTGGCTGCACTGGTGATACCGTAGTCATCAATGATCTTGAGAAAACCGGGATACATTCCATCGCCATTCAACGCAAGATCCAGTGAATCCAGATCGAAATACTGCTCTGCAGTAAACATCTGTGATTTTGCCTCGGCTTCCCGCGGGGCAATGTAGAATTTCTTGAAACTGAAAAATCCAAGCACCAGTACCACAATCACTGCAACAATGATAGTCAGCATACGCTGATTGTTTTCAATGAATTGTTCTGTCCTGCCTAATGCCTCCTCAACTCTTACAATCCCGTCTTCGGTTTTATCCTGTTTTTTAGCCATATAATATTACTCTTAAAATTCAGGCTGCAAAAGTAATTTTTTTTATTGATTTGTCCAACCTACATCCAAATTTTTAACTTTCTGAGATTTATATATAAGGCAAAGTATTTAATTTAACCACACATTTTACGAATTCAAACATCGTATTTATGCTTATAGCTTGTTAATGAGGCCATTTGACTATAGCTTTAATATTATCATAAAGCCATGAAAGAAACTAATTTATTTACGCTTTGGATAAGGTCAGCACATTAAAGTAAATATTTTATTAATCCTCTAATGGTCAGCGGATCAAGGCAGGCTTATTATTCCCATTCTGAATTGAACTTTGATTCCGTATAAAGATTTATTAAATTTGTGTGCTTTCATCTGATTAATAATTAATAAATTATATTATGGGAAAAGGAGACAAGAAGTCAAAAAGGGGAAAAATTATTATGAAATCCTATGGGATCCGTCGTCCCCGGAATAAATCTGTAGCACCTGTCGCTAAGGTAACAGCTAAGAAGAAAGAGATTGAAACTACCCAGGCAGTAAAGAAAACCTCTAAAAAAGAAGAAAAAGTTGTAGCTGATATAGCTGAAAAGAATGCAAGCCCAGAAACACCGGCTACTACAAAGAAAAAATCCTCTGCCAAGGCCAGTCCTGCTGCAGAGGTTAAGCCAGCTGCCGAAGTTAAGCCAGATGCACAGGTTAAGCCAACTGCAAAAGTTTCGGAAGAGAAATCCAAAGAAATAAAAGGAACTTCGGATAAAGAATAACATTCTGGATGGAAATACATCCCTTGTAAGGAATTTATCGGATAGCAGTGAGTCAGAGACTTGCTGCTATTTTTTTGAAAAGTTTCCCGCGCTCTTCAAAATTTTTGAAACTGTCGTAAGAAGCGGCCGCGGGGCTTAGCAGACAGATGCATCCGGGCCGGGTCAATTCCAATACAGGCTGAAATGCTTTTTCAAGAGTCTCAACCAGGATAAGATTTTTTTCAACCAGATTATTTTTCAGGAATTCAGAATACATCCTTTGCCCTGCCTGCCCCATAAATATTAAGTTCCGAACAGATGATTTACTCAGAATTTCGACCAGCTTGCCATAATCCAGCATACGATCAAAACCTCCCAGGATAAGGGTGTCGACATCTTTAAGGGCTTTGACGGCTTCAAGTGTTGCCTCAGGTATTGTTGCAATGGAATCATTATAGAAGCGGATATGCCTGTATTCGCCGACAAATTCCATACGGTGTTCCAGGCCCTGAAAACTACGGACACCCTGGCGGATAAATTCATCATTGACTCCGATGCTCTGAACAGCCAGGATGGCTGCCATGATATTCATACGGTTATGGTCACCTTTCAGAAAAAGTTCATTTCCGGCCTCCATATAAAAGCTTGATTTACTTCCATCAAAGGAATAAATTTTATTAGCCCTCAGATGAAAACCTGTTTTCTCCGGCTCGGAAGCTGAAAAAATCAATTTTACAGCAGGGCTCTTTTGTGTGGAGAAATATTCACAAAGCGCTACATTGTCAGTGTTATATATAATTATGTCCTGTTTCGTCTGTCCTTTTAAAATATTGAATTTTGCGGTAAAATATTCTTTGACTGAAGGATATCTGTCGAGATGTTCCTGGTAAAGGTTCAGGATGACGGCAATATGAGGCCCACGGGAAATATCCTCCAGTTGATTGGATGAGAGTTCATAAACAATTTTAGTATTCCCGTTTATTAAATGAATATGATCGAAGGGAGGTGATCCAATGTTCCCTACCAGAATGCTGTCTGTTCCGGCCGTACTGAGAATATGACGGATCAGGCTTGATGTCGTACTCTTTCCCTTGGTACCGGTAACCCCGATCACCTGAGTATGATAATATTGAAGGATCAGGTCTGTTTGAGAACTAACTTTCACACAGGGATTCCTCAAATTAAATCCTTCGGGCATTTTGATGCCGGGACTTTTTATGATCAGGTCGAATTTATCAAGGCCCTCCAGGTAATGCGGTCCAAAATTGCAAGTATCTGAGGGATGCTTGCTTAACAAATCGTGATTTGAAACCTCAGGATTCCTATCGGCAATGTACAGTTCCTGATCGGGATAATACTCCTTCAACAAACGGAAAGTCGATTGACCTTCTTTTCCAAAACCCAGAATCAATACGCGTTTTCCGGGTATAAGCTGATCCAGCAGTGCTTTCATGAAAGAAGTTTTTTTAATAGATCCAGAAGATCCGGAGGAAGATTATGTTCAGGGGATAGCTTATTCAAAAAATCATCCAGATCTTTACTATACAGATCTTTCTGCCTTGTCCTGTAATAATCCAGCAAAGGGGAGGGCTCATGCTTTTTATCTTCCAGGACGGCTTTCAAAGCAATATTTACTTCTTCAATAGTTCCGACACATTCAAAAGGTTTTTCCACAGCTATTCCGCTCAATTGATCAAGTGTAGCTTTCAGTTCTATATCTTCAAAAAGGTTTTTATTAAAAATATTGAAGAGAATATCCTTACTGAGGAAGGGAGAGAGCATGATATATGTGAAGAGGCATTTGGAGCAGGAACCGCACCAGCTGTTTGTTTTGCTCCCAACATTACAACTTCTGAATGCCTTGAAATAGCGGGGCATATTGGAAAATACCCGGGCGATCTGCAACTCCGACAAGGGTCGAAGGAAGCTCAGGTAATTAAAATCTTCTGAAATATATTTTCTGCAGTAATCCCGGAAATCATTTTCAAATTCAAAAGTCTTTGAATACTGATGATTGATTCCGCTGCCCGGAATGGTAGCCTCATTGGCGGATGATTCATTCGAGAGCAGTATACGGCTGCATCCGGTCAGGAAGGCTCCAGGCAGAGTATAAAATGCAATGAGTGCCGAAAAAGGCGTATGCCCGTTCAGAAAACCCTTCGAATTCAATTCCAGTAAGCCGCGATCAAGCTTTCTCTCAAAAACCACCGTTTCTCCCATAGCTTTTCCGGCGGCTCCGATAGTTTTACTTATGGCTTGGTCAGGGTTAATTGCAAAAGGTATAAAATCAAGGCCGGCCTGATGCATGGCCTGCAATGTGACTGATGAATCCTTCCCTCCTCCGGCCGGGACAAGGTGAGCCATTGAGGGTTGGAAATTAAATTTTTGCAGGGTAGTTTCATTCACAGTCCGGATTTCCATGAACTTATCTTCCTTAGCCGGGATTCCGTTGGTGTGGAAAAACTCCCCCAATCCATGAAAATATAATTTCTTCCACCAGCCTTTCTGGTACTCGTCCAGAAAATAAGGTTTAATGATCACTAAAGGTGGGCATGCAGCTTTCCAGTATGAGATCAACTCTATCATGCCGATATGGAAAACAAGATTTTCAAGGGCCGGAGCCGGCAACTTATCTTTAAACAGATAAATATCTTTGTTCAGATCAAGCCGGAATGATGGCCGGAATATATTTTTATCAGAGAGATTGAATTCGTATTGTACTTCCAGAACCCCTTCATTGACTGCATACTGGAAACTCTCGTAAGTGAAGTGCGGATAGCTTTGCCGGAGTTCCAGAAATTTAGAATAGTTCTCCGCTCTTTGCATTATTTTGTGGTATTATTTTTGTATTTTTAGGGGGCAAAGGTAAACATTTGTAAGCAATATCCTGAAACGGGAACTCCAAATGGAAGACATACATGACATATTGAGAATCAGGACGAACGACATTGCTCCTTCAAAGGGGAGAATACTCATTTCCGAACCCTTCCTCTATGATTATTTCTTCAAAAGATCGGTAATATTGTTAGCCGACCATAACGAGGAAGGCTCTTTCGGGGTTATTGTAAACAAGCCCGTGAGCGCACCTTTCAATGAGGTTGTCAGGGATTTTCCCGATTTTGATGCCAAAGTGTTCCTGGGAGGACCGGTCCAGGGCGACAGCTTGTTTTTTCTCCATACCCTTGGAGAACAGATTGAAGGCAGTATAGAAGTCATTGATGGATTGTTTTGGGGAGGCGATATAGATAATGTCCGGGAATTGATAAGTATGAATATACTCAGCCGGGATGAGATCCGCTTTTTCATAGGTTATTCCGGATGGGCGGCCCACCAGCTTGACAATGAACTGAAAAGAAATTCCTGGGTTGTTTCTGATATAGATGCTGAACAACTTTTAAATACGAATCCTTCGCTTATGTGGAGCCGCTATCTTCATCATCTGGGCAACGAATATTCATTCTGGACAAATTTCCCCGATGATCCGACTGATAACTGATATATAATATGCCTGGATTTCCTTTCCTTGTTTTTACAAACTTTTTCTTTTTTTTGATGTTTATTTCGATATTGTAAGAAGCCTTTATCTATGAAAGAATTTTGGGACAACCGCTTCGCAGCGAAGGATTATATTTATGGTACCCTGCCGAATCAATATTTTAAAGAGAAAATTGATTTACTGAAACCAGGTTTGATATTGCTTCCAGGGGAAGGAGAGGGCAGGAATGCAGTTTATGCCGCCGGGCTGGGCTGGGATGTTCAAGCATTGGATTATAGTTCGGAAGGAAAAAGAAAAGCCTTGTTGCTTGCCGAATCAAGAGGACTGAGCATTAATTATAGCCTGGCCGATCTTGAGACAGAGGATTTCGGAGAAGAGAAATATGATGCTGTTGCCCTTATTTTTGCGCACTTTCAATCTTCAGTGAGACCACGTTTTCACAAAAATATTCTAAAGTGCCTGCGTAGGGGAGGGCATCTTATCATGGAAGTATTTAGTTTGAAACAATTGGGAAATCATACCGGAGGGCCCCAAAACCCTGATTTGCTCTATACCCCGGAAATGCTGAAGAATGATTTCAAGGGATTGGAATTTTTTGAATTGACTGAGCTCAGGACCGAATTGCTGGAAGGGAGCTTTCATACAGGAATGGCTGATGTGATCAGATTGTTTGGCCGCAAGTTATGATCCCTCTTGAAGGACCTGATAATGAATTTTATATTATTTAATGATGCTGTTCATCGTGTCATTCTGAGCATTTTTTTCCATTTCCCTCCCAAATTAGCTTCTGCATTTTTTTTTATCTTTATTATCAATGATTTTATTTATAATCAATATTTCCCCGGAAATTTCGTTTAGTAGCCGGAACTATAATTACTTTCCAGAAAAATGAAAAGCTTCTCAATAAAGATATGGGTTCGGGTACCGCTGATCATGATCTTACTTTTTCTTTTTGGCATTGGACTAAGTCAAGCACAAGATTTGAGGGTAACTTCAGGTTTAGATTATTACAAAACCGGAAAATATTCAGCAGCCATGACTGAATTTGATGCAGCCCTGCAGAATCCTGCCCGGCTTGGCCGGGATATCCTGCCGGAAACATATTTCTTCAGGGCCTTATGCCGGGTACGATTATATAATAATGAGGTAATTTCGGGGGCAAAGGATAGCACAGGATTGAACAAATTCGCCCTTCTGGATGCCTATAAAGATTATAAGAGTGCTTTACTCAATGATGATGGAAACTGGGCGAAAAAAATAGATACCGAACTAAAAAACCTCAATCCATATTTACTCAGGAATGGACTGGAAGCTCTTAATAATTCAAATGAGCTCAAAAATGCCGGGAAAATATATGATTCGGAAGCCTTAAGGTCACAGGAATATTTGTCGGCGGCCAAAGATATAGAAGATACCTACCTGGTGAATGATTTACTCGGCCAGGCTGAAATGAATCTGAAAAGGATACCCGCGGCCCTGTCGGATTTTGCCAGGAGTGAAGACCTTTACCGGATAAAGGCTCCTGCTATACCTGATTTTTTGATCGGCTATGTTACTTTCAGGATGGCTGAAATTCATTTTCTCAATCAAAATGATGTAGACAAGGCCCTGGAAGATATCCGGCGGGGAAGAGATCTCGTTCAAAAGGAGTATAGCCGCCTGCAGACTTTGAAGGGAAAGGAAAATTCAGATGACCTTAAAGCAGCTGGAAATAAATATATCAAGGTATACCAGGATCTGACCGACCTGGAGCTTCAGATTCTTCTGAAGAGTCCGGAAAAACATGAGCAGGCACTTGCTGCTTTTGAAAATGAGATAAAGAATAATGACAGTGATCCTGATTTATATATCGGCTATGCTTCTCTTATGGAAAAAACCGATCCGGACAGGGCCCTGGAAAATTACCAGAAAGCGCTAAGCCTGGATACTGCAAATGCAACTGCCCTTTTTAATGCCGGCGTACTTTATTATAATATGGCCAGGCAGTTCTACCAGCAGGCCTCTGAAGAAAAAGATGATGCTAAATATCAGATCCTGCTCGATAAAGCGATTGAAAACTTTAGCAAAGCAAAACCCTATTTCGAAAAATTCCTCCTTAATTCACCTGATTCTGAAGAAGCTGTTGAAGCCATGAAAGCCATTGCAATGGTTCTGGACGACAAGGTAAATTACCAGAAATATAAAGAGAAAAGTGAGAACCTGAAAGGACAGAAAGAAAAATAGGATATTTTTTTTAGTTCATTTGAAATCATCTGAAAACTTATCAGTAGCAAATTTGTTTTTAACTTATTAATCTTAATTCATTAATAATCATGAAAAACACATTTACTTTTATTGTGATTGCCCTGATCTTTTCTTTAGGACAAATTTCAGCTCAATCTGTTCCGAATGGAGGATTTGAGAACTGGACTAATACAAGTTTTTTTGAAGAGCCCGAACCCTTTGCTACTTCCAACTCCCTATCATATTTGACAGGTAAAAATACTAATGTGGTCAAAACCACCGATGCCCATTCCGGAACTTATGCTGCCCGGCTGGAAACGGTTTTAAATATGGGTGATACGATTCCTGGTTTAATGTTAATCGGGAGACTATCAGGACAATTGGTAGGTGGAGGAGCGCCCTTCACAGATCGCCCTGATTCACTCAGCGGTTATGTGAAATACGATATGGCAGGCGGAGATGAGGCTTATATCATTTGCATATTTAAAAATCAGGGGCTTCCTTTAGGTCTCGTTCAGGTTTCATTAAGCGGTTCCCAAAACTCCTATACCCGCATTTCAGTCCCGGTTACCTGGTATATACCATTAATAAACCCTGATTCCGTGATAATTGCCATTGCAACCACTTCTTCAATAACGAGCGGAAATCCGGGAAGTACCCTTTATGTGGATGATTTTTCTTTCCCCGGATCTGCGGAGGCTTTTCCCAACGGTGATTTTGAAAACTGGACCATGCTGAGTGATGATGAACCTGACAACTGGACTACCATTAATTATCTGACTTTGACAACAGATGCACCTTATGCTACGATGACCAGTGATAGTCATACAGGCAACTCTGCAATCCGTATCGAAAGTATGGAAAGTTTCGTGCAGCAAATCGTCGGTTTTATGACCAATGGTCAGTTCCAGGGATATAACTGGACGGGAGGTATGGCTGTGAATCAGAACCCACAATCAATACATGGATACTATAAATATATGCCTCAAGGGAATGATACCGCACAGGTTGGTGTCTATAGTTATCGTCATGAACCCGGAGTAGATACGATATCTGTTCTGGAACAAAAATTGATCTCACTGCCGGCCGCATCCGACTATACTTATTTTGAAATCCCATTGACTTATGATATGAATCCTAAGGTTGATTCGGTGAATATTACAGTCTCTGCAGGTTATTTCTTTGCTGATTCAGCATTTATGAAAATTGGAAGCACCCTTTATCTGGATGATATCGGGATAGACTATTTTCCTGTTTCGGTAGCAGATATAGCGGCTGCAAAGGAAAATTTCAGTTTATCTCCCAATCCATCGAAAGGGAATGTCTATCTGGAAGTTAAACAGGCTTTGCAGGAAAAAGCGGAATTTTTGGTTTACGATTTGCAGGGAAAAACCGTGAAAAATATCAGCTTAAACGGAATTTCACCTGGTCAAAGCTATAAAATTGACCTGAACTCCCTCAGGGATGGCTTTTATACTTATTCTATTTCTAGCAGGCAGTTCACCCAAAGTGGCAAATTATTGCTCATGCACTAGTTTATTTACAGTTTTGTTGCCAGCAATTTTAATTTATCACACACAAATTGTAAGAAATAATTCAATTCATAGTGCTTGTTACATTAATTCCTCTATCTTTGCATAAATTTTTTTATAATAAATTATCATGAAAGAAGGAAAAGTTAAATTTTTTAATGAATCCAAAGGATATGGATTCATAAAAGACACCGAAACTGAAAAAGAATATTTTGTGCATGTTTCAGGTCTCATTGATGAGATCCGCGAAGATGACTCAGTTACATTCGAACTTCAGGAAGGAAAAAAAGGATTAAACGCAGTAAATGTTAAACTAGCATAGTTTAAATATTGTTTGAAGATTTTAATTCTGGCCCTCTGCGATAGCAGGGGGCTTTTTTTGTGCATTCATCTAAGCAAAAAGATTGAAGGAAATCAATTATAATATTTACTAACTTCGCTTTTAATAGTTAACCCATTAACGTATGTTACAACACATTAAATCCCCGGCCATCATTAAATCTGCCGGCACTAAGGAAAAAATTATCCAGGAATTTTTTGGAAGAGTGAACAGCCAAAACGATAAAATGAGTATTGCCCGGATGATCAGCCCGGAAGGATGGGAAGAACCCGGACAGACTCCCGAATTCGATGAATATACTATTGTATTGCAAGGGAAATTAAAAGTGGAAGCCCGTACAGGCGAATTAATCGTATCAGAAGGTCAGGCTGTGATTTCACCGGCCGGTGAGTGGGTCCGTTACAGCAGCCCTTTTGTTGGAGGGGCCGAATACATCGCGGTATGTGTACCTGCATTTTCCCCCAATACGGTTCACAGGGATGAAAATCAATAAACTTAAGTAGCAGGTGAGTTTAGCTGAGGATCAAAAACTTTCTTTTATCCGGCTTGTTAATTTATTACAAAAAGAAAAGAGGTGAAAATGGATATTTCAGCATACAAAGTAGAAGATAATTCCCATGTCAAACTATCTGATATGGATCCTGCGAATACCGGAGGCCTTCATTCAAAAAAAGATGCCAAAGAGACTCTTACAAAGAATATTGAAAAGATGGATGACCTGCAGGGCAAGCTTTATGCACAGAATAAATATGGCATCCTGATTATTTTCCAGGCAATGGATACTGCGGGTAAAGATGGTGCCATAAAACATGTGATGAGTGGCCTGAATCCTCAGGGAACCCAGGTCCATAGTTTCAAGGTGCCTTCAAGCGAAGAACTGGACCATGATTATTTATGGAGGGCCAGCAGGCACCTTCCTGAAAGGGGACAAATTGGGATATTCAACCGTTCGTATTATGAGGAAGTTCTGGTGGTGAAGGTTCATGAGTTATTGACAGGCGAGCATATCCCTGCAAAATTAATTAAGGCTGATATATGGAAAAATCGTTATCGCCAGATCAGCGACTATGAAAAATATCTTCATGAAAACGGCTATATTATTTTGAAATTCTTTCTTAATATTTCTAAAGATGAACAGAAAAAAAGACTTCTTTCCAGAATAGAAGATAAATCCAAAAACTGGAAATTTTCGGAAGGTGACATTAAAGAACGCGCTTACTGGAATGAGTACCAGAAATGCTATCAGGAAGCCATTTCAGCCACCAGCACCAAATTTGCCCCCTGGTTTATCATTCCTTCCAATAAAAAATGGTTCGCCCGCCTGTTGATTTCCGAAATTATCGTGCAGGCTATGGAGAATTTAAAACTGGTCTACCCGCAGGTGAGTGAACAACAGCTCAGGGAACTTGAAGCCTGCCGCGTGAAATTAAATAGTGAGGAGGGATCGGAATAAGTTCGTATTAAAATATCTGTATGGGTAATTTATTTCCTTATTTTTGTGAGACTTCTCATTTCTAATTCAGCTTAAATGAAATTCAGGTTTACTCTTATTCTCAGTATAATAACTTTGATTATTGCCCCTGTGAAATCCCAGCCGGCCGGATTTGAATGGGCTTATGAATGCGGAAACCCTCCCAATTCTACAGATACCAAATCAAGCCTTGCTGTATCAGGCGAATACATATACATGGCAGGAGAATTCACGGATACCGCGACTTTTGGGAATAAATCCTTGCTGTCCACAGGTGGAACTGACATATACCTGGTTAAATATAATAATCTGGGGCAGACCCTATGGGCAATTAAAACTGGTGGTATTGATGATGATTTTGTGCAAAAAATTTCAACAGATAGCGATGGAAATGTGATCATGACAGGCTATTTTTATGGAACTACCATGATCGGAAACGATGTTTATACAGCATACGGAAGCCAGGATGTTTTCATGGCTAAATTTGATCCTCAGGGGAATTTTTTATGGTCATACCGTGCCGGTGGTGAAATGGCTGACTATATATCCGCAGTAAATTGTGATCCGGACAATAATGTCATCATTAGTGGTTATTATTACAACCAGATCGCTTTTGGCGATACAACATTATACAGCATAGCCGGTTCGGATATTTACCTGGCCAAGTATTCTCCGGGCGGGAACCTGATCTGGCTGAAAACTGCAGGGGGTTCTTCCAGTGACCAGAGCAGGTCGTTAAGCTGTGATGCCCAGGGAAACATAGTATTCTCAGGGTCCTTTTATTACGATATCACCCTTCAGGACACAAGCCTCTTCACTTCCGATCCGGTAGGGGTGGTCTATGCGAAATACAGCCCGGAAGGAAACCTTATCTGGGCGAGACAATTGCAGGGGACCTACCTCAATATCGAATCCTATGCAGTTTGTGATCATGCTTCGAATATATATCTTGCCGGAAACTTCAGTGAAGATGTGATTTTTGGTTCAGATACCTTCAGTGCCGGTGAATTCAACCAGGATATTTATATTGCCAAGTTCGATCCGGATGCGAACCTGCTTTGGGCCAGGTGCGGACATAGTATTGCTTCTGACCAGGTTGCGGCTATGGATATCGATCTGAGCAATAATCTTTATGTTTCAGGACATTACCTGGATACCATTCATTTTGACGATATAGCTCTGCCTTATACACTCTGTTGTGGCTCCAGAGAAATCTTTATCATCAACTATTCCTCTGATGGAAGAGTCCTGGGTGCTCAGCAAATATCCGGAGCCAGGGCCAGTAACCAGGATATGGCCATAAATGGGGACCATGAATTATTTCTGTCAGGGATGTACACTGAAAGTCTTGTGTTTGGGGATATTACCCTGGAGCATTTGGATGGATTTATCAATTACCTCAGCCGTCTCAATGTGGATGTTATTACAGGGATATCACAAAAACCGGAATCTAAAAACCTTGGAATCTATCCTAACCCTTTTAGAAGTAAGATCAGTTTCAGCGGATTTGATAAAGGATCTGAATATAAAGTAATGGTCTTTGACCTGATGGGCCGCATGGTTTATCAACAATACCTGACAGAGGGGAATGAGGCTGACCTGTCAACCCTTTCAAAAGGAATATATTTAGTCCGGGCCGGGGTCAAAAATGAAAGTTCCGTATTAATATCCAGGATCATCAAGTTATAAACTCTCTGTTTATCTATTCTTCCCATGCAGATTGAAGGCTTATCTTATCCATTTGTAAAATAATAGACAATTTTTACGCTACAATCATTAATTTTACACCAAATAATTAAGGATAAGCCAAAAATTGATTTTATTATGAAGAAGAAAATTTTTTCAGCGCTGTCGGTGTTGTCAGTTGCTGTTTTGTTTATGACAAGCGGATGCAATCAAACACAAGTTATGAAGACTAAGCAAATCCCTCTTGAAGATTTTTTCAAAAACCCTGAAAAAACTTCTTATCAAATTTCTCCCAAGGGAAGCTACTATTCTTATAAGGCTCCTTATAAGAACCGGATGAACCTTTTTGTTCAGAAAGTCGGATCGGATTCAGCTATCAGGCTGACTTCGGAAACCGACCGCGATATTGCAGGTTATTTTTGGCCCAATGACGAGCAGATCCTGTTTTTAAAAGATAAAGGTGGTGATGAAAATTTCAGGCTTTACGGGGTTAATGTTGATGGATCAAATCCGGTATGTTTCACCGATTATGATAGTGTAAGGACGGAAATTCTGGATGACTTGCCTGAATTGCCCGATTATGTGATTATTGGGATGAATAAAAGGAACCCCCAGGTTTTTGATCCCTATCGCTTGAATATTAAAACTGGTGAAATGGAAATGCTGGCTGAAAACCCGGGAAATATCCAGTCCTGGATGTTTGACCACGACGGTAAGCTCCGGGTCGCTATGGCTATTGTGGATGGGATCAATACTCAGATTTTATATAGGGATAAGGAAAGCGATGAATTTAAACCGGTATTAACCACCAGCTTTAAGGAGACGGTTTCCCCGGTATTTTTCACTTTTGATAATAAAAATGTATATGCTATTTCAAACCTGAACAGGGATAAGGATGCCCTTGTGAAATTCGATATCAGGAATGGCAAGGAATTAGAAATATTGTATGAAGATCCGGAATATGATGTCAGCGATGTAAATTATTCCAGGAAAAGGAAAGTCCTGACTTCAGCCGGCTATTATGGCGACAAGCTCCACCGGCATTTCTTCGATACTATTACGGCCGATCTTTTCACGAGGCTCGAAAAAGACCTTGGAAAGTATGAAATTGCCATTACAGCCAATACCGATGACGAGGACAGATTTATGGTCAGGACATACAGCGACAAATCGCTGGGTTCTTATTACCTCTATGATAAAAATACTGACCAATTGAGCAAGATCACCGATGTAAGCCCCTGGATCGATGAGAATAAAATGGCTGATATGATCCCGATCTCCTATAAATCGGGTGATGGTTTGACCATCCATGGCTACCTGACGCTTCCTAAAGGGAAGACAATGGAAACAGCAAAAAATTTGCCGGTAGTGGTCAATCCACATGGAGGACCTTGGGCACGTGATTATTGGGGATTCAACCCGGAAGTTCAGTTTCTTGCAAACCGTGGTTATGCTGTCCTGCAGATGAATTTCAGAGGATCTACCGGTTATGGTAAGCGATTCTGGGAAAAGTCCTTCAAACAATGGGGACTGAGCATGCAGGATGATATAACTGATGGGGTTAATTGGCTTATTGATAATGGAATAGCTGATTCGCGTAAACTTGCGATTTACGGTGGGAGTTATGGAGGATATGCTACCCTGATGGGAATAGTTAAAGATCCTAAACTATATGCTGCTGCAGTTGACTATGTGGGTGTATCTAATTTATTCACTTTCATGAAGACCATTCCTCCATACTGGAAACCTTATCTGGATATGATGTATGAGATGGTTGGAAATCCGAAAACCGATAGTCTGCAATTGGCACGGACTTCTCCTGCGCTGAATGCTGATAAGATAGAAACTCCTTTGTTCATTGCCCAGGGCGCTAATGATCCCCGCGTAAATAAGGACGAATCAGACCAGATTGTAAATGCGCTCAAAGCAAGAGGAATTGTTGTCGAATATATGGTAAAAGAGGATGAAGGTCATGGCTTCCATAATGAGGAAAACCGTTTCGATTTTTATCGTGGGATGGAAAAATTCCTGCATGAATTCCTTACAAAGCAACATTAATCATTACTGAGATTTTATTAAAGGTGCCTCTGTTCCGGGGCACCTTTTTTTTATCCGGTGTCAATACAAATAATTAAACAAGGGGCTGCAGCCCCTTGTTTAACTTTCGTGCTTTCTTCATCATTGCATCATAAGGTTTGGTATGAAAGTCGCTGCAGCCCCTTGTTAAGATTTCGTACTTTCTATTTTATAGTCCAAAGAAAAAGGGACTGACAATTAATTGCCAGTCCCTTTAATATTAAGGTAGATTAAAATCTTCTAGTTTATTTGATCATGAGTTTTTCCATCATGATTGTTTTGCCTGATTTATCCTGCAGACTTAGGATGTAAAATCCTTTTCCTTGCTGATTCAGGTCAATATTCGTAGTTCCTTTGCTGATAGAATTAGTATAAACGAGTTGACCGATAGCTGAATGTATTTTTAACACCAGATTTTCATCCATTCCGCTGGTCAGGTTAAATTGACCATTGCTTGGGTTAGGATACACTGCCACGCCTCCCTTGGCCACTTCTTCAATTCCAACCGGATCAACCTGGATATAGGCTTCTTTTGTCATAGTGTTGTTTCCGAATACATTACTAACAGTCAGGGTGACATCATAGGTTCCAAATGCATTATATTGGATGCTGGCTGGATTTTGAACGTTTGCTGTTCCCGGAACACCTCCATCGAAAGTCCACTCCCAACTGTCCGGACTATTAGTTGAAAGATCACTGAAATCGATTGTTTCTCCTTCATAAATAGTTGTGGTGTTTGCTGTAAAATCTGCTTCAGGAGCCAGACCCACATGAATATAATTTGATTTTTCCTCAGTTGAAGTACCGGCAGCATTGGATACATGCAGGGCTACATTATAATCTCCTGCATTATTATACATAATTGCAGGTGGAACTTGTCCTACAAAGGAACCTGGATTTCCTCCCGGGAAAGTCCATATCCATTCGTCAGGGCCACCGCTTGAAAGGTCGGTGAAGCTAACAGTGCTGCCCGGGGTAATAATAGTATTGTCGGCTTCAAAATCAGCAGTGGGCCAATCGGCGCAGCCGGCTCCCGGAGAAGCATAGATTGTATCCCCATCAGTGTTGATTGCAGCGAATTCTATGGATACTGACCAGTTTGCAGCATCAGCATTATCCAGGGAAGGATCACAGAAACGCAGTGATGGTCCGTTGCCATCAGGTTGAGTTGGCCATGGGTCCGTGTCGTCATACATCACACTGTCCACAACCATGCCGAAGCTGTTCCTTAGCAGGATCAGTTCACCGCTGTTGCTAAGACCGCCTGTATAGCTATAAGCGGTTACACCGAAAGTATTCAGCATAGCCAGTGAGTCATAGGCAACCAGGATGTAATCACCCGGGTTCACATCCACATCCGGGAAGGTAAAGGTTACCCCATCCGAAAAATAATATCCATCAAGGTTAACCGTAATATTATCATTATTATACAGCTCGATGAATTCCAGAGAATCGGTTCCGCTTTCAGGTGGATTATACATAATTTCAGTGATCACGATCTGTGGAATATAAATAGGTGCGACCACACTGAATATTCCACTGAGCCCTTCAGCATCCGAAACGAAATCGGTGATCCTTATCTGGCAATCGTCGCTAATTGTCTGGTTGGTAGGGATATTCCATGTCCAGCTTCCCTGATTCGCGGGAACTGATGCTGCCAGTACTGACCAGATGGGATTTCCTGATGAAGCATTGCTCGAAAGTTCGATCTTAACATTGGGCTGGGTATTCGATATAGTCCAGGTAATGTCATGGGCAGTTCCCTGTTCCCAGTAAACGCCAGCTACAGGTGAAGTAACATTGATAAGGGATACAATCGTAGTTCCGGTGATCTGAATCTCATCAAGACTCCAGCGTCTTTGGCCACCGTCGCTGAGGTATTGGAATGCAATATGCACATCACTACTATTGATGCCTGAGAGGTCAATATCTCCGGATGATACCCACGAATCCGCTACAGAAGCTTTGTTGAAACTCAGTTCGGTCCAGTTTGCAAGTGTGGGATCCCCATCTGAATAATCTGTTGAATAGAATACTTTTAATTCGGTGTCATCAGAACCGTATTTCCAGGCAGTCTGGAACACCATCATATCATTGGCATAATTGTTCAGGTTCAAGGAAGGAGAGATCAGCCAGTCGTTGCTGGGCTCACTTTCCCCATAACCGTTCATTTGAGCAAAATAGGTAGTTCCGAATGCTCCTCCGTAATTGACCACTGCCCAATCTTTATCACTGGCAACGCTGATAGCAGTCCAGCTTCCAAAGTCCCCTGTTTCAAAGTCATTCGTGTTGATCTCGGCAACAGTCGTCACCATGGCTGAAGGCGCTGTTCCGTCAGTTTTATAGTCAATATTTGATCCTGAATTGGTATAGGGATAAATCTGGAAATAATAGTCGGTTTCGCCATTTAACCTGTAAAAAGTACATGTTTGAGTTCCATAGGAGACGTTGAGTTGTCCTATGCCATCTGACAGGTCCGCATCATTAACTTCCGCTACACCGTCAACAGGAGCGACGATATTATTCTGGTCGCTGGCTTTAATCAGGTAAGCGCTTGGTAACTGGGATCCCGTAGCATCAGTCCAGGTAACCGTTACCAGGAGTCCGTCAGCCGACACGTTGAAATCAATCGGATAATTCGAAGGTTCGGGTAAAATGGAACCTCCGAAAGATTGGTTTACGTTTATATCGCCTGGTGTTTCAGCAATAGGGCCTTCCCAGATGAATTCAGCATAAGTGGTGCCTGATCCTGAAAGTTGCAAGGATAGTCCTGCCGGTTCGGTACCTGCCTCAGATACTCCTATATCGGTTGATAATACTCCATCCGCGGGGCCTCCAACACCTGTGAATGTGCCCTCATAACTCAGGAATTGACCTGGGATAAGAGTTTGCTGGTATGACAAAGCCATCCCGTCCGGAGATCCGTTTTGAATTCCAGAAATTAGTTCATAAAAAAACGAAAAATTGCCTGACACAACACCGGGAACAAACTGATCAAGAGTGGTGGTAAAATATACTGCACCACTGGAACTGCTTCCATTATATAAATCAACCTGGAAATCACTGAGAGTGTATGAACCGGCATTCTCGATTACGACTTCAATAAATTCTCCGACATCTGCTCCTCCGTTATCATAGTGTATCTCATTAATCCATGCGTTTTGTGCCAGCAGGGTCACAGAGCTCAGGCACATGACTGATAGTATCAGTATTCTTAGTTTTTGGTAAATTTTTTTCATAAAAGTTAATTTTGATTTTTTCTAATTAAACGGTTTGTCTTCAATGTCCAAAGTTGCAAAAAAAAACGCAGAAATGGGCCATTTCGGGATTATCTATTTGTTAACAATCCGGATTTTTTTAAAACATTGAAGTGAATCTTATATGTTTGTTATTCAACAATATTGCATTAAATATTTAATATGAGGCTATTAAATAATATAGATCATTAGAAATTGCAGCAAAATGTTTTTTGAGTGGAGATAATTTATTAAAATGCTGAGGCAAAATTATATTATTCTGACATGTATTTTTGACCTTTCGACTTAAGAATTATCAGAAATGATTCAGGAATGGCTGTGATTTTTCTTGATTCATAATTAAAGGCAATCAGCCGGGTATTTCCTGAAATAACAAGAGCATTGTCCATTGTTCGCCTGACTTCATAATTCATTATAAACGAAATCTTTGTGAAGTCCCGAATTATAATATCAACAGTCAGGATATCATCCATAAAAACTTCTTTATGGTATTTTACAAAGGCTTCAGTGAGTATGATCCCGCTGTCATTGCCAATTTTTTTCTCGGAGCACTGTAAGATTTTAAGGCATTTCAACCTGGCGTCCTGGAAAATCACCAGGGCCCTTTCATTTCCCATATGCCCGCCGTAGTTGATGTCGTCAACTTTGACCTCGTAAGTGGAAATTGCCTGAAAAGTATATTCCATTATTTATTTTTTAGCAGCTTCAAAAATAAACAAATGAAACTTTAGCGATTTGAATTTTCGCCAGCATTTGCATCAATTATTTTTTAAGATTAATTATCCCTGGAATATTACGGAAAAACTTTCCTTATCAAAGTTTAGCTCAAGGACTTATCATGCCCCCGCCCGAAGTTGTATTATAAAGACCCACAGCTGGAGCAGCAAGACTGGTATTGATGTTGTCGAATATGTTTAAAGATATTGTCGGAGCAGGCAAAAAACCACTTAAAGAGTAGTCTATGTCTGGAGAAATGCTTCCTGACCTTCGGTTCTGACTGATATCATTATGGCTTATAATAGGATCACAGTTAAGAATCCAGATCCCTGCCGGCTGATTTCCCAAGGGGCCGGTATTACTGTGGATATGGTTGGAAGTAATGGCTACTCTCTTGGAAGAACCTAATGAATAACATCTGATCCCTGCTTCGTAATTGTAATTAATATTATTTCCGATTATGGATGGCTGGGTATTGGGTTCAATCCAGATACCACATTCGTTCAGATATATATCATTGGCGATGATCCTTGGTTCGGCATAACCGATCAAATAGATCCCCTTGCCCCCGCCGTTATAGCTTGTATGCCCTATCACATTGTCATCAATAGTGGGCTCTGCAGGCTTGCCTATTATTCCGGTGAGAAAAATTCCGAAGTTGACATTATTGTCAATAATATTATTGCTGATGGTAGGGGAGCTGTTTTCACAACGTATCCCGCCTGAAGCATTCCGGAGTATTTTATTGGCAATAAACCAACCCATACTGAAAGAGAGTGATTCTGGAGTGGCTAAATTATTGATTCCCCAGCCAGTGCAGTCCAGAATCTCATTCTCCTTGATCCAGGGTTCAGCATTCATAATATATATCCCATCCGCATTATCGATATTAGTCCTGGTTATAATATTATGCAGAATAAATGGGGAAGTGCCAATACAAGTAATACCCTGGGTGATGTAAGAAATTCTCAATTAAACAACTGTCGGCGCCAAATACGGCACCATTAATAGTACAGGAATATTTTCCGGATCCTCGCAGATCGACAAAACTCTGACAGAGCACTCCCCCTGACTCATTATATACACCTGGCATCACCCTGACCAGGTATTGGTTGCTTGAGCTGGGTAAATGCAGGCATTGATGGCAAGCCTGGATAGAATGTGAAATCTCCCCCGGCTTGTGCCACTGTAACAACATTTTGATAATGCGTATTCAGTGCTGCCGTCATCTGTACTGTCGCATCAGGAAACCGGTAACCATTACTGGCATTGATCCGCCCGTTCACATCTAACTTAGTCTGGGGATGGGTCGTGCCTATCCCGATATTCCCATCATCCCTGATAAATATTGTGGTGTCTGGTGTTGTGTTGGTAGTGATTAAAGTTGAAGTGGCACCTGTATTTCCGCTTCCCTTTATCTCTACTTGTGCCCTCACAAAATTATGCCCGGCTAATACTATCAGTCCGGCAATTAAAACATATGAAGTTTTCATGAAACCCTCCTATTTTGAATTGGTGAAAAATCCTTTATGTTGCTGTCTTGTTTCCTAATAAACCCGGACAGTAGAGAGGCTAAGAAGGGGAGCAGGGTTCGATGCTGAAATTTTGAGTGGAACGCTGTCTTTTTATTACGAAAATTAATAATCAAATTTAATAAAATACCATATGATAATCAAGTAGTTTAATCAATGAGACTCAAATTTTAATACGAAGCGAGAAAAATTCCTTAGTCGAATTGATCCCGAAATGAGGAATCCTTTTTCGGGGTCTTCCGGGATTAAATTTCCTGTCTCTTGAGAGGAATAAGAGATATTCCTTTTAGATACCCCGCTGCAGTGGGGTAGTTCATTTATTTAAGCCAACTTTATCCTTGAATTTTTCAATATTCTGTACCAGGCGATTAAAGAAGCGGTTTCTCTCTTTGTCTCCCACACTGCTTATCAGCATGGATTTCTTCATTAAACCATGGAAAAATTGCTCAACGCTTTCGCAAAACTGGGGTTCACTGGTTACAAGAAGGCTGGCCACGTTATATGTTAAGTAGGTATATTTAATTCCATCAATACAGACAAAGATTGTATTATCATTCAGAACGACTTCATTTTCATATATTTTATAAGAATCAGGGATGCCTTCAGGAGGGGTGCCATAAATAAATTTCATGCCGAGTTCGGCTTGTTTCTGAATATGACGTATCCATTGTTCAAGCCTTTCACAAAGAATATGAATATCATCCTTATTTTTAAAAAGTCCTGAAACCCAATAATATTCTATTTGACGCAGGATAATATTAAAAGTGTCCTGGTTCCATATTTCTGAGGTCGGCAATGTGTTCGCTACTGCCAGGATTTTTTCACCTACTTCTTTTATATCACTATTGTAATCTTCGATAGAAAAGAGTTTTTCTTCATGTTCCGGAAACTGGAAAAGGGTTTTTTCCCAGAAAAACATTTTAAAAGCGGCAATTTCCGGAAATTGAAAATAATGAAAAATCGGAGGATCTTTCGCACCGTAAATGATCTCTTTTTGATTTGCAGCTTTGATCCTCTTCAGGTCTTGCAGGATTATATTCAGCCAGTCTGCCATGTGAAGCTTATTGCTTTCGACTGGAAAATACTTAAAGCTGAGATTATTCTTAGTTACATTGAGAACTGTATCGAGGGAAATGTCGAATTCCTTGCTAAGAATCTGGATTTCATTAAAAGTCAACTCCTTTTCCCCGCGGATTCTACGGTAGGCACTGTCATAACTGATTCCCAGAAGTTCCGAAATTTCATGCACATAAGATATGTTCGGAGCTATTTTGGTCCGAATCATATGGAAAAAAATCTTTTGGGTTGAGGATATCTGGTTCACTGGTTAATAATAACACTTAGCTGGCTAAAGATAAAACATATATGTGAAAAAACCAAATATTTATTTTAAGATTTTTAAAAGCGAAACTGCTGATAATGAAATAATAATATAATTGTATAAAGGAACCTCATGCAATATCATAGTGGTATTGTTATTTGTGATCCGGCATTTCTTTTTAAATTTCCTAATTTCGATTAAAATTCCCCTACATGCCTCAAGCTTCAAAACCACTTTATCTGCATCGTGACCTGATGATAGTCTTTATGGTCACATTGATTGCGGTCATGGGCGTGACTTCAATATCCCCGGTTTTTCCCCTTATCAGGAAGGTATTCGGGATTACGGCTGGACAGGTGGGATTGTTGATTACAGCTTTCACGCTTCCCGGAATTTTTCTTTCCCCCGTTTTAGGAATAATGGCTGATCGTTTTGGCAGGAAAAAAGTCCTGGTACCCTCGCTAATTCTTTTTTCAATAGCCGGAACAACCTGTGCATATATGAAGGATTTTGACTGGCTTTTATTTTTTCGTTTCCTGCAAGGGACCGGGGCAGCTGCCATCGGAGCCTTGAATATTACCCTTATAGGCGATCTGTACACAGGGAAGGAAAGGGCTACAGCCATGGGCTATAATGCAAGCGTTTTAAGTTTTGGTACCGCCAGCTATCCCCTTATTGGCGGTGGATTAGCTGCAATCGCCTGGTATTTTCCATTTTTTCTTTCAATACTGGCTCTACCGGTGGGATTGTTGGTTTTGTTTTCACTGAAAAATCCGGAACCATCTAAAGGCGAAGCTTTTGGTAAATATTTAAAGGAAGTATTGCAAAGTCTCCTCAATTCAACAGTAGCCGGGCTCTTTTTACTCAGTATCCTGACTTTCATTCTATTGTATGGCTCATTTTTAACCTATCTGCCAATCTTACTTTACGATAAATTTGATATTCCGCCATACCAGATCGGAATTATTCTATCCTTTGCCTCTGTTACTACGGCCATCACTTCCTCCCAGCTAGGTAAATTGTCGGCAAAGTATAGCTATAAAAGTATGCTGAATATCGTTTATGGATTTTATATATTGTCGATGCTTATCATTCCATGGATACATTCAATATGGTGGATGCTTCTTCCTTCTGCCATTTTTGGAGCTGCACAGGGCATCAATATTCCGGTTCTTCAGACCATGCTGGCAAATCATGCACCCCTGCAATATCGGGCTGCATTTATGTCGGCAAACGGGATGGTGCTGAGACTTGGACAAACCCTCGGACCTGTTCTCATGGGGGCCGCCTATCTGGTTGCAGGCATTTCTGCAGCTTTTTATGCAGGCGCGCTGACAGCCGTGATAATGGTTATAGTTGTAGTATTAATGATAGGAAAGTAAATGGAGTCATGCAGATCAAGAAACTGATATGCAGTTATGAGAATTAAAGCCAGCCAGTAATAAATATTGTATTTGGCCTAATTGGAAAGCAAAAAAACCCGTCCGACATCTATATATGTCGGACGAGTTTTTGATTGCCGGCTGTTGACTGAAAACTGCCGGCTGAATGTGGAGCTGGAGGCTCCAACTGGTATTTTATATACCATCTGATATTATTCTGTTTATAATAGATATTTAGGAATAGGTATCCGAATAGATCACATACCACAGTGTAGTGGAAAATATTAAATAGTATAAACTTAATGCTTCACCTTGATCATTATACACAACCTTGTCTCAATTCTACAATCATTTTAAAAGTATCGAGTATTAAAGCAAAAAAAAATTATATTTTTACATCAAATTATTTAATGAACAAAATCAATCTATCAGATTTTCCGTCTACAAGATACCAAGGTAGTAAACGCAAAATACTTCCTTGGATACATTCTGCCATCAAAGAACTAAAATTTGAGACAGCTCTTGATGCTTTTGGAGGAAGTTCATCTGTAAGCTACCTCTTAAAGAAAATGAAGAAATCAGTCACTTATAATGATAAGCTGCATTTTAACTATATTATTGGCAAGGCAATTATTGAAAATAGCAACACAATTCTAACGAGGAGGAAATATCAAATTTATTGATTAAGAAACAGAATATAAATTACCCTGACTTTATTCAAAAAGAGTTTCAAGGAATATATTACTTACAAGAAGAAAACGAATGGCTTGATATGGTTACATCTAACATTGATAATATGAACCATAATCAAGTTGATATTCTCCAATATAAGAAAAGTTTAGCTTCGTATGCTTTATTTCAATCTTGTATAATAAAACGACCATTCAATTTATTCCATAGGCGAAACCTAAATTTAAGGACGGCTAATGTTGAAAGAAATTTTGGTAATAAAGCTACATGGGATAGGTCGTTTCAAGAATATATGATGAAATTTGCTAATGAGGCTAATTCTGTGTCAGATTTTGGAAAAAAATGTTATTCTACAAATCAGTCAGCTTTAGATATATATTCTATATGGTTATGATTTGGTATACCTTGATCCACCTTATCTGAGAAAGGATGGTGACCAACGTATCATCCAATTATCTGCGGTGTTACCATTTTCTTGAAGGACTATCCAATTATGGAGATTGGGAAAAATTAATTGATTTTAAGACTGTAAATCTTCGATTCAAGAATGATTATCAGTACGAATGATTTTTCTCCTGCCTCTGTTCATGAAACCTATGAAAATTTAATTTCAAAATACAAGAATAGTATAATTGTATTATCTTATAAAAAGGGTGGAGTGCCCTCTATAGAATTCTTAGAGAGTTTGGTAGAAAAAAGTCAAGGGTAACGTCCACATGGTAAGTATGCATTATAAATATGCTCTTAATCACCAGAATGGAAATGCAAAAATGAACAGGGAATTTTTAATAATTGGCATCTGATGAATAAGAATTTCATAGCCAATCTGCAAGTTGATAAGCGAATAGTTGAACTGTTAAGTAAGTCAACTTATCAAAAAAGTTTTGCAAGTGCCATAAGAGAATTAGTCAGTAACTCTTATGATGCTGATGCATTATCCATTTCAATAAGAATTGAAGATGATTTTAATTCCATTTCTATTGAAGATGATGGGAATGGCATGAGCGAATTTGAATTTAAGAAATATTTAACAATAGCTGGAAAAAAGACTACTTCAGAATATACAAGAAGGTATAAAAGAAAGAGGATTGGACAATTTGGGGTTGGATTTCTTGCTGTTTTCCCTTTTTGCGAAATTCTTAGGATAACAACTTCAGTAGAAAATTCTGATGAAGTTCTGACAGCAGAAATCCCGGCAATTGATTTCAGTAAAGTAACGGAAGACATATACGTGGGCGAAATACCCATTCCTTGCAAAATAATAGAGGATAAAAGTCAAAAACTTAGTCATTTTACTAAGATCACTTTTATTAAACCAAGCTATAATGTTTTTCAGTATTTT
>CAWBCI010000056.1:0-4546 GCA_963787195.1 uncultured Bacteroidales bacterium
GCCATGAATTGCCTGGTGCTGCAGGAAGCCCTGGAAAGACTCAGAAAAGTTTTTGCCTGAAATTATTCTGAATAAACAGATATCTTGTTGATTTAAAGTTTCCTTAATTAAGTCATTCGATATGAAAATTAAATACATACTTCTACTTTCAGCTATGTTCTTAATATATGGCAGAACTTTTCCCTGTACCAACCTCCTCGTCACAAAAGGTGCTTCCAAAGACGGATCGGCTTTCCTGGTGTACACCAATGACGGGGAATGGCTCTACCGTCTTGACCGTAGCCCGGCCATGGACCATAATCCGGCAGATTCCCTGGAATTCGTGAGCCGTTATGGGGTGAAGGGAAAGATTTCCCAGGTGCCGCATACTTACGGGATAATCGGTTTCCAGATGAATGAACATCAGCTGGCCATAGGAGAAACCACATTTACCGGAAGGGAAGAGCTATGGAATAAAAGCAAATACCTCGAGTATTGGCATCTTATGAAACTGGCCCTGGAAAGGGCCAAAAATGCCCGGGAAGCCATTGAAGTTATGACCGGCCTTGTGGAAAAATACGGTTATGGAAGCGAAGGTGAATCCTTTTCCATCGTCGATCCGGAGGAAGCATGGATATTGGAAATGATTGGTACAGGAACCGGCGGAGACGGAGCTATTTGGGTGGCTGTCAGGATACCCGACGGTTATATATCAGCCCATGCAAACATGTCGCGAATCGGTACCTTTCCACTGGATGACCCTGATAACTGTCTCTATTCCAAAAACGTGATCTCTTTTGCGATTGAACATAATTATTATAATCCCAAATCCGGAGAGCCTTTCCGCTTTAATACAGCCTATTGCCCTCCCTCCCCTGAAAAGCTGAAATATTCGGAATCCAGGGTATGGAGCCTGTTCAGGCGGGCGGCACCTTCCCTTCAACTATCTACAGATTATATGCGCGGAGTGAAGGGTGCAGATAGATATCCCCTGTGGATCAAACCTGACACGAAACTTAGCCTGAAAGACGTAATGAGTCTGGTCCGTGACCATTATGAAGGAACTCCTTTTGATATGACCAAAGGCCTGGCAGCCGGGCCTTACGGGAATCCAAACCGCTGGAGACCCTTGCAATGGGAACTCGACAGCATGCAATATTCCTGGGAAAGGCCCGTTTCAACCTATAACACCGCTTTCTCCTATATTGGGCAAATGCGGTCGTGGCTGCCGGATGATATAGGCGGAGTATGCTGGTTCGGGGAAGATGATACGTATTTCACTTGCTATACCCCCTTCTACGCGATAACTGACAGCATCCCGGAGCCATTTACGAAAGGAGACCTGAATAAGTTCTCACGCGGGTCGGCCTTCTGGATTTTTAACGCTGTTTCAAACTATGCCAATATTCGTTATTCTGATATGACAAAAGATATCCGGAAAGTGCAAGAGGAGATTGAGAGTGAATTTATTGAAAAACAGGATTCGGTGGAAGCCATAGCCATGAAACTTGAAGGGGATGCCCGGAGGAAATACCTGACGGATTACAGTGTCAATTCAGGGGAGATGGTGTTTGAGCGCTGGACTGAATTATGGGAGGCCCTCATGACAAAGTATAATGATGGGTATATCAAAGATGAAAAAGGAAGGATCAGGGAGGAAGGATATCCAATTGATTGGCAAAGAAAAGTGCTGAAAGAAGAGGGTGATAAAATGCAAATTAAGCCGTGGAAATAAGAATGAAATGGCTAATAATATTATATGAATGCGCTTAAAAGGTAAATAGTTTAAACTTATTCTGCGGTCATTTTTATATAACTTTGTATTAAAATAATAAAGCAAAAGCATTACATCATGGAAGAACAATTTAAACCGGTCGGCAAGGAAAATAATAATACGCGCATCTATATTATAGTGATCATCGTACTTGCGCTGGGCCTTATCTCCGTTTTCATCTGGCAAAACCGAACCAGTCACAACCTGAATGCCCTCCTGGCCGAAAAGGAAGAGCAAAGAGTGGAATTCAAAAATGAACTGGATTCACTTATGATTCAGCATGATAAGATCAAGACTGAATATGGCCAGTTGTCAGACTCTCTTTCCAGCAAAGACAGCATCATCCAATCTAATGCCATAGAGATCAAAAAGTTATTAAACACAAAGTGGGAGTACTATAAGGTGAAGAAAAAACTTTCACAGTTGCAGACTATTGCACAGGGCTATGTGAGGCAGATGGATTCTCTTTACACTGTGAACAAGGCCCTTACCGAGGAAAACATTACGATTAAGAAGGAAGTTAAGGAACTGAAACAGGAAAAGGCGAAGGTGGATAAGACCAACAACGAACTGAATGAAAAAGTGGAAATTGCAGCCTTCCTGCAGGCCTATAATATGAAAGCGACCGGCATCCGGCAAAAATCCGGTGGCAATAAAGAAGTGGATACCGATAAGGCCCGGAAAGTCGACCAGATTAAAGTCTGTTTCACATTGGCCGAGAACCAGATCACCACTTCCGGTGCTAAAGATATATATGTCCGGATCGCCCGTCCTGATAAAGAAATCCTGACAAGGAGTAAGCTGGATGAATATACTTTTGAATATCAGGGCAAAATGATCCAATACTCTATCAAACAGGGCGTCAATTATGAGAATAAGCCCATAGATCTTTGCCTTTACTGGCGTAAGAATTTCTCCGGACAGGAAATGCCGACAGGCCTGTACAATGTGGATATTTTCTGCGATGGAGCTGTAATTGGGCACACTACTTTTAGTCTGAGGTAGTGGGGAATTGTTAGCTTTATTGAGGGATTTAACCTTCCGTACTTCCAGTTAGCTAGTAGGAAGTAATTAGTATTTAGTAAGAAGGGTTGAAATTGAAGACTATCTGCTTCCAGGATAACAAAATTTACCGGGAGAGTTGATCATGGAAGACAGCATTCGCTGGATTTCATCACATATTCCTGATAACTCCTCATGAATTTCTTCATTTAAGTAGTTTAACGCTAGTGCTTGATCAAGCCAATAGCTAGATTCACAAGTCTCAGATTGTGAATCTATCAATTTTGAAATAAACGCTTTTTCGTATTTTCTTTTTGGCCATGATTCTGCGATATTCGCACCAATAGATCTTGAAGATCGACGTATTTGATCAGTCAATGAATATTGTTCGTCCCTTGGAAAAGATTTTGAAATATGAAATATTCTAAGGGATAGATTAAATGCCTTTTGATAAACTATTAAATCTCTATATCCCCCGTATTTTTTCATGAAGATCAAAATAATCTAAATCAAACATTTAAAATGAATTACAATAAATGCGTCAAAAATTTGATCTTCTCCAGAAATATAAAAATAGCTAAAATTTAAACAGAAACCTTTTTTTAAACCATAAAACCCAATCCTGATTACTAATTCCTTCCTTCCTACTAAATACTTCCTACTAATTACTTAATAGGAAAGAGCTAAAAACCTTTCTGCAAAGCAAAACCATCAAGTAGATGATTTCTTCGGCACACTAAGCCGCTCAACCCACCACACCCACAGGAGGAAAATAATCACGTAGAAAAAGGGACGGAAGAGGTTGTCATGACTGAAATGCCAGTATTGGGGTTCTGTTACTATGACAACGGAGAGGCCAATAATCCTGAAAAGGTTGGTCAGATGTACGATCACTACACCCATCGGGATGAACCAGAGCTTCTTTTTCCAGGGTCCGGGATATAAAATCATCAGAAGGATAAATTGCAGGATGGGCTTCAGGCCGGAACAACTTTCATTGATGTGGATGAAACCATATTTCCCGAAATTCATGGTTTGATTAGTATCAGGCGTCATCTTCAAATGAAGAACATTCGAGACAACCCAACTACTTTGGTCGAAAACCAGCCTGGCAGTCCACTCATGGGTCACATGCATTGTATGGCTGATGGGCCAGTAATCCCGGCGGACCCAGTAACGGTATGAAAAATGTATCAAGAGGGTTATCAAAGCAAATATGAAAACCCCCTTCAGAACCTGCAGGTTATATTTTTTAATATATTTGTCAAGCCAGTTTGGGATTATTTTCATTTCGGGGGATAATTAAGGTAAGTCGCAAAAATAATTATATTTCTGAATATCTTTGATTTTATAATCCCTGAACAATTTCGGAATACATGCCATCAAGACATCATAGAAATAGCTCTAAACATAGGAAAGGCCCTCTAAAAAGGTTTTTCGACTCCCTCTTTGGCAGGAAAGAAAAAGTAATCCACAGGCATTCCAGTTTTCCCGGTATCAACCTCCCTAAGGAATCAGAAGGCGAATTACCTGAAAATTATCCGGAAAGGCCCCTTCAATACCTGGATGACGGTACTTTGAGTGAACTACCACAAGCCGGGACACATAAGCGGCCGACAGATAAAAACACCGCGCGATCGGGGAAGATACAAGGCTATTTCCAGAAAAGAGAACTCCGGAAAGAGGAAAGGCAAAAGGAAAAATTCAAGCGGAAAATCCGGAAGGAACAACAGAAGAGATATAAGAAAGAGGAAAAAGGCCTGTCACTTGCAAAGAAAATGATCATGATGC
>CAWBCI010000057.1:0-7567 GCA_963787195.1 uncultured Bacteroidales bacterium
TCGCAGGATTTGCCGGATCGGAATCCCCGACAAGCATCACATAGCTTATTCCATCGCTTAAATAATGGTCTATGATAGAATTCCGGATCTTGTCCTGGTCATCATTTCCGGATTCAGTCATGTAAATATTCTCGGTAGTTTCCGTGATCACGATCATACCGCTTGATTCTTTATAGGAGATATAATCCTGAAGGTAGGGTATGAAATCACTTTTGGTGATGATGAGTATATCGGCTGTATTGTTGTCTCTTGAACGCCCATAGCTATAGGATTGAAGCATTTCTTTATTGCTCACCAGATGTTTGATACGAGCTGATATTTCGGGACTATTCCTTAGAAAACGGCTGGCTTCGGAAGCAGCTTTGGTTGAACGTAATTCAATTTCTACCCTGATCTCCTTTAAAACTTTGATTTTACTTTCAGAAGGATAATATGTGACCGGGTTGATCCTGACAGAAGCTATCCCATGTCCTGATAAATAATAAGTGCGAAAATTACCTGTAACCGAAGCAGGATAGGGTGAAGATGAGGTATAAACCGACGCATCGGCTTTCACTTTATAGCCAGCCGGTGCTGGTTTGGAAATAGGAAAATATTTAGGGGCCGGACTTACTTTCACGTTTTCGATTTCGGGATACCAGAGCTCTGAAATGATCCGTATGGAGCTCACTTCCTGTCCCTGGGGTAAAAGAATGGAAGGAGAGAAAAAAGGAAGCGATGGTTTGCCTTCTTCAGCCTGGTTCATACAGTTCTTCAGGTTGATATCGGTATATCCATCCCTGGTGCTAAGTTGCGGGGAATCAAATTTATAGGTGAAGGTCATTTGTTGTGAAAACAAAGCGAATGAAGGCCATAAGACGGCCATAGCCATCAGTGTAAAGATTTTTCTCATAGTGTTCAGGAAAAAGTTAGAAAAGATTTATTCAAAGTTATAAAATATATAGTTATCTAAATAATAATTAATCCTTTACAGGAAGAATTTCAAAGGCTTAGAATTTTATTGCGCGCAAGGATGCTTATTAAGCGGCACTAAAATAGCAGAATAAATAATATGATATATAGAAAGCTCTGATCCAGAGACTAATTTGAATCCTTTCTAAATATGGCATCAATTATGAGTACGGCCAGGTCGCGACCTGGCCGTATATCAATAATTTTCCATAAAAAACCCCGGAAGCTATTCCCCCGGGGTAAAACTTAATATATTATGAAACGAAGATTTAGACGTATTCTTTGATCTCCACTTCGCCTTTTATGGCTCTAAGGGCATTCATGGCAAGTGCATCCATCTCATTCTCTCCCGGATAAACATAAACCGGTGCTATCCATTCCACCCTTTCCTTCAGCTTGCCTACAAACCATTTATCATAAGCAACTCCACCGGTCACCAATATACCATCAACCTGTCCCATCATTACGGTTGCCATTTCACCAATAATTTTGGAAACCTGGTAAGCCATAGCCTCATAGATGTAGGTGGCATAAACATCACCACCTTTCACCCTTTGCTCCACTTCATAAGCATTGTTGGTGCCAAGGTAAGCGATTAATCCGCCCTGTCCGATGAGCATTTTTGTCAGTTCTTTCTCGGTGTATTTGCCGCTGAACGAAAGTCTCAGCAAGTCAATAGCCGGAACAGTTCCGGCCCTTTCGGGAGAAAATGGGCCTTCCCCGCCTATGGCATGGTTCACGTCGACTACCCTGCCGTTTTTATGAGCGCCCACACTGATCCCTCCACCCAGGTGGACCACAATCAGCTTCAGTTCTTCATATTTCTTACCAACTACCATTGCATGCCTGCGGGCAGTTGCTTTCTGGTTCAGGGCATGGAAAACGGACTTGCGTACAAATTCCGGATGGCCCGATACACGGGCCAGGTCGTCGAATTCATCCACAACAACCGGGTCGGTTATAAAAGCCTGTGAATTCGGGAATTCCTTCGCCAGGTCCTCAGCTATCAGTCCGCCCAGGTTGGAAGCATGTTCCCCCACCGGGCTGTTCAGCAGGTCCCTCCTGACTGCATCATTCATGCGGTACACTCCTGATTCTATTGGCTTCACCAGTCCACCGCGTCCCATCACCACCTTCACTTTCTCCGGATCCAGATTCAGGGTTTTTAAACGGGCAATGATGACATTCTTCCTGAATTCAAACTGGTCGGTGATCTTCTCATAAGGCGCCAGCTCCTCGTTGCTGTGCTTGATATTCTCTTCAAAAACGCAGAGATTATTCTTATACACTGCAATTTTTGTAGAAGTGGAGCCTGGATTAATGGCGATAATGAATATCTCTTCTGCCTGTTCTGACATTTCCTCTGTAGTCATAATTTCCGATAATTCTGTATTCTGCTCCTGCATGTCCCTCTCCATATTAAACTATATGATTTGGTTTGATGATTTCTCATTTATCCCGGAAATTCAAAGGATCAGCAAATCGCTGCCGCCAATACGATGCTGTCGAGTTTCGATTCCTCTGAATCGGAACGTGAAGTCAGCACTATTGGCGCCCTTGCACCCAAAATTACGGCTGCAACCTTGGCCTGAACGAAGAATACGAATGCCTTATAAAGTACATTCCCGGCTTCGATATCGGGCAGTAAGAGCAGGTCGGCATCTCCGGCAACTTTACTTACTATGCCTTTATGACGGGCGCTTTCGGCGCTGATGGCATTGTCGAATGCCAGTGGCCCGTCAACGATGCAATTCTTGATCTGGCCTCTTTCGGCCATCTTCGATAATAAGGCGGCATCCATGGTAGCAGGCATGGTCTCGTTTACCAGCTCAACAGCTCCCAGTACGGCTACTTTCGGAGTCATTACTCCCAGTGTTCTGAGAAATTCAACCGAATTGTTCAGTATCTGGATCTTAGTGTTCAGGTCCGGGGCAATGTTCATAGCCACATCGGTTAGGGCCAGCAACTTATGGTGATAGGCCGGAACTTCAAAAAGAGCTATGTGTGAAAGCACTTCATTCATGCGCAATCCCCATTCCTTATTTAATACCCCTTTCAGCAGGACGGAGGTGCCTACATTGCCTTTCATCAGGATGTCGGCTTCTCCGTAATGCACAAGCTTCACAGCCTTGGCCACCGCTTCCTGTATATTAGTTTCATTGATAATTGTGAACAGGGAAAGGTCGATCTTTTTGTGCTTGTCAGCTATCTTTTTGATCTCTTCCCGGTCCCCTACCAGGATAGGGTCAATATATTTCTTTTTAGCTGCGGCACAGACAGCTTCCAGGGAGTGTTCATCCTGTGCTACTGCAAGGACCAGCCTTTTGGTTTCTTTTTTTTTCTTTACGATCTCGTGAATTTCCGACAGTTTTGTTAGCATAACCGAAGTATTTATTTGATTTAGAATGAATTTAAATCATCTTTGTTAAAAAAATAACAGTGCAAAAGTAGAAAAAAGATTTGATATCAAGCAAGAAAATCAGGAAATCCTGCATACTTCTGCCGGGAAAAGAGGATATTTACTGAAAGCTGAATAAGTTCTGGAACAGGAATACTTTTAACGGCTGTAAAAGTCGATCATCCTTTGGATGGCCCTCTTGCAAACAGGGCAGAAATTATTATACTTGATCACATTCATGGAACAGTCTTCATAAGGTCTGTAAACACCTTTGGCCATATAACCGCCACCTTCAAAAACCCCCACTTTACCTTTATAAAGATCAGTATCCGGAGTAGGGATCGGTGTGCCGGGAGCCAGCATATCCTGCCATTTGCTTTTGAAATCCACAAGGGTTGTCAGGTTCGGCTCCCAGGGTTCTTTGTCCAGCGGGTAAAATCCTTCAACAGGCACTTCCGAATTATAATATTCATCCCCCAAACCTGCAAAGGAATGTCCGAATTCATGGGTAAATACCAGGTCGGAGGCATCATTGTCAACTGTCGACATGGCGTAGAAATTATAGATACCACCACCTCCATATTTGGAATGGTTCACCAGTATAACGATCATATCATAAGCTGCATTCCCGGCCACATCCCTGACCGCCTTGAAGTCGGGGGTCATGAGGTAGCGTTCAGATCCGAAAGTTGAGAAACTGGAATTAAGTAAGGTATTCTTTTGAATGGAATCGGTGGGAATATCGGTCCCTGATTCTTCCGAAGGCGCTATCACCGAAACCATGTTTATCTTTTTTTTGTTTTTTCCATAAGGATCGGTTCCCATCAGCCAGCCTTCGAATTTCTGGCAATCCTGTTCAAATTTACCCATTTCAGCTTCGGTATAGCCTTCGGGTAAAAGAACCAGATCAAGCTTCTTTTTTGGATTTCCGGAATGAAGGATATACTTCACCGGATAAGCCGTATTTTTCCTTACATGGATATCATCTTTCTGAGGATTCACGAAAACTTCGTATTTCTTATTCCACACCATCTCCTTATCACGACTGTAAAACTCCACCCGGATAGTTTTTTTTGGAAAAGGCATGATCACGCTTTCGGAGAAATTTCCACACTGACTTTGGGCCGCTTCCGTGGAGCGGTATTCATAGAATAAGGTGGAATAGCCCCTGGAATATAGAGGTTTATTCTGGGCCGAATCATAAACGATAAATTTATAATTTCCATAGTCGAAAGCATCCAGCAGATTTTTTCGTGAGCCGCCCCAGAATGGCTCCCTGATCAGTTCATCCGGCAGGTAATATTCATCTTCCACACTTCCTGAATGATAATAATCAATACGTAAGGTCTCATTCGTGAAATATTTCCTAAACTGGGCTTGGCTGTAATTAGCCGTGAGTAATACGACAAATAGAAAGATTAATTTTTTCATTGGTTTTTATTTTCAGGGCGAAATTATGAAAAATTGGTGGAAAAGTGGAAAGGTGGAAAAGTGGAAAGGTGGAAAAGTGGAAAGGTGGAAAAGTGGAAAGGTGGAAAAGTGGAAAGGTGGAAAAGTGGAAAGGTGGAAGGGTGGAAAGGTGGAAAGGTGGAAAGGTGACTTGGTAACAAGGTAACAAGGTTTCAGGTTGTTTAGTCCTGATATTAGTTTACTTTTTCTGTAAACAAAAATCAGGACGAGTCAATCATCCATTAGGGCAAGGAATATAGTGATTAAATTTATAGTGTGAATTTCTAACAACAAAAAAATTGTGAAATAAGTTGACAATAAAAATAATGTTAACTACATTTGACAAAATATTTATTGTTATGCAGATATTCAATACAATAATTGGCTCAGTGGCAGAGGGGAAATTTTATTTTCCGAGGCCATATTTAGACTTACTACTTTGGAAAGCCCTTCGTAAAGGCGAAAGCTTGTTAATATCGGCTCCACGCAGGATTGGAAAATCTTCTTTTCTGATCAATATCTGTAATCAGGAAATGAGTGGTTTCCTGGTAAAATATCACAATACAGAATCGGTTAACAGGTCGAATGAGTTTTTTAAAAGACTTTACAAGAGTTTATTGGAAGAGCTTTCCACTCATCAAAAGATTTGGGAAGATTTAACGGAGATGCTTAGACGAAACAAAGTAGAGAAAATTGGTTCGGATGGAATTGAGTTAAAGGGTATAGATCTCAATTATTTTGAAGAGTTCAGACGGCTTATTCAGAAAATTGAAATAGATGAAAGATTGGTTTTTGTGATCGATGAATTTTCGGAAACCTGTGAAAATATCTTAAATGATCAGGGCATTGAAGAAGCTAAAATATTTCTTCATCAGAACAGGGAAATACGTCAGGATAAAATCATCAATAGTAAAATCCAGTTTATCTATAGTGGATCAATAGGTCTTGGAAATATTGCCGAAAGAATTAATGCAATTAAAAGCATAAACGACCTCCATGATTTTCCTATGAATCCATTAACAAATGAAGAAGCTCTTGACATGATAAATCGATTTACTGTCACTGATGAATTGGTTTTTGATTTAGAAATAAAACAATACTTGCTCGATCGCATAAAATGGCTCATGCCCTATTACATTCAGATCATTCTTGATGAAATAGAAACTATTTTATTTGGACAGGAAACAAAGCTCGAAATCACTGTGGATATTATCAATCAGGCTATAGATGAATCCTTAAAAAAGCGTAATTACTTTGAACATTGGCATACCAGGCTTAGAACTGCGTTCCAGGCAAAGGAATACACCTTTGCAAAGGAAATGTTGAATGAGGTTGCGAAATCAGAAAAAGGGATTAGCAAAACTCAGGTGTTTGATCTGGCGCATAAAAATGGGATAGAAGATGAGTATAATATTATTTGCAGGGCCCTCGAATATGACGGATATATCTATTTGAACCAGAACAATCTATTTATTTTCAATTCCCCTTTGCTTAGAATTTGGTGGGAAAGGAATATTTCAATATAAGAAAATTTAAAATGAACGAATTAATATACAGACCACAGCATAAAGACGAACAGGAATTGAAAGAAGATTTTGTGATCAGGATCCTTGAATTTAAGAAATTGATGAACAGCATAAGGACCGATCAGATGGGGAAAGTTCCCCAGCATATTATTATGCAAGGCCGGCGCGGTATGGGGAAAACCACCCTGATGTATAGAGTGTTTTATGAGGTTCAAAAAGATTTTAGGAAAATCGGCCTGGTTCCGGTGATATTTGGTGAAGAACAATACAGTGTGAGAACACTTTATAAGTTGTGGGAGCAAATAGCCCGCTTTCTTGAAGATAATGAAAAGGAATATTCGGGCCTTTGGTTTGAAATGCAAAATATTATGGATGAAGAAGATTATGAAGATAAGTGTTTTGAATTGCTTCAGAGATCTGTCAAAAAAAATAATCATCGCCTGCTTTTACTGATCGACAATTTCGGGATGATGATCGATAAGTTCTCGAAAAAGGAACAACAACGTTTACGTGAAGTCCTTACTACTTTTCCAGAAATTAAGATAATAGGTGGATCGGCTATGGTTCTGGAAAGTTTCTTCAAATATGATAAACCTTTCTTCGATTTTTTTAAAATTATAAATCTCGGGCCTTTGAATAGTATTGAAGTTCGAAAACTTCTTCTGAGATTAGGGGAAAAACATAATACAGAGAAAATAAAAGAAATAATTTCGAATCAGCCTGGTCGAATAGAATCATTAAGAATACTTGCCGGAGGTGTCCCCCGTACTATTGTTTTACTCTTTAATATATTCCTGGACGATGATCATGGAAATAGTATTGATGACCTGAAAAAACTCCTTGATTTGGTAACCCCTCTTTATAAGCATAGAATGGATGAATTGCCTTCACAGCAACAGGAAATCGTGGATAAACTGGCCCTGAACTGGGATGGGATGAGTGTGGCTGAATTGGTAAAAAAAACCCGTATGGAGAGTAAAGCTATTTCTGCCCAATTAAATAACCTTGTTAAAAACGGAATAATCAGTACTGAAAAATCTACCGGGAAAAATAAATTTTACCAGTTGGAAGAGAGATTTTTCAATATCTGGTATCTTATGCAGCATGCTCCCTTGAAAAGCCAGAGGCGGGTCATCTGGCTCACACGCTTCCTTGAATTATGGTGTAATGAAAAAATGTTGAATGATGAAGCAATGAGATTTACTAAGAGAGTAAAACAAGAAGTTCTTCAGCCTGAATTTGT
>CAWBCI010000058.1:0-6500 GCA_963787195.1 uncultured Bacteroidales bacterium
CCTGTTTATCCCAGATGGCAAATGAGAGGTTGATCATCTGAAAGTAGTGATTTGGGCCAACATCCCCTTCGGTGTCGGGAGGATAAACCCCATTCCGGTTGCCTACCCCGTCGTGATTTGTAACGGGACCCATAACTTGACGATTGGAAGGATAATTCTTCTGGAGGACCGGATCGACGAAATTGTCGGGTATATCGGCCCTCAGGTTTTTAATCGAATCTTCCGTCGATTTGTTCTCAATAATATTGTCTTTCCAGCTACGGTCACGTTCTCCCGGAAGTACAATTTTCATATCCCTTAAAGGCGGGGTTTTGTCAAAATAGACAGCCTTCGACACCTGGGGGGTATTTATAGGCTGATCCTGCGCAGCGGCTGCCAGGAACATAAATAATCCCAACCCAAAGGTCATTGATAAATGAAGTTTCATATAGTTTGATTTAGATTGCTGTTTGCAAATGTAAAGGAATAATCTTTTCAGACTTAAAAAATGAAGGAATCAAATCTTAATATCTATATTTCTTCGATATAGATAAAAATCCCAAAAGTGACATGGTGACTGGGTGATAAGGTGATAAGGTGATAGGGTGATAAGGTGGAAAGAAAAACCCTTTGTGATTTCTTAGTGTTTTGGTGCTTTTGTGGCTAAAAGGGCCTCTCACTATTCGCTAAAGTTTTTTTAGCCACAGAATCTCCAAGTCTCCAAGGTTTCACAAAGAAATCATTTCGCAATATTTAGAAATGATCCTGAGAAATGCAGAATGTGAAATGAAGGGGTGGGCGGAGAAGATTGTCGATTCGTGGATTATTTGAGGAATCAAATCTTAATATCTATATTTCTTCGATGTGAAAACTGAAGGTCCGGCTGAGTTTATCCTTAATCAAATATAAAACGAGATAGTAATGGAAGAGGATCAGAATAGAGATGATAGCAGCTAATCCTTCATCATGCATAAGCGATAACAAGATTATCAGGGAAAGTACTAAAATGATTAAAGGAAGCATATATCCCAGGAAGACTGCCTTTGTTCCAAGGGATTTTTCCATATGAACATTCACCTGATCACCCGGCTTCCATTTGTCAGGCTGCTCATTCCCAACCTCAACAATTTTTTCCTCCACTTCTGAAACCATGCATACTGACTTCGCATGACAGGTACTACAGGCTGATTGCGAAAGTATCTTTACAAAAATCTTATCTTTTTCGACTTTTTCGATGATCCCGGGATGGATAATAGTGCGATCATTTGAAGACATAGTATCCTAACTTTGAAAGGGACAAAGTTAGATAAAATTATTCACCGAGGATTTCAATGGTATTGCCATCTTTCATGTGCATCTGCGCACCGGGCTCAAGATACATGCTGTGGCAAATAAAAGTCCCCCCATCGCTTATCAAAGGATAGCTTCCGCCTTCAGGAGTCAAAGGGACATAAACATTGGTATTGGAACCGGGTACCGAATTACTGTACCAATTCTGAGGATCATTCCAATCTTTGGAATAACCCAGCCACAAATCAGCCACTGTAAGGTCATGAGATTCCTTTAAAATATTATAACCGGAAATGTACAGCCGGTAGTTTCCGCCACCAATAGGTTCTTCCAGTTGTATATCAGCATAGCCGGAACTGTTTGTAATGGCTGAACCAAGCAGGGTATCATTTTTCATCACTACGCAAGTCAGCCCTTCAGCCAATGCATTGTTCCTGAGAGCAGTAATTTCAAGGTGGCCTGATCCTGCCGGGACCAGTGGAAGATACTGCAGGCTGACGCTTTCAGGCTCATTCGTCCAGAGGGCCATCATAGGATCTCCCAGGACATTATTATCATAAAAACACCAGCGTGTTGCACCCTGTTCATATTCTGATAGGGGAACAAAAGGAGCGGTTTCAAATTTTGAGATCATATGGGTCATCCCCAGATGATTGATACTGTCACCATACATAGCATTCACAAACTCCCGGTGCAGATGTTCCGAAGGCCCGTCGGTGGTCCCTTCCACGAACCAGCCATAGCGCGAATTTCCCACAAAAGCAGAGGCATAGTTCTGTATCTTCAAAGTCCATTCAGCTATACAGTCACTTACATCAAATGCCCCGCAAATGCAGCCATGGGTATAAAGAACCGGGTAATTGTGATCGATTCCATTGACCTGCGAAAAATTAGCATCGGTGATATCGCCGTTGTACATCCTCATCATATAGGTTGCACTGGCATGGCCGCAATGATGAATGAAAGGAGTGCCCTGGTTAATCAAGTTTATCAGATCATATTTATTCCAATTGTAATTTACAGGTCGGTCATATAAGGTATCATAAGGATGGTCAATCGGGATGCCACTGCTGGAATATCCATTATCATTCCTATCCCCAACCAGCAGGTCCATATAATCAGCTCCCCAGGTCAGGGGATTATTATAGAGATATTCCCCGGCCAGGAGCGGTTTATTAAGTTCTCCGGTAACCGGGGCAGACTGATAAGACATAGATTTATGCAACATGTGATGGAGTTCAGTGGTATCAGAAAAAGGCAATCGGCCAACAGCCACTTCCGGGTAGAGGTCATCTTCCCCGGGTTCCGCCCACATATCATCACCATCGCTGTTCCAGTTTCCATCCAGGGCTGAATAATACAAATCGGATGGAATATTGTAATCAGTATATCCCGATCCGGAATCAACATAGCAATAAAAGCCCCGGTAAGGGACTACTTCAGCATCCCCTCCCAGCATCACATATTCAATTCCATTGTCCTGGTACTGGGAAATGATAAAATTCCGGATCTTTTCCTGCATATCCTGTCCTGTTTCAGCAGTATCTATATAGCTTAAAGAATAAATCTTGGTTTTAATCCCGTATGATTCATAAAATCTAATGAGGCTATCAAATTCTGAAACAAAATCATTCCCTGTAATGATCAAATAATCATATGATTCCGACCTGGAGGATTTCACCGGGTAATAGCTGATTTCACCGGGGTTATCCGTTATCTTATCTATTATTTCATTTTTTTCTTTATAAGGAAGATTTTGCAAAGCCTGTTGTGCTTCATCTGAACCAACTGCTTTTACCCTGACTTTAACAGTAGAATAATATGAAACTTTTCCGGAAGATGGAATATATCTCAGAGGTGTAAATGCCGATCCGGCAATAGCATATCCTGAAAAATACTGAGTTGAGACTTCTGCTTGTTTTTGCTGAGGATAGATCTGACTGGATCTGTAAAATGATTTATTTTCCAGGAATTTATATTTTTCTTTAGAAGATATTGGCCTTGCTTCCTGCCTGGGCAATAGTTTGTATTCTCCTTCCAGATCAATTTCATTCTTATAAATAATCTGAATATCTGCAGCTTTGGTCCCGGGAGGAAGCAAAAGGCTGATCCGGTGAAAAGGAAGGCTGGCTTTGCCTGTTTCACCAAAGATCCGGGTATCCTGAAAATAAATCTCGGTATTCCCGTTTTGGGTTTTAATTTGAGGATGATTAAAATGATATTCCTTTTCCACCCAGGTTTCCTGGGCTTGAATATTCATCATGATCATTAAAAATAAAGCTAATAATAATTGTTTCATAAGTCTCATCTCCATAGTTTGTTGTCAGGATGATCAGGACTTTAAGATAATCCTGAAAAAGAGCAGAAGTAATACACTGGAGCAAAAGAATTTAAAATTATAAAAAAAGCCGGAACAATGTCCGGCTTTTTAATTTAAGAAATCCCATTATTTCAACGTGAATTTCCCAGGATGGTACAATGTCCTCCACTCTTTATTCGTAATTTGGCGCCGTGTGACAGATGTAGATTTCCCTGTATTTCAGAGCTGAATGAGCCCTGCTGCATAATAGCCGAATTGCCAATGACCAGGTCATTTCCAACATGAAAATAATCACATCCAAAGATGTTGTTATAGGTCTGTAGCAAGCCATTTTGTATTTGAAGGTTATGGATGATGTCAACCCCGGCTTCATTATCTGCAGGCACCACATTAAAGATGGCCCCTACTCCGTTAAATGTCAGGTCATATGCTATCGCAGTCGTGCCGCTGCCGTAGGACGATGCCAGGAAGAAGGCTGAGCCGCTCTCTGTCGCAGTCATGATAATATTCCCACCTGTGACTGCAGTGAAGTTGGCCCCCTGGTTCCTGAAAGATCCTCCTATTACAAGGTTAAAGGGACCACTCATTTCACCGCTAAAATCATCGGCTGAGAAGATCACACTTCCCCTGGCCGAAATTTCACCGCCGGAAAGCATGACAGTTCCTTTTGCAAAAAACGTATTTTTTGCACTGTACCAGTTGTCGAAGCTGAGATTCCCGCCTGTAATATTGACAACAGAACCAAGTTTGGAATAGAGGTTACCATCGGCTATACATGTTCCGGCATTCAGGTTCAGTATGCCCGATTGGCCCTGGCCTACACTCAGGTCTCCGAAAATATGCATATTGCCCCCGCTGTTGAATGTAACACTTCCTCCATTCCTTATATCGAGCATGCGGCACACCGCAGTTTCATCAATAATAGGATAATTAGGTGTGTTATTGGGAATTACGGCATTCATGTATTTATCAGGTACTACTGAATTGTTCCAGTTCGAAGCAGTTGCCCAGTCACTTGAAGTATTGCCGTTCCATGTGTTATTCGAATTTACTATGATGTAATAGTCTTCAACTTCTCCATAGGTGGAAGAACCGCAGGCAGCCGGGTTGGAATAGTAATTAATTCTTATCCTCATGCGTGTAATCCCCAGAGTGGCATTGTCGGGAACTGTAATAGTGCCTGAGTATGGCCCGGCAGTGTATTGGCCGGAAGGAGTTATCGTTTCATGCCAATCACTGAAATCCCCGTCATGGTTCCAATCTATGTATATTTTGCAGCGATCACCCGGATATCCGTTCCCGTTGGTAATTGTTATGTCATAGCCATCTTCCCTTGTCATTTCCGTTATCTGATCGGTATAATCCGTATAGCCATTGCAATAAGTAGAATTATCGATAGTTCCAAGCTCTACCCTGCTTATATATTCATCACAGCCTCCGCTGGAAGTACAATAAGCAAGGGTAATCTTACGGTTGCCTGATGGTGCTTCCATAATAAGTGCGCGGGCTGTGTCGGCAACTATGACTGAACTGCATTCTGCATCCACATAATTATTCAGGACGGCAGTTGCAGGAATATCATATGCCAGCCAGAAATAGTTCATACCCGGTATGAGAAGTCCATCTTCAGCTGTCAGGTTAACAATAAATGAACCGTCCGGGCCCGGAACTACATTCCCGACCTTATGTGAAATATCAAAATTATTATCTGAGCCGGTATAGAACAGGCTGGCCTGGCTTATATCGGTGGACGCGGAAGTGGATCCGCTTGTAGAAAAGCTGAACGATGTTGCTGAGACCGGGTTTAATGTGCCTTGAGCCAGTATCTTCACACCTAATATTTCCCTCAGGATATCCTCGCGATGAACCGCAGGTAATTCATTCTGAAAACATTCCACTGAGCTGAATTGCATATTGAAAGCCGGTCCGATATTTATATCGTCGATGGCCATATCGCTCAGGAAACCTTGAGTTACGCCCCTGAAGCGGATTTGCTGGATACTACCGGATGCAAAATCACTCAAATCGACTACTGCATATTTCCATGCATATTCATTAGAGCTCTGTTGTCCTGTTTTTTGAAATACAGTATGCCATGTACCCTGGTCAAAAATTTCAACCGACAAGGTTCCTATTTCTATTCCGTACATACTATACCAGAATGCAATTTTCGGATTTTCAACATTCGACATATTCAAATAAGGTGAATAGAGAAGGGCTGTTTTGTTGGGATAATTCGGATCACTTGATTCAGTATACATGTAATTACCCGATGCGGAAGTATGGTCATACGCCGGACCTGTCTGGTCCGAAGGAGTGGCCGTGTTCAGAACGCTCCAGTCAAAATCGCCCTCTTCCCCGAAAGTCCAGTTATTGTTCAGACCGGAAGGAATTGTAAAGGTTTCAAAATCTTCAATAAAAGGGAAAGTGCTGATCTTCGGAAATGTTCCTGTAGTAAAAGAATAAACTGTTGAACAAGCTGATGCTACACCTTCGCTGTTCAGCGGAACTATGCGGAAATAATAGGTCGTATTATCGAGTAATGCGGGTAAATACCGGGCATTTGTGAGCAGGGTGCTGTCTTCGATATTAGAAGGAGGATTGTCAGTTCCAAAGAAGAAGGCATAATTACTTGCATTTACAACATTTTCCCATTTGATTGTGGTAGTTAAAGCCACGTCAACAGAATTGTCGGCAGGTGTGATTAAATTACAAACACAGGAAGGTTGGGGAACATTTTCTTCATTACCGCTTATAATTATAGAAAAATCCTGGGGCGAGCTGAGCGTGCCATCATGGTCGACAATTATAGTATAAGTCCCAGCGACGGGATTATCAATCAGGACCTCCTCAACATTATCAACATTGTTTTCACTATCACGGGTTGCAGCTGCAGAGGGATTGTCACGGT
>CAWBCI010000059.1:0-37631 GCA_963787195.1 uncultured Bacteroidales bacterium
TTTATTTCAGATAGTTTTGTTTCCTTGAAATTCGCTCTGATCCAAACTTTGCTATCATCGATGACAACAAAAAGTGATTGACCGGCTGAAATCAGTTCTCCTTTATTGATGGCTCGTTTGGTGACCATGCCCTTGCATGGAGCTTTGACAAACGCATGTCTCAAATCGTAGCGGGCTATATCTAAATTAGCCTGTTTCTGTTTGATATCGGCTAAAGCCTGCTTCAGTGCATTCCCCTGAGATTCTGCCTGAAGTTTGCTGCTATTTAATTCAGCCAGTGCAGATTGCCAGTTATTTTGGGCTCTGTCATAATCAGATTGTGCAACCTGCAATGAAACTTTTGCTTCGTCGAACTGTTCGTCTGTCGCTCCTTTAACTTTTTGCAATGCACTTACACGGTTAAAGTTGTTTTCAGCTTTATCCAGACGCGCTTTTGCGGCAATAACATTTTGATGTGCTGCATCGGCCTGTCCGGACGATGAAGCTGTTGCATATTTGGCTTCAGCAATTTTGCTTTCGGCTATTAATGCGGTGGCTTTTGCATTTTCGAGGGCAGCTTCGGCCTGTGCTACTTTTTCCTGCAATTTGGTGGTGTCGAAAACAACCAGCAACTGGCCTTCCTTTACAAATTGGTTGTCTGCAAAGTTGATTTTATCAACATACGCTGTTACAGAAGAACGGATAGCCACAATATTTCCGTCAATTTGGGCATTGTCGGTCGATTCATATCGATTGCTCCCCATGAACCAGATGATCCCAAAAACAGCAATTATGATAAAGCCGGCAACAATGCCCGCCATCATTCCGTTTTTTTTCTTTTTTCCTTTTTGTTCCATTTTCTTTATGATTAAAATGATGGAACAAAATTGGAGAAGTCCAGACGGTTAAGAAACGGAGTTGTAACTGAACCGGACAAATCGGGGGCTGAAAATTCGCTGGCAGAAGATTATTTACCCGCGAGCCAGTCCAGGAATTCAGGGACTTTGGCTTTGTTTACTTTGATTTTTTCATCGAACGGAAAAGAAAGCGTAATGGAAAGTGAACGGGCAAAATATTGAGAGGCCTCTTTTATGGCATCGCGCTGAATAAGAAATTGCCGGTTCGCCCGGAAGAAAGCGGTTCCCACAAGTTTTTCGAGTTCTTCGAGAGGTTTGCTGATCGTGTAATTCTTCTGGTCAAAAGTAATCAAATGGGTAATTTTATTTTCGAGGTAAAAAACAGCTATAGAATCGACCCTTACCGGCAATATTTTATCCTTATAATACACCAGAACCGAGACTTTCTTTTTTTGCGATTCTTTATTTTTAAAGAGATGAAGCATAGTTTCTATTTGCGAGGTGTTGCCTGCAAATCTTTTCTCTAAATCCTGATATCGCCTAAGAGAAGCGGCGATATCTGCCTCATTAAAAGGTTTCAGAATATAATCAATTCCATTCGCCTTAAAGGCCTTAACGGCATATTCATCGAAGGCAGTACAAAAAATAACCGGGGTCGAAACCGAGGCAGCCTGAAAAATTTCGAAAGACAGACCGTCCCCTAACTGAATATCGCTGAAAATAAGATCAGGATGCTTATGATTTTTAAACCATGCTATTGCATTTGAGACAGAATTAAGGGTTGCCACAATTTGAATTTCGGGATTCACGGATAGAAGGTTTTCTTTCAAGTCTTCAGAAGTAAAGGCTTCATCTTCAATTATGACTATTTTCATGATTAAGGATTTTGATGCTTACCGAAAAATATTCTTCATCCTCTTTTATAATAATTTCATCGCCGGAGATGATTTTATAGCGCTCGGCCAGATTTATTAAACCGGTCCCGGAAGTCTTCCCGTCAAGGGTTTTCTTTTGCTTATTGTTGCTGACCTGCACATAGCCATCTTCATATTTCAATTCAATAAGAAGCGGATGTTCAACAGTGAGTGCATTGTGTTTAATGGCGTTTTCTATCAATTGTTGAATCGAAAATCCCGGAACATAACCCGATTGTATATCTTCAGGTATACTGATGGAGAATTGCAAGGCCCTGCCGAACCTGATTTTTTGAAGCTCCAGATAATCAATACAAAATTTTAGTTCATTGCTTAGTTTGTTTAATTTATCATCATTCGTGGTAACTGAAACCCGCAAAAAATCAGATAGCCGTTTCAAATAAATTTCAGCTTGATCCGGTTGCTTTCGAATCAATGATTTCAGCGTATTCAGCGCATTAAACAAAAAATGCGGATGGACTTGCTGCTTTAGCTGCAAATAGCTTGCTTCCATACTCTTCATTTTAAGCCGGGAATTTTCGAGTTCAATGGCCATCTTTGAGTCTAATGAAATGACAAAGTAAAGCAGCAGGTGAATGGAAATATTCACAAAAAGAAGTATTCCGGGAAACAGAATAAAAAGATAACCCAAGTGAAGATGTTGCGACACGGAATAGAATTCATTTGTAGCTATTGACCCAACTTTTGATGTCATTTGATTTCCCAATAAATGGATCAACAACCCACCGGCAAGCAAAGGGATCAAAGAATATAAACTATTTGCAAAAAAAACATTGCGAAGTACTCTGCCGGTGTCTTTAAATCTTTTCGTAAAATAATGGATAAACAAGATATAACCTAAACTAATAAGAAAAACGATTCCTGATATGATTAAAGCAAAGAGGATGTCGTACAGCCAAAAAGAGGGATAGACGATTTTAATAAAATAAAATTGTGCCACGATCACAATCCCAAGGGCCAGGACTCCGGCTATAATCGCTCCCAAAACAGCCACTATAAACAATCTTTTCAATAATATCTTTCCCATCATTCAAATTTAAAAAATTGTGGGATTTAATAGTATCATTTATTCTTTAACCGGGCAATATTGGATTTTAACCGGGCAAAATAGGTGTTAACATTTAGGTTAGGTGTTTTTGCCCGGTATTCAGACTGAACACCATGTGTTAACAAACGGCATTTTTATTTAGATCTGTGGGTGTCAATCCGAATTGTTTTTTAAATGCAAACGAAAAGTGTGACAAAGTTTCAAAACCCAGTTCAAGGTATATTTCAGATGGCTTTTTATTTTTCTTTTCAATGAGAAAATGGGCTTCCTGTAAACGTCTATGTATAAGCCAACGATTGGGCGTTTCGTCAAATGTTTCTTTAAACTCTCTCTTAAAAGCCGATAAACTCCGTCCTGTCAGAAAAGCAAAACGTTTGATACCAAAATTGAATTTATAATTCCTGTTCACTGCTGGTGCGTTAAAGATTAAAACATAATATCAAACAAATCACATTGTAGTTCTTTGACATTTTGATTGACTTGAGACATGGTAAGCAAATCACGGATAGGTGTTTTGTCAAAAGCCGAGACGCTTAAAATTTGCATTATCTCGTAAATCGAATAATTGCTTTTTAAAGAGTGCTTCATGTATGCAACCGTCAGATATGCGCAAATAGCCATCCAAATATGTATTTTGACTGCATTTTGGGAATGTCCCCAGAGTTTTTTGATGACAAGGTTCTGTTTTATCCACTTGAAAAACACTTCGATTTGCCAGCGATTCTTGTACAACATGGCAATTTCGAGAGCGGATACTTCAAAATTATTGCTCAAAAAAACCAGGAACAAATCCTTTTCTGCGTCATAATACTCAACCAACCGCAATTGATCCGGGTAAAGTTTTTTTGACTTTGCCACAGTTAAGACAATTGTTTTATCGGCTCGCAGCCCGGTGGTTTGGTCAATGTTGAAGTTCTGTTCTGTTACCTGGTATTTCAAGGACGATTTTGCCCTTGTAATGAAGAATGCATCTTCCATTTGTATACGATATAATGCTTCGAAATCGATATAAGCCTTATCCATCAGGTAAATTGCCCCGGATTGTGGAACAATTATATCAAGAGCATTGCTGTCGTGATACTTTCCGTCGGTAATAAGGATAAATTCAGGAATGCTGCCACGCAAATTGAGCAATGTATGCACTTTAACCGCTCCCCTGGTGTATTTCCCTTCTGCCCATGTAAAGAGGTTTACGCTCAAAGAAATCGTCGTCGAGTCCAGGGCAAAAACCTCACTGTCAATGTTTACATTGGGGATAGGAGAGTCAGCATAAAGCGGACGAACCAAGCCAATGAGATATTCTCCAAAATCGGCAAAAATACGCCAGTCGCGATTCTCGTTGGCGCGCGAAAGGGTTGTATGATCAACGTTTTGTTTTACGCCCAGATGATACAATTGTCCTTTGTGTGCCTGCAAACAGGTGCAGATTGAACGAAGCGAGTCCAACGAAGTTATCTGGCCGAATAATAGTTGCACGAACTGGTTCCAGCATTTAAAACCACGTACCCGATAATCGCCAGAATAGCGTTTGACACACTTGTTGAATTCATATTGGTTCACAAAGTCCAACATCTGACGGAATACATATTTGCCTGAATTCATAATTTACATTTTAAAGTGCAAAAATGAATCTCAAGTCAATTCAAATCTCAAAATCAAAGAACGTTTATAAATATTTGTTTTTTAAATAATTACAATGCAATATTAAAAATTAACGCACCACTAGTGATTCCTGTTCATGAATTCTTCGATGTTTATTTTTTGCGGAATGCCATAGTTAAAAAACAAACCAGCCAATCCGGGCTGTACTTGCAATAAAATAATCAGCAATTCTTCACGCTTCACGTCGGCAAATATTTCCTCAATTTTCCCATGATAGTAATAGGGCTGTATAGACTGGAAATAATCCGGCAGCAAATCATTTTTAGTTATCCTTAAAAACGTTTCTTTACCGTGAATTTTGATGTTGTTATTCCATGCCTTTCCTGAAATTTTTTAAGAAATGCCTCATCCAGTGTAAGGATTGTTTTTTCTAATTCATTGTTTTATCTTTTTTTATAGTAAATGCTGAGCATTATCTTCACTTCCACTTAGTCGATTTGCTAAAACAAAATATAATCCTCCTTAATTAAAATCATAATAACCTTGTCCATACGGTTTATCAAACTTATCATTGGGTCAACGGACTTTGGGAGACTCAGTACCCGATGTAAGCCGGACAAAGATTCAGATTTATATGGAAAATATTTCGAATATAAAAATCACCACAGAACATCGATTCACTCTGCTCCACATAGATATAAAGACTTGTACTCACCGCATCGCATCCTCCTTCTAAATACAAAAAAAAACTATGAATTTCGAACTTTAACATTTGATTAACAATATTTTACAATTTTGAACCTTAACTTTGTACCGGAACTTTGCTGCTTTGCTATTGAAATATCCAACTGAACTTCTCTCTTTCCTTTGGTAGACCAAACCAGGATATTCTGTGCCGCAGCCTTAAAATCAGATCAGATGAAAATGCACAAATTTACCCTCGTCCTGTTTTTCTGTTTTTCTCTCCTGTCATTCATTACCGAAGCCCAGGATTTCAACTGGACCGAATTGAACCAGCCCTACTCGGGCACCGTCAGTAATATCGCCATAAATTCGGAGGATGAAATGTACATTGCTTTCAACAACCGGGTTTATACGTCTTTCGATAAGGGCCTGAACTGGGAAGAATATTCCGGGGATGCACTCGGGCCGGTGGTCGTATATGTGAATGATCAGGATGCCGTCTTTGTTGGGACCGAGAACAGCGGCCTTTATTATACTTACGATAATGGTCAGAACTGGAACTGGCACTATGTGCACCATGCTCCGCATTCCGGGCTGTCGCCTTATATCTCTGCGATATGGAACAATAATTCAACTATACTTTTGAACGGTTACAGGTCGACGACTCCTTTCAACACTTTCAATCTCTATAGCGGCGATCCGGGTGATTTCTATCATTTTGCCGGATTGCAGAGCGGCTTGCCAGTGGGGACCGACAAGTATTTGTTTTATAAAGCCGATAACAGTTCGGGTACTACCTGGCAGAAACCTGCCAATAATGGCCTCGACAGTAATTATATTTTCGATATAGCAATAGCTGATGATGATGGCATTTTCCTTGCAACTGCCGCAGGTATTTATTATTCCGCTGATCTGGGCGAAAACTTCAGTCTGCTGGCCAATGGTATAGGAACCCAGCAAATCAATAATTTGTATATCAGTAATTCAGGCATAATATATGCCGGAACGGAAGAAAACGGAATATATAAAAGCAGCGATAATGGCAATAACTGGACGATGCTTGCTAATTTACCGGATCAGCAGGTCCTCGACCTGGTGGTGACTTCGCAGGAGGAGATCATCGCATCAGCAGGGGACAGGGGGATTTTTTATTCGGCTGACGGGGGAAATAGCTGGGAGAGTCGGGTGAAGGGCTTGACAATGACTTCTCCTGTGGCCATTCATTTTGACAGTGGGAACAGGCTTTATGTGGCTTCTTCCACCGGTATTTTTTACAGCAATGATCTGGGTGCTGAGTGGCACAGCATTGGCCAGGGTATCAATGGCAGAATAGAGTGTTTCGGGATAGATCACCAGGATAATATTTATGTTGGATTATACCAATACGTGATACCGGACGGGAGCGGGGGAGTGTATTTCTCTTCCGACAATGGACAGAGCTGGGAATTCCGGAATCAAGGTATAGAGACTGCCAGTATCATGAAAATCGAATTTGATGATAATAACAATGTCTACCTTTTTACAAGGGATACTTCGGCACTTTCATTTTCTACAAGCATGGTGTATAAATGGGATGAGCAGGGCATGGAGTGGATCAGGATATTTAATGCGGCGACATACCAGGACACGGTTTCCGCTATACCCTTCAATGATATGGAAATTACACCTGCCGGGGATATTTTCCTGGGAGGGGTGGCCCCGCCTTTCGATGCAGCTATTGTCTATTCACATGACCAGGGTGCTACATGGAATGTGTTCCAGGATGCTTCCGAAGCATCAATAGATCATATTGAAATTGCACCCGGGAATGTAATCTATGCTTTAGGTTTTTTTAACAGTTATTATACATCCTCTGACAATGGCGCTACCTGGGTAATACACAGTATATTAGACTGGCCTGAGACAGATGAATTTTTGATAGACCATGCGGGACATTTTATTACGACGGGCAATAATGAAGGCTATAATTATTCGGTCGATATGGGCCAGACCTGGACAAATATAGGCGAAGGCTTAGCTTCGAATAACGGTTTTTACCATGTTTATACTACGGCTTTCGATCAGAATGACAATTTGTTCACCTTTACCTTTGATGGTTTTTATACGACTGATATGACCGTAGGGCTGCCGGAACTTTCTCAGTCAGGAGTAAAGGGACTGGAGGTTAAACTTTTCCCCAATCCTGTGAAAGATAAAATGCAATTGGATATTTCGTCTCCTGAAGACGGTCCTGCTAAAATTTTAATATATGATATTTCAGGAAGGGAACTATTCAGTTCTGAAGCCATCATCCGGAATGGAAGCGCTTCAGTTCAAATAAGGGCATCAAATATTTCAGGCGGCATTTATTTCTATTCGCTTGAATCCAATGGAAATGTAAGCAATGGAAAATTTATGAAGTACTGATAGTGCCGGATACGGTTGAATGAACTATTGTAATTCATATTTTCTTCCCGGAAATACAATAAATTATTTTCTATCCCTTTCAGGCCAAATTCACACTTGTAGACCATATATTTACATTTTTTTCATGGAATTCACCTATTATTTATTTACTCAATTAATTTCTTAATTTAATATTTTTTCATAAATCTTGAATAAATCCAGATTTAATTAATAAATTGTCGAATAAATTATTCTGTCAACTTCTTATTAATTTTTTTGATTATGAAAAAGATATTTAGGACTATTATACTTGTGCTGATTTTTTCCTTTTCACAAGTAAGTATTTTTGTGGCAAAAAGCCAGGGAATATCGACTGTTGCAGATATTTATAATTATGAAATAGGAGATATTTTTCATTCAGAATGGTGGGGCACAAGTTATAGCTCTGGCTTTGGTGATTGGGTTAATATTGAAATTCTCGATAAATATTATTCCACAAACGGAGAAACACTTTATTATACAATTTATTACAGGCATTTATATAAGGATCTATCCGGAACAGAGTATTCTGAATCTATTGATACACTAGCTTATACTAACCTTAATGCATTAATTGAGGGCGGAAATATTGATACTGTTTATTCCAATCCCGATATTCTTAATGGTAGAATAATAAATACTAGAATAATTACAATCGGAAGAAACTGGGATTATGAAAGCCGGTCATATTATGAAGGATGTGGTGGGCCGTATAAATATTATTATGATGATGATCGGCCATGGGACTATGTCGAAGGAGGTAATAAATTAATCTATTATTTAAAAGGAGAGGAAGAATGGGGGAATCCTTACTATGTGTCTATACACGAACCTGAAATCAAAAACAGAACTTTGCTTATTTACCCTAGTCCTTCAAGGGATTATATTAGTATTAGCTTTGGTCCTTAATTCCTCCGGTTCGCTTAAAATAAAAATCTATTCCCTTGATGGAAGGCTAATAAAATCCTTTGAACAGGACAGATCGAATGATTTGAAAATAGATATCAGTGACATAGCAAAGGGACTTTATGTTGTAAAAGGTTTAAAGAATCAAAATACCTATCAGGGCTTATTTGTAAAAAACTAATTTTCTAATTCAATTCCTTAAATATTGCCTTTCACCTGACAAGCGATAATACAGAACTCTTCGTTCCGCTCCTTAAAATGTAAATCCCTTCCGGTATCCCCGAAATATCTATTGTAGTCTTTTGGCCCTTAAGCGCTGCAACTTTCAATAGTGTCCTTCCATCCGAAGAGATCAAATAAATATCCTCTTTTGCATTATCAATGTTTACCTTATTTATAGCTGGATTTGGATAAATCTGCAAGCTGGATTTGGGTGAAGAGAGGTCAATGACAGAATTCGGATTCGTATAATCTATGCCTGATGTCCGGGCTGCCTGTATGAGCATCTTTGAAGTGGGGTCCTGCAAAATGGCCATAGTATACATACGGTTTATATTCCAGAGGGCATCGGGTATGACATTATAATACAGCGTAAGCGAATCCCCCATAGCCGGCAATGTGATCATGTCTCCATCTACATTGGTCAGGGCTTTCCTGAAAATGTCAGTATGTGTACTTTCGCCATTAGGGGAAGTGTAAAACACTGTATCCTCGACAAAACCAAGGAATAAAAGGGCCTGCTCCCTGGTATTCATGGAAACAGTCTTAATCTTGACCTCTACCTGGAAATTTTCAGCATTAAAGCGGTTCTCCTTCACTATTATTGAAATAGGACTTGTCTGCCCGCTATAGGGATCGAACAATGAGGGATTCGAGAAATTCACGCTCACTGACTGGACTTCCCCGTTTATCACCAGGCGTGGTGTTCCGCCATAAATGCCGTAAAAGTTTGTCCTTCCGTCATTCTCCACCGGGTTCTGCATGCTGAAAATGCAGGAAGGGTAGGGTGAACTCGGATGAAAGGCAATATGCAGGACATTGGGGTGATTGGCCAGGTTCTGATATAAACCCGGGTTTTTACTGGCGCAAATCGGGCAAACGCTATTGGTGAAATGCTCGGCTATAACCGCTTTTTCAACCTGGGCCCTCAAGGTAATTCCAATCAAAAATAAAAGCAGGAGGGTAATAATTTTTTTCATTTTGAGCTTTTTATAAATAAACAACAACAGGAAATAGTTGTTCAATTAAATTCAGACTTAAGACATTAGGTATGAATCTTTTATTCTAAATTTTGGTTGAAATGCATTTTGCACATATGTGATCTATTAATATTTGATTTTAATTTATCAAATAATTGATCGATATTAGCCGGATTATTCCCTGCAAGCACAATCAGGGATGACCAAACCCTCACATCAGATAACTAATAAGCATTGATTTTTTTAACCAAATTAATTATCAAGTCATTATGAGATTTTTTTTCAGCCTTATTTTGTTGATGTTCATTAGCTCCCTGAGCTTTGCCCAGACCTGGACTTATTATAATTCTGCCAATACATCCAACGGATTAGGGGATGATAGGGTTAGGGCCATGGCACAGGATGCCGATAACAGTCTTTGGATAGCTACGCTCGGCGGCGTTTCGCATTTTGATGGAAGCACCTGGACCCATTATACCAATGGGGAAGGTTTGCTGAGTAATTATGCCAATGCTATAGCAATTGATATGTCCGGAAATAAATGGATTGGAACTACCCTGGGACTTTCGGAATTTGATGGCATCAACTGGACAGACTATACTACAGAAAATGGTCTGGCAGGCAATAATATAAGTTCCATAGCTATTGACGGATTGGGGAATATCTGGGTCGGTACCTTTTATGGGGTCTCAACTTTTAATGGAAATACCTGGACTTCTTATACAACAGAAGATGGATTAGTATCAAATTATGTCAACTCGATCGCCGTTGATACCAGCGGGCATATTTGGTTTGGCACTTTAGCAGGAGCTTCGGAATTTGATGGCACTAACTGGACTACTTATACCACCGCTGATGGATTGATTGCTAATAGTATTTATCCGCTAGTGGTTGACAGTGAAAACAATAAATGGTTTGGAACTAGTTATGGAATATCGAAATTTGATGGGAATACCTGGACAAATTATACAAGGTCGGATGGATTGATTTGTGATACCATATGGTCAATAGCCATTGATGGATCTGGTGCTAAATGGTTTGGAACAACATTCGGGATTTCAAAATTTGATGGTACTAACTGGACCAATTACAGTTCTGAGGATGGCCTGGCCAATAATTTTGTTAATTCAATAATGCTTGATACATCCGGGAATAAATGGTTCGGGACGAATGGGGGGCTTTCTGAATTTGACGGAACGAACTGGACAAACTATTATAAATCAGGTGGCCTGCCCTATAACAATATACGGAGTCTGTCCATAGATCAACAGGATAATAAATGGTTTGGCATTTATTACGGTGGGGTTTCGGTTTTTGATGGGAGTAACTGGACCAGCTATAACACTGAAGATGGATTAATAAATAATAATGTTTTATCGTCGCTCGTCGATGGACAGGGCAATATCTGGTTCGGTACCGGTGGCGGAGTTTCGGAATTTGATGGTTCTGACTGGATATCTTATACTACAGCCAATGGTTTGGTGAATAATAATGTCAATGCCATTGCCATTGATAATTTTGATAATATGTGGTTTGGGACAAATCTCGGACTTTCAAAATTTGATGGAATAAGCTGGACAACATACACCGAAGCTGATGGTTTGGCTGATAATTATGTCCGCTCAATTATCGTGGATGAATCCGGGAATCTTTGGTTTGGCACGGTTAGCGGCGTTTCAAAATTTGACGGCAACAACTGGACAAACTTTAGCACTGAAGATGGCCTGGCTAATAATATAGTAAATGCCATAGCTATTGATTCAGAGGGAAAGAAATACTTTGCCACTCAGGGAGGAGGGCTTACCGTATTTGATGATTCAACCTGGATCAGCTATAAGGAGGAGAGTGGTCTTGGCTCAAACTGGCTTACATCGGTGAGCATAGATGCTTTCAATAATGTATGGGTAGGAAATTCGGTTTATATGTCGAAGTTTGATGGAATAAGCTGGACCTCCTACAGGGTTTCGGTTGCAATAGAGTCCTGCAATGTTAGCATTGATGATCAGGGGAATAAATGGATATGTACCGACGGAGGAATAGCTAAGTTTTCGGATGGGGGCCCCGGTGCACTGCTACTGCAAAAAGTGCTGAAAGGGGTGGTGTTTGAGGATGATAATAACAACGGGGTCAAAGATGAGGGGGAGTTTAATTTGCCGGGACAGATCATCGGGGTAGATACTAATTACACTACTACTCAGGGCAATGGAATGTTTTACGTGTCTCTGAACAACGGACAACACAGTATTAAATACAGCGCAAACGAATACTGGCAAGCGACTACCGATAGTATATTCATTGTAAATGTGGATGATACGCTAAGCCTGGACACGCTTTATATCGGTGTCAGTCCCTTGCAATCAATAAATGACGTATCGGTTAATCTGACTGGTACGGCTACACGGGCCGGATTCAGCTCTAATTATTGGATAAATTATAAGAACTCCGGAACGGTCACGCAATACGGAACGATTGAATTCAAACTGGATTCCCTGGTATCAGTGATAAATATGGTTCCGGCGGCCGATACGGTAGATTATAAACGCCTGGTATGGAATATAGGACCTTTCGTATCCCATGAGCCAGGGACAGATTTTTCTGCTTAGTTCAGATGCCTGGGGTGGAGAACCTCGGGGATACTTTACGTTCAAGTGTTTTTATCAAAATAAATAATACTGATATAAATCCGCTAAACAATTATGACAGCCTTATACAGGTACTCACCGGATCGGTGGATCCAAATGATAAGCTTGTTAAGGAAGGGAAAGGTTCTGAAGGCTATGTCCTGTTCAATTCTCCCCTGACCTATACTATCCGCTTTCAAAATACCGGAACCGACACCGCATTTAATGTGAGTATAAGGGATACCATTGGAAATCATATGGATCTTAGCACTTTGAAGATCCTCGCATCAAGTCACCCTGTGTCACTTGACCTGCATGGCAGTTCCGAGGTCCGCTTTCTTTTCGAAAATATCTTATTGCCCGATAGTAATGTAAATGAGGTGGCAAGTCATGGCTTTGTGAAATATAGCATCATGCCGGAAAGCAATATGAGTGAAAATACGATTGTGAGAAATAAAGCCTATATTTATTTTGATTTTAATCCCCCTATATTAACTAATGAAGTCTTTAATACTTTTGTAAGTTCAATGCCCGGACCTTCAAGCGTGATCGAAACAAAGGATGAGACTGGCCTTCTCATCTATCCGAATCCTGGGAAAGGCCTTTTTAATCTCAATATTAAATCAGCCGAAGGGCAGGACATTTTGGTAGCGGTGTATGATAATTTAGGAAGAATGATTTTTAAAGAAGAACAGGGGAAAATGAATAGTAAAGAATATATATCAGATTGATCTTTCTGGTTTTAAAGATGGAATTTATTTCCTGAAAGTTCAGGCCGGGAAGAAGCTAATTGTTGAAAAGATTTTACTTATGAAATAGAGTCATTCTTATAGTAATCTTCACCTTAATTAACTAATAACCAATATCTAATACCCAATACCCAATACCTAATACCCAATATCTAATACCCAATAAACCACCATGAACACTCTCGGAAATTTAATATGGCTGCTTTTTGGAGGAATAGTAATTGCCATTGAATACCTGGTCGCCAGCATATTACTCATCGTTACCATTATCGGGATACCTTTTGGTATCCAGACTTTAAAGCTTGCCAGCCTGGCTTTATGGCCATTTGGAAAAGAAGCTGTTTATACTTCGGGTTCTTCCGGATGTATTTCAACCCTCATGAATATAATCTGGATATTAATAGGTGGAATTTGGATCAGCCTGACACATTTGGTTTTTGGTTTATTACTGGCTATCACAATAATTGGGATTCCTTTCGCCCGTCAACATTTCAAACTGGCCGGCCTGGCGCTCAGTCCTTTCGGAAGGGAGATCCGAAGTATCCGCTGACAGATCATAAATCATTTCCCACTGTTTTTTTTAATGCCCTTCCGTTTGAAAGTATTATTTTTGTTTTTTTTTAGTGAAAAAATAATATTCAGCCAGTTAATAATTCAACTCAAAACATTTATTTATGAATAATTTTTTACGTAATATTTTGACTTTAGGGCTCATAATATTTTTAGCCCTTGGTTCCCGCTCACAGGCACTGAATGCCAATCAGGGTCAGGGAACAAAGGAAAAGAGCTTTTTTGAGATTCAAAAGGAATTCAATGATTATTGGGGGCCAAAGCATGTGGAGAACGGTTACTACATGGAGAATGGCAAAAAGAAGAAAGCCACGGGCTGGAAGCAATTTAAAAGATGGGAATGGTATTGGGAAAACAGGGTAGACCCGCAGACCGGAGCATTTCAGACTGCCGATATGGCCTCTATCTACCGCCAGATCGAACAGAATGGAAATCGCAATGTGAGTGGGAACTGGCAGAGCCTTGGTCCGGTTTCGAGCCCGGGCGGCTACGCCGGCCTGGGAAGACTCAATTGTATCGGCTTCAGGCCCGGGGATAATTCCACCCTTTATGCCGGTGCGGCTTCCGGTGGTTTGTGGAAATCAACCGATGGCGGCGCTAACTGGACCGTTCTTACAGACAATAATGCTGTGCTGGGTGTAAGTGATGTAGTGGTTATCGCGGGTGCTTCACCCGCGACGGATGTGCTCTATATTGCCACAGGCGACCGCGACGCTGGTAGCATGTGGTCGCTCGGAGGCGGTCAGCATAATGACAATAATTCCGTTGGCGTCCTCAAATCCACAGATGGGGGAAATACATGGAATACAACCGGACTTAGCATTTCTCACCAGTAATATTGAAACTACCAACAGGTTGCTGAAAGATCCTTCAAACGATAATATTATTTATGCTGCAACTTCGAATGGAGTGTATAAGACTACCGACGGGGGAACAAACTGGCCATTGTTGTATGGGGGTGCGGAGTTCGTCAGTATGGAGTTTAAACCCGGTGATCCGACTTATATGTATGGAGGTACCAGGTATGGTAAGATATACCGTTCCACCGATTCAGGGGTCAATTGGACGCAGGTGCTTACCTTAAGTGGAGATTACAGGGTTGAGCTTGCTGTTTCCCCGAATAATCCGGTGAACGTGTATGCTGTGGTTGTGAGGTCCGGAAGTAAATTGCGTGGTATCTATAAATCAACTGACAGTGGCGCTTCTTTTACACAGGTTTATGATGGTACGGCCCCGGGGCATTATATCCTGGGATATTATTGCGATGGAAGTGAAGATGGAGGGCAGGGTACTTATGACCTTTGCCTGGCTGCTGATCCCAATAATGCATCAACACTCTACCTCGGCGGAGTATGTACCTGGAAATCAATCGACGGTGGCTCAAGCTGGTCGCCTTCAAATATGTGGACAGGTAGTTCTACATATAACTCTTGTAATTCGGCCGTTGTACATGCCGATAAACATTTCCTTGCATTCCAGGACGGCAGCAATGATCTCTATGAATGTAATGACGGGGGACTTTATAAGACTTCAGACGGAGGTGTGAACTGGTCCTTTTTATCGGGAGGAATGGGCATCAGCCAGATATACAGGATTGGCCTTTCGAAGACATCATCATCTGATTATATTGCAGGATTGCAGGACAATGGTACTAAAAGTGATATAGCCGGTACCTGGGAGGATGTTTTAGGCGGGGATGGTATGGAATGCGCCATAGACCCGACAGATGTGAATACTCAATACGGTGAAATAAATGGCGGTGTGATTAATCGGACAACAAATGCCTGGTCAAATATTACGGATATTACTGTCGGACTTAGCGGGAACGCTGCCTGGGTTACGCCATATGCTATCGATCCGAACAATCATATGAACCTGTTTATTGGCTACCAGGATGTATGGAAATCCACTAACCAGGGTAGTTCATGGACCCAGATCAGCAGTTGGGGTGGAAGTACCCTCAGATCATTGACTATTGCACCATCCAACTCAGATTATATCTATGCTGCGACCCAGAGCATTTTATATAAAACAACGAACGGTGGAGCTTCATGGACTAATATTACAGCCGGTCTGCCTGTCGGTTATTCCTACATAACATATGTTTCTGTGAAAGATGATGATCCATTGACAGTATGGGTGTCTTTTGGAGAGTATAATTCATACGGGGTTTACCAGACCACCAATGGGGGATCAAGCTGGACCAATATTTCAAGTGGCTTGCCTAATATTCCGGTAATGTGTGTGATACAGAATAAGCTGAATACAACTGAAAATGAACTTTATGCCGGAACGGATGTAGGTGTTTTCGTGAAAGTGGGAACAGCTGACTGGATTTCCTACAGTACCGGACTGCCGAATGTGGTGGTCCCCGAACTTGAGATTTTTTATGACAATGTGAATCCGGCTTATAGCCGTCTGCGGGCAGCAACTTTCGGCAGGGGGCTTTGGGAGTCTGAATTGTTCGCACCTTCCACCTCATTGCCGGTGGCTGATTTCCTTGCAGATAATACCAGCCCTGCCATTAACAGTGTGGTTAGTCTGATAGATCGAAGCGAAAATGACCCGACAACATGGGCCTGGACTATCAGCCCCTCTACCTTTGACTTTACCAATTTTACTACTTCATCATCCCAAAATCCACAAATAAAATTCAAAGCCATAGGTGTTTACCAGGTAAGTCTCACAGTTTCAAATACCAATGGGGATAATACGGAAACAAAAACAGGATATATTACAGTCACTGAAGCTCCGGCTAATTATTGTGTGGCGAATTCAACTGGATGCATATGGATATATCAAGTCTTGTTCAGCTTGGGTTCAATTAATAATTACTTCAAGGTGCTCCGTTAAATGGAGGTTATTATTATCAGGATTTTACTAATCTTTCAACGAATATTACTGTTGGTCAATCATATAATATTACTGTTGCAAGCCCATATAATGATATTAGTATTGACTTAGGAATATGGATAGACTGGAACCGGGACGGGGATTTTCTGGATGCCAATGAAAATGTTCTTATGTGAGATTGATAATTATGGCGAAGGAACATTTAATATTGATGTACCAACCGATGCGCAGGTCGGAAAAACAAGGATGCGCATCAGGACCAAATATATTCGGCTCTACTTGCTCCTCATGCGGTACCACTGCCAATGGGGAAGTGGAAGACTATTCAGTTGTAATTCAGCCGGGCAGCATCACCTGGAATGGGACCAATACAAACTGGACGGATGGAGCCAACTGGCCCAATAGTATAGTGCCTAGTTTATCCTATAATGTCACGATACCTGCAAACCCGGCTAATGGGCAAAATTTTCCCATAATACCTTTTGGGATTAACGCCAAAGCATACAGCCTGACCGTTCAGCCCGGCGCAACGATTACTACAAACGGGAACCTGGAGATTGGGGAGTAGTGCCAGTCATCAGTCGTCAGTCGTCAGTCATCAGTCGGCAGTCGTTAGTCGGCAGTCGGCAGTCGTTAGTAAGAGAAGGCAAGGGTTCGATAAGTATTTTGTACATTTATGCTGAAAATCAGTATGAGTCATGGCTATAGATGTATTGAAATCATTGGAAATGATAGAAACCCTTGAAAATTATATTGAGAGGGTGCGGCCACCACTGGAAATCAGAAAAAAGCTGGATATAGGATATAGAATTGAAGGTCAAAGCGTATTTATTGTTGAAATCAGGCCAAGATGGGATAAACCGGATGAATATATGGAATTGTCAGTAGCCAAAACAACTTTCGTACATAAGAAGAATTATTGGAAAATATTCTGGTTGAGGGGCAATCTGAAGTGGTATCTTTATGATCCCCATCCTCATGTCAAAACTCTAAGAGAATTTCTTGATATAGTCGAGGAAGATGAACTTGGATGCTTCTGGGGCTGAAATTATCTCCCCCTTTTTTATTTTTTCAATCTATAGTTTTACTTTCATCTTTAGGACTAATGTTCAAGGTTTAATTCATTAATTATTAATGAAGAATGATGAATTATTAATGAAGAATGAATACGGATCGGGCATTATTGTTTTTCTAAACAATTGACAGCATTTAAACGTTTAGTTTAACAATAATCACTAATCCAAATAAATCTTAACAAATGAACAACAAGAAAATAATTGCCATAACCGGTGCTACCGGTGCGCAGGGCGGTGGATTGGCTTATGCTATCCTGAACGACCCTAATAGTGAATTCTCAGTAAGGGCTATCACCCGCAACCCGGATTCGGATAAAGCCAAGGCCCTTGCTAAAATGGGAGCTGAAGTAGTCCAGGCCGACCTGGATGACGAAGCCAGCCTCCGCAATGCCTTTGCAGGCGCTTACGGAGCTTATTGCGTAACGAATTACTGGGAATATTTTTCACCTGAAAGGGAGATCCGCCAGGCTAAAAACATGGCCGATGCTGCAAGGGCAGCCGGACTGAAACATGTCATCTGGTCTTCACTGGATGATACGCGTGAATATATTCCGCTTAGCGACGATCGTATGCCCACTTTAATGGGTAATTACAAGGTGCCGCACTTTGATGCCAAAGGAGAATCGGAAAAGTTCTTTACTTCAGGAGGCATTGGCGCTACTATCTTACATACCGTATTTTACTGGGATAACCTGATCTATTTTGGTCTTGGCCCAAAGAGGGGCGGAGATGGCAAACTGGCCATCACATTCCCCATGGGCGATAAAAGACTTCCGGGAATAGCCGCCGAAGATATAGGCAAATGCGCCTATGGGATCTTCAAGGGCGGGGATAAATACATAGGCCAGACTATCGGCATTGCCGGCGGCCACCCAACCGCTCAGGAAATGGCTGATGCTCTTTCCGAAACAGTTGGTGAAAAAGTCGTGTACAACGATGTGCCACCGGAAGTGTACCGCAGTTTTGGTTTCCCAGGGGCCGATGACATGGGAAACATGTTCCAGTTCAAGAGGGATTTTGAAACCGAATATGTTAAATCACGTGATATAAATTTGGCCCGTTCACTCAACCCCGATCTCCTTTCATTCAAGCAATGGCTTGATAAAAACAAGGAAAAGATCAGCATAGATTAAAGAAATATTTTTCTTTCAAAAATGATAAGCGGAGCTATCAGTACAAGATAACTTTATCAGTATTTATTTTTCCCTTAAGATTAGTAATGATAAAGTAAATTCCGGCCTTTGCCGTAAAATTGTACTGATAGCTCCCTTTTTCAAGTATCCCTAAATCCCTGCTCTCTATTAATTGTCACAGATTGTTGAAGATACTTATCCGGGTATCGATTTTCTTTGCCAGCAAACACAGTTCATACTCTGGATGAATAAAACCCACCAGGGTGGTTTTGAACATCTCCAGTTGAGTCCTTTTCGGTAATTTTTTCATCATAATTTGCAGGGTTTAGAATAAATTTTCACAAAATCCTAATACGCTCAACCGTTTCAAAGAACATAAATTATTAACAATAAACATGTTAATAATTGTTAAGGATCAACAAGTTAAATCTCTCGGCCTGTCCTACATATTCCACCATCACTAAGAAAACTTATAGATCTTTTTGGATTAATCCAAAATAATCATATAAATCATTAGTCCATAAAGTTTTGTACATTTAATGGGCCCAAACCAAAAACCAAGCCTTATGAAATTCAAAACCATCATTCAAATACTAATAGTTCTGCTTTTAGGGGTTGTGCTCACCAATCAGCAAGCATGTAAAAAGGACAATAAAGAGTCAAAACCGGACGGGAATGACACCTTGAGTATTCCCGAAAGCACACAGGTGATCTCTCAATCTGACTGGAATACTTACATTGTAAACCTGGACTCATCTGATTACACTTTAACTTTCAATGACGATATCCTCACTAAACAGCAATTTGAGATTGGCGAAATTATCGTTTCTGCCACACCTCCGGGCTATTTACGTAAGATCACAGGAATCTCGACCCAAAATGGCCAACTTGTTGTCACTACCTCCTTTGCCAGCATTTCTGATGCGGTTGAAAATGGCAGCTTCTCTATTACTGAGGCGCTAACTCCTGACAAAATTCTAAAAATAGATTACTATACCGGGGGCGTATTCCTGGATACTTCCGAATTTTATAAGAATGGGAATGCAGCTATGTTATTCAACATTCATGAGTATCTTGATCCTGATCAATTGGTTTTGCTGAACGGGAGTTTTGATATAACTACCACTTTTAATTGCGAGTTGGAAATCAAATTATTTAAAGTGAAACACTTCGAAATTGGATTTGAGGTCGGAGAACAGCTCGAGCTGGAAGCTGTGATAAATCTATTGGATATTGAATTGGAACCAAAAAAAGTACTTGCAACTGTGACCTTTAACCCCGTCTATGCCATGATAGGAACAGTACCGGTAACAATCATCCCTGAAGTGGAAATAATTGCCGGGATAAATTTCAAAGTGGAAAGCAATGTTTCTGCCGGATTCAACCAGCAGTTGGCATACACTGCAAAACTGCTCTATGATAATAATCAATGGTCGCCTGAACATGAGATGACCAGGAACCTCACGTATCAATTACCAGAATTATCGGCAACTGCCCATGCCAAAGCCTATGTCAAGACTCAGCTTAATTTGAAGTTCTATGGTACTGTTTCTCCTTTTTTGTATGGTGAACTATACGAACGTATTCAAGCTGATTTTCTATCCACCCCCTTGTGGACCCTATACGGAGGGGCTGCCGCGAGTGTGGGGGTCAATGTAGATATTTTGGGTGCAAACCTGCTTGATTATCCCATTGACCCGCCACTTATTCAATACGAACTTGAACTTCTTAATTCAGACAGTGCTGTTGGAAATCAAGCCCCACAGATACCTTCCAATTCTATTCCTCAGAACGGTTCAGTAAATATACCGGTTAACCAGGTTCTTTCCTGGCAATGCAGCGATCCTGATGGTGATTCGCTTACTTATGATATTTATTTTGGCACCAGTTCTAATCCGCCTTTGATCACTTCAATTCTTGCCGAAGTCACCTATAATCCGGGGACATTGGAGCAAAACAAACTGTATTACTGGAAGATCGTGGCTAATGATGGCCATTCTCATACAACACCAGGACCCGTATGGTCATTTACTACGACCGAAGGTACTGGTAACGAGGCTCCTTCACTGCCGTTTGATCCGGTTCCATTCGACGGCTCAACTGATATTCTGCAAGATGTTATCTTACAATGGTCATGTACAGATCCTGAAAACGATCCAATAACTTTTAATGTATTCTTTGGAACAACGAACCCGCCACCATTGGTAATGACCAATACAGGTGCATTCACCTATAATGCTTCCGGATTGGATATCAATACATTATATTACTGGAAGATTGACGCTTCAGATGATCAGTCAAATATTACACCTGGTTCTGTATGGTCATTCTCAACCGGTGATGGTACCGGCGAAAACCAGCCTCCTTCGTTGCCGTTTGATCCTATGCCTGCTAATGGAGCTATGGATGTTCTGGCCGATGTTACCCTGCAATGGGCATGCACTGATCCTGAAGATGATCCCATGAGATTTGATATATACTTTGGCACAACAAACCCGCCGCCACTGGTGATTACAAATTCAAGTTTATTCTATTACGAGACTGGCGGTTTGGATAACAATACCCAATACTATTGGAAGGTGGATGCATACGATGACCATTCAAATGTAACACCTGGTGCCATTTGGAATTTTTCCACACAAACCGTCGGGCCTTGTCCTGGAATACCCACCATCACATACGAAGGGCAAACTTACAATACAATTCTGATTGGGACCCAATGCTGGATGAAGGAAAACCTGAACTACGTGGTCGGCAATTCCTGGTGTTACGATAATGACTTGTCAAATTGTGATACATACGGGAGATTATACGATTGGGAAACGATCATGAATGGCGAAGTTAGCAGCAATGACGTCCCCAGCGGAGTACGGGGCATCTGCCCACCGGGATGGCATATCCCCAGTAATGCAGAATGGGATATCATTGTCAATTACCTGGGAGGATCGACCGTGGCAGGTGGTAAAATGAAGGAAGCAGATTATGAACATTGGGTTCCCCCCAACACGGATGCAACCAACTCAAGTGGTTTTACAGCTTTACCGGGGGGCCGTTATCGCTTTTTCTTCGGTTATGCCGCATTGGGTGAAATGGAAAATATTTGGTCCTGCACAGAGTATAATGAGCAATTTGTCAAGTACCTGGCCCTTAACTATAATTCAGCTATCGCACATCGTAGTACGGACAACAAAGTTAATATTGGTCTTTCCGCCCGTTGCCTTAAAGACTGATGCGGACCCTAGGCGCAAAACCGCGAAGGGCCACCTTAATCCCTGACACAGCGGACCGAAAGCCCATAGCTCCGAAAGTAGTTGCTACTCATTATGCTGCTACCACTGTATTGAATGTACCTGCCCCAGGCGGTGTTTGAATTGTACATGGAATTACTCCACCAACGGCCATAGTTGCCAATGTCGACGAATTCCCCATGAACACGGGTGCCACCCGGACGGGCGGTAAAGCCGGTTTCATTAGTTGCGCCATAGTTAGGGCTGGTCCAATGAGCAGTACCGGTTTCTTTAAGCTTGCCACCGGCATCAGTTCCCAGATAAACTAAAAAACGTTCAACCCGATCATCTGCACGTTCATTCCTCTTAAATACAGGCTCGTCGCCTTTTCCTTTCTCATGGTTTTTGGGCTATTTACATTTGTTTCATCAAATTGATTGATTGACAAATTTTAAACAATGAAAACAATGAAAATCATTAAAACCATGAAAACAAAAGCATTATTAGCAGTAGCGATGTTTGCAATCTTAAGTCTGAACTGCAAAGCACAGAAAAGTGAAAAACATTTTGGATTTGAATTGAGTGGAGGAGCTTCCTTCGCAACCCGGGAACTGGGCGGGGCGAAGCTGAACACCGGATTAGGATTCGAGGGGATCCTGCATTACCGCTTCATGCAATATTTGGGTATTTACGCCGGCTGGGGATGGAATAAGTTTTCAGCAAATGAATCTTTTGCAGGTAATAAAACTGATTTCGAAGAAACCGGTTATGTGTTCGGATTACAATTCAAACATCCCATTGGTAACTCTCCAATATCATATTATCTGAGAGCAGGCGGACTTTATAATCATATTGAACTGGAGAATGAGAAAGGTGATATAATTGAAGACAGCGGTCACGGTTTAGGCTGGCAGCTTGCGGCGGGTATCGATGTTCCCCTGGGTTCTAACTGGAGCCTCACTCCCGGACTGAAATTCAACGCTCTTTCAAGGGAAATTAAAACATCAGAATATAAGAAACAATTAGACCTTAACTATGTCATGATCCGCATAGGGATATTGAAGAAATTCTGATCGGATTTCTATTAGATTCAGAAGGCTTCGGGATTGTATTCTTCAGGTTTCAGAATATTTTGAAATGAGAAGAAAACACTTCCGAAACCTTTTTTTTTATGGATTGTTGATATTCTTAAAATTGATTATTCTTCATTTAAATGTTAAGGCAAAATTAAATGAAATGAAAATTTTCAAAAAAAGATATTAATCAACAGAGAAGAATCCGGAATTTAGCTGGCACCGGCAGAAATATTCATGTGAAATAAATTCCTTAGAAAGGCTAATTAGACAATATCTGATATAATTTTACCTCTTAATTATTCAAAAATGAAAAATCTATTATTATTCCTCGCACTGATGATGAGTGCAGGCGTATTTGCTCAGGATGCCGCTAATTATAAAGTAGTTAACATGTATCCTCTTCCGGGAGATGGATACTGGGATTACCTGTCTATCGATTCCCATGGGCGATTATTTGTTTCTCATAATACAATTGTCCAGGTTCTGGATTCAAAAGGCGGTAAGCTATTGGGAACTATAGAAGGCCTGGAGGGTGTCCATGGCATAGCCCTGGCTGAAAAACTTCATAAGGGATTTATTTCAAGCGGGAGGGATTCTGTAGTCGCGATTTTCGATCTCAGAAGTCTTCAGATTTTGGATAAAGTAAAGGTAACCGGGGCCAATCCCGATGCGATCATTTATGATCCATACAGCAATAAAGTTTTTACATTCAACGGCAGGAGTTCGAATGCAACCGTAATAGATGCCCTGACCAATGAAGTTGTGGCTACCATTCAGCTCGATGGCAAACCTGAATTCCCTGTAAGCGATAAAAAAGGTAAGATTTATGTGAATATTGAAGATAAATCATTGATCAGCTGTATTAATACCAAGGATTTAAAACTTGAAAAAAGCTGGCCCATCAGTCCGGGTGAAGAGCCCAGCGGCCTGGCAGCCGATTTTGAAAATGGGAAACTGTTCAGTGTCTGCGATAACAATCTCATGATCGTATTCGACCTGAAAACTGAAAAAGTGATCCAAAGCATTCCGATCGGGAGCAGGACTGATGGTGCTGCCTTTGATGAAAGCCTGAAAAGAGCTTATAGCTCGAACGGGGATGGCACGATGACCGTTGTCCAGGAAAGCGGAGATCAATTCAAGGTGCTGGAAACAGTGAAGACCCAGGCTGGTGCCCGCACTATATGCCTTGATCCTGAAACCCATCATCTTTTCCTTCCGACATCGGAATTTGAACCATTGGTAAAAGGCGAAAGAAGACCGAAAATTAAACCCGGAACTTTCGTGGTACTGGAAGTGGCTCCCTGATGATCAACAAGGACTTAAGCTATAATATTTAAGTGATGATTAAGGATCGGAATTTACTTAGACGAAAGTTTGCTCTCAATGGCATCTAACCTTTCCTTTAGTTCCGCATTCTCGCTTTTAAGATCCTTGATTTCCTGCTGTTGTTCCTGCACTGCTTTTACAAGAGGCACTACGAAATCGGCATAACGCAATCCATATGCGTCCTTCTCATTTTTCGGAGCATCCACACCGCTGAAATCAAAGCCGCAATTTTTAGCTGCTTTTTCCACTTCCTGGGCTATGAAACCGGTAGTGACTGTTGAATAGCGGTCTCCGCTCAGGAATTTGGTCCCCGGCTGGTCTTTGAGCAATTGGGCATGGCGGGCATTCACCCCGTTGAAATCATTGATGGCTTCCCGGTCCAGCTGATAGGTCACCGGCCGCAACTGTGTAATAAAATTCAGTCCCGGTACATCTTCCTTCACATTTACCTTAAACCTCCCATCCGAAATATTTGTCCAGTTTTGGTAACCCCCGATGGAAGTGACGTAAACATTCCCCAGTCTTACCATATTAGAGGCCGTACCCGATGCATCGATGCCAACGCAAGTCACATTCACATAGTTAGCTGCATCTGGACCGGTGTTGTAACCGATGGCTGTATTATAAGAACCCGAGACATCGTTTACCATGGAATTAGCTCCCAGGGAAGTATTCTGAAAACCAGTGTTGACATACTGAGCCGAATGATAGCCTACCGCCGTATTGGTGCTTCCTGTAGTGTTGTCAAACAAAGCCAGGGCACCCACAGCCGTGTTGAAAACCCCGTTGTTTATACTTGTCGGCTGGTCATAGTAAAGAGCCTCAAAACCCACTGCCACATTATCACTGATGTATGCTGAGCCCGGATTGTATGAGAGCGTGCCGAGGGCATTTTCACCTATCGCCGTATTACGGCTCGCACTGTGATTTTGGCTAAGGCTGTGATTACCAAGACTGGCATTCGAATATCCGTTAATATTGAAATTCTGCGAAAAGGTGCCTATAGAGACATTATCAGCACCGTTGATATTTCCATCCAGGGAACCGTAACCTATGGCCGTATTATTATTTCCGGTTGTATTTGAATACAATGCATAATCCCCGATAGCTACGTTCATATTTCCGTTATAATATGCGGTCGGCTGGTTTGAAAACAATGCAAAGGAACCCACCGCGACATTATTGCTGGACCATGCATAACCCGGGTCATAAGCCTGGCTATAAAGGGCATCCTTTCCGACAGCCGTATTATAGGCACCGCTTCTATTATTATAAAGGGCCTCGTGACCTATAGCAGTATTTGCGTATCCAACAGTATTGGCATAAAGGGAGTAGGTGCCGGCAGATGTGTTCAAGGTTCCTTCAGTATTATAATACTGAGATGAATATCCTTGGGCAGTATTATCATATCCTATGGTGTTCTGGTATAATGCATAATTACCCAGAGCAGTATTTTGAATTCCGTTTGAAGTAGAAGTGGGTTCATTGTAAGCGAGTGTATTATATCCGACCGCTACATTATTAGCCGAATAACCTGCTCCTGGATCGTATGACATTCCGCTGAGCGCGTTATTTCCAATAGCGATATTTTTGTTCGAAACTGTATTGAGATACAGGGAGTTCGCCCCAATGGCAAGGTTATTTTGGCCCGATGAGTCAAAATACAGGCTGAATGCACCTATGGCAGTATTGGAATTGCCTGCAGTTTCATTCAATAATGCACTATTCCCAATAGCGGTATTCAGCAGTCCGGTAGTAATGGAATTCAGCGACTGGTAACCAAAAGATGCATTATAGCTTGAAGGCAATATAGATCCGGAAATTTCATTATTTACCTTAAATATCAAGGGAATAGTATCAGTGGTACCTATAAAGTTTGTGCCGGCTGTAGTTCCCGCGTTGCCGTATATACTCCAGCCTGTGCCTGTGCCTACTTTTGTCCATACCGGGCTGGATGGTGTTCCTGAATTATAGTAATAAGCGGCCGTAGCGTCGGTTTGATATACCATCAGTCCGGTAGCAGGGTTGGAGATGGCATTTCTCTGGGCTTGCGTCATGCGGGGTATGAGAAGCCCTTTCGAGGTTGAAGATACATCCAGCATGGCTGAATTGTCGGGAGGGGTGTCACTGGAATTAATGGCTACCTGTGCTTGCAGATTAAAGCTAATTGCAAGGATGATAAAGGTAATGAGTGCTTTCATTTCTTTAGGGTTTAAAAGAATGAATAGTTTAATTTGAATTATAACAATTCTTCGGGGATTTAGTTTGAAAGCGGTAATGTTCTTCTTTTCACTACTCACCAATTTCCTTTGGAAATTCAATTATTTATTCTGAAATTTCGTTCATGAAATTTGCCAGCTTAAATAAATCTACCCTTAAAAGAAATGCAGGTGCTTTTAGCCTTCTAATTTTGATGGCTAACACTATCTTAATGAAGTGACAAGGGGGTAAGCTACCTGGTGGATAAATTTGGATGTTAGTGTTATAATAAGTAAGCCTAAAATGTTAACTATTAAAATGTGACGATTATGATTAGAATTCTTTTGATCGTGCTGATAATTATGAGTTCTAATATTAATATCTTATTTGCACAATCAATAGATTTAAGCTCGGTCGATGAATTCTTTAAAATAAGCTCTGAGCTAAAAGAAGGAAAAGTAATTTCAGCGCTACAATGGAAAGAATTTGACAATTCGCTTGGCTACAAGGAATTTGCAGAAAGTAAAAACAAAGCTCTGATAAATATCATTAAATCCTCAATTAATATTGTTTTTGGTCATGGTTCAATAGCCGAAAAAGATAGTATTTTAAGCATTACTCAAGAGGAAATGAATAGTAATACTAAGATGTTGTTAAAGAATCATATCCTTGTAAATTATCTGGATGTGAATAATAATTGTAACTCAATTAAATTATTCAGAGAGGATTACGACTTTAAGGCTTTAGTCGAAAATGCAAAACAAAGATTAGGTTCTTTTCTCAGAATGCCCATAGATACGACTTTTGAATTTAAGCCTGTTTATTTCCTTTTTATTGATGCTGATGGTGGAGTTAGAGAAGACGCGTTATATGTTGACTTTAACCTAATTTATAAACTGACTGAGGAAAAGCGGGTAAACTTCCTTGCCCATGAATTTTTTCATAATTACAGGGAAAAGTTTGAAAATCATGATTTCAATTACAAAAGTGATTTAAATCATTGTATTGATTTCATTCAGAATGAAGGAATAGCAGACCTATTAGATAAATCAGCAGGTTACGAAAAATATTTTACCGAAAAAGGGGAATCTCCCGAAATGGTCAAAACATGGGTCAATTTATATAATCAGGCACGGGAAGATTTGGAAAAACTTCAAAATGTGATTATAAAATATTCTAAAGATGAGATAACTGAAAATGAAATGGTAGATGAAATTATAGAAATTGTAAAGTTTAATGGACATCCTATTGGTTTTTTTATGGCAAATCAAATTGTTAGAGCAGGATATGAAAATGAAATGCTGAAAACTTTCTATAATCCTTATGAGTTTTTCAATCTTTACAACAGAGCAGCTAAAGAGCTGAATCTTTTTCAGTTGAATGATGAATTTATGGACTACTTAAAAAACCTTACAAAAGGATACTACCGCTGACACGCGATGATAGTCAATTGGTGCGTAGCGTTCATCAAGAAAAAGACATGAAATAAACAATAACATATAAATCAGCGAACATCATGCGGAACAAGTGTCGACTGGCTATATCGCGAAACATCAGATATTATAAAAATTGTAGTATGAAAAATAACGAAAGCCAGCTGCTGACAATTTTGAGCGAAAACAAAACTATGTTCCATTTTGCTACCATGAAAAAATATCATCTGTTATTGGCCTTTATAATGCTTGTGAGCTGTAACTCCAATCGCAATATAATTGTCCCTTTCGATTATATAAAGAATTTCCCGGATACTAAAAATGGCCTTACTCAAGAACAGGCAAATGAGTATATGAGTTATGCTATGAATCAGATACAGCTAAATACTGTCGGGAAAAAAGTTCCTAAAATATTTATCTATGACATTCATAATAAGAAAGTTAAATTAAATAGTCTGATAAATCAAACAACATTTTTATATGCCACAGATAAGCATTGCGGTTTTGGTATGGAAGTACTTGATACTGACCTTCCCCATGCACTTGAAAAATTAAAGGAAGATTCAATTTATATTTATACTATTGCCCTTTTAGTGAAAACCGATTTCGATTCAACGAATATGGAAGATTTTAATAATACAGCTTCTGAGATAAATTTAATGTATGATCATTTTTATATAATTGATGAATCTGAATCAAAGAAACTGAATGCATTGAATGCAGCCAAAATTTTGATCGATAAAAACAAAAATATTATTTCTATCGGTTTCGGGGCTTCATTGGATCCTAATGGAATATATGAACAATTGAAATCCAGACTGATGCTTTGGAATGAGCAAAATGCCAGCCCGGCCAAACCAAAGATTGCACCACAGACCAGGCATTTGCACCGGCAGGGGCTGGAATAAGTTTTCAAGAGATGAATCTTTTCCTTCCGAAATTGGAATTTACTTAGAAGCAAGTTTGCTCTCAATGGCATCTAACCTTTCCTTTAATTCCGCATTCTCGCTTTTAATCTCCTTTAATTCTTCATTCTCACTCTTAAGCTCCTTGATTTCCTGCTGTTGTTCCTGCACTGCTTTTACAAGAGGCACTACGAAATCGGCATAACGCAATCCGTATGTGTCCTTATCATTTTTCGGAGCATCCACACCGCTGAAATCAAAGCCGCAATTTTTAGCAGCTTTTTCTACCTCCTGGGCTATGAAACCTGTGGTAACCGTTGAATAGCGGTCACCACTCAGAAATTCTGTCCCCGGCTGATCTTTAAGCAATTCTGCATGGCGGGCATTCACCCCGTTGAAATCATTGATGGCTTCCCGGTCTAATTGATATGTCACCGGCCGCAATTGTGTAATGAAGTTCAATCCGGGGACATCTTCCTTCACATTGACCTTAAACCTGCCATCCGAAATATTTGTCCAGTTTTGATAACCTCCTATGGAAGTGACAAAAGTATTTCCCAATCTTACCATATTAGAGGCAGTACCCGTTGCATCTATGCCAACACAAGTAACATTTACATAATTGTTTGAATTTGGACCGGTATTGTAACCCAGGGCGGTATTATAAGAACCTGATCCATCGGTGTGCATGGAATTAGCCCCCAGGGAAGTGTTCTGGAAACCGCTACTGACATACTGAGCCGAATGATAGCCCACTGCCGTATTGTATATTCCTGTGGTGTTGTAGAACAAAGCCAGGGCACCTACAGCTGTATTGTAAACCCCGTTGTTTATACTTGTCGGCTGGTCGTAGTACAGAGCCTCAAAACCTACAGCAACATTATCACTGATGTATGCTGAACCCGGATTGTATGAGAGCGTGTAAAGGGTGCCTTCACCCAGAGCAGTATTACGGCTTGCCCTGATATTATTGTAAAGACTGTAATTTCCAAGACTGACATTCGAATATCCGTTATTATTGACATACTGTGAATAGACTCCTATGGAAACATTGCTGCCGCCGGTGAGATTAGCATCAAGGGAGCCGAAACCCAGTGCCGTATTATTGTTGCCAATTGTATTTGCATACAAAGCGTAATCCCCGATAGCGGTATTGAGGTTTCCGTTGTATGTCTCGGTTGGCTGGTTTGAATACAATGCATAGGAACCCAGGGCGACATTATCGCTGGACCAGGCATAACCCGGGTCATAGCTCTGGGTATAAAGAGCGTTTTTTCCGATGGCTGTATTATAGTTCGAGCTTTTATTGTTGAAAAGAGCCTGGTGACCTATAGCGGTGTTGGCATATCCAATAGTATTGGAATAAAGGGAGCCTGTGCCGGCAGAAGTGTTCCAGACACCCTCGGTATTGAAATGCTGGGAAGAATATCCTAAAGCCGTGTTATCATATCCAATGGTGTTCATGTATAATGTATTATTACCCAGAGCAGTATTTTGAATCCCGTTTGATGTAGAAGTGGGTTCATTGTAATAGAGTGCATTATGCCCGACCGCCACATTATTACCTGAATAACCTGATCCGGGATTATATGACATTTCACCGAGCGCGTTATTTCCGATGGCGATATTATTGCTTGAAACCATATTGAAATACAGGGAGAACGCTCCCATGCCAATGTTGCTGTATCCCGAGCCGTTAAAAAAGAGGCTGAATGCCCCGTTGGCTGTATTGGAATTGCCGGTGGAATTGGCAAGTAATGCATTATCCCCGATGGCGGTATTCTGATAGCCGGTAGTGTTGGAGATCAGCGACTGGTAACCGAAAGATGCATTATAGACCGAAGGCGTGATTGAACCGGAATTATAACCATATACCTTGAATATCAGGGGGATTGAATCAGTGGTGCCTATAAAGTTTGTGCCGGCAACAGTTCCCGCATTGCCGAAAATGCTCCAGCCCGTACCGGTGCCTACTTTGGTCCAGGCAGGACTGGCGGGAGCCCCTGAATTATAGTAATAACCTGCCGTAGCATCGGTTTGATATACCATCAGTCCGGTAGCAGGGTTGGAGATGGCATTTCTCTGGGCTTGCGTCATGCGGGGTATGAGAAGCCCTTTCGAGGTTGAGGATACATCCAGCATAGCTGAATTGTCGGGAGGGCTGTCACTGGCGTTAATAGCAACCTGTGCTTGCAGATTAAAGCTAATTGCAAGGATGACAAGTGTAATGAGTGCTTTCATTTCTTTAGGGTTTAAAAGAATGAATAGTTAAATTTGAATTATAACAATTGTTCGGGGATTTAGTTTGACTGCACTTATGTTCAATTCATTTCTCACTTCTCTCTTTCATCTGATTAAAATTAAATTGATGTATTATTTGATCAATTATAAATACATAAACAAGCAATTAATTTAGCCTTGGTGAAATTCCTTAGTGAATTGGTGTTTTTGTGGCTAAAAGGAGAAAGCGGATTTTTGGAAATTCCCTGTTAGCCACAAAGCCTCCAAAACACAAAGTATTACACAAATAATTATAATCAGGACTTTATTTTCAGCTGAAATAGGGTTCTTAGTTTGATATTTTGATTTTAGAATAAAAACGAAAGATGGAACAAGAATTTTTCAGACACCGGGAATTAAATGATACTCTTTTTTCAGTTGTTACTTATATATAATTCAAAGACCCAGCCTTGTCAGCAGAAAGGTACAGAAAGCAAGGAATGGGGGAAAATGGGATAAATATTTTTTTATGGCATTGGAATTTACTTAGAAGCAAGCTTTCTCTCAATGGCATCTAACCTTTCCTTTAACTCCGCATTCTCGCTTTTAATCTCCTTTAATTCCGCATTCTCGTTTTTAAGCTCTTTTAATTCCGCATTCTCGCTCTTAAGCTCCTTGATTTCCTGTTCTTGTTCCTGTACTGCTTTTACAAGAGGCACAACAAAATCGGCATAACGCAATCCGTATGTGTCCTTATCATTTTTCGGAGCATCCACACCGCTGAAATCAAAGCCGCAATTTTTAGCTGCCTTTTCTACCTCCTGGGCTATGAAACCGGTAGTAACCGTTGAATAGCGGTCACCACTCAGAAATTCTGTCCCCGGCTGATCTTTAAGCAATTCTGCATGGCGGGCATTTACCCCGTTGAAATCATTGATGGCTTCCCGGTCTAATTGATATGTCACCGGCCTCAACTGTGTAATGAAGTTCAATCCGGGGACATCTTCCTTAACATTGACCTTAAACCTGCCATCCGAAATATTTGTCCAGTTTTGATAACCTCCTATGGATGTGACAAAAGTATTCCCCAACCTCACCATATTGGAGCCCGTGCCTGATGCATCAATTCCCACACAGGTAACATTCACATAACTGGTGGAATTGGGCCCTGTATTATAACCTATTGCTGTGTTGTATGCGCCGGTGGTATTATTGACCATGGAATTGGCTCCCAGGGAAGTGTTCTGGAAACCAGTGCTGATATACTGAGCCGAATGAAATCCTACAGCAGTGTTCGTGTTTCCGGTACTGTTGTCAAACAAAGCAAGGGCACCCACAGCCGTATTGTAAATACCGTTGTTGGAATTTGTAGACTGATCATTATAAAGGGATTCATAACCGACAGCTACATTCTCACTAATATATGAAGCGCCCGGATTATAGGAAAGAGTGGAAAGGGCACTTTCACCTATGGCTGTATTTTGGCTTGCCATTACATTATAATAGAGACTGTAATTTCCCATGCTTACATTCGAATAACCATTATTATTGGCATTCTGAGAATATACTCCGACGGAAACATTGTCATCGCCGCTTAAATTGGCATTGAGCGAGCCGAAACCAACTGCCGTATTATCCCTGCCAACAGTATTCCCGTAAAGGGCGTAATCCCCGATTGCAACATTGGAATTGCCGTTATATTCAGAGGTCGGCTGGTTTGAAAATAATGCATTAGAACCCAGGGCGACATTATCGCTGGCCCAGGCATAACCCGGGTCATAGCTTTGGGTATAAAGGGCATCCACGCCAATGGCTGTATTATAGCTCGCGGTTGTATTACTATAAAGGGCTTTGTGTCCTATAGCTGTATTGACGTATCCAATATTATTGTAATATAAGGAAGAATATCCTAATGCCGTGTTAGCATATCCGATGGTATTATGGTATAATGCATTGTTCCCCAGAGCTGTGTTTTGAATCCCGTTTGAAGTTGACGTAGGTTCATTGTAATAGAGCGCATTATGCCCCACAGCCACATCATCACCTGAATAAGCTGATCCGGGATTGTATGACATATTGAAGAGGGCGTAATCCCCGAGGGCGATATTATTGCTTGAAACCGTATTATACACAAGGGCGAACACCCCCAGGGCGATATTATCATTTCCCGAGCTGTTAGTATACAGGCTAAATGCCCCATTGGCCGTATTGGAAGTTCCGGTGGTATTGTTAAGCAATGCATTATTCCCAAAGGCGGTATTCTGCTCGCCGGTAGTGTTGGAGTATAAGGACTGGTAACCAAAAGATGCATTAAAGACCGAAGGCGAGATGGAACCGGAATTATAACCATATACCTTGAATATCAGAGGGATTGAATCAGTGGTGCCTATAAAGTTTGTGTCGGCAACAGTTCCTGCGTTGCCGAATATGCTCCAGCCCGTACCGGTGCCTACTTTGGTCCAGACAGGAATGGCGGGAGCCCCTGAATTATAGTAATAACCTGCCGTAGCATCGGTTTGATATACCATCAGTCCGGTAGCAGGGGAGGAGATGGCATTTCTCTGGGCTTGCGTCATGCGGGGAACAAGGAGCGCCTTTGGTGGTTGAAGAAACATCCAGCATAGCTGAATTGTCGGGAGGAGTGTCACTTGAGTTAATAGCTACCTGTGCTTGCAGATTAATAGTAATTGCAAGAATGATAAAGGTAAAAAGTGCTTTCATTTCTTTAGGGTTTAAAAGAAGGAATAATTTAATTTGAATTATAACAACTCATCTTTAATTTAGTTTGACAGCAGTTATGCTCAATTCATTTCTCACTTCTTTCTTTCATCTGACTAAAATCAAATTTAAGTATCATGGAATTAAACATCATTGCGAAAACAAGCATTAATTTAGTCTTGGTGAAGTTTCTTAGTGAATTGGTGCTTTTGGGGCTAAAAAAATGAAAGCGGATTTTTGGAAATTCCCTCTTAGCCACAAAGCCTCCAAAACACAAAGTATTACACAAATAATTATAATCAGGACTTTATTTTCAGCTGAAATAGGGTTCTTAGTTTGATATTTTGGTTTTGGAATAAAAACGAAAGATGGAACAAGAGTTTTTCAGACTCCGGGAAGTAAATGATACTCTTTTTTCAGTTGTTGCTTATATTTATTTCAAAGCCTTTGCCTTGTTAGCAGAAAAGTACAGAAAGCAAGAAACGGGAAAAATGGGATAAATTTTTTTTTATGGCATTGGAATTTACATAGAAGCAAGCTTGCTCTCAATGGCATCTAAACTTTTCTTTCATTTCATTCCGTATTCTCACTCCTAAGCTCCTTGATTTCCTGCTCTTGTTCCTGGACTGCCTTTACATGAGGTACTACCAAATCGGCATAACGCAATCCATAAGCGTCCTTGTCATTTTTCGGAGCATCCACATTAGGGATTTTACATAAATCTCAGCGCCGATCAGGGGTTCCCTGGTCCCGGACTCCGAAACATGACCTTTGAGCGTGGCGGCATTTACCGGGACAGATAAGCTGAGAACTGAAATTACAAGGCTGGCTTTTAAAATAGTAAGACTGATTTTCATCGTACTTTTTTAGAAGGCAATTTTAGTCCAAAAAGTATTCTGAATATCAGGAATATACGGATATAACGATAAGTTATTATTCAGGGGATTTTACAAAAAATTAATATAGAAAATCAGGATATTATGCAGTATATTAATTAAATACGAAAAAATCCAAATTCCTTCTTTAACAAAAATGAAATATAAATATAGCTTCAGTTTAACATTAGCCCCATTCCAAATAAAAACCGGGATAGCCGCAGGAAAATATTTTTCCCGGGGAGGGCAATTTGTGCACTTTAAATTAAAATTTCCTTTAGGATATTACATTATTTATCCTGAACTTTCGGTTCTGAAATTTGCTGGGTTGAATAAAACTACTTTGGAAAGAAATTTGGGTGCTTTTAGCTTTCTATATTGGATGGCTAAGGCTACCTTAGTGGAATGACATGGGAGGAATAAAGGTACCTGGTGGATATATTTAGATGTTATGCACAAGCACAAAACAATGGAGAACCTAGAAAATCCAACAAAAGAGTATGGAGCGGATACAGAAAAGCTAATAGAGTACGTGACGACAAAAACATTAATTATGAGACAGAAAATTATTCAGAGAATCCTAATTGTCTTTTTATCCTCATTAATAATAATGACTGGCTGTAAAAAAGATGATGACAATGAAAATTCAAACAACTCAAATTCAAATCATTTCACATACTTAGGACAGGACTATGAGATAACGGAAGGAAGGATAGACTATTACGGAATGAAAAAGAATGGTAAAACAATTTTATACAATTTCGAAGTAGAATTGTTTTCATCTGGAATTACAAGTACCGGAGACACAAAATCTGGACAAGGAAATTTAGTATTTATGGATGTTTATTCAACCTCTGCTGCATCCATAGCTGGAACATATCCAATGGGAGAATCGGGCTACGAAGATATTCCCCATTTTGAAGATGGACTTATAATAATGAACGGCAGTTTTGATAATGGTTGGCCTGACGATGTTGGAATACTTGATGGTAGTACATTAAAGATTAGTAAGGATGGAGATATTTATACTTTTGAGATGGAATGGACTTCTTTTGACAATAAAAGTATAACAGGATATTACAAAGGAGAATTGCCTTTTTATAATCATGACAATTAGAATAAGTGCCAGTGCATAACAGCAAATAATAGCCCATAGCCGCTTTAGTGCTATTTAGACAAATTGAGAAGAAACATAAACATACGAGTAATCAAGAAACAAACTGCAAGTGAACGGCTACGGGCCATATTTGCAAACCGTTATGGGTAATTATATTTTTGTACAATACGTTTAAAGAATTTCGTTAAATGAACATTTTTAAAATAAAGGAAAAGATTGACACTGTTATTTTTTGGAAGAAGAAAGTTGAATATTTATTTTCTAAAAAATTTGATGATGCATTTCAGTTATTTTTAGAAACAAAAAAGAACCTTTTACTAAATGTCTCTAGATCATTAATTAAAGATCATGTTGTTGCAGCTTATATTCAATTATTAAATATTGCTATTGGAAGAAATGGTGCTAGTAAAAAAAAGCGATATGAAATATATTATATTGAAAAAGAAACTATTGAAAGTTATGGTGGATATAAAATATCAGATTTATTAAACGAATACAATCAACAATTCGGAAGCTCAATGTCAGATGGAGTGCGTTCCATGGCTCGACATTTTACGATGTCTATTAAAGGAGAAAAAGATAATGAATTAGAAAATTTCATTTACGAACTTTTCTACGGTGTATTAAGAGATAGCTTTGAAGAATTAGAAAAAATAAAACTCAATTAAATTAGCCAAATTATCAATAGTAAATACTTACTGAAATCTAAACTTCAATTAAAATAACTTAATATGAATAAAATAGTGATCGACAGAATAATTTCTAAACTTAAAGAAGAAGTATGTCCCATTCATAATAAAAGTGCGAAATTTGAAGGGAAGAAAGGCATAATAGTTATTTCGGAACATTGTTGTAGTGATTTTTATACCCATCTAACTAAAATTGCAGAAGAAGAATTAGATAGATTAGCTTTTAAAATATAACTGCCCAAAACGAATAAGCAAAGACCAGACTGGATTCAAAATAAGATTGCACCCCAGTCCATGCATTTTTAAGAGATTATTCATAACTTTCAGCGGAAATTAAAAATGCCAGGGCTGGAGCGGCATTTGCACGGGTCAGGCATTTACGCCGAGCGTTAGCCACAATCAATGGAGGTATCGCAAACCATGAAGTTATTGATAATAGAAAACAAACAAGAAATAGATAAAAGTTACATAATTGATTTGATTTTAATAAGGTTCTTTTTGTTGGACTTAAATTAAATGGATTAATTTTTTAGTTACCTATAAATTTATTTACAAACGATTAAATATATAATTATGACAGTTTTTACAGAATTATTAATTGGAATAGGTATAGCAATTGTTATATTTTTCATTTTTAGAGGAATAAACCTTTGGTACTGGAAAATTAACGACTTAATTAAAAATCAAGAGAACCAGGGAGCATTGTTGACTGAACAAAATAACATGTTGAAAAATATTTATATTCAACTTGGTGGAAAAATAGAGGATGTAAGCCGATTACGAAAATATTCTGAAACATTAAAGATAGATGATATTGATTTAGAACAAGTTGAAAATTTAAAGAAGACCCTTAAAAAAGATGAATTGATTGTGAAAATAAAACAGAATGGACGTATTGAAAAGTGGAAGAAAACAGATTGGGACGAAATTATGAAAATTAGTAATCAAGATAAATTTGAATTGATTTTTAGTAATGAAAATTAAAGAATGTCAGTGCCTTATAACCAAGCATTCCACCCCCATGCAAAGCCGAGTCTGAATGCGGTGTTAATGGAACCGTGCCTTTGAGAACGAACCTTATTAGTAATTCAAACCCCCAACAAACCATGAAGCACCTATTTATTTTGATTTTATTTCTTTTAAATGTCAGTTTTTCTATAGCTCAATCTTTAGCAATACGTAAAAATGAACCAAAGGTATACATAACAAG
>CAWBCI010000060.1:0-210205 GCA_963787195.1 uncultured Bacteroidales bacterium
CTACCCAGTCAAATGAGAAATCGTAAGATATCCCTGAACTCAATAAAAATCCGGGGCTTATCAGGAATTTATCTTCGGGATAAGGGGAATAATCCACATAGATATAATTTGGTAATGAACAGGGATCATTCTCAGTAATGGATGAGGAATTCCCTGAAAACCATGGCGTACCGCTAAAGGATTCAGCCACCCAGCAATCGGGTAAAATATTATTGCCAATGAGAGCCATGGTATCAAAATTCTCGGACCACGGAATGCTCACTATCGGATCGCAGGGAGTCATGAAGTTTTCCGGGTCCGACCAGTTGCTGTAAACTCCGCCTCCACAATCAGCCCTTACATAAAAATCATAGCTGGTATTGGCAGCAAGACCCGAAATCGCTGTAGGATTTACCGTGCTTGGCATACCACTCGAAGCAGGCGTAAATCCTGCAGGTCCATATTGATATTCCCAGGCGACTGCTGTTCCGGTTTCTGTCCAGGCCAGGCCGGCGGATGCAGTACTGATATTGACTGCCATCAAATCTGAAGGTGCAGGACAGGTGACAGGGTTTACCTGGAAGTTAATCCAGTAGTGATTATCGCAGGGATGACCGTCCAAAACGCTCATTTCTACCAGGAACCAATAAGTTCCGGGAGCCAGGGTCCCCAGGTCAATAAATGTTTCGTTACAGGGACCTGCGTAGGTTGAGGGTGCTATATTCCCGGTAAGCGTTGCACAGTCCGGATTACCCGGAGTAGTCGTTTCGACCAGCCCATAATATATCTGCTGATCTGAATTTGCGGATAATGTGAGTGTTGAAGCTTGTGTCAGAACCAATTCAAACCAGTCTGTGTCACGGTTACCACCCTCGGCCCAGGTAGTTCCGCAAATGATTGCACCGCTATCCGGAACGATTTCCCAGTTTTCAGTGCCGGGCGCCATATCACAAGCTCCATTGGCATCAGATCCGCAGCTTTCATTTTCCGCGATTGCTCCCGGGGGACAAAGCACATCTACTCCCCAGACACAAGAAGGTGAAGGCGTGTTTTCATTTATTGTGAGAATATAATCGCCAAAATCAAGGTCGCTGTATCCGTCAACGATTATGTAATATGTATTTCCTGCTGTCAGTTCAGCACCTTCTATTTTTGATACATAAAAACCACAGGTATCATCAAAATAGAAATCATCGTTACATGCGAAAGGATTTCCAGGTGTGGCTTCATTTTCATAAACAAAAACTTTCGTATCATAAGCAGATCCGCATAAATCAATATCAACAATCACATCAGCCGAAGGGGTGTATGCATAAACTACATCCGGCGCCATGCTTCCTTCGTAAGGGCATACTTCATCGTAATCATCAAGGAAGCCCGCAGTTGAACCGCTTGCACTTAAGGGCAGGGGGCCAGACAGGACGAAGGCGCTGGAAATATTCTCTCCTGGCTGTCCCAGTGAACTTTCAGCCCAAAATTGCATTATAATCAAAATGACTAATAGCTTTTTCAAAATATTTTGTTTTTAATGACAGATAGAAATTTCATTTTCTCAATCAGGTCCGGTCCACTATTGTCTGCCATGATCAACTTTAACAAACTTACCGGCCCGTACAATCCCGGAAACTGCATCTGTGAGTGAAACAAAATAGAATCCCGCATCCAGCTTACTGATGTCCACCTCAATACTACCAGGCACGAAACTAATATTATAGTTAGAAAGCATTTTACCGGTGACATCAAACAACTGGACTTTACTTTCCAGAATATTATAATTTCCCAGGTCAATAAAAATCTCATCTCTCGCAGGATTAGGACGGATCATCAGGTATTCTGAGCTATATTCGATATGTTTAACCTCAGGACTGGCAACCACAGCAGGAAGTTCCAGCCTGTCAAAACTATAATCCCTGTAGGTAGGCGAATTATTCAGCAATGAAATCGCAAAGTTCGAATTGTATGATCCTTTATCCTTAACCTGATTAATCATATTGAAATCATCTTCACTTAAATAATCCCAGCCATTTTCAAGAACATCGAGATCATATGAACGAAGTACTTTATAATCAGTTTCATCATCATTTGCAGGCATAAATTGTCCTAAACTGAGCCTTGCCTTTTCAAAATCCGAGTGCCTGTAATAAAAACGATATTTCAGAATTGATTTCTCATTATCTGTTAATGATGTCGTACCTAAAATTTCATTGAGCAAAGCTGTTCCAACCGTATCAATTGAAGCCAGGATAAGATCGGCAGCTTCAAACTGTTCAGACGATGCTTTGAGCTGATCTCTATAATCGGGGGCCAGGCTGAACTGAGCGTCGGAACCCACCAGGCCTGCGAATAAGTTCTTAAAGTTATCACAGCTATAATTTACATTAAGGTTTCCCTGTGAAGGCATATTGAATATCTGCTGGGAACAGGAAGCCGTTGAATGATAAGGCCGGTTGCTGACGATCTGCACAAATGGCCAGGCAATATTAAACATCCCGAAATTATCAGCGACGGTGATATTTGTATTACTGTTTATATCGATGGCCGCATTATAGTTACTCCAAAGAGTGTTCAAGCCCGGATCAGGAGGGCTCAAAGTTCCGATATTACCCGAATAGCCATCAGCATTTATCCCGACATAATTATAATTATAAAGGAAATTATTCCTGATTTTTGGCAGGGAAGACACCGAGTAGGTCCTGAAATCCATTGAAGTATAGCAATCGTTGATGCAATTACTGCTAATCTCACTTTGGGTATTCATATCAATGGCATATATCCCCCTGGTATTGGTGAAATTTCTCATTTTTATATCATTACAGGTGATATAATTTTTATAATTACCCTTGCCATTGAAATAAATTCCGGCAAGATCACAATCGCTGAGTTCATTACTGCTGATCTGGAAATTCCGGGCCACATTGGCAATAATCCCATACTCGAATCCTTCGATCTTATTACCAATTATACTCACTTTTGAAGAACTCCTGCTATAAATAGCTGAAAAACAGTTAAACTGCCGGAAATTATCCGTGATTTCATTATTATTGATCTCGATGACAGGGCTGTTACAGCTTGCCAGGTAAATCGGGCCGATTGTTGAATTCACCTGCTCCGAAATCTGAATTGTATTCCCTTCGATGAGGGTCGGAAATAGTGCCGAATTCAGGAATAAGGAGTACGACAGGTCATTAAAAATGTTGTTCGAGAAGACTCCTCCCCCATTCACCTGGTAAATCCCATAAGTTCTAGGCGCAGCGCTTCCCCAGGTATTGATAAATTCATTCTGTGAAACCTGCTGAATAAATCTTGAAGATGTAGTATATACCCCATAAGTGCTGAAATTATTTACAAATCCATATTTGGTCGGGCAATTAAAGGAAGGGAAAAACTGCTCGGTTATAAACCTGTTACCGCTGATGGGATGATTGAAATTATCATTCTTTTCAACGCGTATGCCATAGTTACAATTTGAAAAGAGATTATCTGATATAACCCCGTCGGCATTTTGCTGGAAGTACAAGGCAACTTCAGCATTCTTAAAAGTCGACTCATTAATAATATTGTCGAACTCCCCTTTCCCGACAAATCTCAGTCCCTTCCATGTTCCATCAATCACGCAGGGGCGGAACACGGAATTATTTGCCCTAAGATGGGCCCCGTTCATAAATACTATACCGGCACATTCTCCGAATACAACATCCACATTGGTAATATCCAGGGTGGAACCGGCCGTTACTGTGAGAATTACGTTGTCATCAAGATAATATTTCCCATCCCAGACCACATCCGTGGAATAGGTAGTGTTCACAAGGATCTTGTGAAACAAGGTATCGGCTGCGGCAAAACAGCACATATCTTTAGTATTGCCAATCACAACATCATAGGTAGCAGTGCAGCCCTCTGAGGCCCCACTGATTATAAGAGTGTAAGTTCCCGCAGCCAGATTGCCAGCTGTAAGCGGTACCCCAGGGCTAATCGTAGTGGGGAATGGCGTAACCAGGGGTACGGAAGTAATAGTAAAAGGTCCGCCGGTAGATGCAGTATCCAATACAATTGTGAACGAACCATCCGGAAGTTCAGGGCAGAGCGCATTTCCCCAATACAGAGTATCAAGCAGGATATTACAGCAAGAACTATTGAAACAAAACACACCCGCCGTATCCAAACATCCGAAACTATTCTGGACAACCACAGAAAACTGGTGACTTCCCGAAGTTCCGGCCGGGAAGTTAAACATTGGGCCGGTTCCAACAGGCGAACCATAATTCCCATTATCATACCAGGCGATATTCGGATAGGCGCTTGCATAAGTATTGTTCGGCGGCAGCGCATTCAGGGGAAGCGGAATATAGAGATGCAAAGTGTCGGGATCGCAAAGTTTGGAACATCCTATGGGGAATAAGTCTCAGATCAGGTTTGGGGTGAATACTGCCTGCATTGGCTGTTGCCGAGCATCCCGTTGCCTTATCTGTGATAGTCAGGCTGTAGAATCCGGGTGTTGAGACTGTGATAATTGGTGTGGTGGCCCCGTTATTCCACTGGTAGCTATATAAGGACGTATTGTTGATATTAGGTATTAGCGTGACAGGAATGCCCTCGCAAACATCGAGTGCGGGTGTACTCATTATACTGAGTGCCGGAGTTCCGTTGAAAGTCACACAAATCGTATCGGATTTCATACACCAGGTCGTAGTATCGGTCACATCAACAATAAATTGGTAATATGCCGGAAGACTGAATGGCAGGGTGAGCGTGACGTAGGGACCACTGCTGTTTGCCGGGGAGAAACTTGCTCCGGCAGGGAGACTGCTCCAGCTATAGGAATAGTTCACATTAGAAATGGTGCTTAGGTAAAACGAAAAGCTAGCTCCCGGGGTTTCACAGAAATAGGCGTCACCCGAGATTTTAGCTTTGGGCAGTTGATAGGTATAGATGTAAATCTTGTTTGAAATACTACTACAGGTGTATGTGTTGGTCACTTCCACCCAGTATTCACCATGCTCATAAACATCATAGGTAGCAAGATTGGCCCCGCTTATCGGGTTGCCGTTCTTGTACCATTGGTAGCCGCTCATCCCCGAACAGGCTGTTAGCGTAACAAAGCTTCCAGGGCAAAAAATAGTGTCCGAAGCGCTAATAGTACAGACAGGCAGAGGATTAACGATTATGGAATCCAATTTGCTGGCCGTGCAACCCATATCATCCGTCATAACAAGTGTAACATAGTACTGAGTAGGACTCCCATTTGCATATTCATGCTGGGTGTTGGCCACATAGGACGTGGAACCATCCCCGAAAGTCCAGGCATAGTTATAATTCGTATTGTAAGGGCTCGCATTGAACAGGGCCGGCGAATTTTCACAAACGGGATTGGTAAATGTAAAACTGGCGATTGGAAGAAGCACATTCACATATTCTGTCCAGGAAGTCATACAACCTGTGGATGAAGTAACCGTCAGGGTAATTGCATAGGTTCCGGAGGCAGTGACTGTCAATCCCGGTGCCGGATCATTCGCATTAGGGCTGAAAGTACCTGTACCCGGACCTGTAATGGACCACTGGTAATTGGTGATGGTTGCCGGAGCAATCACAGAGGATTTGTTTATCAGGGTGATTTGGTCACATAAGACGTAGGCCCTGAAAAAAGCAAGGGCCGGACAAGCTCCGGGACCAGGCCCGCCACCTGATCCACCTGGCGAACAGTCCTCTATAATTACGTTTACCAGGTTTGATTTCGTTGTACAGCCGTTGGAAGCAACGAGAACATAATACTGATAAGTGCCGGGGGTGGAAAAAGATGCAATATTTATATTCAGGGTAGAATTCGTCTCTCCTCCCATAAGTACATTATCCTTATACCACTGATATGTATAGCCCCCGGAAACCGGAGTAGAAAGAACGAGTACCAATGCATCATTGAGGCAGAAAAGAGGCGTCATATCCGGAGTAGCCACCGCAATAGGCGGGTCATTGATAATAACCGGATAAGTATCCGATCCCGAACAACTCATAACCATTATATTAGCTGTTGTAGCAGGTCCGTGCCATTGTATTGTCACCGAATTTGTGCCTTGTCCGCTCTGTATGGTTCCTCTGTTGGATGGGGAAATGGACCACTGGAATCCGCCGGGAGGATTTGTTCCGCCAGCTGAATAACTTTCAAGCGCATCCACGCAAACAGGACTATTCCCGCTTATATTGGGAGCTGAGAAAGGATATACAAGTTTTGATTTTGTAAGAGATTGGCAGAAATTACCGGGAGTGATCTCGATTTCCTGGTAGACCTGGAGGGTCCATGGCCCTGTCCCTGAAAATTGTACAATTACAGAGTCATTATCATCCCCCATTTGCGAAACAATAGTCCCGCTTCCTGAACTAACAGACCATATAAAGTTACTTCCGCTGGTATTGGAACTTATCTGGTAAGTATAATTATTCCCGGTGCATACACTGTCGGCACCGGTGATATTTCCCAGGATCGGCTTGGCGATTACCTCCACGTTTTTCGTTGCAGTGGGGTTACAAAAAAGCGAAGGGTTAAGTGCTGTGGCTGTCAGGACATAATTTCCCGGAGTCCAGCTAATTGTAACATTCGCAGTTCCATTCCCCCCCAATATATTAGGTCCAGAAGGTGAGAAAGTCCAGGTAGCTGAATCACTGGCACTGAAAAATGTCGGGTCACCTTCACATACTTTTTCATCACCATAGATAACAAATTTGGGTAATATATTAACCTGAACAGAGTCAGCGCCATTGCATCCTGAAAGTGGATTATTATATACACATTTTACCCAATAGCTTCCCGGAAGGATAAATGAAATATTTACAGTGGCTACGTTCCTGTCCTGCAGATTAAAAGATGAAATTCCGCCACTCACTGTCCAGTGGTAAAATGTACCGGGGAGTATAGGCAAAGAATAAGAGCCGGAAGCGCCGATACATAAGGTAGATGGACCGGCAATTGGCAGGTTGGGGTACAACACAGGAACATCAAGGGTGGTAGCTCCGGGGCAGGTTGAAGATGGACAGGCTTGTAATGTGACGGTTGTAGGAACGCTGTAGGTATTGTCCCACTGGACCTGGATACAATTAGTATCGGCCCCTGAAATAATAGTTCCCCCCGTTGCGCTCCAGCTATAGGTGGAACATACCATGGAAGTACAAAAGGATGAAGTATCCCCGGGGCATACGGTTCCATAGCAGCAATCCGTTTCAATAGTTGGCCCGTTCCCGGTCACAACTACCACAATTCCTGTTGCTGTATCGGAACATCCGCAGGGAACTAAGCCAAGTTCCCCGTTGTTACCGCCGACATAAGTGCCGGATCCCATATCTGTTGCAGTAAGGATCACTGTATAAGTTCCCGGAGCATGCATATGTATGGGCAGGTGGATTGGCAGTAGTATATGTTGTGCCATCGCCCATATCCCAGGAATAGACACTTCCTCCGGTAGATGTATTGTTAAAATTAACAGGAGTGCCTAAACAAACGGTATCAGGACCATAAGTAAAGTTGGCTTCCGGGCCGTCTATAAGGCATATTTCCATTAGTATGGAATAATTGCAATCAAGATTTGGGTTATTGCTTGTAATGACGACTTTGATATATCCGGTGGCTCCATTCCCCCAAAGAATAGCTTTGGGGTTGCCTGTATTATTTACAATTGTTCCGCCCGTGACGGTCCAGGTATAGGTAAAAGACGGATCATTAGGAAAAACCGTATAGATATGGACACTTGATTTACAAGCCGCCAGGCTATGTCCGTTTCCCCCAACCGGGTCGCTGGCACAGGAACCTTCGGGAGGACAAATTTCAACCGCATCTTTCAATATAAAATCAGGGCAGCAGGTTTGTGCGCTTGCCTTATTTGTATCTAAAAAAATAATTGTGGACAAAAAGAAAGAGAAAAGCAGTATGGAGTATTTCATGGCAAAAGGGTTTTTGGTAAAGGAAGATCAAAATTAAAGCATGAAAAGCCCTAAACAATTTATTTTGAAAACATTAACAAGAATTTAACAATTGAATTTGTTATTATTTTCACATTATTTCTTAAAGGGAAAATTTAATAAAACGAGGAATGCGATATAATAATCTTGAATTAATACCAAAAAACCAGGAGTTTAATTTCAATATAAATGAATTCTATTTTTCAGAATTGCTTATATGAAGAATTATGTAGCCGATCATTTTAGAATATGTATTATCCAAATGTTAAATACCAGTGTACGAATAAATTATTCCTACAAGTATTTAAAAATTATAATGCATTGATTTTCTTTATTTAACATAACTTATTGTACGAATAATATTTATTCGTACACACAATTCTTGACAAAGGGGTATGTTAATCCCTTTCTTTGATTTATATATTCAAGTCTTAACCCAATTAATCATTAAACCTAAAAACATGAAAAAGACAAGACTAATTCCCATTTTGCTTGCACTGATACTAATTATGGGAAATAAAGCCTATGAGCAAGCACCAACTACATCTGATGATTGCCCCTGCAAATCAAATACTATCATGACCCCGGAACAGAGGCAGCAACGTATAAATGATTATGTGCCTCAGATAGGAAAAAGCAATTTACAAATGCCCGAAGGATTTGGGGCTCCTGGTTCATCAAGGTCAATGCTCGATAGCAAGGGCACAGATTTCTGGCTGCTTTTTTTGAGAAACTATGATGCAGCAGGCAGCATTTATATTGATATTACCAGTGAGGTGAATGCAAGCGGAACTGTTTCTGTATCCGGTATCTCCTTTTCTCAAAATTTTTCTGTAGCTGCCAATACAGTAACAAGGATTACTGTTCCGATTGGCGCTATGATCTTGAATTCCAATATTATCCAATCGCTTGGTATTCATGTTGTATCTGATAATGAAGTAGGTGTTTACGGGATGAGCAGGGAACAATTTACCACCGATGGATTTCTTGGCTTGCCGGTTGATATCCTTGGAAATCAATACCTTGTAATGACCTATCCCGGCCTTGGATCAGTGGGAACCTCGCCTGAATTTGCTATCGTTAGCCCATATGATAATAATCTGATTACTATAACTCCCCGGGACCTCACATACGATGGAAACCCTGCAGGAGTTCCCTTCAACATTACGCTGAATCAAGGTGAAACTTATCTTGTCCGTGGTCAGATTTCCAGCGCCTATTCAGCTGATCAAACCGGTTCCATCATTTCATCAGCATTGCCTGTTGCAGTATTCAGTGGCACTGAATGTGCCAATGTGCCGCAAGGTTTTTATGCATGCGATCATATTTGTGAACAAATCCCGCCACTCTCAACCTGGGGAAATACATTTGTTACCCGTCCGCTTCAAGGAAGGTTTAATGGAGACACCTGGCGCTTTCTCTCTTCACAGAACGGCACCCAGTTAACCATTGATGGAGTGAATGTAGCAACTTTAAATTTTGGAGATTTTTACGAAACGATTCTTACAACAAATTCCTATGTCGTAGCAAGTAATCCAATTCTTGCAGTACAGTTTTCGAATGGTGAAGACTGGGATGGTGTTGTTGCTGATCCTTTCATGATGGTCATTCCGCCTTATCAACAATTCCTTGAAAGCTATAATTTTTCTACACCAGCCTCAGGATTCGTCACAAATTATTTTAATTCAGCAGTTGAAACTTCCGGTGTATCGGGCATGAAACTGGATGGAAGTCCTCTCAATGCAGCAGCTTATACAGCTATAGGAGCCAGTGGTTATTCAGCAGCCGCTTTTGCGGTTAATATCAATACCTCCTATAATATAACCAATAGTGGAGGATATCCTTCCGGATTATATTTATATGGTTTTGATAGTTACGATTCCTACGGTTATCCGGGTGGATTATCACTTCTGGCAATTAATGCGGGAAGCGGTCCTGTAATATCTTTGACGACTGCATCACTTGATTATTTCTGCACTTCTTTATCTTCAAATATTAGCCTGGATGTATCCGCATCAATAGTTGACAATGTAGATCCATTTGTTCAAAGCGCAATCTTATTCTATCGTACTATCGGGGCTGTCTCTTATACTTCCTTAGCCATGACCGATGGGGGCGGAGATATCTGGAGCGCTACCATTCCTCCTGCTGATGTGAATTACCCGGGCATTGAATATTATATTTATGCCACTGACGGGCAGGTTAGCACTACAAGTCCGGGAACTGACCCGGCCAATAATCCCTATGTAATTGGGGTTGACAACCAACCACCAAATATTGTGCATACTCCGGTCACTTCCAGCGGAATAGGGATTGATATTCTCATTTCAGCCGATGTAACTGATAATACTGATAACGTGCAGTCTGTAAATCTCTATTACAGGATTTCAGGAGGTACGCCAAATTACACAGAAATGACTATGAATCTTACAGGGGGAAATACATATGAAGCCACTATCCCAGGCGCCGAAATGACCTCCCAGGGGATAGATTATTATATTAAGGCAACAGATAATCACAATGTTAGCTGTACTTATGGTACATCTGACGATCCTGAGCTCATTACACCAGGAGGGAATTCTCCTGTACCCATCTCGAACTGGCCTATATATTTAGGAATACTGCTTGCAGTCAGTTTTATCATCATTCGTTACAGAAAGATGGCTTAAAGCTAAATTAATGCTAAATATAAAAAAAGCTGCTTTAATTGAAGCAGCTTTTTTTATAAAGTAATGATACTTAATGAAGAGTAAATTAGTCATAAATTTTAATGCTTATGAAGAGAATGGAAATGTTTATTCATCATTGCGGTGGATGATAGGTATTTAAAGATCGCAAAGGATTTTTTAATTTGCTTTTCAATCCATTATTAATATGTCATATTCATTAGGAATCAATTTTGATCGTATATCAGCAAAGTTTATATGTAATATTCATGCATCTAAATTTCTTTCATAATAACTATTATATTTTGTAAAATAATTTTACATTGAATTTGCTTTATACATAACATACAATGAATCTTTAACTTTTGATTTATAATGTTAATGTAGTGTTAAATATTAAATCTTCAGTTTTTTACGTTGTAATTTTGTTGAAAACAAATAATTTAATTTATTATGAAAAAACAAGCTTTGATTGCACTTCTTATTTGTTTTGCAACCCTGCCAGGTTGGTCGCAAACAAGATTTAATGAACAAATCCCCCTCATTGGTGATACGGCTATAGCCTTCACCGCTGAATCTACAAACGGACCTATCACATTTCCCCAGGATTATGGAAAAAAGTGGAAGATCCTGTTTAGTCATCCCAAAGATTTTACCCCGGTTTGCTCTTCAGAAATTCTGGAATTGGCAGCTTTACAGCCCGATTTTAATAAATTAAACACTGCAGTTGTGGTGCTTTCGACTGACAAGCTCTCAATGCATAAATCATGGAAAGAATCATTAGAAACCCTGGATTATCAGGGCATGGGTCCCCAAAAGATCGACTTTCCGCTTGTAGCTGATGCAAGCAAGGCAATTTCCAGAGAGTATGGAATGCTCCACGACGATTCAAACACAACCAGGGATGTCAGGGGAGTATTTATCATCGACCCTGATAACATAATACAAGCTGTCTATTTCTATCCCATGAATGTCGGAAGAAACATGAATGAGATAAAAAGGACGCTTGTTGCCTTGCAGACTGCAAGAGCTAATGTCGCTCTCCCGGCCGACTGGGAACCTGGAAAAGATGTCATCCTTGAGTATCCGACTCCTCAAGAAAAAGCGGAGATAGGAAAACCCAATTCGGACGTCTATCAGGTTGCCTGGTATATGACCTTTATGAAGGAGAAGCAATAGAATTTTCTAAGATTTTATCTTCCTTCTCAAATGAAAGGAGAATAAAAAAAGCCCGCGACGAAAGTCTGCGGGTTTTTTTTGACCACTATTAAAACTTTCATTCTGATATATTATACCCAAAATGACATAAACATTAAGTCAATTATTTGATAAGGATATTTTTGTGTGAATGATATTTGGTAAATTTTTCCCTTTTGATTATTATAAATGTGCCCACTTTTATGCAAATTATATGCATAAAAAAAGGCAATCACAGAACTGAATCTGCAACTGCCTTGTTCTACCGTCGGAGTGGAGAGATTTGAACTCTCGACCTCTTGACCCCCAGTCAAGCACGCTAACCAGGCTGCGCCACACCCCGAATAAATTTAGAACACATTTTGACCATTTTGAACTCGCGACCTTCCCGACTTAGTCGGGACACCCTAACCAGTCCCGAAAACTCGGGATCGGGAGCTGCGCCACACCCCGTTTTTCTGTTAAGAAGCTGCAAAGATAATAAATTTTTATTCCTGATAAAAGCTTTGCTTTTGCCTTTTTTGGGAAGCCCTGATCTGTTAACCCTTCACCTCATTCCGTCAAATTGTCATTTCTTTGAAAATAATTTCCCTATACGGCTAAAAAACCTTTTTTCAAAATCCCAGAAAAATCTAAACTGCCCGAAAATAAAGCCAAAGGCAAGGAGAAGTACATTGTAAACCGGAAGGGTGATAAAAATAAATAGTACTATCCTTATCATCCAGCCTCTCTCCTCAGGTATCCCCATCAGTCTGAATATCAAATCTTCAACATATAACACAGAAAAGCCGGTACAGGTAAAAACGATCAGGATTATGATTACCCTGAGAGTGGAGCCAAGGCCCCAGTGTTTTTTAAGGCGTTCTAACATTTAGTATATTTTGAAAATATTGGCAGTACAAAAATAATCTAAAAGTCAAGAAATTAGATACCCCACCGCAAGCAGCGGTGTATCTTAAGGAAATATCTCTTCTTCATCTCAAGAGACGGGGAATTTAATCCTATCAGATCCCGAATAAGACTTCGTCTTTTCGGGATCAATTCGACTAAGAATTTTTTCTTCACTTCGCTTGAAAAAATTGAGTCTCATTGATTAAGGCATGATAATTGACTTGCAGGTGGGCTCAGGCTTAATGTCATCCGCTTTTTGAATGAGCCGATGAAGCTCTGCAAGCCTGCAATTATCAAAAAATTAGCTAATTTTGCACCAAATTAAATTAATTAAAAATGAGTGAAAATATTGAAAACGTAAAATGCCTGATCATAGGTTCCGGTCCCGCCGGATATACAGCAGCCATTTACGCATCCAGGGCAGACCTGAAGCCAGTTATGTATGAAGGAATCCAACCGGGCGGACAGCTCACAACTACTACCGAGGTGGAGAATTTCCCGGGTTATCCCGATGGAGTTACCGGTCCTGTTATGATGGAAGACCTGAAAAAGCAGGCAGAACGCTTCGGAACAGATGTCCGTTTCGGAATCATTACCGAAGTGGATCTTTCCAAACGCCCATTCAAGGCAGTAGCAGACGACGGAAAGACTATTATGGCACAGACTATAATTATCTCAACCGGAGCAACTGCCAAATACCTTGGCATCGAATCAGAAGTGAGGTTCATGGGTGCCGGTGTATCTGCATGTGCTACCTGTGACGGCTTTTTCTATAAAGGAAAAGATGTAGTGGTTGTAGGTGGAGGAGATACCGCCGCCGAGGAAGCCAGCTACCTTGCCAATCTCTGTCATAAAGTGCATCTGGTTCACCGCCGTGATGAACTGCGGGCTTCCAAAGCCATGCAACATCGCGTTCTGAACCAGGCAAATATAGAAGTCCACTGGGACAGCACAGTAAAAGAGATCGTGGGGACTGAGCAAGGATTTAACAAGGCTGTGAACGGGGTCATCATTGAAAATGTGAAGACCGGGGAAACTAAAAAACTGGATGTCGACGGTTATTTTGTTGCCATCGGGCATAAGCCCAATTCTGATATTTTCCAGGGCCAATTGGATATGGATGAAGTTGGATATATCAAAACCAAGGCTGATTCTACCAAGACAAATGTGGAAGGCGTATTTGCCTGTGGAGATGTGCAGGACAAGATCTTCCGCCAGGCTGTCACAGCGGCTGGAACCGGCTGTATGTCGGCCATAGAAGCTGAAAGATATATCTCAAGCGGGGAGTAATTTTTTTCTTTTTTTAAAAACTCGGGCTACGACTATAGTCGTAGCCCGAGTTTTTTGTTTAAGTATATTGGCTACTTTTACCGTTCACCTTTAAAAGACCTGTTTTTCAGATGGGACAGCGTGAAAATATGATCATCCGGGCTTCCTGGATTAGCATTACCGGTAATGCCTTCCTGGCCGGGCTTAAGATCGTGATTGGCCTGCTGGCCGGCAGCCTTGCAGTCCTGGCTGACGGAATAGACTCGCTCAGTGATATCATCACCTCCTTCATCACACTGATCACCGCCCATATCATCTCCCGTCCCCCTAATATTAAATACACATACGGTTACGAAAGGGCCGACACCATTGCATCAAAAGCGCTTTCATTCATTATCTTTTTTGCAGGCGCTCAATTGGCCATTTCCACAATCCGGAGACTGATTGAAAATACCCCGAGGGAAATTCCTTCAGAAATCGCAATTTATGTCACCCTTGTTTCAATAATTGGAAAGATATTACTGGCCCGCTACCAGAAATCGGTCGGAAAAAAAACAGGGAGTTCCATGCTGATTGCCAACGCCCGGAATATGATCAATGATATAATCATTTCCCTGGCGGTCCTGGTAGGACTGATTTTCACCTTTGCTTTGAAAATGCCGATTTTTGACACAGTAACCGCCCTGGCCGTGAGCGTCTGGATAATGTATATAGCCTACAGGATCTTCATGCAGGCGAACATGGAACTCATGGACGGCGTGGAAGACGCTTCGGTATATAACCGGATTTTTGACGCTGTAAGCCGTGTAGAAGGAGTCTTTAATCCCCACCGGGCCAGGGTCAGGAAAATAGGCTACCAGTTCGTGGTGGCTGTAGATATTGAAGTTGATGGTTCCATAAGTGTGGAGAAAGCCCATGGCCTCGCCCACCGGGTCGAAAAAGAAATACAGGATGAATTGGAATTTGTTTATGATGTGCTGGTCCATGTAGAGCCGGTTGGGGATATAAACCACGAAGAAAAATTCGGTGTTTCCCGTGAAAATCTGCCTGATCTTAAAAAAAAGAAATAAGGCAGTGTTGATATTTTTTCAAAAGACCTCCCCTTCCCGGTCCTTCTTCCCTTAAATCTCTGCTAATCATTTCATATCTTTGCACTCTCAAAAGCTTGTAACTCCTAATATATCAGCAATGATCCTGTTTTATAAAAATCATCACCATACTATCTTTGCCGTTGGAAGTCCTGATAAACTCCCGACAGAGGATTTGTTAAAACTTTCCTGGCTTTTCGGAAATGCCACAAAAATTGAAGGCGACCTTTTGGAAGGTCGTTTTATCGGCCCAAGGAAAGAGATGATCACCCCATGGAGCACCAATGCAGTAGAAATCACACAGAACATGGGCATCCGGGGGATAGAAAGAATAGAGGAATTTTACCCCTTTATCGAAACAGAAGAGGTTTTTGACCCCATGCTGCAAAGGCTTTATGAAGGACTTGACCAGCATATTTTCACTATAGAGCATAAGCCTGAACCCATCCGGCATATTGACGATATTGAAGCCTACAATAATGCTGAAGGACTGGCCCTGAGCGGGGATGAAATTGAATACCTGGAACAAGTCAGTTCAAAAATCGGAAGAAAATTAACTGACAGCGAGGTTTATGGTTTCGCCCAGGTCAATTCCGAGCACTGCCGTCATAAAATCTTCAACGGGACTTTCATTATTGATGGCAAGGAAATGCCTGAATCGCTTTTCTCCCTTATAAAAAATACATCCAAAACCAATCCCAACAGACTTGTATCTGCTTATAAAGATAATGTTGCATTTGTGGAAGGACCTGAGATGGAAGAGTTTGCCCCTGAAACCCAGGACAAGCCTGATTTCTTCCGGGTCCGTCAAATTGACTCTGTGATCTCCCTGAAAGCTGAAACCCATAATTTTCCAACAACCGTGGAGCCTTTCAATGGCGCTGCCACAGGTACCGGAGGTGAAATAAGGGATCGGATGGCAGGAGGAAAAGCCAGCATACCGCTCGCAGGTACTGCCGTTTATATGACCTCATATCCACGGACGAAAAACGGAAGGCCATGGGAAGAATATAGCAAAGCCCGGAAATGGCTTTACCAGACCCCTGAGGAAATTCTCATCAAAGCATCGAATGGCGCCAGTGACTTCGGGAATAAGTTCGGTCAGCCCCTCATTTGCGGGAGCGTGCTCACTTTTGAACATGAGGCCGGTGATAAGCAATTTGGTTATGATAAGGTGATTATGCAGGCCGGTGGGATAGGTTTTGCGGTGAAAGAAGACAGCCTGAAAGATACGCCTGAAGCCGGTGACTTGCTGATAGTCCTGGGAGGCGATAATTACCGGATCGGGATGGGTGGAGGTGCAGTTTCTTCGGTGGCCACAGGAGAATATGGCAACACCATTGAATTGAATGCCGTTCAGAGAGCTAACCCTGAAATGCAGAAAAGGGTCTATAATGCTATCCGTGCCATGTCGGAATCGGGGAAAAACCCTGTGGTTTCCATACATGACCACGGCGCCGGCGGACACCTGAACAGTCTCTCTGAATTGGTTGATGCCACCGGTGGACATATCGACATGACGCAACTTCCCATAGGCGACCCTACCCTTTCGGATAAGGAAATCATAGGAAATGAGTCCCAGGAAAGAATGGGGCTGCTGATCAAAGCTGCCGACCTTCCATTGCTGGAAAGGATTGCAGAGAGGGAAAGGGCCCCCCTTTACCACGCCGGTATGAGTACAGGTGATCACCGGCTGGTCTTTGAGAATGGAAAAGGCGAAAAACCTATAGACCTTGACCTGGCCTATCTTTTCGGAAAAGCCCCGAAGACAGTCATGGAAGATAAAAGCATTGCAAATCATTATAAAGAACCGGATTATGATCCGGAATTGTGGCAGACTTACCTGGAACAGGTCTTGCAAATCGAAGCTGTGGCATGTAAAGACTGGCTAACCAACAAAGTCGATCGTTCGGTTAGCGGGAAAGTGGCTAAACAACAATGCGCCGGGCAGGTACAGTTGCCTTTGAATAACTTAGGCGTGATGGCCCTGGATTACCAGGGAAAAAAAGGTATTGCCACTTCAATTGGCCATGCACCGGTGGCCGGCCTGGCTGACCCTGCAAAGGGTTCAGTGCTTTCGGTGGCTGAAGCGCTCACGAATATTATCTGGGCCCCGCTTGAAGGCGGGCTTAAAGCGGTTTCGCTCTCTGCAAACTGGATGTGGCCTGCCAGGAATCCAGGGGAGGATGCCCGTTTATACCGGGCAGCGGAAGCCGTCAGTAAATTTGCTATTGACCTGGGCATCAATATTCCGACCGGTAAAGACTCTTTATCGATGACCCAGAAATATCCCGACGGGGAAAAAGTTTATGCGCCAGGAACCGTTATCATTTCGGCGGCTGCCGAAGTGAGCGACATCAGCAAGGTTGTGGAACCGGTATTACAGCCCGAAGAAGGCAGCCGGCTGATCTATATTGATTTCTCCGGGGATGAATCCGGCCTGGGAGGAAGTAGTTTTGCCCAGATAAGGGGTGCTGTTGGAAGGGATGTTCCGGATGTGGCTGAAAGTGATTATTTTGTGAAGGCTTTCAATGCTGTCCAGACTTTAATTAAGGAAGATAAGATCCTTTCCGGACATGATATTTCGGCCGGTGGGCTGATTACTACCCTGCTTGAAATGACTTTCGGGAGAAATGATACAGGAATGGAAATAGCTTTACCTGATAGCTTTAACAGTGATATCGTCCACGTACTTTTCAGTGAAAAACCTGGAATCGTACTACAGGTAAAAAATGCTGATGAAGTCGGGGAATTTCTGAAAAATCATTCCCTGAATTATACTATTATCGGAAGGTATATTTCTGAACGTAAAATTGATCTGAGTTTTAAGGGGAAAAATTATATCCTGGATATTAATTATTTAAGAGATATCTGGTATAGCACTTCTTACCTTCTCGATCGCAAACAGGCCGGAGCTCAGCTTGCTGAAAAACGTTTCCGGAATTATGCAAAACAGGAACTCAGTTTTAAATTTCCTGAAAAATTTATAGGAAAATTCAAGCAATACGGAATAGATCCCCACAGAAAAGTACGGAGCGGAATTAAAGCTGCCATAATCCGGGAAAAAGGCGTCAATGGCGACAGGGAAATGGCCTGGGCCATGCATCTTGCAGGTTTTGATGTAAAAGATGTACACATGACTGACCTGATTGCCGGAAGGGAAAATCTGGAGGACATTAATCTTATAGTTTTTGTAGGAGGATTTTCAAATTCGGACGTGTTAGGCTCAGCCAAGGGTTGGGCCGGCGCCTTCCTGTATAATGAAAAAGCAAAAAAGGCCCTGGATAATTTCTATGCCCGCGAGGATACGCTCAGCCTGGGGATTTGTAACGGATGCCAGCTGATGATAGAACTTGGACTGGTTTATCCATCGCATAAAGTCAGACCGGCCATGCTGCACAATGCCTCAGGAAAGTTTGAGTCGGCCTTTTTAAACGTGGACATCCCTGAAAATAACAGCATCATGCTCAAATCCCTCAGTGGCAGCCGGCTTGGGACATGGGTCGCCCATGGGGAAGGAAAATTTGATCTGCCCCTTCCTTTGGAAAATTACAATATAGCTCTGAAATTCTCTTATGAAGAATATCCGGGAAACCCGAACGGATCTCCCAATGGTACTGCAGGTTTATGCTCGGATGACGGTCGTCACCTGGTCATGATGCCCCATCTGGAAAGAGCCATATATCCCTGGAACTGGGCTCATTATCCCGAAGGGAGAAAAACTGATGAAGTAAGTCCCTGGATTGAAGCTTTTATTAATGCACGGAATTGGATAGCGAATAAAACCCGGAAATAAGGGCTTGTTTGCGGATCAATAATTATCATCCTGATCAGTCCAAATTCAATTTCTTAAAAAATCTTAAAAACAAAATTCCTGCCTTCCAGATTCTTATTCTGGCATGGTTATTTCTTATTTGATTTATCCGGAATATCCCGAATAAGACTTCGTCTTTTCGGGATCAATTTGACTGACAAATTTTTCTTCGCTTCGTTTGAAAAATTTGAGTCTCATTGATTAAAACAAAAAAGTGAAAAGCTTGTTTAATCCATGCTGAATAGATGGATTAACTTCTTTCAAACTTAAAGAAAAATTGTAATAATTTCTGTTTAGAATAATTTATTTAACGGAAAAATCCATGAAAACTCAAAAATTGCTATTCATCATCTCATTAATCTCGACCTTACTTTTAAGTATTAACGGATTTACTCAAACTCAAATGAAATACAATAAATTAACTCCCGAAGAAGAAAGTGTTATTATAGATAAGGGGACTGAAAGACCCTGGTCAGGTAAATATGTTGATTTTAAAGAAGACGGAACATATACCTGCAAAAGATGCGGAGCCCCGCTCTATCGTTCCGATGCTAAATTTGATTCTCATTGCGGCTGGCCCAGTTTTGACGATGCCATACCGGGTGCCGTTAAAAAGATTCCGGATGCCGACGGAATGCGTACCGAAATTGTTTGTGCCAATTGTGGCGCCCACCTGGGACATGTGTTTACCGGAGAAGGATTTACCCCGAAGGACACCCGTTATTGCGTAAATTCAGTTTCGCTGGACTTTACACCGGCTGTCAAGGCAGAAGAAAAAACTACCGATACCGCCTATTTTGCCGGAGGATGTTTCTGGGGGACAGAATATTTCCTGCAAAAGGAGAAAGGTGTCAAATCCACCACGGTTGGTTATATGGGTGGAAAAATTGCCAATCCCACTTACCGTGAAGTTTGCTATGATAATACGGGCTATGCAGAGACCGTTCAGGTAGTTTTCGACCCGAAAGTCATCAGCTATGAGCAGCTTGCAAAATATTTCTTCGATATACACGATCCCACACAGGTTGACCGGCAGGGCCCGGATGTGGGTGATCAGTATCGTTCTGAGATCTTCTATGTGGATGAAAATCAGAAGCAGGCAGCCCAAAAGCTTATCAAGCAGCTGGAAAATAAAGGTTATAAAGTAGCCACCATACTATCGAAAGCGGATAAATTCTGGCCGGCCGAAGATTACCACCAGGATTATTATGAGCACAAGGGCGGAACACCCTATTGCCACAGATATACGGACCGCTTCTAGGACGGGAAAGTCTGTTTTCCCTGTACTGCATTCCCTTGTATTCCTCAAATCATCTTTTATAGCGATGACTGTAATTGAAATTTCACGTAATTTGCAGTTATGGGAAAAAGAACTTTTGAAAGAAGATCAACCGGAATACTGATTACAGTCCTGGCATATGCTATTGCATTATTTATCGGAATATTAACTGCCCGGATGCAGGGCGGAGTGCATCCCCTGGTGCAGATTGCCGTAGCCGACCTGGCAGCGACCTGCGTGATTTTCATCTTTTCGGTGATCTTCAATAACTCCAGCATGTATGATCCCTACTGGAGCCTTAAACCCGGCGTCATTGCCATCTTTTACCTTTTTGTCTACTATCCCGGGGCCGTACCGCTCCGGCAAATCCTGACTGCCCTGGTCATTATATTATACAGTATTCGTCTGACTTCCAATTTCTACCGCCAATGGCCCGGTTTAGTGCATGAGGATTGGAGATACAGGGATTTCCGGAAAAATTTCCCAAAACTTTATTGGGTCATTAGTTTTTTGGGGATACACTTCTTCCCGACTTTAATGGTATACCTGGGATGTATCGCGATGTACCCGGCAATGGCAACCGGCACAGCTGCATTCAACTGGCTGGATGTAGCCGGATTAAGTGTTATAAGCGGGGCCATCCTGCTGGCATTCGTTGCGGATGAACAGATGCTGGACTTCAGAAAAGATCCTGCAAACCAGGGAAAACTGATGAACAGAGGATTATGGAAATATAGCCGGCATCCCAATTACCTGGGGGAGATCATGACCTGGTGGGGACTCTTTTTGATTGCGCTGGCTTCAGGACAGGGCTTTCTTTGGACGGGAATTGGCGCCCTGGTCATCACCCTCATGTTCGTGTTTATTTCCATCCCCCTGATGGATAAACACTCACTCTACCGCAATGGTTTTGACATATATAAACAGAAAACACCTGCACTGATACCCTTTCGTTTTTAAATAAGACAAATAGAATTGTTTCTCATACGGTACATTTCTTCTAATGTTGTAAAAGCCGTTTAGGCTGACCACCTTTCGCCGCACTAAATTGACCACATTATTTGCCTTTCAATCAATACAATGAACTGGTCAACTTGCTCCGGCCAGATTGGTCAGTTTGACCGGCTTTTGCTGATATGATGATGAGCTGATGTAAGGATAAGGAAATGTGGGGATTTGATTTTTTTTGGATTTTGGAATTTGGAATTTATTTGGTTTTTGGGATTTGTTTTTTGGGATTTCACAATCTATTCTACCGCGCAATCAGCACCTTCCCTGTCGCCATCTTTTTTCCTTCCAGGAATATCGTAACAAAACCAGCTTGTCGTCGATTTATCATCTTACCCAAATGGTATTTATTTTGTAAGTTTGATCATCGATAATAAAATGGTAGAAACTAAAAAATTATCCAAAAGCAAATAATAATATTTAATATTATTTTCAAACTAAATAAAAATTTCAGACCCATGCAAATGAGATTATCTGTGCTTATAGTACTTCTCCTTGCTTCAATATCAAGCAAAGCCCAGGACTGGCCGAAAGTATATGGCAACAACATTATGGCCCTGGGATATAAAATTATGGAAAACTATGACCACGGATATCTCATTTGCGGGTCTATTATGAAAGATGGTAGCACCTTTAAATACGGTTGGATCATCAAAACGGATATTAATGGAAATGTACTATGGGATAGGAAATTCGGAGACTCTTACCGGGAAGATTATTTCCTGGATATGGATAAAACCGAAGACAATGGCTGGATAATTAGTGGGGTTACATCTCAATTGGATATTATGAATGATCCTGTCTTTGTTAAATTAAATACTTGTGGAGAAATAGAATGGTGTAAAATTTATCCTTCATACGGATTTAATGCCGGGAACAGTGTCATCTCTTTAGATAATGGTGATTTTCTGGGTATGTTAAGATATTATGGTGATGATGGGCAAAACTATAGGATAAGCCTTGTAAAGATGGATGCAAATGGCGAACCATTGTGGATAAAAAATCTGGCTCAGCAAGACACTGTAGCACACAATGAGGATGGTTATAATTTATACCTTACTCCAGATAGCAATTATTTAGTTACTTGTAGAACTTTTAATCCGGTTCTGGAGCCTTTTTTTATTAAAACGGATACATCAGGTGAGGAATTATGGAATCTTTGTTGGTCTAGTGGCACAGGAGGCAGGGCCTATCAAACCGCTATGAATACGGAAGGTATATTATATAGTGCTACTGGTTTAAGATTTCCTGAAAAACCAAAGATACCCTATATTCTAAAATTTAATGAAAATGGTCAGGCTATTGATCAGTATTCTTTAATGGGTGATACAATTGAATCGGGAAATGTTAAGTCATTGTTATTAGATAGTGATACATCAATGATTGCCGGACTAACTTGGACCCAGGATCCAAATTTAAGTACCGGTTTCAGTGATATATTAAGGATTGATACATTAGGAAATACCATATTAAGAAGACAACTCATTGATCAGAATCGCTCACCGGAATGTATTGTTAAAACATTTGATTCAAAATATTTGGCACTTGGAATTTATGCAATCGGTGGCAACTGGGACATCTACCTTTGGAAGTTAAATCAGGATCTGCAGGATGATACCTTATCAACCCAAACCCTTACTTATGACAGCCTTTGTCCTTATCCCATCGTAAACGATACCCTGGCGCTTGATTGCGGCCTGTTTGTCGATATTAAAGAGATTCCAACCCAGGAACAATATGAAAGTACCATCCGTATATCACCCAATCCCGCCAAAGACTGGATCGTGCTTAATTTGCCGGAAGGAAATTACTCAACGCCGGTAGAATTGTCAATATACAACCTATTCGGGCAGGAGGTTAAAACCCAGCTCACCCGGGCACAGGACCGCAACATAAGCCTCAATATTTCAGATTTAAGCCCGGGGCTTTACATAGCCGTGATAAAAAGTCACGGAAATAAGCTTATGAAAGGGAAGTTTATTGTTGAGCGTTAATTGGAGAATCCACTCAAATCAACCACCTGATTCCTATGTAATCTAGCCAGTTTTTACTAGCGATAATTAGGATGATGAAGTGGTTATTATCAAGCGGAAAATGCACCTACATCTTCATCGAATAATTATTTGAGTTCAAAAAATAATTCCTGACTTTTGAGCGGAATTCGGTGGTCACTATTACCGGAAATTGCAATAGGGTATTTAATGAAAATGTTAGGAGGACTCTATTAAAAATTTGACCTCCATCAACAGTTTTTGATTTGCTGATATGAGGATGAGCTGATGTGAGGATAAGGAAATGTGGGGATTAGATTTTTTTTGGATTTTGGAATTTATTTGATTTTTGGGATTTGTTTTTTGGGATTTCACAATCTATTCTACCGCGCAATCAGCACCTTCCCTGTCGCCATCTTTTTTCCTTCTCAAAATATCGTAACAAAATCAGCTTGTTGTCGATTTATCATCTTACCCAAATGGTATTTATTTTGTAAGTTTGATCGTTGATAATAAAATGGTAGAAACTTAAAAATTATCAAAATCAAAATAATGATAATGTTTAATTAACAATTAGCCCGACTTTTTAAATAATTATATATTACAATTATGTCAATTTTTAAGAATACAATAATTCTTATTTTTCTCACATTTATATGTAAGACCGGCTTTTCTCAAAATTGGCCGAAAGTATATGGAAACAACATAATGGCCCTGGGTTATAAAATTATGGAAAACTATGACCATGGATATCTCATTTGCGGGTCTGTTATGAAAGATGGCAGCACCTTTAAATACGGTTGGGTCATCAAAACCGATATTAACGGAAATGTACTATGGGACCGGAAATTCGGAGACTCTTACCGGGAAGATTATTTCCTGGATATGGATAAAACCGAAGACAATGGCTGGATAATTAGTGGGGTTACATCTCAATTGGATATTATGAATGATCCTGTCTTTGTTAAATTAAATACTTGTGGAGAAATAGAATGGTGTAAAATTTATCCTTCATACGGATTTAATGCCGGGAACAGTGTCATCTCTTTAGATAATGGTGATTTTCTGGGTATGTTAAGATATTATGGTGATGATGGGCAAAACTTTAGGATGAGCCTTGTAAAGATGGATGCAAATGGCGAACCATTGTGGATAAAAAATCTGGCTCAGCAAGACACTGCAGCACACAATGAGGATGGTTATTATTTATATCGTACTCCCGATAGCAATTATTTGGTTACAGGAAGAACTTTCAATCCAACAATCAGACCTTATTTGATTAAGACTGATACATCCGGCAATGAAATTTGGGATATAGATTGGCCGCTTGGTACCGGTGGTTATGCAGGTCAATCGTCTTTCACTTCAGATAATATGATCTATAATGCCTCCCATCTTAAATTCCCAGATCATCCAAAAGTGCCCTATTTACTTAAGTTATCTGAGGATGGTGAAAAAATAGATCAATACCCGTTAATGGGCGATACTATCGAAAATGGTGGAGCTGAAACTATTTATTTACTAAATGATTCCACTTTGTATACTGGTATTACATGGACAGATGATCCTCTTTTACAATACGGATATAGTGATATTCTTAAAACGGATACATTAGGCAGTCTTAAAATTCAACGAAGATTAATAGACGGAATGTTTCCACCCAGTTGTATAACCGAAACAACTGATTCGAATATACTTGTACTTGGATTCTATCCTGTCGGTGGCAACTGGGACATCTACCTTTGGAAAATGAATCAGGATTTACAGGATGATACCTTATCAACCCAAACCCTTACCTATGACAGCCTTTGCCCTTATCCCATCGTAAACGATACCCTGGCCCTTGATTGCGGCTTGTTTGTCGATATCAAAGATATCCCTACCCAGGAGCAATATGAAAGCACCATCCGTATATCACCCAATCCCGCCAAAGACTGGATAGTGCTTAATTTGCCGGAAGGCAATTACTCAAATCCGGTAGAATTGTCAATATACAACCTATTCGGGCAGGAGGTCAAAACCCAGCTCACCCGGGCACAAAACCACAACATAAGCCTTAATATTTCAGATTTAAGCCCGGGGCTTTATATAGCCGTGATAAAAGGGTCAGGTTCCAGGATGATGAAAGGGAAGTTTATCGTGGTGCGTTAATAGGGGAATCCACTCAAATCAACCACCTGATTCCTATGTAATCTAGCCAGTTTTTACTAGCGATAATTAGGATGATGAAGTGGTTATTATCAAGCGGAAAATGCTGGTAATACCAGCGAAAAATGCATTATAGCAAAGATAAATTGCAAACAACAGGTAAGTTGGTGGTGGGTAGATAAGGATTAATAAATCCGCCACCCCCCTTTCTCCCCCTACCCAATATCTTCGTATTGTTTTAGGATTGTCCTCCAGAGCGGCCTTATTCCGCCCTGAAAACCATAAGCCCGAAAAACAGCTCAGAATAGCCATTCCAGAAAAAAAGTATCTAAATCCAAGCCCTAACCGGACTCGAATTACAGATAGAGAAGTAACGATGTAACGATATCAAACGATGTCACGATATCACGAGGTGATTTTCCATTTAATTCGACATTTCGATATTTCGTGATATCGCTACCTCGTTACATCCAAAACATCAATCCTGTTTATTATATTTGTATTATGAATCCGGTTCAGGAAAATATTGAAAATATCAAGGTTCTCTGCATAAAACATCATGTGGGGAAGTTATTTGTTTTCGGTTCAGTGGCAAGTTCGACCATGAAACCGGAAAGCGATATCGATTTCCTTGTCTCTTTCAAGAAAATGAAACTGGAAGATTATGCTGATAATTATTTTGATTTTAAATTCTCTTTAGAAGACTTATTCAAGAGGGATGTTGACCTTCTTGAAGAACAAGCCTTAAAAAATCCTTATCTACTTAAATCCATAAATTCCACCAAACAATTGGTTTATGAATCCTGATATCCAGGCATGCTTATACGATATTCTTCAATCCGTTGAAGAGATTGATGCGTATTTCGGGGGTAAGCCCAAAGTCTTCAAAGAATTTGAGAATGATATTAGAACCAGGAGAGCTGTTGAGAGGAACCTGGAAATTATAGGTGAGGCCGTGAATCGAATATTAAAAACGGATCCGAAAATTGATCTCACAAATTCAAGAAAAATTGTTGATGCCCGAAACAGGATCATTCATGGTTATGATACAATTACGGTGGAAGTGATCTGGGGGATCATTATCAATCATTTACCCCTGCTGAAGCAAGAGGTCGCTTCTTTATTGAAAGAATAGTGTTATGCTTGTAAAAGGAGTTGGCACTTTTAGGGTAACAAAAGGTAAAGCAGATTTTCTCAACGGTGCTTCTGGATCATCCTTATCAATGGTAAAAGGATTTATTAATTGGGGTATGGAAAAAAGAAAGGAGGAAGTGAAAAAATGATTGTACTTAAAATTATTGTGGGAGTTTTATTGATTATTATAGGTATTTTGTTTTTAATAAAGGAAAATGAACTACCCCGCTGCAAGCAACGGGGTATCTTAAGGAAATATCTCTTATTCGTCTCAAGAGACGGGGAATTGAGTCCCATCAGATCCCGATATTACGATGTCACGAGGTGATGTTCCATTTAATGCGAAATTTCGACATTTCGTGATATCGCAACATCGTTAAATCAAAAAAGCCCCGATAAAATCGGGGCTTTTTTGCCTTCTCCCTAAACTTATGCCAAACCTGAACATATCAATTTTGTATTTGTTTCGTTTTCATAATTATAAATCAGGATGAAAATCAGAAAAGCTATATTTTTTTTATTCATGATGATGGGGTTCCTGTCGCCGGCATTGTTAAAGGCGCAGGTGAAATATCGTGTGATACCGGATGTCGTATACGGACATAAGGCAGGAATGGCGCTTACCTATGACGTGATAGAACCGCTTGACAGTGTGAACGGGGCTGCTCTCATTCATGTCATCAGCGGTGGCTGGTTCTCAAGATACTACCCTCCCGACTCTTCAGCGGAAAAATATAGCGATTACCTGAAAAAAGGATATACCCTTATCGCGGTCAGGCACGGCAGTGCGCCCTATTTCAAAGTTCCTGCCATGGTTGAAGATATCCATAAGGCAGTCAGGCATATTTGTGAACATGCCGCTGATTACGGAGTAGATAAGGGCCGGATCGGAATTTTCGGCGGAAGTGCCGGTGGCCAGCTGGCACTGATGGCTGCCCTGGACGACAGCACGCATTGCATTTCTGCTGTAGTCTCATTCTTTGCAGCTTCAGATCTCAGAAATCTTCCCTCTTTCGTGTATAATATCTACCCGGCCCTGGACTTCGATACTGCCCTGGCAAAAACCGTCTCCCCCATCCTCTTCGTGAGCCCTGATGATCCTCCGGTTTTATTAATACATGGAGATGTAGATTTTGTCGTCCCGGATATCATGTCAATTAAACTGAAAGAGGTCCTGGATGAAAATCACGTTCCGAACAAGCTGGTACATCATTCCTGGCATGGGACATGGTAATACTTATGGAGCCAAAGGCAAATTTCATGAAGAAGGTGAAAGGGAACTGATGGACTGGTTTGATAAATACTTATTAAAAAGGTAGATAGCGCTTGAATAAAGCTTAAATTAGCTGATATATGAACCAAACTGACAGAACAGCCTTACTGGCCGGTGCCACCGGCCTGGTAGGAAATGCCTTATTGAAAAAACTACTTGCTGATCCTTTTTATACGAAAGTTAAAGTGATCACGAGACGGAGTCTGGATCTTTCACATCCCAAAATGTCGGAAATACTGACTTCATTTGATGATCTGGAGAAGTTCAAAAACGAAATACAGGGAAATGATGTGTTTTGCTGCCTTGGGACGACCATGAAAAAAGCCGGATCCAAAAAAGCTTTTTACCGGGTTGATCATACCTATGTTTTTGAGCTCGCAAGATTAGCCAAAGAGAACGGCGCGGAAAGTTTCCTGCTGGTCTCAGCCCTTGGAGCAGCTAAGAAATCACCGGTTTATTATAACAGGGTAAAAGGGGAAATTGAAGATGATCTTTCTAAACTTGGCTACGAATCCCTTTTCATTTTCAGGCCTTCCCTATTATTGGGCGACAGGCAGGAGCAAAGAGCCGGAGAAGATGTTGCCAAAAATGTTTACCGTGTCATCAATCCCATCCTTCCGGCAAAATATAAAGCCATACAGGCTTCGGATGTCGCCGGGGCTATGTTGAATACTGCCAAAAACTCGGGTCCGGGTATCAGGATTATCCTTTCAGATGAAATCCGAAAGATAGCTTCAATCAATAGCGATTAAGCTAATTATATTAATTTAGGCACAGAATTCAGGGCCTGCTACAGCTCTTAAAAAAAATTATCATGCCAAAAACAGTTCTTATCACCGGCGCAACTGCCGGCATTGGAAAAGCAAGTGCCATAAAGTTTGCCAAAGAAAATTACAGGCTGATCCTCTGCGGAAGGCGCATGGACCGGCTGGTCAAACTTGCTGAAACGCTTATCAATCTGCATCATATAGATGTGCTGCCTCTTAGTTTTGATATCCGCGACCGGAAAGAAGTGGAAGCAAAGCTGGGTGAAATTCCCGAAAGCTGGAAAAAAGTGGATGTGCTTGTCAACAATGCCGGCCTGGCATCAGGACTGGACAAGATTCAGGACGGAGATCCGGAGGATTGGGACAGGATGATAGATACGAATGTGAAAGGATTGCTCTATCTTTCGCGCTGCGTGATACCCTGGATGATTGAACATGGGGAAGGGCATATCATCAATGTGGGTTCGGTCGCGGGAAGGGAAGTTTATACGCGGGGAAACATTTATTGCTCTACTAAATTTGCTGTCGATGCCATCACCAAAGGAATGCGGCTGGATCTTCTGGGTACCGGAATACGGGTGACACAAGTTGCACCCGGGGCTGTTGAAACCGAATTCTCACTGGTCAGGTTCAAAGGCGACGGGCAGAGAGCCGAAAAGGTTTATGAAGGCTACGAAGCACTCAAAGGTGAAGACATTGCAGAAGTCATCTTTTTCGTTACAACAATGCCTCCCCGTGTCAATATAAACGATATACTTGTGATGCCGACGGCCCAGGCAAATGCAACGACTTTTAATAAAAAATGAATTTTATTTTCAAAAGATTTAAAAGGTATTTCTAATTTTAGCGCCTCTTTTTAAAAACCAAATCAGTACTATGGAAGTTACACGACTTTTTGACCTGTTGACCCACTATAAGGAGAGGTTCAGGGCTAAAGACGATGTTCTTGCCGGGAAAGAAAACGGTCAATGGGTTAAATATTCTATTGAAGATTATATAGATACGGCCAATAATATAAGTAATGGGCTTCTTAAACTGGGTGTCGGGAAGGGTGATAAAATTGCTACAATTTCCCATAACAAGCCGGAATGGAATTTCCTGGATATGGGGATACTGCAGATTGGGGCTGTTCATGTCCCTATTTACCCGACTATCAGCGAATCGGATTATAAATACATCCTGAACCATGCCGAAGTAAAATATGTGTTCGTTTCAGGCTGGGACCTGCTCAGGAAAATTGAACATCTGATTCCGGAAATACCTTCCATACAAGGCCTTTATACCTTCCGGCACATTGACGAAGTAAAACATCTGAACGAACTTATTGAGTTGGGCCGGCAAAATGCCGACATGGATGCCTTGCAGACTATTAAAGATTCTATACTTCCCGATGATATTGCTACCCTGATTTACACTTCCGGAACTACCGGAAATCCTAAAGGAGTTATGTTGACCCACCACAATCTGCTGAGCAACGTCTTTGCCGTATATAAGATATTTCCCGTAGATGAAACCTGCAAGGCAGTTTCCTACCTGCCCCTGTGCCATGTTTACGAGCGTATGGATATTTATACCTATCATTACCTGGGGGTCTCTATCTATTATGCCGAAAATATGGGTACCATTGCCGATAATATCCGCGAAATTCAGCCCGAGATATTTACCACTGTTCCCCGTCTTTTGGAGAAAGTTTATGATAAAATAATTGCCAAGGGACTTAAATTAAAAGGTATAAAAAAGAACATCTTCTTCTGGGCGCTGAATCTTGGTATACATTATAAACCAGAAGGTAACACAATGTTTTACCGCTTACAGCTGAACCTGGCCAATAAGCTTGTCTTCAATAAATGGAGGGAAGCGCTTGGAGGGAATATACGGACTATCGTTTCGGGTGGGGCAGCATTGCAGCCGAGGCTCTCGCGGGTTTTCACCGCGGCCCGGATTCCCGTACTGGAAGGTTACGGACTTACCGAAACTTCCCCGGTCATCGCGGTAAATACGCTGGAGCCGGGAGGACTGAAAATTGGCACTGTAGGGAAGCCGCTTTTTAATGTGCAGGTGAAAATAGCTGATGACGGAGAGATACTTTGCAAAGGGCCTAATGTGATGCAGGGTTATTATAAACAAGCGGAATTGACCAAAGAATCTATAGATCCGGATGGATGGTTTCATACAGGTGATATAGGACAAATAGAGCCTGAAGGTCACCTGAAGATCACCGGACGGAAAAAAGAAATATTTAAAACTTCCCTGGGCAAATATATCAGTCCTCAATTACTTGAAAATAAATTCAAGGAATCCCCTTTCATCGATGATATTCTTGTAGTGGGCGAAAATCAGAAATATGCTGCTGCATTGGTGGTGCCTGATTTCAATCACCTCCGCTCCTGGTGCGAAATCAAAGAAATTGAATATAAATCGGATGGTGATATAATAAACCATCAGGATGTAAAACTCCGTTTCAAGAAAGAAATCGTCCATTATAATAAATTCTTCGGGAGTACCGAACATATCCAGAGTTTTGAACTTATCGACCATGAATGGTCGGTTGAATCGGGTGAACTCACCGCCAATCTGAAATTAAAAAGATCTTATATCCTGGAGACTTATAGAACTAAGGTGGATTCACTTTTCAAATAAAGCTCAGACCAATTTTAGTGTAAAATCTTATAGATTAACTCCCTGAGTAATTCACCACCCGGAGTGGCGGCATTATTGATCCCTTTTACCCTGAGATCGTATTCCCTCAGCAAACTAATAATGGCAAGCAGTTTCGACATTGAATAATTGGAAGCGCCGGTAGCATAATCACTCACAAAGTAAGGATTTACTGATAAGGCTGAAGCAGCCGCATTCTTTGATTTATCGCTTATCTGGTGGTAGATCATGAGTTTGGAGAAATAAGAATAAAGCAGCATCATGACAACTACCGCCGGGTTTGTTTTGGGATTTGCTGCAAAATAATTTACGATCTTGTTGGCTTTCAGAACATCCTTTCTCCCCAGGGCATTCTGAAGTTCGAATACATTATATTCTTTACTGATTCCAATATTCCTTTCAACCAAATCATCCGTGATAGTTTTACCGGACTCCAGACTTATTGTAAGTTTCCCAAGTTCATTATTGATTTTGCCAAGATCCGCACCCAAAAATTCAGCCAACATTTCACTGGCCTTCGGGGTAATTGAATAGCCCCTTTTGTTAACCTGCTTCTGTATCCATGTACTAACCTGGTTGTCATAAATCCGGTTGGACTCAAAGAGGACACCATTCTTCTCGACAATTTTGCTAAAACTCTTCCTTCTGTCGATCTTTTTGTACTTATAATCAATTACCAGCAAGGTGGTTGGGCTGGGTTTTTCAATGTAGGGCAGCAAATCCTCAAGTTGTGTAATCAGCAGGTCCTGTGCTTCTTTCACAATGATGACCAGGTAGTTTGAAAACATCGGATACCTTCGGGCCATATCAATAATAGCTCCCGGGTTGGTATCCCTTCCATAAACCACCAGCTGATTGAATTCTTTTTCCGTTTCAGTCAGGACATTCTCTTCTATATAATCTGAAATGGAATCGATAAAATAAGGTTCATCTCCAAAAAGCAAATACACCGGTTGGTATATCTGTTTCTCCAGCTGACCCATTATTTCTTCATAACTTGATGCCATAATATTTCAACTTAATCCGCAAATCAGAGATTTTGCAGTCTGATCAGAATCTCAGGTGTTTAACAGTTAATCCATTGTTGATCAGTTGATGAAGTGCATCTATCCCAATTCGAAGATGTTCTTCCACGAAATTCTGGTTTACAACCCGATCCGATTCTTCGGTCTTGACTCCCTCAGGTATCATAGGTTGGTCGCTGACCAGGAGCAAGGCGCCGGCAGGAATTTCATTGGCAAATCCCACGGTAAAGATCGTGGCTGTTTCCATATCGACAGCCATACAGCGTATCATCCTCAGGTAATCTTTCAGCTCTTCATCATATTCCCACACGCGGCGGTTGGTTGTATAGACCGTACCGGTCCAATAGTCTTTGGAATGGTCCCTGATAGTTGTTGAAACAGCTTTCTGCAGGCTGAACGCAGGGAGTGCCGGTATTTCCGGTGGGAAATAATCGTTGGAAGTCCCTTCTCCCCTGATGGCTGCAATTGGTAAAATCAGGTCGCCAATCTCATTCTTTTTCTTAACGCCACCGCATTTCCCAAGGAAAAGCACAGCCTTTGGCATAATTGCACTCAAAAGATCCATGATAGTGGCAGCATTTGGACTTCCCATACCAAATTTGATAATGGTAATATTTCCGGAAGTCGCTGAAGGCATTGGCTTGTCCTCCCCATCCACTTTAATATTGTGCCATTCTGCAAACATCTCCACATAATTCATGAAGTTAGTCAGCAAAATATATTCTCCAAATTTTTCCAGCGTCAAACCGGTATACCGGGGCAGCCAGTTTTTGACAATATCTTCCTTTGTCTTCATATATTTACTTTTCAATGCAAAAATAGTTTTTTTAAGGCAATGCTCCATCCATAGACTGATGGCAAAGTCAGAAAAGCATTTTTTTAAGGAAATGGACTAAGAAGCATGTGGATTATTATTTTTGTATAAAATGATTACCGGCAAATCTACAGATAATGCAAAGATTAAATTTCCCGGAATATAGCTTCAACATTCAGGAAAAAGATAACAAGTACAGGATTTTCGATATTGCCAGAAAAAAATTCGTAGCCCTTACAGGAGAGGAATGGGTCAGGCAGCATGTCATCCGTTACCTGAATGAAGAAAAATCAGTTCCTTTGGGACTCATATCGATAGAGGCCGGGCTGAATCTTTACAAAACTTTTAAAAGATATGACATAAGCGTCTTTGACAGGGATGCAAAGCCGGTACTGATTGTGGAATGTAAATCCCCGGAGGTAGCGATAGACCGGAAAGTTATAGAACAGGCCCTGCGTTATAATCTTGTTCTCAAAGTGAATTATATATTGCTCACAAATGGGCTCACTCATATTTGCCTGAAATTCGATGCTCAGGAAGAAAAGTGGAAAAACCTGACCGAATTACCCACTTTCTCCCAGTTGATTTCCAGGGATATTTTATAAACCCGCGATTATAAGAGATTCAGATTTCAGATGTGAGCTCCAGAAATCTTTTGTAAGGAATGGCGATCAGACTTTGTGCTTGTAAAGCACCGTTAGCACGACTGATCATTGAAACTTTGGCCGCCACCTCCTCATCCGGGGCTTCATATATGTCCAGAAAATCATATTGCCCCAGCAAAGCGTAATGCGCCACAAATTTCACATCAGGACATTTTTCCCTAACCTGGTCTATCCAGGTTTTTCCGATCCTGGCCCTGTCTTTCATCTGATTAGTGAGATCCGGTGATAATTTGGTCAATAGAATATAGGTCTGCATAATTATTGTATGTTATTTATTTATATTGAAGGACAAAATCACCTAAATTTACTAAATATTAAAAGTAATTCAAAACAATTTGACTGACTTTCAGTACTGACTCAATTTATTTTTAGCCGGAAGGAATCTACCGACTTCACATTCAAAGCGTAATCATATAAGTATCTTGTTTATATTTGTCCATTAAACGGAACGAAAAAAATAGCAGGAAATCAAAAAATATTATAAATTTGCAGACATTAAAACCCCTTTAATATGAATTGGAAGAGAGGTACTTTACAGATTGTTTTATCTGTTGTGATCATTGTACTCGGATACATGATATATGATAGTATTATGCAACCGGTTCGCTTCAACAAAGCAGTTTCTCAACGGGAAGCTAAAGTGATTCAACGTTTGTCGGATATCCGGAGTAGTGAACAGTTCTACAAAAAACTAAACGATGAGTATACGGGCAACTTCGATACCCTGATCAATTTCCTGAAAGTAGCTCAAATACCTGTAGTAAGTATTGTCCATGACCCTACAGATACTACCTATACAAAAACTATCAACGATACAATCGGATATGTTGGTGTTGCCGATTCATTATTTGGACGCAGGCATAATTTTGTTGTGGATTCTCTAAGATATATCCCATTTTCGGGCGGACAATTATTCCAGCTAGACGCAGGAAAGATTGACCGGAGTGGATTAAAAGTGAGTGTTTTCGAAGCTGATGCCCATTTCAATACTTTTCTTAATGGCCTCGATAAACAATTAGTTATCAACAAGATAAAATCAAGTGCGGACATAGAAAAATTCCCCGGACTGAAAGTAGGTTCTATGAAAGAACCTTCCACGGACGGTAACTGGGAATAATCCTTATCTTTGGATTTACGATGATTTCGTAATCCATAGATCCTTATGACAGTTTTAATTCCCCATTATCAATTTTCAGAACAGGGAAAGGCATATGTCCCGGGGCATGTGTATGAGTTAAATCTGATGATCCAAACGGAAAGCATTCAATATGCATTCTACGATACCAATTTGTCAAGATTCCTTTCTGTTTACGAATACCATTTAGCAAAACCGATCGGGGATCTTGCTTATTCCGGTCTTTTAAAAACTTTTTTCGAGAACAGCTTCAGGATACCTGAAATTCACATTCAACAATTACACCTTGCACTGGCCTGGCCATATTTTACCCTTATTCCTGCGGCTCTTTATGATGAGAGCAAAAGAGCTGATTATCTGAGTTTCATCACGCATCTTCCAGGGGGCTATACTATTCTCAGCCGGGAAGTTCAAGGTATTGGTGCATATATTGTTTACGCAGTTCCGGAAATAATATTTAAACTCTTGTCTGAGTTTTTCCCGGAAGCAAAAATTTGCCATTTTCTGCAACCCCTGCTTGAGAATTTATATTTATCAGGTAAAAACCAGGCTAATGCCCCTAAGATATATGTAAATGCCAGGAAAGAAATGCTGGACATCATCGTGTTTGACGATGAGGAGCTGGTTTTTTGTAATTCTTTTCCATACGGAGGCAAAGATGATTTCGCTTATTTTGTGCTTTTTACTATGGAGCAGCTCCAGATTAATCCCGATACAACCGAAACCATCCTATTCGGCGAAACGGATAAAACTTCCGGGGCATATCAATTGTTAATGAAATATATCCGGAAACTTACTTTTATCCAGGCGAATGATAAATTCGGATACAGCAATATGATGAACGAAACAACACAGCATAAGTTTTTTACTTTATTTAATCTGAAATCGTGCGAATAATCAGGGGAACCCACAGGGGAAGAAAAATAAAAGCCCCATCGAACTTACCGGTGAGACCGACAACTGACATGGCTAAGGAAAGCCTGTTCAATATACTGGAAAATAACTTTTACCTGGAAGATGTCAAAGTGCTGGACCTATACTCCGGAACGGGAAGTATTGCTTATGAATTCGCATCCAGGGAGAGCCCAATGGTAGTCGCCATCGATATAAATGGGAAATGTATTCGTTACATCGCGGAGACAGCTAAGGAATTGGGCTTTGAAAATTTGAAAACAGTCAGGACAGCGGCTGCATCCTTTCTTAAATTTACTACCCAGAAATTCGATGTTATTTTTGCTGATCCTCCCTATGACATGGAAGGCATAGAAGAAATAGCCCATATTGTATTTGAAAGAAATTTACTGGAGAAGGACGGCTGGCTAATAATTGAACATTCGAAAAATCATGACTTCACTGGTTTTTCCGGCTTTTTCCAACAAAGGCATTATGGCAGGGTGAATTTCAGCATCTTTAAATAAAAAAAGCCGGATCAATCATCCGGCTTTAATATTTCTTGCTAAAAAACCGCAGCCGCTAATATTCATCTTCATGAAAGAAGAAATCCTCCTTAGTAGGATAATCCGGCCAGATATCTTCAATACTCTCATAAATATCCCCCTCATCTTCCAACTCTCTAAGGTTCTCAACCACTTCATTAGGAGCTCCCGATCGAATGCACCAATCAATCAATTCTTCTTTGGTGCAAGGCCAAGGGGCATCTTCCAGTTTTGAAGCCAGTTCCAGTGTCCAGTACATAGCTCAAAATTTAGTATTTAATTTTCTGCAAAAATAATTTTTTTTGCATAATAAACAAGAGGAAAATAAAAAGCTTATCATTTTATTTAATATCTTGGTTTCCAATGTGTTTCATCAACATTCTTTAATTTTGATAGTTTTCTGGCCAGCACAAACAGGAAATCGGAGAGCCTGTTTAGATATTTAATATACATTGCATCTACCTTTTGAGCTTTGTCAAGACGTATTGCAGCCCGTTCAGCTCTCCGACAAACGCAACGCGCCACATGACAATATGAAACTGCAATATGGCCTCCGGGAATAATAAATGATTTCAGTTCAGGCAGTTCACTGTTCATTGCATCAATTTCTCTTTCCAGCAGACTTATATCTTCTTCCTTCAACTGAGGCAACTTTGGTGCTACTCCGGCTTCCGGGTCCACGGCAATGAGGGATTCGAGTGTAAACAGACGGTCCTGTATCTCCAGTAAAATATCTTTACTGTGCTGATCTATATCCTGGTCCCTGACAAGGCCAATGAACGAATTCAGCTCATCTATGGTTCCATAAGTTTCTATCCTGGGATGAAATTTCGGAACCCTTGTACCTCCTATTAAAGAAGTTTGGCCTGTATCGCCGGTTTTTGTATATATTTTAAACTCTTCAGACATTCGTTAATAATTAATTCCCGACCGAAGTTAAGAAATCATTCGGGAATTATAAATGAGCTCCTAAAAAATAAAAATTAATTATTAGAGGGATTTTTAAATTCCCCAAGGCTGGAATAGATTTCCTCATTTTTTTCATCTGAAGAGATCTCCCCGTCAATCAACCTGACAATTCGGTGTGCATAGCGGGCAATAGATTCTTCGTGAGTAACCACTATAATCGTATTTCCTGCCTGATGAATGATTTCCAGCAATGCCATAATCTCCACCGAGGTCTTGGAATCGAGGTTTCCGGTAGGTTCATCAGCAAGTATAATTGAAGGCTTATTCACCAGGGCGCGGGCCGTGGCAACCCTTTGACGCTGCCCTCCCGACAATTCATTCGGGCGATGGTTCATACGGTCAGACAAGCCGACTTCCAGGAGTGCGTGGGTGGCCATTCGGATGCGATCGGCTTTATTTATCCCGGCATAAATCAATGGAAGCATTACATTTTCAAGGGCTGTCGAACGGGGAAGCAAATTGAAAGTCTGAAATATAAAACCAATCTCTTTGTTCCTGATCTCAGCCAGATCATTGTCATTAAGCTTACTGACATCTTTGCCGTTCAGAATATAAGATCCCGAGGTAGGAGTATCCAGACAGCCCAGCAGGTTCATAAGCGTAGACTTTCCTGATCCGGAAGGTCCCATAAGAGCAACAAACTCATTCCGGTGTATAGTGAGTGAAATACCCCTCAGTGCCTTCACAATCTCTGTTCCGACTTTAAAATGCCGGGTGATCTGATCTAAACGGATGACTTCGTCCTTCATTTCCTTTATTTTAATCGCTTCACAAATTTATAAAACATTTACAGATATCTCAGGATAAAATCCTGACGGCTTGACTCTTTTCTGAAAAAGACCCAGCCCATATGAAAAAGGTCTATACTTACAGTCACTTTCTCATGCTTTTTAATCTCCTCCCAGGCTTCCTCCATTTCCTCCGACCAATGGATATCATCAATGATAAATACGCTGTCATTATGGGCATGCTCGAGACACCTGTAAAAATAATCCAGAGTCCCTCCTTTGCGGTGATTCCCATCAAAAAACACTAGGTCAAGACGCTTTATATCCAGCAATACCTTGGGGAGGCTTTGTTCAAAGGCTCCTTCGACAATTTGCACCTGATCGAGGCCAATAGAAGAGAGATTTTCTCTCGCCAGGCGGGCGGTCTCCGGGCAGCCTTCTAAGGTGAACAAGCTGATTTCCGGATCTATGAGTTGAAGATAAGCGGCAGTAATCCCAAGGGATGTTCCGATTTCAAGCATATTCCTGGCCTGCATGAATTTTGCAAGGAAAACGATTTTTCTGATTTTTCGCTTTGAAGATAGAGAACCACGTGCAATTTCCGAGATTTTTACCCGGTATTGCCCAGCCTCTCCCAGCCCTCCTGTACCAAAGTCAGTCTTCAATATACTCTGATGGTCATTCATAAGTCTTGACCTTAAGGCTTCCACCTGTGCAGATCCCTGAGGGCTTTTGCATGGGCGCATAGTCCTCATTATAAGCTCATATATAAAAGGAGAATGTACACTATACCTGGTATGGGAATTTTTCAGAAACCTCAGAAAACGGAGAATATATGCCATCTGTCCTGAGCTATTCAAAAGATAATCGGTTTAAATAGAAGACAGTCCTCTTGTTTTCATTAGCAATCAGATTATTACGGATAGTTTGGTAGCCGGAGCAAAGAAATTGATGACCATACCATAATACTATGCGACCACCCTGGCTGTCCATCACTTTATCGCCTGAATGAAGGCTTTCCAGGTCGGTAAAAAGCATACCTTCCATTTCGGCTTCATTTATGAATACCTGGTAGGCAATACGATTTCCCTGGTTGGTATATAAGATTACCGGCAGACCATCAAAATAATAATTCGCAAGACTATCCAGAAAATAGTTTGAAATACTCATTTCCATCCCGTCATCCCAAATCATTTCCCCATTTTTGGAAAATCCGACCAGAACCGTATTGGTAAAGCGATAACCTTCGAAAACCGTATAGGTTTGTGTGATGGGACGTCCCCAATAATCATAGCTTATATCGCTCACAGTCCGGTAATCAGGGTAATACGCTTCCGCCATGATAGAGAATTTGTCATTATGTAGTTCGAGATGATGCAAGACAAGCTGAAAGTTCAGGGATTGATCGGAATTTTCCCTGGAATGCTTTCGTTGCATACGATAAAGGTCCCTGCTGTTAAGTCCGTTCCTAAGGTTCTGGAATTCCATGAAATTATAATAATTGATGAATTCCTGTTGTCCTTCATGAAATTTTGTAGAAAACATACCGGTTGCTTCAAGCCCATCATAATCATTTGTCCCCGGGATTTTTGAGGGGAAGTTATTATAGGTACCTATCAGCATCAGATCGCCGTTCTCAAGCGGAAAGACCCGGGCAGTATTCAGATATTTATCCTGAAGGGAAGCAAACACCTGGTAATTGTATAGAAAGCTGCCATCCATGTTATAGCCCAGCAGGTACAGGCTATTCTGACGTTTGGATACATAATTACTGACCAGCACATTCACGGCGGAACGATCAGGGTCTACCCTTAATTCCTCGATATAAACCTGATCGGGAATATCAATGGAATGGTTGATAATAGTTCCGTTTTGAAGGCCAACGAAGACGAGCTGTGCCAGATTGTTCTTAAGGTTCAGACCAATCACAGCGTTATTCCCGGCAATCCCAAAATCCACAACTTGCGATTCGGAAGGAATAAGACCTCTTATATGCGCTATCTGTCCTTCCGCCATTTTATATCCTGAAATCTGGAAATTTTCTGCTGCGCCCTTTATTTTACTAGTGTTTGCAAATAGAAGAAATACGGCATCCCCGATTGAAACGGATGACTGGAATTGTGCATTCGGAACGACAGGCACTTCCAATTTTCTGACCTCGTTCAGGAGGGTATCATATTGGATAAAAATCCACTTTTTATAAGCGTCATCAAAAAAGTCCCTGGTTTCATAGATAAGCAAGAGGCCATTATTTGAACAGGGAGCCAGATGATAAATTTCAGCATTCATTTCAGCCGGCAACTCTAAACGCACTACACCTTTTTGGGCAAAAACGGAATCCTGCCAAAATGCAAACAATAATGCCAGATAAAGGAAAATAAGCTTTCTCATTTTTGGGAAAGTAGAATCACAAAGTTAAAATAATAACTTCAAATTTTCCGACTTATTGGATACAGGCCTAAATTTCAGAAAAGTTATTTAACACAACAAAACAAGGCGGACAATCGCAAAATTGCCCGCCTTGATTATTTAGATATAATCAACACTTAAATTACTTGACTTCTTCGAAATCAACGTCGGTCACTTCCCCGTCATCTTTCTTTCCGCCCTGCTGTTCATCTCCAGGTCCCTGCTGCGGGCCCGGACCTTCCTGCTGGGCATCATTTGCCTGACCGGCATTCTGATACATTTCAGTGCTTGCATTCTGCCACTGAGTATTGAGATTATTCATTGCGGCTTCAATAGCGGTGAGGTCCTGGCTCTTATATGCTTCTTTCAGCTCATTAAGAGCTTTTTCAATACCTTCTTTCTTATCAGCAGGTATCTTATCTCCGTATTCCTTGAGTTGTTTTTCCGTTTGAAAGATGAGGCCGTCAGCTGTATTCAATTTGTCGACTTTTTCTTTCATCTTACGGTCATTTTCCGCATTTTCGCTGGCTTCCTTTTTCATTCTTTCAACTTCATCCTGGCTCAGGCCGGAAGATGCTTCGATACGGATCTGCTGAGATTTTCCGGTAGCTTTATCTTTGGCTGAGACATGCAATATACCGTTCGCATCTATATCGAATGTCACTTCAACCTGTGGTATGCCTCTTGGGGCAGGTGGTATCCCATCCAGATGGAATCTGCCGATACTTTTGTTCTGGCTTGCCATAGGCCGTTCGCCCTGCAAAATATGGATCTCAACTGAAGTCTGGCTATCGCTGGCTGTAGAAAATGTTTCCGACTTTTTCGTTGGAATTGTAGTATTGGATTCGATGAGTTTGGTAAATACTCCACCCAGAGTTTCGATACCGAGTGAAAGCGGAGTCACATCAAGTAAAAGCACGTCTTTTACTTCCCCTGTAAGCACTCCTCCTTGTATCGCAGCACCCACGGCCACAACCTCATCAGGGTTAACACCCTTGGACGGTTCCTTTCCAAAGAAATCTTTTACAGTTTTCTGGATGATCGGAATACGAGTGGAACCCCCGACAAGGATAACTTCGTCTACATCGGCTGCTGTCATCCCGGCATCCTTAAGCGCCATGCGGCAAGGTTCAATAGTTGACTGAACATATTTATCAATCAGGTTTTCAAACTTAGAACGTGACAGCTTTTTAACAAGGTGCTTTGGCACTCCGTCAACAGGCATAATATACGGCAGGTTAATTTCTGTTTCATTTGAGCTGCTGAGTTCGATCTTGGCCTTTTCAGCAGCTTCTTTCAAACGCTGTAAAGCCATCGGGTCTTTTCTCAGATCAAGGCCTTCACTTTTCTGAAATTCATCTGCGAGCCAGTCGATAACAGTATGGTCAAAGTCATCTCCACCAAGATGAGTATTCCCGTTGGTTGATTTAACTTCGAAAACCCCGTCTCCAAGTTCCAGGATGGAAATATCAAAAGTTCCGCCACCCAGGTCAAAAACGGCTATTTTAATGTCTTTATGCTTTTTATCAAGCCCATATGCCAGGGAGGCAGCAGTAGGTTCGTTGATGATCCTTCTGACCTTAAGCCCTGCTATTTCACCGGCTTCCTTGGTTGCCTGCCTCTGCGAATCACTGAAGTATGCCGGAACCGTAATGACGGCTTCGGTGACAGTTTGTCCCAGGTAATCTTCAGCAGTCTTCTTCATTTTCTGAAGTATCATTGCGGAAATTTCCTGGGGAGTATAAAACCTGTCATCAATTTTCACACGGGTGGTATTATTATCTCCCTTTTTAACTTCATACGTAACTCTTCCAATCTCCTTGGTAACCTGGTCAAAACTTTCCCCCATAAATCTTTTTATAGAAGAAACAGTTCTTTTAGGATTTGTAATAGCTTGTCTTTTAGCCGGATCACCAACTTTTCTTTCATTATTATCAGTGAATGCGACTATGGAGGGAGTGGTCCTCCTTCCTTCACTATTAGGAATAACGACCGGCTCATTCCCTTCCATAACGGCTACGCAGGAGTTCGTTGTTCCAAGGTCTATTCCTATAATCTTTCCCATATTTTCAAATTTAATATATTAGTAATAAAATGAAATTCGTTTGATGCGCTCTTAATTGACAAGGATTATGCCATCCTACTGAAACGCCTTCTTCAAACTCTTCAAATTTCCAGGTATTCTTCTGAAATAAAAACCATCTTCAATTTATATATACTTGTTTTACTGTTAATTAAGAGGATAATAATTAAAATATTGAGGATATGATTTGCCCTTCAGCATTTAATTAAAAGTGACAAAACGTCAGAATAAGAATTTGGATAAGCTATTCAGCAAAGAGGTCCATGAAGATCCTTCAGGAAAAAAAGTCACCTTTTCAGTTAAGATGAGATACTGCCAAAAGGCTCAATAAACAAAATGCAGGTTCAGGTTTTTAATTTCCTGAATCGTCACGCCCTGGCGAAGTTTTTTTTCACGGATTAATCGATTACGGCTTGAAAAAATGCCAATAGCATTGGTAAGGTTAGTATATTCAGGTCGATCCTGAATGATGGAATTAGATGGTCCATTGACTTCCAGGTAAGTATTTAGCTCATCGCCTGCAACAGCTAACTGGTATTCTACGGTACTGGTAAAGCGTTCACTTACTGCAGCTTCTTTGGCCGGATCAGAATAGGGTATACTATTTTGCAGATTGGCGTAAAAACCATTGTTTGTATAATTGGCAAACATGTCTTCCGAGCCTGCCGTGGTTTCCGATTTAAACGTACCAAGGAACCAGTCAACATGGCGGAAGATGGTGTCCGTGCTGCCATCCATAAGTTCTTTGAAATTAAATCGGATGTTTACTTCATAGCGTTTCCCGTATTTGGCTGACTTCCATTCAACCTTGGAATTTGGAACACTTCTTTTAAACTCAAAATCAGCAAGACCAGCGGACGGGATTTTCATTGTCAATCCGGCAATTGTATTTGTTGTCGCCTCAATTTCCTTATCATTTAAAGTAATATTCAATTTATAAGTCCTGTCCGGAGAAACTGTCAGTGGTACGAAATAAAGTAACTGGTAAGGATTATAAAACAAACCATCCTGCTTATTGTCAATGGTAAGGGTATCTAATGTATAGGTATTAACTAAGGTATTGTTGTTATCAAGTTCACTCAATTCAACCTGCAATTTGGATTTATAATTGCTTGAATCGGCAATTTTAGCCATTTCAAGCACATTTCCGCTCCCGAGATATGCCTTGTTAATGCGCAGGAAAACGGTATCCTGGCTTGAGTCAAGCAATCCGTAAACAACGGAAATATCCTTCCAGGGGGCATTTAATTCAAAATCTTCCTTGCAGGCACTTGAAAGAATCAGAAGCAAAAGTGAGTACAGTATAAGTCTGAAATTTTTCATTTTGGTATAATCAGGAGGCAAATTTACACAAAGGGATCGAAAACAACAACGCAGCTACTAAATTCTTTATAACTTTGCATTTTTATAAGTTTACACAGAACAAATTATTATGCCCGAAACCGGAAAATACGCCAAAATAACAACCCATGTTCTCCAGGAAATGAAGCTAAAAGGCGAAAAGATCGCCATGCTCACGGGCTATGATTTTTCATTGGCTCAGATCCTGGATGAATCAGGGATAGATGTGATCCTTGTAGGGGATTCGGCATCCAACGTGATGGCCGGTAATACAACCACCCTCCCCATCACCCTGGACCAGATGATCTACCATGCATCTTCGGTGATGAGAGCGGTGAAGAGAGCCCTGGTGATAGTTGACCTGCCTTTTGGCACCTACCAGGGTAATTCCAAAGAGGCGCTAAACTCGGCAATCCGGATCATGAAAGAATCAGGGGCCAATGCTGTAAAGCTGGAAGGCGGCAAGGAAATCCTCGAATCCGTCGACCGCATATTATCAGCCGGCATACCCGTAATGGGCCACCTGGGGCTGACCCCGCAATCTATCCACAAATTCGGAACTTATGTAGTCAGGGCCACGGAAAAGAACGAAGCTGATAAACTCATGCAGGATGCACAGCTGCTTGAAAATGCCGGCTGTTTCGGTATCGTCCTGGAAAAGATCCCGGCCAATCTCGCCGGAGATGTTACCAGGCAGCTTAAAATCCCTATTATAGGAATTGGAGCCGGCCCTCAAGTCGATGGACAGGTATTGGTTTTACATGATATGCTGGGAATCACCCAGAAATTTTCACCACGTTTCCTCAGGAGGTATCACAATTTGCATGAGGAAGTGAAAGGGGCCGTTCAGAATTACATTCAGGATGTAAAAACACTTGATTTCCCAAATGAAAGGGAACAATATTAGCTTTGATTTTGAATGGCGGGTTTCATATTTATGCCCCGGCAAACAAGCGGAGGATACGGGCCCGACTGATTAAGGATGTAAAATATGAAAGCTGCAGCTTTTGATTCAAACCGCGTACTTTTTGAAGACAACCATCTCATCATAATCAACAAACTCCCTTCGGAGATCGTTCAGGGCGATAAGACCGGCGATATGCCACTGAGCGAAATCATCAAAGAATACATTAAAATAAAATATAACAAACCAGGGAAAGTATTTCTGGGCGTGGTTCACCGGCTGGACCGTCCGGTAAGCGGGGCTGTCATCTTCGCCAGGACCGGCAAGGCCCTCAGCCGCATGAATGAATTGATCAGGGAAAGGAATATTTCGAAAACATATTGGGCTATTGTAAAAGACAAGCCACCGGAAGAAGAGGGACTCCTGGTTCATTATCTGCGGAAAAATGAAGAAAAGAATATGTCAAGAGCTTATCCTTTGCCCGGAAAGGATAGATTGAAAGCTGAGCTGAAATACAGGGTCATCGACCGCAGCGATAATTATTATCTTCTCGAAGTGGAACTATTGACCGGAAGACATCACCAAATCAGAGTTCAGTTGGCGGCAATCGGCTGCCCGGTGAAAGGCGACCTGAAATACGGCTTTCCGCGTTCCAACCCGAACGGATCCATACATCTTCATTCCAGAAAAGTTGAATTCATTCATCCTGTTAAAGGAGAAGTGATCAGCCTTGTGGCAAAGCCGCCTCTTGATCCGCTCTGGAATTATTTTGAACAAAATGCCGATTAATTTGTACTTTTATCTTACACTATTGATGCCGTTCATCTTCTCAACCCAAGGGTGATCATCATTCAAAATAAATAAGCCCATTTATGAGACAGAGGTCACTTCCTCAGAAAATATTTCTAGTTCTATTTATTTCATTATTATCCTTTCTTTTTCAGGAAGTTAAAGCCCAATACTTTTCAATTGGCGTCAATCCGGCCTCCGTCAGGTGGGAACAAGTCAATACCCCGCACTTTCAACTCATCACTCCCAGGTCATTTGCCAAAAATGTTAATTACCTGGCCAATGCCATGGAATATATTTATGGGCCTGGTTCAGCTTCCCTACACTCCCATCCTGTAAGAATCCCATTACTCCTGCATAATCTCAGCACAAATTCAAATGCCTTTGTACCCTATGCTCCCAGGAGGATGGAATTTATTACCGTTCCTGAACAAAACACCTATGCACAGAATTGGATGGACCAGCTGGTATTGCATGAATTCCGTCATGTGGCACAATATGCAGTCATAAACCAGGGATTTACACATGGGCTCACCTGGTTTTTTGGACAGCAGGCAGTTCCGGCGATGATAGCTTTATTCGTGCCTTTATGGTTTATCGAAGGGGATGCCGTAGGAACTGAAACTTCTTTAAGCATGTCGGGCCGCGGAAGGTCCCCATCCTTTTATCAACATCTTCGTGCTCAATTCCTGGATAAAAAAATATATCATTATGACAAAGCCGTGAATGGATCTTTTCGCGACTTCATTCCTGATCGCTACGAACTGGGCTATCAATTGGTCGGGCTGACACGGGTGAAGTATGGTAAGGATGTCTGGGCCAATGTTTTGAAAAATGTTGGGCGTCGACCCTTCACATTTGTCCCTTTTTCACATTCTCTGAAAAAACAAACAGGACTTGGAAAATATAAACTTTATGATAGCCTGACTACACAAATAAGAGGGCAATGGAGAGAAAGGGACCGGAGAACAGCATTGACTCCTTTCCGCGTCATGAGCCCGGTTGACAGTGTAAATTACACGAACTATACCTTGGCAAGCAGACTTCCGGAAGGAAATATCCTGGCTGTAAAATCCTCCATCAACGATATAACAAAGGTTGTAGAGATAAGTCCTGATAAAAAAGAAAAAACTTTGTTTCTAACAGGAGTGAGTTTTCCTGAAGAATCAATCAGCTCTGGAGGCAATCTGATTTGCTGGTCGGAACGATTGCTTGATCCCCGCTGGAGCCTGAGGGAATATTCGGTTATTTATACCTACGACCTCCTGAGCGGAAAAAAGAAACAGCTTACGCGAAAAAGCCGTTATTTTTCCCCGGCCATCTCCCCTGACGGAAGCAGGATCGCAACGGTGAAGGTGAGCCTCGATAATCAGTATTCATTATTAATCCTGGATGCTTCTAACGGTGAAATTCAACAAAGCATTAAAACCTCTGAAAATCTATATTTTATTCAACCTACCTGGACTTCCGACGGGAAAAATATTCTGAGTGTCGTGCTGGGAAATTATGGAAAAAGTATAGTGTGGGTCAACTTGCCAGATTCATCAACGCGTTTTCTGATCCCCTTTACCTCCAGCGATATCAGCAGGCCATTCGATTTCGGACATTACATTTTATATACCGGCCCCTATTCCGGGGTGGAGAATATTTTCGCACTTGACACGCTCACTAACAAAACCTACCGCGTAATCTCCTCCCGCTTCGGAGCGACTGACGGAAGTATTGCGCCCCATTCAAAAAATCTGCTGTATTCAAACTATACTGCTGATGGTTATCAAGTGGCAGAAACAGATCTGGATCCCGCGACCTGGACGGGTCCGGTACTCACCGGAAACTTCTCTACCCCACTGGCCGACAGCCTTGCAGCCATGGAAAACTTCCTTTACCGGAGCAAGGACGTACCGACTGAGATATACGATACGGTGAAATACCGGAAAGCCCTGAACCTGTTTGATTTCCATAGCTGGGCCCCGCTTTCTTTCAACCTTAATAATATGACCATAAAACCCGGTGTGATGCTCATGTCACAAAACCTGCTGAGCAGCAGCTACACGACCCTGGGATGGGAGTACGACCTGAATGAAGAAACCGGAAAATATTATCTGGATTACAGTTATGAAGGACTTTATCCGACTATAGGTTTGCATGCTGATTATGGGCTGCGAAGAAGTGTTTATCTGGGAAAAGACAGCTTGCTTATCCCTTATAAATGGAATGAACTTAACCTGCAACTCAACTTAGGAGTTCCTTTGAACTGGTATTCTGGCCCCTGGTACCTGGGAGTGCAGCCCACTATTGGGTCCACATATAAATACCTGAAAATTGTAAAGGGTTCGGAACTACGCTTCAATCATGATCGTATCCAAAGCATGGATTACGATCTTTATGCCTATACTCAATATAAGAAATCGCTTCGTGATTTATACCCAAAATGGGGGCAGCAGATCGAATTAACATACCATCATACTCCTTTTGACGGATATGACAATAATTCCATTTTTTCGACCAACCTGGTACTCTACTTTCCAGGTATCATTCCTCACCAGGGTCTTAAATTATATGCAGGATACCAGGACAGGAAAGCAGCATATTATGACTTCGGGAACCAGATAAACATGCCTCGGGGATATACCGGATTATTCCCTGGCCGGGCTTACAGTTTCTCGGGAACTTACGCTTTTCCGATTGCCTACCCCGATTGGCACGCGGGCAACTTCCTATACCTGAAAAGGATAAAAGGGGCTGTGTTTTATGATCACCTTATCGACACAAGCACTCCTTCTGCAATTACTTATAATTCAATAGGTCTGGATATTTCGGTGGACTTACACATTCTAAGCTTCCTGGCGCCTTTTCAGATCGGGCTCCGGACCATATACAATATACAGGAACAAAGAATTGAAACCGCTTTACTATTCAATATCGATTATAATTCTTTATACTGATAAGATATAGCAAATGCGCCTGTTCTCAGAATTTTTAATTCAGTGGGAACAATTTTTGTATTTTCGTGACAAATTAATTCTATGGATCTTCTGATAAAGTTACTTCTGCAAGCTATCGCGGTAATGGCCACTGCCTGGATACTTCCGGGAGTTCATATTAGGGACTTTTTGACAGCAATTATCGTGGCTGTAATACTTTCGCTGCTTAACATATTCCTGAAACCCTTGCTGATATTGCTCACGATTCCAATTTCAATTTTCACTTTCGGCATCTTTTTATTGGTCATCAATGCGCTGATCATCCTGCTGGCAGGGAAGATAGTGCCGGGCTTTATCCTGGATGGATTCTGGTGGGCACTTCTATTCAGCATAATCCTCAGCCTGATTTCATATATCCTGGGAGTTAATAATTTCAGCAGATATTAAACTCATACTATGAAAAATCGTCCCCTGACACATAAGGCAGAACTGGATGAGATCATCCTGAAATGCCAGTTTTGCAATGCCGGTATGGTTGATGAAGATAATCTGCCCTACGTCATTCCCATGAATTTCGGTTATGACGGGGAAAACGTTTACCTGCATGGTTCGGCAACAGGCAAAAAGATTAATACACTTACAGCAAAGCCGGATATATGCCTGACCTTCAGCACTGATCATGAATTGCGTTATGTGAATGAAGATGTAGCATGCAGCTGGAGCATGCGCTACCGCAGTGTACTGGTGCATGGAAAGGTTGAATTTGTGGATGATCTGAATGAAAAGGTGCGGATCCTGAATATCATCATGAAGCATTATTCCGGAAAAGAGTTTAAGTTTAATGATCCTGCAGTGAAGGAGGTTAAAGTAATGAAGGTCAATATTAATAAGATGGAAGGCAGGGCCTACGGATATTAATTCAGGATAATTATAGACTGAAGGATTATTGCACAAAAATTAAGAGATGCTCGAAATATTAAATAAATGGGATACATCGGTCTTCCTGGCTATCAACGGATGGCATAATTCCTTCTTCGACCTGGTGATGTACAGGGTCAGTAATCCATTCGTCTGGATTCCCCTGTATATAATATTTCTCTATTACCTGGTAAGACATTATGACAAAAGGGCCTGGATGATCCTTTTTTTCAGCGCCCTCATGATAGCGATCAGTGACCAGACCTCTGTCCACTTGTTCAAAGATGTTTTTCAACGACTCGACCATGCCATAATCCGGCCCTTGAAAACATAGTCCACCTTGTAAATGGTCATTGCGGCGGGCAATACGGATTTGTATCATCCCATGCTTTTAACTTTTTTTCGCTGGTAGTATACCTTTCAATGATGTTAGGAAAAAAGCTGAAGTATTTTACAATTTTGGTGATACTTTGGGCTGTACTAATAGCATACAGCAGAGTGTACCTTGGGGTGCATTATCCGGGAGATGTGCTGGTCGGGGCAATCTGCGGGAGTATTCTGGGTTGGTTGATGGGAAAATTTGTTTTATATCTTTTGATGAAATTTCCTTTAAATGCCAATAGGGGATTTTAATCCTGAAGATCCCGAACAAGACTTTGTCTTTTCAGGATCAATTCGACTCACAACTTTTTCTTCACTTCGTTTGAATATTTGAGTGTCATTGATTCAATTCCTTCCAGATCAGGTCTTTCAATTTCATAATACCTTCTCCTGTTATAGAAGAAATAAATATAAAGGGCAATTTAGGAAGTGTCTTACGGATAGCAGTCTTTAATTCATCATCCAGCAGATCACATTTGGAAACCGCCAACAGACGGGGTTTATCCAATAATTCAGGATTAAATTCCTTCAATTCATTTACAAGTATCTTGTATTCTTTTTTAATATCATCAGTATCTGCCGGGACTAAAAATAGCAAGAGGCTGTTCCTTTCGATATGTCTTAAAAATCTCAGGCCAAGTCCCCGGCCTTCATGCGCACCTTCGATGATGCCCGGGATATCAGCCATCACAAAGGAAGTTTTGTCACGATAGGATACTATACCCAAATTAGGAGTCAGGGTAGTGAAAGGATAATCGGCTATTTCAGGCCTGGCGGCGGATACGACTGAAAGAAGGGTGGATTTTCCTGCATTCGGAAATCCAACCAGGCCCACGTCGGCCAATAATTTCAGTTCCAGTATGACATCAGCTTCCAGTGCCGGTTCACCGGGCTGTGCAAATCGGGGAGTTTGATGTGTCGGGCTCTTGAAATGATCGTTCCCCTGACCACCCCTTCCACCTTCCAGGAGGACACGGGTTTCTCCGTCTTCGGTGATCTCAAAAAGAACTTCTTCGGAATCAGCCATTTTCACAACTGTTCCAAGAGGCACCTCTATGGTTTTATCTTCACCCCCTGCACCACTCATGAGGTTTTTTCCGCCATGCTCCCCATGTCCGGCAATTATATGCTTGGTATAACGCAGATGCAGGAGCGTCCAGAGTTGCTTGTTCCCTTTCACATATACATGTCCTCCCCTGCCACCATCCCCGCCATCGGGACCGCCTTTAGGGATAAATTTGGCCCGGTGCAGGTGTGCCGATCCCGCACCGCCCTTTCCGGAACGGCAGTATATCTTTACGTAATCGACAAAATTTGGATTGGACATGGGCTATTTTAATTTTTCAGACAACTTTATAAATATCAGGCAGGTTGCGGCCATGACCATCATAATCCAGGCCATAACCTACAATAAATTCGTTAGGGATCTCCATTCCGATATAATCGATGTGAAAATCTTTTTGAAAAGCTTCCGGTTTAAATAACATGGTAGCAATGCGGACTTCTTTGGCACCAAGTCCCATAATCCTGGTAATGAGATGATCCATGGTTATGCCGGTATCGATAATATCTTCCACAACCACTACGGTCCGTTCATTCAGGTCTTCGGTAAGTCCAACCAGTTCCCTGACAATCCCGGAAGATTTAGTACCGGCATAGGAAGTCAGTTTCACAAAACTGATCTCACATTCCATTTCCAGCTTCTTGAACAGATCGGCTGCAAACATAAAAGCTCCGTTAAGGATTACCAGGAAAATCGGGTTAGTGCCCTGAAGATCATGATTTATTCTTGTGGCCACTGTGGTGATAGCCGCTTCCAGTTCATCCCTGGGGATGGAGAGGGAAAAGGCCCTGTCGTGTACCCTGATGGTATTCAATGTGCTGGGATCTTGCATCTTTTTCTTAAAAATATTTGCAAAGATAAGGGAATTTGGGAAGAGAGCCCGAAAGTCTTTAGTCTTTAGTCTTTAGTCTTTAGTCAATTTAAAAAAGAAACATATACAATTTTCAATTTACAATATAATATTTAATATTTCCATTCTGTGGATCTCCGTGAAAATCTCTGTGAACCTCTGTGAAACAAATAAAAAGGCTGCGGGTGTGATACATTTTATTATTACACGGAAATCCACTGAGGTAACGGAGTTACACAGAGAAAAGCTAAACACATTAATAATTAAACAACACAAAGCATTGTATAATTAACATTTTCACTAAATCTGGCTGAAGACTTTAGACTAAAGACTAAAGACTTTTTCCTACTTTTGTCCTGCCATTGTTAAACATCAAATCCTGAATAATGAAAGCACTCGTAAGCATAATCATGGGCAGTACTTCCGACCTTCCGGTGATGGAAGATGCAGCTAAAGTCCTGAATGAGTTAGAAGTTCCTTTTGAAATAAATGCTCTCTCGGCCCACCGGACCCCAGAAAAAGTTGAAGAATTTGCTACTTCGGCAGTGGGTAGGGGAATAAAGGTCATCATCGCCGGGGCAGGTATGGCAGCTCATTTGCCGGGCGTCATCGCCGCCATGACTCCCATTCCTGTGATAGGTGTGCCTATAAAATCTACGCTGGATGGATTGGATTCCCTCCTGGCCATCGTGCAAATGCCCCCGGGTATCCCGGTTGCAACTGTAGCTATAAACGGCGCTCGCAATGCTGCTATTTTAGCGGCACAAATCATTGCCACCGGTGATCCGGCCCTTTTTGAACGTACCATAAAATTCAAGGAGGATTTGAAAGGAAAGATAGTGAAAGCCAATGAAGAGCTTGCGAAGATTAAGTATGATTTTAAAGTTTGAAGAAGAAGATAAACAGGAAGAGCCTCACTTTTTCTGCATCATCATTACTCCGTCACGGATTGAGAGAAGGACATTTTCCACTCTTTCATCATTCTGAATATACTTATTGAAATCAATGATACCGCGGGTTTCTTTATCTGCTTTCTTATAATCCTCCAGCACCCTTCCATACCATAAAGCATTATCGGCCAGGATCAATCCGCCCGGCCTGACTTTATCAAATAATTTCTGATAATAATCAATATAATGTTCTTTATCGGCATCGATGAAGACCATATCAAAGACTTCGTCCAGTTTAGGGATGATCTCCAGGGCATCTCCGAGATGCTGCTTAATCTTCTCATCCATTCCTGCTTCGCTTATGAATTTAGCTGCAAGCTGACGGGTTTCGGGATCTATGTCGATGGTGTGCAGGAGACCTCCTTCAGCCAGTCCCTGTGCCATGCAAATGGCAGAATAGCCCGTAAACGTGCCCACCTCAAGTATTCTCCGGGGCCGGACCAGGCGGCTGATCATCATCAGGAACCTGCCCATCACCGGGCCGGAGAGCATACTGGGAAAGGCGCTGCTGAGATGCGTGGCACGATGGAGCCGGTGCAGGAGCTCCGGCTCGGGTGTGCTGTGAAGTTCGGTGTATTCTTCAAGAGCTTTTGAAAGGATCATTTTTCATTATTTTTAAAGACGAGGCTACTCAGGCCGGCAGGATCAAAGATTTCCCCGGCCACTTCCAGAATCTGTCCGGCAGTTACTGCCTCTATATTTTTAACAAGTTCCTCTATGGTTTTCACCTGATTATCGTGCAAATATGCTTTTCCCGCTGAAAGCATACGGTTCAGGTTCGACTCATTGGAAATGGCCACCTGCCCTATCAGTTGCTTCCGGGCAAGCTGAAGCTGCATAGTACCGAGCTTTTCCCGTCTTAGCTTTTCCAGTTCTTTGAGTATAAGCGCTTCCGCCTTTTGCAAATAGCCATTGTCCATGCCGAGATAAATGCTGAAAACGCCGCTGTCGGTGTATGAAACATAAGCCGATTCGATGCTGTAGGTATAGCCATGCTTTTCCCTGACCGAAAGGTTCAACCTCGAATTTAAGGCCGGTCCTCCCAGGAGGTTGTTCAGCAATATCATAGTGAATTTATTCGGATGATTTCGGTCATAAGCGCTGGCCCCGATGATGCAATGAGTTTGGAAAGTCGAGCGCTCCATTTCTTTACGGAAAGGCTGATAGGATGAAAAGGCTTCGCGTTTCCGGCTCAAAGTCCCGGAAGGTATCTGCTCAAAATACTTTGTTGCCAGCTTCTTCAGTTTATCAATTCCCATATTACCCACCGAACAAAGGACCATATTTTCGGCCAGATAATATTCCTTCAGGAAATGAAAGATCTGATCCCGGTTAAATGATTGCAAATGTTCAGGTGTGCCCAGGATATTCATTCCAAGAGGATGTCCCTTGAAAAGATTTTCCTCAAAAATATCATAGATCTCTTCAGCAGGGGCATCTTTATAGGAGTTGATCTCATCCTGTATGACCTCTTTCTCCTTTTTCAATTCCTTTTCAGGAAAGGTGCTGTTGTTAACTATGTCGGAGATCAATTCCATGGCTCTTTCAAAATGCTCATTCAAAAAAGAAGCATAGACACAGGTTTCTTCCTTGGTCGTGTAGGCATTCAGGTCTCCCCCGACACTTTCGAGCCGGGTCAGGATATGGTAGGCGCGGCGTTTAGCGGTGCCTTTGAAAATGGTATGTTCGATAAAATGGGCCAGTCCGTTCTCCATACTATCCTCATCCCGGGAACCGGCATTGATAAAAAGTCCGATATGGGCAACCGGTCCGGCTGCCGGCAAATGCAAGAGGCGCAATCCGTTTTTCAGGATTCCGAATTCAAATTCCATAAATAAAATTTAAGCCTGCAAAGATAGAAATAAAGCGCAGGCTATCTAAAGTTTGGCGGGATAAGCTTTATCGAGATAAATCCAGAACAGGAGTTGGTTATAGGTCTGGTTCCCCTCCTGATGTATGATCAGGGGAGCTATGCCGATAACTTTTTTATCAATCTGCAAGGATTTGGGATCCCAGTTCCATTCTTCCATAAAACGGATCTTTTTAACATCCCGGTAGTCTGTTTTCCTTATCACAATCGTATCATATTCTGCGTAGGGCGGATATTCCCTTCTAAGAGTCTGGTATATAGTATCGATACCGGTAGCCCTGACCTCTTCAGGCGTCAGTTCCGTATTGAAATAATCATAGGCTTTCACTTCCCCGCTCATGGCAGCTTCCATAATCCTTTTCACAAAAGGGTCACGCTTAGAGCCTTCAATATTATTCACCCACCAGTCCAGGTCGGGATTATCATTGCTGATCGGCACATCATACTGTATCCGTTTGGTAAGTTGTTCCATTTTGCTGTTGCTGCAGGAAGCGAGACTGATCATAAGGATAAAAGCCAGGCCGACAGAACTGAGTAGGGTCTTCATAATATTTATTTTATGTTTTTAAGGAAAATTCAGTTCAAATTTAAGGAATTTGATGAAATGAAGAAACTGTATGATGTCTGCGAAATAGGGATGGCCTGCGAAATTCTCCGTGTAATCTCACTCCGTGAAACAAAAAAATGGCTGCCAGTGTGATACTTTTTTTTAATTACACGGAGTTCCGTGGAGGTAACGGAGATCCACGGAGGAAAAAGTTAAGCACTTGGCTTTATCTCACCTTATCACCATATCACCTTATCACCCTATCACCTTATCATCCAATACCAAAAAAATACATCTAATTTTAACAATTCGTTAACTTCTTTGTTAGTTAATTAAAACTAACTTGATCGAGCCAAAATTTTCCATCTGAAAATAAAATACATTATTCATTAATCATCAAAATCCAACAAACACACTGCTATGAAAAAAAACATGGGTTCTACTGACAAAGTTATCAGGCTGGTATTAGCAGCTTTATTTATCGTCCTTTACGTAACCGGATATGTCACGGGCACCTGGGGTATCGTATTATTAGTCCTGGCGGGAATTTTTATTCTTACCAGCCTGATCACATTTTGCCCTTTATACTGGCCTTTCGGAATCAGTACCCGGAGTAAAAAAGAAAGCAAACAATAATCGAAGAAGAAACGGTTTTTAAATTTAATGTTGACTAAAATCCGTCGTATTGGAAATATCCGGTACACGGATTTTTTTTGCTTTCTTCTATCCTATATTTCAGGCTTATAAATAACCCCCAGGTTTTTCCGCCCGTCAATTTCAACTTTCAGGGGCTTTTCAAAACGGATATGCCGGACCTGTTCATCTTCATAAACGCTGGGTAATTTTTGAAGAAATTCAAGGTCATAATACCCATCGTTCAGGAAGGGATTGATTGTAAAATAGCCTACCCTGAAGGAGGTCAGGTTCTGGAAGAAATGAGTTCCCTGGCTGGGGTCGATCCTATAATCAGCCAATCCTGATTCGACAATCACACGGGCGCTGCTGATCTGTGACCATTTCACCGGGATACCCAGCCACGGATCCTGCGAACCCCAGCGCCCCGGACCAATCAGGATATAATTCTTATGTTCCCTGATGAACTGCTCATTCAACTTCCCGACTTTTTCGGCAAGTTCCGCATTATTGGCAGGATTGAAAGATTCAGGCCGGATATAGACCAGGTCGCAGATATCAGTGATGGTCCCGTTTCCCAAGGCCGATTTACTGTAAATAATGCTGTCTTTATTTTTTACCTTGTCCAGATTGGTGGTAACGGTTTCCTTGTTATCAACTATGGGCCTGATCTGCAAGAGATAGAATATTTTCGGCTCATTCGGGGGCCTGTTCAGGTCAACCGCGAATTCAATCTCCACCGGTTTACCCATTTCTTTCTGTCCGATATCAAGCACGGTCTCGAGAATTTCAGCCAGGGGGAAAGTATTATGTTTAAGGATATTCGAAAAAGTGATGATTTTCTTTCCTTCACTTTGAACGCCGTCTCTTATGATATTATTTTGAAAATCATAGGTTGATGCGATCAACCTGAGGGAACCGTCTTTTTCGGCTTCCTTTATGGAAAGCTTCAAAATATTGACTCCATCGTCCACATCCGGTTTAAAACTTTCAGCCCTGAGGTCAAGTGCATAAAAATACTTCTGGGTCTCACGCAAAGCCATTTCAGGAGAATAAGTCTGGAGTACCCTTTTAGGATGCTTGGGTGAAAATCTCAGGGCAAGTCCCCCGTCAACGATATATTTTCCCAGCCCCAGGGCTATACTGGCTATGCCATCTTCGGGTTTTTCAGGTTCCAGGGGATAAAAATTGATGGACCGGGCAACCCCTGAGATGGAAGGATAAAACTTTTCTCCGTAACGGGTTCCGGCAACGATCTGCATTACAATTCCCATCTTCTCTTCGTCAATCACGTTGGAAGTGGCTGCCATGTATGCTTTGCTATCTTTAAAATAAGTAGAAGCGTACACGCTTTTAATGGCATTGCTGAGCATATCTATCATCTGCCTTTCACTATCCGGGATATAGGGGACCATATAGGTTGAATATATCCCGGCAAAAGGCTGGTAATGGGAATCTTCCAGGAGGCTTGACGACCTCACAGCGATAGGATTTCTGACGTAAGTAATAAGTGTATAAAGGTCTTCATGGATACGGAAAGGCAGCCGGGCCTGTACAAATTCATTCAGGATCTCCTCATCGGAACGGTCTGAAAGCGCTATCTCATAGAGATTATTCTCCTCCATGAATTCATCGAAGATATCGGTTGAAAGCACTATGGTCCGGGGAATGGTGATGAATACATTGGGCCACTTCTCGAGTTTCCGGTTCCTTTTGATAAGCATGTCGAGAAATGCCAGGCCGCGGGCTTTACCGCCTATGGAACCATCACCGATGCGGGTAAAAGTGAGGTACTCATCAAAACGGTCGCGGCGGAACTGGGCTATAACTCCCCTGGCCTTGCTGATCCTGAAACTGGCGAAAGCATCGAAAAGGTATCTCTTCACCTCATCCAGGTTCTCAAAATCATCCAGGGTGATATCGACTATCATTTCAGCCAATGGAAAAAGGGCCCTGGCGCGCAGCCATTTGGAAAACTGATTGCGGCTCAGCTGGTATTCAAGGGCATCATCAGGTACCTGGAATATCTTGTCCTGTATATTCTTCAGGTCATAGGCCCGGTCTATCTCCTTGCCGGTTTTGGGATCCACAAAAATAAAGTCCCCGAAGGCAAAATATTCCCGGATAAAATTCTTCAGTTCAATAGAAATTGTTTTGGAATTTTTATTGATGAAACCCACATTCATTTCTTTCGCCAGGTTTTCAGCAGCAGGGTCGGAAGATTGCAGGAGCAGGGTCATGAATTTATCATCGCGCTGGACTTTTTCACATAGCTTCAGGCCGGCATATTTATCCATTTTCCCATCCCTGGTATAGCTCATATCGGTGATGATCCCCAACAGATTGCGCTTATATTTTTCATAAAAGGAGATGGCTTCTTCGTAAGATGTAGCCAGGAGTATTTTCGGTCTCCCCCGCATCCTGAGCATTTGCTGGTGCTCATTCAGGCCTTCGGTCATGAATTCCTTCGACTGTTTGAATATAATCTTGTAAATATTAGGGAGATAGCTGGAATAAAAGCGGATGGAGTCTTCCACCAGGATGATGGTCTGCACCCCGACTTCTTTCACATCATGGTCCACATTCATCTTATCTTCAATAAGCTTGATGATGGCCAGTAAAAGATCCGCATTCCCAAGCCAGCAGAAAATATGATCGATGATGCCTTTGGAATGTTCGCTCATGCGCAGGGTGACTTCCCGTGAAAAGGGGGTCAGCACTACGATAGGAATGGCAGGATATTGTTGCTTGATCTTTTCCGCCAGGCTGAAAGTGTCCATTTCTTCCGAACTGAGCATGGTGATGACCAGGTCTATATTCTCTTCTTTCAGGAGATCAAAGGCTTTTTTTTCAGAAGAAGCCAGGATAAACTGGGGAGGGTAGCGAAGGCTCAGCGACACGTATTCATTGAATATCTGCTCGTCGATACGCCCGTCATCCTCCAGCACAAAGGCATCATAACTGCTGGAAATGAGCAGTACATGATAGATGCGTCTGCGCATCAGTTTATTAAATGAAGTATCGCTGAAGTAATATTTCGGGGCCCTGTAAGGGACCGTTGAATAAGGCATATCTCCTCCTTTTAGATTTTTTGGCCGGACTATGCCGCTTTTTCCCCAGGCATTCATCCTCCGCAAATTTACTTAAAATTAGAAAGTTTTGTATATATCAGGATTTTGTATATTTATGCCAAAACTATCTATTATGGAAAAACCTCTTATTAATGATTCAGCCCTTTTTTACCTCAACGAGGCGAGGAAATGGGCAAAATTTTTGGCCATTCTGGGATTTATCGGAATTGGAATTATGGTGCTTGGTGGTATAATCATGGGAACGGCTATGAGCTTTATACCAGGGATATCACAGACCCCGATGGGCATGATCCCTTCCGGCTTTTTTGTACTCTTTTACCTGGTCATGGCCATCATTTACTTTTTCCCTGTCTACTATCTTTACCGTTTCTCGGTGAGCATGGGCATATCTTTGAATTCCGGGAGTGAATCTGAACTTTCAAATGCCTTCAGGAACCTTCGGGCACATTATAAATTTGTGGGGATACTGATCATCGTTTCATTTGTAATCGGGCTGCTCGCGATGATAATCGGAATCTTTGCCGCTGTATTCGGACTGGCCGCCACACATATGCAGATGTAATTTGAATTCATTGCAGGAATTCTTATAAGTACACAGAATACATTCTAAAGTTATTAATCCGGATGTAAAATTTATATCTATAGATTATATAAGATACTTTATGAAAAGAGCTCCCCTACCTGTTTATTTTCTCTGGATTCTTATCTTTTTTCTATCTATAGGGGCCTGGTATGGAGGTTTATCCCTGATAACTGATCCTTCAGGCAGTCTACTGCAAATAACAACTTCTTACCTGGATAACAGTCCTTTCAATGACTTTTTAATACCTGGATTAATCTTATTGATTTTCCTGGGAATCTTCCCTTTATTCTTGTTATTTGGTTTTATAAAGAAGGATAAAATCAAGTGGGCCGGGATACTGAATATTTATTTGGACCAGCACTGGGCCTGGACTTACAGCTTATATCTTTCCATAATGCTTATCATCTGGATAAATATTCAGATCATTATGGTGGGTTATGATATTTTACAATCGGTTTACTCTTTATATGGAGTAGTGATCCTTATCCTGACCCTGCTTCCCGGGGTAAAGGCTTACTTTTCTTTGGACAGGAATGGATGAAGGAGCTTTTAAACAAAAAGCACCCTCTGTCTGTTAATTTATCCTAATGACTTTCTTATGAAGAGGGCACTACTCATAATACTCACCAGTCTATCCACCTCCTTGCTGTATTCCCAGGAAGCCGACTATATCCTTTCAAATTTTCTAATAGCCCGCCAGGGAGATAAAATTTACCTTCGCTGGACCATACGTTCCGGCAATACATGTGAAGATACTTATATTGAGCGTGCCACCAGTCATGGGGATTTTAAACGTATAGGTATTATTGGCGGAATCTGCGGAAGTCCCAACGTGCCGGTAACATACAGTTATACTGACACCCTGCCCCTGCCCAATCAAATAAATTCTTACAGGCTCAACCTTGGGAATATAGGCTATTCTTCATCCAAACAATTAGAATTTATACTGCTCGGTAATGAAGGAATTTCGATAAGGCCCAATCCGCTTGTGAATAATGCTGTCATTTATTTTGAGAATGAGAGGAAGGATTTATGTGAATTCCGGCTCAGCGATATGAATGGAAAGACAGTCAAAATTCTTTCAACTCACGGGAATTCATTGTTATTGAACAGGGAAGGACTGGAAGCAGGCGTATATTTTTATATTATCCGGAAAAATAAGCATGATAGCTACCGGGGTAAAATAATAATTATCTGATCTTTAAATTCTGCCTATCCCCAAAGTAAAAGGCCTGCCCTGATTCAGAGCAAGCCTTTCCAAATATTAATTAACCTAAACTTTTCGTTAATTAATTTTCCCTTAAAACATAATCATCATATTCTATTTCAAAACGCAACTTATGCCTTGATTCTTCCATGGACAGCGTAAGGAAAACTTCCTTTAATTCATCATTGGGGGCTCTCTCGGCCAGGTTGGTATATAGCTTAAAAGCAGCCTTTTCCTTTTTCATCGCAAGGATGAGAGCCTCTTCATAAGACATGTTCGGGCTGGCAGTTACATTGACTATATAGTCGCTGATCTTTAAATCAGCCACATGCTGTTTGGGCATGGTAAAAATACCTTCCTCCCGGATTTGGGTAAGTCGGCTTTTATGCTTGATCTCTTCTCCGGCAAATTCGAGGAATACCTCTTTCATTTCTTCAGACTTCGACTGGGAAGCGAGTTCAGTATAGAAATCTACCGCCTTCTGCTCTTCGTTGATGGCAAATTCCAGAATATTGTCAACCGATGTGAATTCTTTCATAGTATTCTGAATTAATTGTTTTTAAATGCATTTTCAAATTCGTCGTCGAAATATTTTACGATAGCATCGCAGCCGTAATCATACAACCTGTTATGGTTATCTTCCAGGGTATTCGCGAAAACATGCTTAGGATTTTCGGTTTTTTGTGGAAGGAGCGAAAGGGCCTCCTTTAAAACCTCGTCTACATCATCGACTTGTTTGCAACCAAGCTTGTTCAGAAGATCGGCAAGTTGCTGTACGCCACTTTTCTCAATTTTGGATTTGAATTCAGGACTAAAAACCTGGATCATCTTCTGGGTATTGGTAAAACTACCGCCTGATTCCACCGGGAAACCGGCAGGCATGATCAGATCCGCATGCTTTGCTGTCTCCGTCATGAAATAATCCTGTACCATCACAAAATCGGAAATTGAAAGCCAGCCCGCAACCTGCACTTTATGCCGCGTAGTCCCAAGAGGATCTTCCCCGAAAATGAAAAGATTCTTTAGTTTGCCGGCCTCCAGCCTGTCGTAGATATCAGTATGGATAGCAGAGGGTATTTCCTTCACTTTCCATACTTTCTTTAATTTTTCAATATAATCAGGATCATTTACAGGAACCCCGCCAACTCCATAAGTCATGCACAATCCCATATCATGTAATCCCTGGGAATTATTTTTCTCCTTGAGGGCAATCAGCCCGCTGCTCGTCTTTCCAAGCTTGCCGGTGATCATAGCCAGGTTGAACAATCCGAGGGAAGCATTTGCTGAAATTTCCTTCTCCGAAAAAATAATAATGGCATTCATCTCATTATTATAATTCTTGGCAAATTCAATCACCTGATCCATAAACTCAACCCCTGCTTTCTGCACCAGGTCCACAAAATTTTCTTTCAGCAGATTTTGTTTATATTCTTCAAAACCTTCACAATTATCATTAATAAATAAAGCATTGTGGAAATTATTGGCCACCAGGTAATAATTAACCGCCTTGATAAAGTGGTAATATGATTTGATCCTCATGATCCCATCCACTTTATGATCCATGGTGGTCTTATCTTTAATTGTAATCAATTCCACTGGAATATTATTCCGCAGACGGGAATTATTCACCATAAAACCGACCACGGCATTATCCTGGTTGATCTCTGAACCAATGAGATATATCTTGCTGGCACCGCCGATCTGATCGAAAGGAACATTGGCCCTGGTATTATTCATATAACCCAATCCGCGTTTCAGGTAATGGAAGCTGGTCACATTATTGGTCCCGGCGCCGGCACGGGCCAATTTCTGGATCAGATACTGTTCTTCATTGGTCAAACGGGCCCCGGCGAAAAACACATTGTCGTCGGCCGGAACTGCTTTTATACGTTCTTTGATAAGTTCATAAGCTTTATCAAAGCTGATCTCCTCGAAACGGCCATTGACCTTCATCATAGGCTTGGTAATGCGGTTCCGGTCATTCAGGTAATGATAACCGAATTTAGCATAACGGCAAAGGTTCCCGTCAGTATTTACCATGCCGTCAAGTCCTGAAACCTGCATCACAAACTGACTTTTATGGTCAAGGGAAATTTTACATCCCACCGAGCAATAATTGCAGATCGTTTCGGCAGAATCCAGCTTCACAGGGCCGGGCTTGAAAATCACATTTTCAGTTATAGCACCTGTAGGACAGGTGGAGATGCACATCCCGCAGGATTCGCAGGTAGTATCCTGCAAAGCATCCCCCATACTCGGAGCTACATAGGTATCAAATCCGCGGTTCACCAGGCCAAGGGCATCCGCACCAACAACTTCACGGCATATCCGGATGCAGCGGCTGCAGAGTATGCATTTATTACTGTCGATTTCGATATAGGGATGCCTGAAATCCACAGAATATTCCCTGAAATCGCCTTTCAGATTTTCCTGGCTGGCGCCGTATTGAGAAGAATATTTTTTCAGGTCACATGTATAGACTGCTGTACAACCACATTCGAGACAACGCTGGGTTTCATTTTGTGCTATTTCTTCGGAAGCATAGCCAAGTTCGACTTCAGTGAAGTTATTCCGTTTGGCCGGATCAAGTGTCGGCATCTCTTCCCTTTGCTGCTCAGGAAAAAATCCTTTGTATTCAGCCATTTCCTGAACTTTGAAATTATCTTTCCGGCTGAAAAATTCATTTTCAGGAGGAATGACGGGAGATTCTTTCAGGAAGAGATCACAAGAGTGTGAAGCCAGCTTGGCCTGTGCAATGGCCTGGATAAGGGTTGCGGGTCCCGTCACCCCGTCACCGGCGGCAAATATTGATTTTACACCGGTTTGAAGTGTTTTCGGGTCGGCTTCAATATCTCCCCAGCGGTTTACTTTCAACTCAGCCCCTTTGGAGACATTCTTATTGATATCATCCAGAAACTCAACAGCGGTTTTCTGACCGATGGCAGCCAGCACATAATCGACTTCCACTTCAAATTCAGAATCCGCCACAGGCACCGGCCTTCTTCTTCCGGATGCATCCGGCTCGCCCAATTCCATTTTAAGGCAGGTGATTGATTTTACTTTCCCCTTTTCATCCGGGTTTATACGGGTTGGATTTGTCAGGAGAAGATATTCAACCCCTTCCAGTTTGGATTCATGGATTTCGATGGGATTGGCAGGCATTTCATTTTCGGTACGGCGATAGATTACATAGACTTTATCAGCCCCGCAACGCATGGAAGTCCTGCAACAGTCCATGGCAGTATTACCACCTCCGATCACTGCAACTTTCTTCCCTTTAAAATCAAACTTCTCCCCTGTCATCTCCATATTTTTCAGGAAATCAATTCCGGAGAAAACGTTTTCAGCTTCTTCACCTTCGCATCCTATCATGGTCCCTTTCTGGGAACCTATACTCAGGATCACCGAATCATATTGAGTCTTCAGCTCTTTATAGGAGATATTTTCACCTAATTTTTTATTATAGAAGATATTCACCCCCATTTCGGTGATGTTATCCACTTCTTTCTGGAGCAGGTCATTCGGCAGGCGATATTCGGGGATCCCGTATCTGAGCCATCCTCCGGCTTTTGGGCTACCCTCGTAGATATCAACCTGGTGTCCTTCTTTCTGAAGGAAGAATCCGGCAGAAAGACCTCCCGGACCGGCACCGATCACAGCAACTTTTTTCCCTGTTGAAGCTTTGATTTCCGGCATCCACTTATCTTCCGACATAAGATCGATGTCTGAAGCAAAGCGCTTCAGGTAATCGATTCCAACCGCAGCTCCTTCGTCCAGCAGGTTCCTGCGGCAAGCCACTTCACAGGGCCTCACGCAAACCCTGCCGCAGATGGCGGGCAGAGGGTTGGTTTCCTTGATAAGGGCAACAGCTTCGTGATACTGGCCTTTTTCAATATGTGAGATATATCCCTGCACATCTACGCCCGCCGGGCAGGTTTGTTTACAAGGGCCGATACAGTCAGCATAATGGTTGCTCACCAGCAGGTCAAGTGCCGTTTTGCGGGCTTTCTTCACCTTCTCGTTCTGGGTATCTATCTTCATACCCTCCGAAATCTTCGTGGAACAGGAGGGCTGCAATCCGCGCATACCTTCCACTTCCACCACACAGACATAACAGGAAGTATAGGGTTGCAGCCTTTTATCATTGCAAAGGGTCGGGATTTCTATCCCATGCCGGTTTGCAAGCTGAAGTATGCTTTCCCCCTTGATACCCTGGACTATATCTCCATTCAGAATTATATTTACTTTTTCGATCATTAACGTTTGGAATTTAAAGCGTTAAACTTTTTAATAGAGCCGTATCGCGTTAAACTTACATTTTGTATAGCACATACCGCATTTAATGCAGGCGTCCTGCCGGATGAAATGTATCCCTTTGCGCTCCCCGTCAATGGCATCGACCGGGCAATTTTTCGCGCAGACAGTACATCCGGTACAATTTTCCGGGACTACTTCATAAGTCAATAGAGGTTTGCAGGCTTTCGCCGGGCATTTTTTATCATAGATATGAGCTTCATATTCATTTCTGAAGTAGCGGATAGTGGTCAGTACCGGGTTAGGCGCAGTCTGTCCCAATCCGCAGAGCGAATTATCCTTGATCTCATATGCAAGGTCTTCCAGCCTTTCGATGTCACCGGGCTCACCTTTTCCTTCGGTAATCCTGGTGAGGATTTCCAGCATCCTTTTAGTTCCTACCCTGCAGAATGTACACTTGCCGCAGCTTTCCTTCTGGGTAAAGTCAAGGAAGAACTTAGCCACATCGACCATACAGGTATCTTCATCCATGACGACCATACCTCCCGAACCCATGATGGCGCCGGTTGCATTCACCGAATCATAATCGACTATAGTGTGCACCAGATGTTCCGGGATACAGCCGCCGGAAGGGCCTCCCATCTGGACAGCCTTGAATTTCTTATTTCCCTGTATGCCCCCTCCAAGTTTAAAGATCACATCCTCTATGGTCATTCCCATGGGAACTTCCACCAGTCCTGAACGTTTGATCTTCCCGGCTAAGGCAAACACCTTGGTACCTTTGCTCTTCTCGGTCCCGTATTTAGCATAGGCCTCGCCCCCGTTGGTGATTATCCAGGGTATATTGGCAAAGGTTTCGACATTATTGATATTGGTAGGTTTTTTCCAGAGCCCCGATGCAGCCGGAAAAGGCGGGCGTTTCCGTGGCATTCCCCTCTCCCCTTCAACCGAAGCGATCAAGGCGGTTTCTTCACCGCAGACAAAAGCTCCGGCTCCTTCTTTAATATAAATATCCAGGTTAAAGCCTTCTATTCCTAATATATTTTTTCCGAGATAACCTTTGGCCCTGGCCTGCCCCAGTGCAATATTAAGACGTTTGATAGCCAGCGGGTATTCGGCCCTGCAGTAGATGACCCCGCCTGTAGCTTCGATGGCATAGGCCGCGATGATCATGCCTTCGACCACGCTGTGGGGATCACCTTCCAGGACCGAGCGGTCCATGAAAGCACCAGGGTCGCCTTCATCAGCATTGCAGATGATATACTTTTCGTCGGATTTATTATTGCTGGCGAATTTCCATTTCAGGCCGGTCGGGAAACCTCCGCCGCCACGGCCCCTCAAACCCGAACTCAGGATAGTTTGTATCACATCCATGCGCGACATTTGTTGTCCTGCAATCTTCTTGATGGCCCTGTATCCATTCCGGGCTTCATATTCTTCAATGCTTTCAGGATCGATGTAACCACAATTTCTCAGGACTATCTTAACCTGTCCTTCAAGGAAAGTTTTATCCACCGTCTCCACTATGTCCGACTTCACAATGTATTCGTTGACAGGAGTATTCTGATGGATATGCTTTTCGATGATTTCAATGATCTTTTCTTCATTGACTTCGCCATAGAGGTAAGAACCCGATTCATCGATAATCTCAACCAGGGGTTCGCGATAACACATCCCTACGCAGCTGGTCTTTTTGAGTTCAATGTCGAGATTTTCCGCCTTTTTCAGCGCTTCTATCTTTGCATATACCTTATTGGCCCCGGCTGCTATTCCGCAGCTTCCCAATCCCACTATAACTTTGGTTAATTCCATTTTCAGCTTGAATTATGTTGGCCCGTCAGGCCCTCATTAATTGCTTTGTTTTATTTCGTTTATGCGGAAATTTTTAAGTATCCTGACAGCAGAGGTGCCATTCAGCTTGCCAAAGGTTTCATCCCCTATGCTCATCACCGGAGCCAGCGAGCAGCAACCCAGGCAGGCCACCGATTCGAGGGTAAATAGGCCATCTTCGGTGGTTTCACCGTCATTCACTTTAAGGGCTTCCTTCAGGGAATCAGTAATGGTGTTGGCGTTCTGCACATGGCAGGCCGTACCGTGACAAACTTTGATGATATGTTTTCCGACAGGCTTCAGGCGGAACTGGGCATAAAAGGTTGCAACACCATACATTTCACTAAGCTCCAAACCTGTATCCTCTGCCAATTTTTCAAATGCCTCTCTCGGGATATAGCCAAACAGGTTTTGTATCCCCTGGAGAAGCGGGATGACGGCACCCTTTTTGCCTTTATATTTTTTAATCAGAGGATCAATGAGAGCCAGGTCAATTTGATCCTGTTTCTCCCTGATTTCAATCTGTTTTATTCTTTCAATTCGCATAATTCCGACGTATTTAACGGCGGTAAAATTATGCAAAGTTTTACGGATAGAAGGCCCTGAAAATCAATTTATAGTTAGTCTAAATTATTTATATTTAATTGATTATACGATATTTATAATGATGACTTATGCATCATATCTAAATTGACAGATACAGACCTGAATTTTTTGTGAAATGATTAACAGAAAGGAGGGATATAAGAATTCAGAATTATCATGCAACCTTTAACACAGGGACTACCAGATCCCTCCTGCGTCGGGACGATCTTTGGGAGGTTCTTATAAAATGGGCGGGTCGGCCTTTGAAAATTCAAAGGCCGACCCGCCCATTTCTTCTAAAAAACTTCTTTGCCGTCATCCCGAACGTATGTGAGGGATCTGGTTGATATCGGTTTTCAGCACACCAACTGCTGACTGCTGACTGCTGACTGTCACTTCCCCCCCTTCTTCCTGGCCGGCTTCTCAGCCGAAAGCTTTGCGTGCATCGCATTAGCTGCAATACGCCCGGCCCCCATGGCCTGGATAACAGTAGCGGAACCTGTAACTATATCCCCACCGGCATACACATTTTCCATAGTGGTTTCCATGGTTTCAGGATTGGCTTCGACATAGCCCCATTTATTCCGTTTTACTTTAGGAGAAGACTGGAAGATCACCGGGTTGGGCCCGTTTCCTATAGCTACGATCACCATATCACATTCCTCTATAAAATTCGAACCTTCGATAGGTACCGGTCTTCTTCTTCCGGAGGCATCAGCTTCCCCGAGTTTCATGCGGATACATTCTATTGCCTTCACTCTGTTGGTATCCGTACCTATGTATTTTACGGGATTTGTAAGTAGTTTGAATTTGATCCCTTCCTCTTCCGCGTGGTGCACTTCCTCAGCCCTGGCAGGCAGCTCGTGACGGGAACGGCGATAGACAATAGTAACATCCGAACAGCCGGTCCGTTTTGCAGTCCTTGCACAGTCCATAGCGACATTTCCACCGCCAAGTACCACCACGCTGGAAGCTTTTGGCATAGGGGTGTCATATTCAGGAAATTTATAGGCTTTCATCAGGTTCATACGGGTCAGGTACTCATTTGCAGAGAAAACATTTCCAAGGCTTTCCCCCTCGATGCCCATAAATACAGGCAAACCTGCTCCAACACCGATATAAACCGCATCGAAATTTTCCAGCAATTCTTCCACGGTAAATATATTTCCGATTACGTGGTTCAGTTCAAACCTGACGCCCATCTGTTTCAGGTAATCGATCTCAAATTGCACAATGGCTTTGGGCAGCCTGAATTCGGGGATGCCATAGGTTAAAACCCCTCCGGTTTCATGCAAAGCCTCGAACACGGTAACACTGTAACCCAGTTGCCGCATGTCGGAGGCAACGGTCAGTCCGCCCGGACCTGAACCCACTACCGCGATTTTCTTACTTGTATTTGCGCTGATCATGGGGACTTTCACCAGGTCCATCTTGCGTTCGTAATCAGCCACGAAACGCTCGAGCCGTCCAATAGCTACAGGGTCATCTTTCACCCCCATTATGCATTTACTCTCGCATTGGGCTTCCTGCGGACAAACCCTGCCGCAGATAGCAGGGAAAACATTTCTTTCCTTGATCTTCTTCGCGGCAGCATCAAATTCACCTTCCGAAACCAGGGCGATGAATGAAGGAATATCTACATTTACCGGACAACCGGTTACACAAAGCGGGTTCTTGCATTGCAGGCAACGCCCGGCTTCCAGAAGGGCAAGCTCGGAGGTAAAACCATAGGGTACTTCCTGGAAATTATGCACCCTGAGTGTCTGGTCCTGCTCAGGCATGGCCTGGCGCGGAATTTTCAGCTTGATATGGCGCTCGTCCTTTTTGCTCAGGCCGTGCCATTCGCAACCATATTTGGTGCAGATGTAAAAGTGGATCAGCTTCGATAGAGCTGAGATAGTTACCTGGGCCACATCCGATCCACATTCCCCGCATTTCACTTCCTTGCTTATAAGGCTCACGCCGCAGTGGGGACAAAGCAAATCATCCACCTTATCCCCTTTATCAATCGGGACAGAGGTTTCCACCTCGAATACATCAAGGTAAGGACTCAGGTAAAGATCAATAGTCTCCCCTTTATATCTGGCTTTGAATTCAATTTGTTTGTGACTCTTCTTATCTACATTGAAAGAGTTCTGGCAGTGAGGGCAGTAGGTGTTAAGATAAGTCTTAAACTTTAGGTATTTTACATCCAGGTCAAGCATAGCATCAATTTTATCGGATCGAAAACAATAATGAATCTTTTTCTTCTTTCAGATAGAGTGAATTGCGGTTCATGAGCTCGTCGAAATCCACAAGCTGGCCGTCGAAGTCAGGGCCGTCAACGCAGCAGAACTGAGTAGCTCCGTCAACTTTAACCCTGCATCCTCCGCACATCCCCGTACCATCAATCATGACAGGATTCAGGCTTACCATCGTCTTCACATTGTATTTTTTAGTAAGCTTCACAATGTTTTTCATCATGATTATGGGGCCAATGGCGTATACCAGTTTGATATCATAACGTTCATCCAGGTATTTTTTCAGCGGGTCGGTGACGAAGCCTCTGATACCGTGACTCCCGTCATCAGTTGTGACGACCAGTTCATCGCTGATAAATCCCATTTCCCTTTCAAGTATGAGGAGTTCCTCATCTTTTGCACCTATGATGCTGATCACGTTATTTCCCGCTTCCTTGAAAGCCTTGGCAACATGGTGCAAAATGGCGACGCCGGTTCCACCCCCGATCATAACCACTGTTCCGAGGTTTTCCACTTCAGCCGGGCGTCCCAGGGGGCCTACCACATCCCTGATCAAATCGCCTTCTTTAAGAGAGCGCATCAGGGCCGTGGTTTTTCCCACAACCTGGAAAATGATGGAAATCGTCCCTGCAAATTCATCTTTATCAGCCACGGTCAGTGGGATTCTTTCACCTGTCTCATTCACACGGATGATCACAAATTGACCCGCTTTCACTTTGCGGGCGATTTTTGGTGCATTCAGGTCGAAGCGGACGATCGTCCCTTTGGCCATTTCCTGTCTCCTTACAATCTGGAACATCTTTTAGATTTATTAGTTAGCATTCAGATTTGTTCTTCATTCACAAAAATTGATTGCCTGAGGAATTTCTACCACTCCAGGCTGTCTTCCAGCCGGATCTCATTCAGGTCCTCCCCGCTCAGCCCATGCCATTTGCAACCTTTCTTGGTACAGAGATAAAAGTCAATCAGTTTGGTCCGGGCAGTTACGGCGATCCGGGCAACCGGTGATCCGCAACGACCGCAGGTTTTATCCTTTACGATCAGGCTTTTATCGCAATGCCAGCATTTAACATCGCTGACCACCTTATCTTCCGGAAGGAAAACAGTGGATTTTGAAGAGAAAACATTCAAATATGGACTGAGCATCAGCACCCCTTCTTCCCCATTACGGATCTTCAGCTTCAGCATCTCATCTTCTATCAGTGATTTCCGGCAATAAGGGCAATAGGTCTGCAGGAAAGCGCCTGTTTCAATGATTTCACTTGTTTCATTTTTCGGGGCGACCTCCACCGGAGTCTCCTGCGCTCTTCTTACCGGCCTGACACCTTTAGCACCAAAGCCGTATTCCTGGTAAAGTTTTTTCAGGGCCACTGAAAGATCGTCAAACTCAACAAAGTGGCCTTTACAGCCGCTCCGTGAGCAGATGCTGACCTTTCCTCCCATGTCCAGGTAAAAAGGCGCCATGGGCGCCCCACAGGTCATACATTCAGTATTGGAAGTAATTTCTTCCTCACAATGAGGGCAATAGAAATGTGCGATCTCATCTTTTGGAAGATCAATAGTTGATTTGAAATTATAACTCCCATAGATGGAACTCAGCCATATGGTTCCTTTTTCACCCTTACACTCGATATTCAGCATAATGCTCGGCTCATTATCGATCTTTTGCTCGTGTTCCATCAGGGATTTGCCACATTTGGGGCATTTTAGCTTAAGCGACATCAGTTCATACATAGTGTCAGCACATTATAAGATTAATAACTAGCACAATGATAATAATTTTTATGATGGGAAATTTAGACAAACAGGATTATACTGCATTTACCCTGATTTCATTCTTTAATAAGAATTTGATAATCTATATTTTAGATATGTTAAATCCTTCTTTTAAGGGAATAATTTGGACAGGATTTAAATAGAAAAGAGACCTTTTTCGTCTGACGACGACGCAGACAGGAACCTACATTTGAAATATCGAACTTTCGAAATATCGAAATGTCGAGATTACGAAGTAAAGGATATATCGAACTTCCCACTTCACTTCGTGATATCGTCATATCGTGATATCGCTACTTCGAAAGTTTGATAACTTCTCTGCACATCTCTATCAGATACTTCACTTCGTTCAGGATGACGGCAATTAAATGTATAATGGAAAAGCGGCGCGGCACGCCTTTGGAAATCTTCATGGAGTGCCGCGCCGCTTTTATATTGCCCCACAGAGATCGTCATCCCGGCGTAGGCCGGGATCTGTAAGCGAAATGCAAACAGATTATTCTTTAGCCAGATGAAAGTGCATTTCGTCATATTGTGATATCGATAAATCGAAAGTTTGATTACCATCCTATGAAATGATTAATAATTAATTATTTCGAAACAACCTCTATTCTAATATTTGACTTATGAAGCCTGGTATAGAAGTAATCTTGATAGTCCAGTTTAAGATTCCAAACCCATACAGAGAGCCTATAATTTTAATTATTTCAAATAACCTTAAGCGATTATCAACTCTCATCATTGTGTGATACTTAGTGAATCCGTGATTTTGTGGCTAAATTATAAGTACGGCATTTTGAGGTTTCGCCCTTTAGCCACCAAGTCACAAAATCTCAAAGAATTTCACAAAAAAATTAAACCATTTGGATTTCTAAATTTATTAAGCTAATAATAGTGGTTTAAGCACAGATATTAAATTGAAATTGCAAATTCAGATTAACTATTTTAAGTTTATTTAGGATTTGATTTTGCTGAAATCTATTTCTTTCTTTTAAATTTTCAAATCCAATTAAAGACATCAGCAAATAATGTGATGATTGCCAGGATTATCAAAACAATAAGATTAATTCATATCAATGAACCGTCCCGCCGCAAGCAGCGGGGTATCTTAAGGAAATATCTCTTATTCGTCTCACGAGATGGGGAATTTAGTCCCATCAGATCCCGAATAAGACTTCGTCTTTTCGGGATCAATTCGACTAACAATTTTTTCTTCGCTTCGCTTGAAAAAATTGAGTCTCATTGATTAAAAAAAGTATAATAAAGATATTTACAAGAATGAAGATATTCTATTCGTGAATGCTGATTGCTTATTTTAAATCGGTATAAACTAAACTTTTTTAATAAAAATAATTACCCATAACTTCCGGCAGGACGGGGAATACAGTGCTTAAGCAAACGATCAGAATGTTAGCATTTTACTGAATATACCAGAATAATCCTGTCCAAAATCTTAATACTAATCAGAATATCTACATTTAAAACAAAATTTATTTTCTTCATTTCTATGTGTGATTAAAAAGATATTTTATCGTAAATTAGGCTGCATATTAATCCAGCCATGAAAAAAATTATACTCCTCACAGCAGCTTGTTTACTTTTTAGCCTTGTTTATTCACAAAATAACAAGCCGGTAATCGTAAACTACACCATCGAAATGATGCAGCAGACGACCCTTGACATCAATGCCCTGCAGAATGATTATGATCCCGACGGAGATGCTATACATATTAAAGAGTGGAGTGTACTGGTCGGGAATGCCGATACGGTAAATGGTCTTTTCCGTTATACAGCACCTTCCAATTGTGAACAGGATAAAATCTCTTACCGGATTGAGGACAATGGAACGCCTCCCATGACTTCATTACAAGGAAAAGTTATCATTAATCTAAGCCTGAACCCGGATGCGCCGGTCGCAAATCCGGATATCTATGAATTGCTTGTGCCAAAGCCCGCTGATTTGGATATTTTGAGTAATGACACGGACCCAAATGGTGATGCGATAAAAATCTTAAAAATAACGGGGGTTTACAATTGCAATGTGATCATCCATGAAGATTCCATGTCGGTGACTGTGATGCCAATTGCGAATTCTGATATGCAGGCTGGATTTAATTATATTGCCAGTGAAAGGAATACGACAGGAAAGCTGGAATCAAACGAAGCTCATGTATATATCAGCCTGAAGCCGAATCCCGATGCGCCGGTGGCACTTTCCGATACAGCCAGTACTTTCGGCGGATCACCGGTTTCTATCCCGGTCCTCCAGAACGATTATGATCCACTTGGAGACCCCATCGAAATACAGAATTTCACTAATCCTCACAACGGGCAGGTATATAAGAATGGAGCCAGTTTCATTTATGTCCCGGAAGTCTCTTTCCAGGGCCCGGATGATTTCAGCTATACCGTAAGAAAAATTCAGGATACCCTGATATATTCATCGGAGGCCCGGGTGTCTATTCAAGTCAGCAAAAACCCGGACTGCCCCGTCGGGGTGCCAGATCAGGCTGCAGGTATGACATTAATGCCCATCACCTTTGATGTTCTTTCCAATGATTATGACCCAACGGGCAAAAGCCTCGAGATATGGGATGTAAAGCCGGAAGAAAGCTCTCAGATTTCGGGTAATGAGATTACTTATACTCCCGGACCTCTGAAAATAAACCATGACACAATATATTACCGTTGCCGGGAAATTGACCGGCCGGAGTTCTATTCTGAGTGGACGCCCGTTTATTTAGACCTGAGCGTTAATCCGGAATTACCCATTGCCGTCAATGATACCGCTGATGTAGAAGCTTGTTATAGCGTTCTGATTTCTCCCCTGGACAATGATATCAGGAATGGCGCCGATACGCTGGGTCTGCATATTATTGTTTCATCACAGTTAGATAAAGGTTATGCCACCGGTATAGGCGACAACATGATTTCATACCGTGCTTTTTCGAATGTGGATGGTCAGGATATAGTGGATTATTTAATTTATGATATTCATAATCAGAACATGATGGCCCGGGGACATATTATCATAAATATCACCGGGGCGCATTATTTTGATTCCCTGATGATCAATAATATTAATGCCGGGGTAAATGCAGACGGGATGTTGTTTTGTGATAACAATGAAATTCCTGATCTGGGTTCGGGAGGAAATATGAAAGCTCACTTCGAATATCCAAAAGGTTCGGGTACGAGTACTATCTTCAATAGCCTACTTTGGATCGGAGGCTTATCTGACCAGGACACTTTGTTTTTCGCAGGTGAGAAATACAGGATGAACGGAACTGATTTCCAGCCCGGGCCTGTTTCATCGCTTTATGACTCAGCTTATGCAAGAAAGTACTGGAAATTATGGAAGCTCAACAAATCAGATGTGGATTTCCACCAGGCAAACTGGTGGAAAGAGGGCTATCAAGCCATAGAAGACATTTCTTCCTGGCCGGGAAACGGGGACCCTCAAAATGGGCAGGCTGAACAACTGGCCCCTTATTATGATTCCAACCAGGATGGGAAATACACTCCTTTGCTGGGAGATTATCCTTTGATCAGGGGAGATCAGTGCATCTTTTTTATGTGTAATGATGATAGAATCCATACCGAATCGATGGGGAAGCCGCTGAAGGTGGAAATTCACGGGATGGTTTACGCTTACAATGCACCGGATGACAGCGTACTTTCAAATACAGTCTTTGTACATTATGACCTGATAAATCATTCACAAAATACCTATTATAATACCTACGCCGGTATCTTTACCGAACTCGATCTGGGTAATCCATGGGATGATTATGTCGGGTCAGAAGTCACAAGAAGTTCCTTTTATTGTTATAATGGGGATGCTTTTGATGATGATTTCACTTTTAGTAATTCTGATACCAGAAACAAGGGATACGGAGCCTTTCCCCCCGCCCAGTCAGTGACGGTTCTTGCCGGCCCCTTTATGGATAAGGATGGCAGTGATAATCCGGGCGGAGGATGTGATTTCAGTGTGAACGGCCTGAACTTTGGAAACGGCATTCCGGATGACGAAAGGATAGGCCTCACACACTTTACATATTCACCCCCAAGCACTGGCCCTATACCTCCCTATTTTCAATATTATCCGGAAGATTTTTATAACTCGATGCAAGGAATCTGGCATGACGAAACGCCATTTAGTTATGGATGGAGAGCATTCAGTTATGATCCGCGATCGGTGGGGCCTGCCTGTAATTTTATATTCCCCGGCGATTCCGATCCTCTGAACTGGGGGACCAATTGCGTTTTCCCGAACGATGGCTACAACCAGGACGGGAAATTCTGGACCGACAGTGCCACTGCAGTTCCCGGCGACAGGAGAGGGCTGGGGTCATTGGGGCCATTTACCTTTGAACCCGGGCAGGTGCAGGAAATTGAACTTGCATTTTGTGCCGCCAACGGCTGGAATGGACCACAATCATCCATAGACCAACTGATGAAGAATATAGATTCGCTCCGTGCAAAAGTGAGAAATGGAAAGATCATCATTCCCAATGATTATCTTGGATACAGGGAGAATAAACTTTCAGGAAAAATTCTGAAAATCTTCCCTAATCCTGCAAATGATCATCTGATATTAATCCTTCCGGAAAATATTGATCCCGGAACCGGATATCTGATTCAAAATATACTTGGGGAAACTGTAAAATCAGGAAGCATAAACTCCGCTCCGGAGTTCAGAATAGATATTAATCAACTCAAGGCCGGATTTTATATCCTCAATCTGAATTCGAATGAAGGAAGGCTCTCAGCGAAATTTATCAAGCAATAATATACTATGGACTAAGTCTGCTACAAATATGTCGCTCCTAAGGTTCTCGTTCATTTCTCATTTCGCAATGGCATCTCTCATATAGCAATTTAATATATTCTATTTTCAATATTATATTTAATATTCCCCCCTCTGTGGCCCTCCATTTTCCCTTGTGAATTTTCCCGATGGCTCTCTTTTCAACACATAGGCACAGTAGAGCACATAGGTATCACATAGGATATAATTTTCATTCCTTTTAATATTTGAAATTTTCTATATAATATTTAATATTTCCCCCTCCGTGAATCTCCGATTTCCTCGGTGAAACTCAGTGAAATAAAAAAAACAGGTGGAAAAGTGAAAAGGTGGAAAGGTGGAAAAGAATTCAGGATTTGGGAATTATGGTTTATGGTCTATGGTTACTGATCAATGATCCATCGTCAATCAGCGATATTCAATGTTCAATGCGTCGATGAATGAAAATTCATGGTGCCTTGTGCGCTACCACCATTTATGCCCCACGGGCATGGGCTTTTGATTGAAGTCTACTGCCTACTGTTGACCGCGGACTGCTGACCGCTGACTAATCACTCTCCCACGTAATCACCGCCAGCCTCTTCTTCCCGTCCATACTGACCGTAATGGGTTTTTTAAAGCGGACATGCCTGAAGTACTTGGTTTTTGAAACCAGCTCCTGTGCATCCAGGATATCATACCGGATAAAACTTTTCGATATCTCAGGTTGAACGCTTAAGTAGCCGACACTCATAGATACCACATTGTGAAAGAAATGCGAACCGGATGATTCGTCCAGGGGATAGCCTTCAAGGCTGGTCTCGACAATGACTTTTGCATTGGAGATCTGGGCCCAGTTTACCGGGATCCCTATCCAGCGATCGCGGGTACCCCAGCGACCGGGGCCTATCAAAATATACTTCCTGTGATCCGCGCTAAATTGCTTGTTTAACTCTTCGATCTCATCCGCCATTTGAAGTGTCGCAGCCTTATCAAAATATTCTTTATCTATATAAATCACATCCTGAATATTCTCCAGCATACCATTGCCCATGCACTTTTCAGACAATAATAATATCCTTTCCTTAGGAAAGCGATCCATATTGACATTATAATCCGTAGCGCTTCCGATCAGGGGTTTTATCTGCAAAAGATAAAACGAAGCCCGGTTCTGTTTATCCTTATTCAGGTCGACGGCAAATTCAATCTCCACCGGCGAACCCATGGCCTCTTTGACTACATCCAAAACCACCTCAATTGCCTGTGCCAGCGGGACATAATTATATTTCAGGATATTCGCAAAATTTACAATCCGCGGGCCGGCATGTGTCAGTCCTGGGATTATGACATTATTATTGGGATCATAAACTGAGGCACAGTGCTTAAGTGTACCTTGTATTTCAGCCATATCGATATCCAGCCTGGCCAGTCCGGCCGTATCTCCCTCCATCAGGTTGATATCCTTTTTCCCAAGGTCAACGGCATAGAACTCCACCTGTGAATTCAGGAACTGGTCTTTAGAGGAACTGATCTCCACATCCGGGTATTTGGGCGAAAAACGATAGGCCTTTTCACCATCCACCACATATTTCCCCAAGCCGACCGCGGTCACGGCGAAGCCTTCATCGGGCTTCATATGGGCATAAGGATAGAAATTATATGATTGGGCAACACCGCTGATATGCGGATAGAAATAATTACCGAATTTATTCCCGACCACTTCCTGTATGACCACCGCCATCTTTTCCTCTTCTATCTTATAATTAACCGCTTCGATATAGCCCCTGGCATCATCGGAATAAACCGAAGCATAAACCAGCTTTATAGCATCCATAACTTGTTTCAGCCTGACCTTAGGGTCGGGATGGCTATTGGGCAGAAGATAAGTTTCGAATATACCGGCAAAGGGCTGCATCAGAGAATCCTCAAAAAGCCCGGAAGACCTGATGGCCAGGGGTTTCTTAATTTTCATTAAAAGAGTCCTCAGACGCTTTACAAGGGTATCGGTGAGCTTGCCTTCCAGGAAAACTTTTTTGACTTGATCGTAATCTGGATTTGATGCCAGGAAATCCCTTAATGAATTCCTTTCAATAAAATATTCAAATTCCTCGGTCCCTATCACCGATGTTTTGGGAGAAATAATGTTGATATTCGGGACTTGTTGTGAAAAATCAACGTTTTGAATGAGGGAGTTCACAAATGCAAGACCCCGGCCTTTTCCTCCGAGAGAACCTTCGGCCAGGCTCACCACATTCGTTTCGTCATTAATGGCCGATTCTTCAAAGGGAATGATCTTACCCTGATTCTGTTCGTTCCGGAAACGCCGGATGACTTCAATAAGATAATCACGGATAGACTGGGGGTCATCAAAATCGGTAACCTTATGAGGGTTGAGAATCTTGGCTGCCTGTATCTCCCCTCTGGCCATCAGCCAGAGTGAAAAATGATCACGCCGGGCATGATAGAGGAGCGACTCGTCGGGTATGGTCTCCAGAAATTTTTCAAATTCCCTGAGTGACCTGGCCTCCGCAATTTTCACCCCCTTTTCGTTCCGGTAAACGAAATTTCCAAATCCCAGGAAATGGGTGATAAAACTCTTGAAATCCTGGCTCAGGGACTCTGAATTTTTATTTATGAAAGTGCATTTGAAGTCAAATGCCATTTTGGCATTTGATTCATCCGAAGATTGAATAATGATAGGCAGGTCTTTTATTTGACCCCTGGCATATTTCACCAGGTTGAATCCGGCCGATTCGTCTTCATTTCCGTCCTTCTGGAACTTTACATCTGTAATAAGACATAAGAGGAAGTCACGGTATCTGTCAAGGATATCCACCGCCTCTTCATACGTTGAAGCCAGTAATATTTTGGGCCGGGCCCTGAGCCGGAGGACCTTGTATAATTCGTCGGTACTCACATCGTCAATGATCCTCTTGGTCTGTTCCAGCACGATATAATAAAGCATGGGAAGGTAGCGGGAAAAATATTTGGGCGAGTCCTCCACAAGTAATATAACCCTCACCATCCCAAATTCTGTATCATTTTCAACATTGATCCGGTCCTCCACATGTTTGATCATTGCAAAAAACACCGAGGATTCCCCGTTCCAGATAAATACCTTGTCGATATGTTCAAGGGCATTTTTGGTCTCACTTATGAGGACCATATCCGAATTATTATTCAGCAAAAGAAAGACAGGGATATAGGGGAATTCCCTTTTGACCTTACAACTCAGCCCTATGGGAGTCCGTTTGTCGGCCCCCATCATGAGGATGATCAGATCGAAATGCTTGGTCCGGATCTGACCCATAGCTTCTTCGATGGATGAAACCCCGGTGATTCTTGGGATCGATGTCAGGTTCAGCTGATTATATTCGCCCAGCACATGTTCCGAAAAACGTCCTTCCTTCTCTATACTATAAGCATCATACAAATTAGCCACCAGCAAAATCTCCTTAACTTTGAAAGGCATCAGGTCATGGTAAATATCCCGGTCCTGGTTGCTTTTATTCAGGAAGCGCTGCAGTAACTGCCGGCTGCTGACACCCGGAATTTGCACGTCAGCAGGAGGTGGGACCGGAACCTGGGTCCTTCCCTTTATAATGGATTTGGCCAGGATACTATTTATGTAACCCGTGATAATATTGCAGAGGTTTTCAATCAGGTGTCTCTCTTCCAACAAAAAAGGCCCTTCATCCATATCCGGAAATTTCCGGAGATAATAGATCTCAATAGCACCGCTTTTATTGTCAATGGTCTGGAATTTCTGTCTTTGCACCCACTGGGTCGGGGCAAAATCGGATGAGTTGTATTCCTTGCCATCATAGAGGATACGGGCGACGGTAAACTGAGGGTACTGCCATGCCGGAGGAAGTATAATGCAGATCTGACGGAGGGTTTCTTCAACCGATTTACCTTCCTTTATGATCTGGGTAGTCCGGTTAATGGCTGCCAGCTCTTTTAATCGCTCTATATTTTCAGCCCTGAGTTTCTGATATTTATTATTGCTGTTTCCGGTGTTGTCTGTCATAAGTTGCGCGAATAATTGAATGTCTAAAGGTACGGAAATTAGGCACCGGTATTAGATATTGGGTATTGGGGAAATCTAATATCTCATACGTCGAATACATCGTGCAATTGTGTATCGCATATCGGATATAGGATATAAAAACCTTTTTTCAACACAGTAGGCACATAGAACACATTAGGATTCACATAGGACTTTTCCACTTTTCCACCATATCACCTTATCACCTTATCACCTTATCACCTATACCTTATCACCTTATCACCTTATCACCTTATCACCTTATCACCTTATCACTTCCCCCCGTCCCAACTTAAACCCAATCTAAATTATAAACTAAGTGTTAATTTTTGTGAAACTTATAACAGTAAAACCTATTTTTTCACTAATATTGCCACGCTTTAAAATTTCTTTAAAAACTTAACATATTAAGAATTATGGCAAATAACGCTTATGACCAATTGGTCAATGAGTTCATGGCAAAGCTCATCGCCAAGAACCCCGGAGAAGCCGAATTTCATCAGGCTGTAAAGGAAGTAGCCGAATCGCTTATCCCTTTTATTGAAGAGAACCCGAAATATAAGGTAGCGAAAATCCTTGAGAGGCTTGCAGAACCTGAAAGAGTGATCCTTTTCCGTGTGCCCTGGGTGGATGATAAAGGTGAGATCCAGATCAACAAAGGATACCGCATCGAAATGAACAGTGCAATCGGACCATACAAAGGCGGTTTGAGGTTACACCCCACCGTCAATCTTGGCGTGCTTAAATTCCTTGCTTTCGAACAAGTTCTGAAAAACAGTCTGACTACCCTCCCAATGGGCGGTGGTAAAGGCGGTTCTGACTTTGACCCCAAAGGCAAATCAGATAATGAAGTGATGAAATTCTGCCAGAGCTTTATGACAGAATTATTCCGCCACATCGGACCTGACACAGACGTTCCCGCCGGTGATATCGGTGTTGGCGGACGTGAAATCGGTTTCTTGTTCGGACAATACAAAAGACTCCGCAATGAATTCACTGGCGTGTTGACAGGTAAGGGAATAGAATGGGGCGGAAGCCTTATTCGTCCGGAAGCTACCGGTTACGGTCAGGTATATTTTGCTGAAGAAATGCTGAAAACCCGTGGTGACAGCATGAAAGGTAAAACCGTCGTAGTATCAGGTTCCGGCAACGTTGCCCAGTATGCTACCGAAAAAGCTACCCAGTTTGGCGCCAAGGTCGTGACCATGTCCGACTCCAACGGTTTCATCTATGACCCGAATGGTATTGACGCTGAAAAACTTGCTTTCGTGATGCATCTGAAAAATGTAAAACGCGGCAGGATCAGTGAATATGCTGCCAAATACGGTTGTGAATATTTCGAAGGCAAACGCCCGTGGGGTATTAAATGTGATGTTGCTTTACCAAGTGCAACCCAGAACGAAGTCAATAAAGAAGCTGCTGAAACCCTCATTAAGAATGGTTGTTTCGTGGTTTCTGAAGGCGCCAACATGCCTTCAACTCCTGAAGCTATCACTGTATATCAGAACGCCAAGATCCTTTACGGACCTGGTAAAGCTGCCAATGCAGGTGGTGTTGCAACCTCAGGACTTGAAATGAGCCAGAATTCACTTCGTCTGTCATGGACACGTGAAGAAGTTGACGAGAGACTGCACAACATCATGAAGAATATCCACGCCAACTGTGTTAAATACGGTAAGGATGAAAGCGGATATATCGACTATATGAAGGGTGCAAACATCGGCGGATTTGTAAAAGTTGCTGATGCTATGCTCGCCCAGGGTGTCGTCTAATTTAAACAATCATATATACTCAAAAGGCTGCTCCGGATTCCGGGCAGCCTTTTTCTTTATTCTATATACTGATTCTTCTTATATAAAAAAACTGACGGGTAAACCCGTCAGCTGTATGACTTCCATTAAAACCCCATAATTTAACCGGGCGGTTCAGCCCCAACGAAATTAATCCGCCAAAAAGCCGGCATTTCATTTGGCTGCTTTTTTCCCTGACTTTTCCTTGCCCAATAAATAATCCAGATTCCGGAGTACTTTGTCAAAAACAAAATACTGGATAAGGACAAAATCCTGACCTTTATTAACTAAAGCATATGCCCGGTCCAGGTCGGCAGGTTCCATCGCTGCGCCATCCTGATTATAATATTGCGAAAAACCAGCCTTCTTAAAAATCTTAACAATATTCTGACTTCCGTCCCTACTGCTGAGGGTGATAATTGTGCTTGGCTGAGTGGCAAGTACCGAATCAATGGTAGTCTTAGGAATCAAATTATTCAGCAGGGATTCAAACCTTATATCATTAAAAGAAGTCAGGAAATTCAATACCCTTATTGTATCATAATTATCAACCTCACGATTGTCCTGCAAAGCCTTTATGCTGATATGCTGATCCGGGCTTACCTTTAAAAGGTAAGATTCAGCCGGATCTGAAGGAAATTCCAATTCAATCGACGCAATGTCTGCCAGTTTTTCCTGAAATACGGTATAATCCCTCCAATCGTCAGCCAATGTCGAATAACGGCTGGAAACAAAGCCCCTGAAACCAGGAATAAAAACTATATAAGGTTCTTCAGCCCCCTCCATCAGCATATAGGTTCCTTCATTGTCCTGAGTTACATCACCTACATAATAAGTCTTGGTTTTTTTTTCATGAGGAAATAATTTCAATCCGAAAATATTGATTCGAGGTACCTCCTGGTAAATCTCTATTTTCCTGGCCAGGACCGACATTCTTTTGATGACATTATTGCGCGCTTTTAAAGGCACGGGAGCCTTCACCTCGAGATCCGCCAGGGTCTTCAGAAAAAAGTTGATCTTCACCTGCTGGGCAAGGTTTTTTCCGTCCACCAGCCATCTAGCTTTCCCTATCCGGTTCAGTATAACCTCCTTGTCATGCTTATCGGCAATAAATAATTTTGTGATGCTCCCGGTATCTTTAACACTGAAATCACTAAGCTTTTTCCTGAGTGTGCCGGAAGAACTGTTCCAGACTAAAAAAGCAGCAACAAGCAGCATGAGGAGTGCAATAAAAAGTATTATCCTGTTTTTTTTCATTTTCAGAAATTCTGTTAAATGTTCATTTTTTAGCTACTAACTCATATTAGCGATGAGTTGAGCTATATTTTCGTTTGCGGATATAAAACTGGATGATCCCAAATATGATTACCAACAATACAGGCAAAATTGTATTCAAAACCTGCCAGAAAATTTTATTATTATTCACCCTTGTCATATCCAGCAGCCTCAGTTTCAAATCTCTTGAACGGATGCTTATCAAACCGGAGGCATCTGTAAGATAATCCATTGCATTCAAAATAAAATCCTTATTTCCATAAGTTTCGTCGGTATACTGATCATAGCCCAGTGGAAGCGCATATCCTTTCGAATAATGTAACTGGTTTTTGATAATGTCACCGTCGGAAACGACGATCATTTTGGTAGGACGGCTTACTTCGTCAAAGCCAATTTCCCCATTATTTGCAAGGACCGGAGGGATACGGTTCTCATAAAGGGACCTGAATTTACCTTCCAGCAACACACCAACGTTCTGAGGCGGCCCCGGAAATTCCCTTGGATCAGGCTTTTGGTTAAGGATGTTCAGAGAGATCAGGACAGGTGTATTTGCGACCCTTGAATACCGGGAAGTTCGTAGCAATATGGTTTTTTTCACACCCCTTAGCCTGGTTGTATCCAGGCTGCTGACAAATTCGGTTTTGATAGCATTCAGATTTTTTACGATGGGGTTATCAGAGCTCGGGGTCAAAAGAGGAAAATAATACCAGGGGTAAAAATCAATTTGTGGCTGGTTGCCTATCTGACCGGTTTTAAGCGGAATACGAAGGGCATTCAGGTCCAACACCAAATCACTGTTTATCCTCACGCCATATTCAAAGAGCATGTCTTCAAGGTTCAGGTCCATATCAATTCCGAGGGTAGTTCCGGTATTCTGCAGACTGTCCATAGAGGCATTTACTTTATCAATCAGCCATAACACCTTTCCACCCTTCATAATAAATTGATCGATAATAAATTTGTCCATTTCACTAAAAGCAGAGTCAGGCTTAGCTATAATCAGGGCGTCAAATTTATTAATGATGCGGGCCTTGTCGGGCCCGATACTATCCCTTTTGGCAAGACTGGAGAGCTGCCCATTAATGATCACCCTTTCAACCGAATACTGTTTAGAAAGTGCCTGGGCAGCATCTTGAATATACTTATCTCCCAGTTCGCCTTGTCCTCCCAGGAAGGCAATTTTCGGCTTCTGACTAATGGTAAGGTTGCGGATAACGCTGGCCAGTCTGAATTCCAATGACTCCACCGAATTATTCAGGACTTCTTCAGGAGGTACACCCATCTGGGTATTCAAGAGGTCGACCGGGAGTTCTCTCCCTTTATAAGATGCAATCGCACCCGGAAAAATGACTTGTTGTTCCTTCCCCTGTTTCGTATTGACCTGCAGGTCGGTAGGCTGAAGTCCTTTCTGTATCAATAATTGGTAAGTGTCGCTCCTTTCTTTGGCATCATCACTGCTGGATGGATTGATGAATTCATACTGAATATTTTTATTATAGGCCCTGAATTCATCAAGCATATCCACGGTTGCACTGCGCAGGCGCTTGAAACCGGAAGGAAAATCCCCATCAAGATAAACCTGAAAATAAACAATATCATCCACCTTCTCCAAAAGAGCTTTGGTTGCATCCGACAGCGAATGCCTCTTATCGGATGTGAGATCAAGGCGGGTATAAGATTTCCTGGGAATATAGGATACGATTACATTAGCCAGTATAATAATGATAATCCAGGCTACAAGTTGAAGAAGATTATTTCTTCTCACATTCTTACGTTTGTTTTCACCTTTTCTTCCCATAACTTACCATTTTCTGCGTTCAAGTGAATTTTTCGCCAGAAGTATAAAGAGGGTGATAACACTCAGGTAATAAATCACATCCCTCAGGTCGATGACTCCCCGGCTCATTGACTGATAATGGGCATTGATCCCGAGTGAGCGTATCAAGAGGTCGAAGTTTCCGAAAATATTCAGTGAAAAGATAAAATCGAAACCTATATAAAGGAAACCACTTAAAAAAACCGCGATGATAAAGGAGACTATCTGGTTATCACTGATGGTTGAAGAGAACAATCCGATAGCCACAAAAGAAGCTCCCAGGAAAAGAAGGCCGATATAGGAACCCCACATTCCTCCCATATCGATATTCCCTTTTGGAAGTCCTAACTGATATACCGAAAAAAAGTAAATCAGGGTAGGTATAAGGGAGAAAATCACCAGGATAAGTCCGGCGAAATACTTTGCAAGAACTATTTTCAAGTCCGTCAAAGGTTTGGTCATGATAAATTCTATGGTACCTGATCGCTTTTCTTCAGCGAAGGAACGCATGGTAATGGCCGGTATCAGGAATAGGAAAACAAAAGGGGCGATCATGAATAATCCGTCAATATTAGCATATCCATAATCCAGTATGTTGAAATTCCCCTCGAATACCCACAGAAAGAGTCCGTTGATCAAAAGAAACACCGTAATCACGATATATCCAATCAAAGAACTCAGGAAGGAGCTGATCTCTTTTCTCAGCAAAGTTAACATAGACTTTCTCTTTTACTCATCAATATCTTCACCTGACCCATTGAACAGGCAGCTGCAAAATTATCATTTTTAGCTAAACGAATGGTATTACCTATTATTATAGAATGAAGATGAAGGTTTAGGAAAACGGAAGGAAAGAATTAATTTAAAATGAATTATAAGCCTCAGAAATAGTACATCAGAAAAACTCAACCCTTACCGGGTCATTCATGTATAATCCCATTAAACTGCTGGCATTGCCCTGGTTGATTGCAATTTCGAGGTTTCCTGTTGATCCGAATAGTGCCAGGGGTTCTCCCACCGGAACATCCAGGTACGAGCGGCTAATCTTTGCGATTTTTTCACCCCGGCATTCAATCAGGAATTTTTTACTTTTCACTGTCTTGTGGAATAATTCCTCTGTGATATTGGTGATTACATTCTCGTAATTATCAACGTAAATAATCATTCCCTTGATTAACTGACCTGCTATTACTGGTTTGAATAGCATTTGTTCCGACCAGTGGTCCTTCAGATTACCTAATTCCTCAATCGCTCCCCCCTTTGCCAGGTGAATAGCTGCTTTCACAAAACGGTCACGACTTGAAAAGGTAAAATAATCTGTATCCTGTGTGATGGTGATCTCCACTATTTTATCCGGGGGCCTGTCAAAGATCATCGAAAACATTCCATTATCATTACCTATAAAAAACTGGCCCTCAATTTCTATAGCCATATGGCTGTTATTTACCGATTCTTCCGATTGTATCCCGATAATGTGAATAGTTCCTTTTGGAAATTGCGGATAGCTGTTCCTGATAATAAATGATGCCTGTTTGAGGTCAAAGGGATCAACCTGGTGGGAAATATCTATAATATTAGCTTCCGGGAGCCGGCTCAGGATACTTCCTTTTACAGCAGCCAGATAATGATCCTTAATCCCCCAGTCGCTTGTTAGTGTGATGATCGGCATTTTCTGACGCGAAACTTTTATTGGATTATCAACTTGCGGATTTAGCCTGCAAGTCCTACTTTTGTACTATTCAAAATTAGTAATTAATCACAGAACTATAGCATTTTTTGATACTTTTGGACCGCTGGTTAATATTTACATTCATTCTGAATTAAGACATACATGAGCGAACGCATAGTTTCCATTGAAGGATATAATCCTCTTGAAATTTATGGGGTGAATGATGTCCTCCTCAACCTGATCAAGAAACAGTTTCCAAAACTTAAGATTGTTGCCCGTGGGGACATGATAAAAGTGATGGGAGATACGAAGGAAATGGATGCTTTCGAAAGAAAATTTTCACTTCTCTTACTTAGTTTCGATAAATTCGGACATATTACCGAAAACGATATCATGCAAATAATGCAGGGAAAAGATGAAGAAACCGACCTGATGATCCAGACTCCCCAGTCCGATGATGTGCTGGTTCACGGCAGGGACGGCAGGTTGATCAAGGCACTCACGATAAACCAGCAAAAAATGGTCGAAAGTTCTTTTCAGAATGACCTGGTTTTTGCCATTGGGCCGGCCGGCACAGGAAAAACTTATACCGCAGTTGCATTGGCAGTGAGGGCATTAAAAGAAAAACAGGTAAAGCGCATCATTCTTACCCGCCCGGCCGTGGAAGCCGGTGAAAACCTGGGTTTCCTTCCGGGAGACTTAAAAGATAAGCTGGACCCTTACCTGCAACCTCTTTACGATGCACTGAGGGACATGCTTCCCACACAAAGGCTGCTCACTTTCCTGGAAGACGGCACCATAGAAGTGGCCCCCCTGGCTTTCATGCGTGGAAGGACCCTCGATCATTCATTTGTTATCCTTGATGAAGCCCAAAATACGACCTCCAACCAGCTGAAAATGTTCCTGACACGTATGGGCAAATCTTCCAAATTCATTGTTACGGGTGACATCACACAGGTTGATCTGCCCCGCAACCAGTCATCCGGCCTGATTCATGCCATGAAGATCCTCAAGAACATCAAGGGAATGGAATTTATCCTCCTGGATGAAAGGGACATTGTAAGGCACCGCCTGGTTACCCGTATCATCCAGGCTTATGAAAAAGACAGAGAAAAATCATAAAATTTATCCTGATGAAAAACGTAATACTCCGTACCGATTATAAATTTCCGGGACTCAAGAATGTTTACCATGGGAAAGTCCGGGATGTATACAATATCAATGATGAGCTCTTGGTGATGATCGCCACCGACCGGATTTCGGCTTTCGATGTGGTGCTGCCCAGGGCTATCCCCTACAAGGGACAGGTGCTGAACCAGATCGCCGCCAAGTTCCTGCATGCTACCCGGGATATTGTCCCCAACTGGATGATCGCCAGTCCTGATCCGATGGTCACCATAGGTCATTATTGCGAACCCTTCCCGGTGGAAATGATCATTCGGGGCTATCTAACGGGAAGTTCCTGGAGATCTTACAAAAACGGTAGCAGAGAGATCTGTGGTGTAGCCATTCCGGATGGAATGAGAGAACACCAGAAATTCCCCTCCCCCATCCTGACCCCTACAACCAAGGCAACTGAAGGGCATGATGAGGATATTTCCCGCGAGGAGATTATTAATTCAGGACTTATTGCGGAATCAGATTATCTCCAACTTGAAAAATATACTGCAGGACTGTTCCAGCGGGGAACTGAAATGGCTGATGATAAAGGTCTGATCCTGGTCGATACCAAGTATGAGTTCGGGAAAGCCAAGGGACAAATTTACCTTATCGACGAAATACATACACCAGACTCTTCCCGTTATTTTTATAAAGATGGATATGAGGAGCGTTTTGCAAGGGGAGAACAACAAAAACAACTTTCCAAGGAATTCGTGAGAGAATGGCTGATGGAAAATGGATTCCAGGGAAAAACCGGCCAGCAGGTTCCGGAAATGTCAGATCAATTCGTAGATTCTGTTTCAGAAAGATATATTGAATTGTATGAAAAGATAACGGCTGAGAAATTTGTTCGTTCGGATGTGTCGGATATCCTCCTGAGGGTCGAATCCAATATCAATGATTTCCTGGAAGATTATTACGGGAAGAAAAAGGGAATGAACTAATCCATGATATCCAGCAAGTCTTTGAGTTCATCTGCCTTTGCAGGATTTCCCGATTGATTGTAGACAAATATAAGTTCATTGATCAGCCTGCGGATTATGGTTTTATTACTGCAGGGCAGGTAATATGAATCTTTATTATCAAGCCCGAGTTGCTTAACAAAAAGTTCAATTTCATTTCGCGTAAATACAGCTCCTTTATTAAAGGGATTAATATAGAAGAGTACATCGCCTGAAGGTTCATCTTTAAGTTCCCTGCTGGGGTCATCCATATATGCCAAAACAAAATGCCTTGGCAGGTCAACTCCATAAATCGGAATATTCAGGCTTTGGGCAATGATGACATATATCATTCCAAGTGAAAGAGGAGTTCCTTTCTGGTGTTCCAACAGGTTCTTGATATAATAATTTTCCGGAGCCTGTATATTTGTGACATTCCCTGCAAATTTATAAACCTCGAAAAGAATGTGATTGATAACCTTGATCTTTTCCAGTCCGGTCAGGTTATTATTGAGTTCCAGCCATACATCCTGGGAAATCTGCCCTATCTTCTTGATAAGCATTTCCTGGTCCAGATCCGGATACTGGAACCTGGAAACCAATAGATAGCCTAAGAGTAGATCATGATTCTTAAACTGGGACCAGTTCTTCAGTTCTCTTTTCAACTCATCCTGTTCTATCGCATGAATAATTTCTTCGATGCGGTGCTGTATGAAAGGGTCAAAAGAATTTTCCCATACATGTTCCAGAATGGGAATAGCAGCCGGTCCATAAGTATAAATCTTGTCCCTGACAGCTACAAAGATCTCTTCATTGGGCTCATCCAGCAAGTCCATCAAGGCATCAAGTTCTTTATTTGCTTTCTCGCTCATTTTATTCGTCCAAAAGGAACATTCAGGATGCTAGGAAGTTAACTTTTCAAGCACATATGTTATCAATTGCCTCACTGTCTTTTTATAATCCTTACTATAGACCCCCTGTATGCGGTTCGCCAGAATAACGCATACACTGGCCACATCATGGCCCAGCATGTGCCCCAGCCCGTAAAGCGATGAAGTTTCCATTTCATAGTTCATCACCTTCAATCCCTGGTATTCGAAATTCATCAAATGATCATTCAATTCAGGAAAGGCTAATTCCAGTCTGACTATGCGCCCCTGGGGTGCATAAAAGCCGGGAGCCGTGGCCGTAATTCCCGTGTACTGCCCTTTGGAGAGCAGATCGGTAAGGCGCTCAGTACCCGGAATAACATAAGGTAAAGGGAGTGCAACCGGCCAGGCCGTCTGGCTTACAAATTCAGCTGTAAGCGCTTTGTCTTTGACTTTATCCAGGTCTGCATAAAAGTTAAGTGAACCATCCAGGCCTAATCCGTATTTAGAAACCACGAACGAATCTACCGGGATATCCCTTTGCATTGAACCGGATGTTCCCAGGCGGATTATCGAAAGTTTTTTCCGCTCTGTTTTAGGTTTACGGCTATTAAGATCCATATTAACGGCTGCATCCAGTTCATTCATTACTATATCAATATTGTCAGGCCCAATGCCAGTCGACAAAACCGTTAGCCTTTTTCCGTTTAATCTCCCTGTATGAGTGTGAAACTCGCGGTTTTCTATGCGAAACTCAACCAGATCAAAAAGCTTCGATATCTCATTTACTCGATTTAGGTCACCCACGATAATAACCGTATCAGCAATATGTTCCGGCCGCAAATGCAGATGAAATACACTACCGTCATTGTTCAGAATAAGGTCGGCATCCAACACTTTCATATTCATTTCCTTCCTTTTGTTTAAATAAACTCCACGAACTTTTTGTGAACATAGTCTTTGAAAATGGAGTTATTTATTATAAAGACCGTTTAGCACAAATTTGTTCAAATATACCTTGTAAAACGGACTTTTACAACCGGCAGTATATTAATTTTGCTTTATGAATGCAGAGATCATATCAATCGGAGACGAACTCCTTGTAGGACAGGTAGTCAATACAAATGCCACTGTGATGGCAGCGAAACTTCATTCGATCGGAATAGGTGTGGGCCGTATTACAGCGATTGCGGATGATGGCAATGAAATTAAACATGCTCTTGATGAGGCAAAGACCAGGGCTGATATTATCCTGCTCTCTGGAGGACTCGGGCCAACCAGGGATGACCTGACAAAAAAAACCTTGTGTGAATATTTTCAAACCGGCCTGGTTCTGCATGAGGAATCCCTGGAGAACATCCGAAGGTTTTTTGCTAACAGGGGTTTTGAACTTACGGAGAGGAACCGTGAACAAGCGGAAGTTCCGGCCAATTGCGATCCCCTGGTAAATCATAATGGTACGGCGCCGGGAATGTGGTTCGAAAGCGATGGCCGGATCATCGTCTCTATGCCTGGGGTACCCTTCGAAATGGAAGGCATGATGGATGACTATATTCTTCCCCGGCTAAGAAAGAACCATAATGATGTAGTGGTAGTTCATCGTACCGTGCTGACTCATGGAATGGGTGAATCTTTCCTTTCGGATATTATATCTGCCTGGGAAGAGGCGCTTCCGGAAAATATTGGCCTGGCTTATCTGCCTCAGCCGGGTATAGTCAGATTAAGGTTAACTGGTAAGGGAAAAGACTGGCAGACAGTTTCAGATCAGATTGATGAAGAAATTTCAAGACTTCAAAAGCTGATCCCTGATTTGATATTCGGTTATGAAGACGAAAGTATGGAAGAAGTGGTGGGGGTAGGCCTGATCAAAGCCCATCGCACTCTATGCACAGCCGAAAGCTGCACGGGTGGCTATATTGCCCATCTTATCACCAGTGTGGCCGGTTCTTCCAGATATTATAAAGGCTCGGTGGTAGCTTATTCCAATGAGATCAAAGAAAAGATTTTGGGTGTAAAATCCCTTAGCCTGGAAAAATACGGGGCTGTGAGCGAGGAAGTTGTCAGGGAAATGGCCGAGGCTGCCCGACTGAAATTCGGGACTGATTATGCCATCTCAACATCCGGAATTGCAGGACCGGACGGGGGAACAATTGAAAAACCGGTTGGGACCGTCTGGATAGCTGTAGCATCTGCAAAAGGCACCCTTACTCAAAAATTTCTTTTCGGTGAGCATCGTGGACGAAATATCCGCCGGGCAGCACTTTCAGCATTAAATATGTTAAGGCTGAAAACGATTTCTGAAAGCTCAGATTAGTTTCTCATCTCTTCAATCTCTTTATTATTCATCTTTGATAAAAATTAAAATTACTAATCTTCTTGTGTAATTCGAAAATAATCACGTTCTTTGCACTCCGTTTTTGGAATCAACCATTTAAATCTAAAGAAATGGCACGAGTTTGTGAAATCACAGGTAAGACCGTTATTACAGGAAACAGTGTTTCCCATTCCAATATCAAGACCAGAAGAAGGTTCTATCCTAACCTTCAAACCAAACGCTTCTTCATACCTGAAGAAGATCGTTGGATATGCTTGAAAGTTTCAACTGAGGCTATTCGCAATATCAATAAAAAAGGTATCAGCGCATGTCTCAAAGAAGCCCGTGAAAAAGGCTTTCTGAACAAGTAATACTGTATTTTATGACGAACTTGTGCTGTTATCCTCATCGGGTAACAGCATTTTTTATTTTTAGCCATGAACCAAAAACACAGCATCAGACCCAATTATAATGAACTTATTACTTCCCTGATCTGTTATTTTACCATAATAAAATAATTGGTTCACCGTTAAAAATCTAATAATTATCTTTACGAGCAAAATACATAATCCTGAATTTTTACCAACAGCAGTTATGAAAAATTTCCGTAAAACATCCATTTTACTCCTGCTGTTACTTTCAGCTCCTTTATTAAAAGCTCAGGAATCAAACGATAATGATTCAATATACACTAAAAACCTTGTTCAGTTTACCGGTGTTGTTGTCACCGGCGACAGCCTCAAGCCCATCCCTTTTACGAATATTTTGGATAGAAATACGGGGCATGGTACTATCAGTGATTATTTCGGATATTTCTCATTTGTAGCCCGTAAAGGCGATAGTATACAGTTCTCTTCGGTCGGATTTAAAAAAAATATCTTCATCATTCCGGATACCATTCGAAACAATCGCTATACCATGTTCCAGGTCATGAATTCAGATACGATTTACCTGAGCGAAACTGTCATTTATCCCTGGCCTACAAAGGAGCAGTTCAAAGATGCCTTCCTGAACCTGGTTATTCCTGATGATGATCTGGTGATCGCCCGTAAAAATTTAGAAAAGAGTGAAATGGCCGCACGGGCAGATGCAATGCCAATGAATGCCAATATGAATTACCGGAATGTTGTGGATCAAAGGATAGACAAACTTTATTACGCCGGCCAGACACAACCTATCACAGTATTAAACCCCTTTGCCTGGGCACAGTTTTTTAAAGCCTGGAAAGAAGGAAAATTCAAAAGGAAAAAGTATGAGGATTAACCGGACCTAATAAACCAATAATGCGAATCAGACAGTTTGTACTTTTAACCATATTTTCATTTCTTTTTTCAACACTTGCAAAGTCCCAGGGTTCTGCAATTTTATCGGGATATGTGAGCGATCAGGATAATCAGCCTATCGAAATGGTGAATGTAGCTTTGGTGGGTTTTGCATCCGGTACTACCACCGACAAGAAAGGACATTACGAATTAAAGATCCCGGCAGGTACTACCTATGTTGTAGATTTTTCATTTATAGGATTTGAACGACAGCAATACAGGATCACTTTGGATGCCGGGGAAACCAAGGAACTGGACATTAAACTGGCCTTCACTTCAACCGATCTGCCCGGATTCGAAGTAAAAGAGGAACAAAACCGTAGTACCAACTTTACAAGGTTGAATCCAAAGGAAGCCACCTTTATACCTTCCATCTCCGGAAATATAGAAGCATTGCTAAAAACCCTGCCCGGAGTTTCATCCACAAATGAATTAAGTTCCCAATACTCGGTAAGAGGCGGGAATTTCGATGAGAACCTGGTGTATGTGAATGGAATTGAAATTTATCGTCCATTCCTGATACGCTCAGGCCAGCAGGAAGGCCTCAGCTTTGTGAACTCAGACCTGGTTTCAGGGATACAGTTTTCAGCCGGTGGCTTCGAAGCAAGATATGGTGATAAAATGTCATCGGTGCTGGATATACAATACAAAAGGCCTACAAAATTTGCAGGCTCTGCCCAGGCCAGCCTGCTGGGAGCACAGGCCCACGTTGAAGGGCTAAGCAAAAACACCCGCTTTACCTATCTTGCCGGTGCCCGGTACAAAACAACCCAGTATATACTCAAATCGCTGGATACCAAAGGAGATTATAAGCCAAATTTTGTGGATGTCCAATCTCTGTTCACATATGATATTACTGAAAAACTGGAACTTTCGTTCCTCGGGTATTATTCCCGGAATTCTTATCAGCTGATTCCCCAGAGCAGGGAAACCAACTTCGGTACTTTTAATGAAGCCTACCGTTTGAATATTTATTTTGACGGACAGGAGATTGATAATTACAAAACTTATCTGGGAGCCCTCACTCTCAATTATAAGACATCCGAAAACCTCTATCTGAAATTCATTGCGTCGACTTTTCAGACTTTGGAAAGCGAAACCTTTGATATCCGGGGGCAATACTGGATTGGGAAACTGGAATCGGACCAGTCGAATGGTCAGTTCGGTAAAGTTGTGGACGTGCAGGGTATTGGCACCTTCCTTGATCATGCCCGGAACTACATGCAGGGTACCGTTATGAATATAGAACATAAAGGGACCTGGTCGAAAAATATTAATTATTTACAATGGGGCCTGAAATACCAGCATGAGATCATACATGATAAGCTGAACGAATGGGAAGTACATGATTCTGCCGGCTATTCCCTGCCAAACCCCCTGACTGTCATAGGCGAACTGAACTTTCCCCCGCAGCCCTTTGATATATATTCCGCCGTTAAAACAAAAGCTGATATTTCTTCCAACCGCTATACCGGTTTTGTCCAGAACACATGGGATTTAGATGGGAATGCAAAAAAGATCACGGTGAATGCCGGCTTACGCTTCAATTACTGGGATTATAACAAGCAATTTCTTCTCAGTCCGAGGGCCTCTGTTTCTTTTAAACCTGACTGGAAGAAAGACATATTGTTCCGCTTTTCAACAGGTTATTATTATCAACCTCCGTTTTACAAGGAGCTCCGTAACCTGGAAGGACAGATTAATCCGAACCTTAAAGCTCAGCGCTCTATTCATTTCGTTCTTGGAAGCGATTGGAATTTCATCGCCTGGAACCGTCCTTTCAAATTCATCACCGAGATCTATTATAAAAAACTTGATAATCTTATCCCTTATATAGTTGACAATGTCAGGATCCGTTACCTTGCTAAAAACATGGCCCATGGTTATGCGACCGGTATCGATTTTAAAGTGAATGGTGAATTTATTAAAGGAATAGAATCCTGGGCGAGCCTTTCGGTAATGAAAACCCAGCAGGATATTGAAGGCGATTATTATTATAATTATTATAATGCGGAAGGGAAAAAGATTATTCCCGGCTACACCACGGATAATGTTGCAGTCGATAGTATGATCGTGCATCCGGGTTATATTCCGCGACCAACGGATCAGAGGGTCAATTTCTCTTTATTTTTCCAGGATTACCTGCCTTCTAACCCCTCTTACAAAATGCATCTCACTTTGATTTTCGGAACAGGTTTGCCATTCGGAGCGCCTAATTCTCCCTTGTATGAACATACACTGCGTTTTCCTCCATACCGCCGGGTGGATATAGGCTTTTCCAAATTACTAATCGGAGAAAAAAGTAAATTCAGGGAGAAAAATCCCTTGCGTTATATTAAAAATGCCTGGATTACACTTGAAGTATTCAATCTTCTTGGAGTCAACAATACCGTATCCTATATCTGGGTCACCGACATTACCAACAGGCAATATGCCGTACCCAACTACCTAACTTACCGCCAGTTAAACCTTCGTCTTATTCTCGATTTCTGATGTTCTGAATTATTTTCATAATGATATTTACTACTGCTTAATAATGATGTAGGAAAATAATCCCTTAATTTACTGAGCTTGAACCAAGCTTCCGAATTTACACTTTTTTAACATTTTTTATTTGACTTATGCAGATTATTTAATATAACTTTGCCCTGTTGATTTAGACTGAATTAAAATAATAAATATCAATATTTATTATTAAAAAAAGGAGATAAAACATGAATTTCAAATTTGAGGATTTACCATATTCTTTCGGAGCTTTGGAACCTTACATTGATGCAAAAACAATGGAACTCCATTATACCAAGCATTACCGTGGATATTATGATAAATTCCTTGCTGCCATCGCTGGTTCGGAAATGGAAAATATGAGCCTTAAAGATATTTTCAAAAATATCAGCAAATATTCTGCTGGTGTGAGAAATAATGGAGGCGGGTATTTTAACCATCAATTATTTTGGAATGTAATGGGACCTCAGGCAGGTGGAAATCCTGAAGGTGAGTTGGCGGATGCAATCAACAAGCAATTTAGTTCTTTCGATTCTTTTAAAAACGTATTCACTAATGCAGCTGCTACCCGTTTTGGAAGCGGATGGGCATGGTTATGTGTTGAGGCAGATAAGAGCCTCAGCGTTTGTTCAACACCTAATCAGGACAATCCCCTGATGGATGTTTCGGAATGTAAGGGAACACCAATATTTGGGCTGGATGTTTGGGAACATGCCTATTATCTGAAATATCAAAACCGTCGTCCCGAATATATAGATGCATTCTGGAATGTTGTGAACTGGAAGAATGTTGCAAGCAACTATCAAAAAGTAATTAGCGGTACTTAAAATTTCATACGTACGTTATTTGATTCCTCATCAAATAACTCTTTTGGTTTGGTTAATAATCGGCAAATTTGGCCCCGTCCCGCGGGGCCTTTTGCTTTTTATACTAACTCATCGCGAGTATTGACTTCCGGATAATTTCAACTGCCTCATGGATTTGTTCTTCATTTATTACCAGTGGAGGCGCAAAACGTATGATATGATCATGAGTTGGTTTAGCAAGTAAGCCGTTCTCAGCCATTTTCAAACAAACATCCCAGGCTGTTGTATTATTTTTGGGACGGATCACAATCGCATTCAGGAGGCCTTTTCCCCTGACGATCTCAATCCGGTCGTTCTGAATCTTTTTAATCTCATCCCTGAATATCTTACCAAGGCGTTCAGCATTCGCAGCTAATTTTTCGTCCCTTATTACTTCAAGGGCCGCAACGGCGACTTTCGCGGCTATTGGATTTCCGCCAAAGGTTGATCCATGTTCACCCGGCTTGATGCACATCATTATCTCATCATTGGCAAGCACGGCAGAAATAGGGTAAACACCGCCTGAAAGGGCTTTTCCAAGGATCAGCATATCCGGTTTCACATTTTCATGGTCACAGGCCAGCAATTTCCCGGTACGCGCAATTCCTGTCTGAACTTCATCTGCAATAAAGAGTACGTTTTTCTGTTTGCACATATCAGCGGCTTTTGCCAGATATCCTTCATCGGGAACAAAAACTCCTGCTTCGCCCTGTATGGGTTCTACCAGGAAACCAGCCACATCCGGGTCCTGAAGCGCCCCCTCTAAAGCCTTCAAATTGTTATAGGGTATAGTGATGAATCCCGGGGTATAAGGCCCAAAATCTTTTTTTGCATCCGGATCGGTCGACATGGAAACAATGGTAATGGTACGGCCGTGAAAATTATTCTCACAAACGATGATTTTGGCTTTGTTCTCAGGTAAGCCCTTTTTCATATAAGCCCATTTACGGCAAAGCTTGAGGGCGGTTTCAACGCCTTCCGCACCACTATTCATCGGAAGCACTTTATCAAATCCAAAATATCCGGTGACAAATTTTTCATAAACCCCCAGAGTGTCATTGAAGAAAGCCCTGGAAGTGAGCGTCAGGGTTTTAGCCTGGTCAATCAGAGCCTGCACAATTTTAGGATGGCAGTGGCCCTGGTTCACGGCTGAATAAGCTGAAAGAAAATCAAAATACTTTTTCCCTTCCACATCCCAGACATATACACCTTCCCCGCGCGATAATACAACCGGTAAGGGATGATAATTGTGAGCTCCGTATTTATCTTCAAGTTCAATCGCCTTCTTCGAGCTAATTACATCTGTCAGTTCCATAAAATATTTATTTTTAATTAGAAATTAGTTATTTAAGCATTACAAAGGTAGGTTTTTTAGAGGACTCCTAAGGATCGAGGGTAAATATTTAAGCTATCCGCATAATGAACTACCCCTCGGCAAGCAGCGGGGTATCTTAAGGAAATATCTCTTATTCGTCTCTAGATACGGGGAATTTAGTCCCATCAGATCCCGAATAAGACTTCGTCTTTTCGGGATCAATTCGACTAAAAATTTTTTCTTCGCTTCGCTTGAAAAAATTGAGTCTCATTGATTAAAGGAGATGGCGGAAAGGCAGTAAAAGCCATTCCACAAAGCGTTGCAGACGGTTCCTGTTAAGCCATTGTTCGTAACTGAATGGCTCTGATTCTGCAATGGTTAATTCAATATGCTTGTTCAATTGCCGGGCAACTTCTTCCTGCTTTCCAATTAATACAATTTCATGCATATACCTGAATGAACGGTAATCAAAATTGGGTGAGCCAATTGCCCAGATATTTCCATCGATCAGCATGGCCTTGGCATGCAGATTAGAAATTGTATAATACAGAAAGTTTATATTCTGAAGGTGCAAAGGGCCCAGGTACTTATTGCGGAGCAGATCAACCAGACGGATATCAGAATGTTTGGGAAGGATTACCGTAACTTTCACACCTCTTTTAGAAGCTTCTGTGAGGGCCCGTCTCAGAAAATATCCTGGTAGAAAATAAGGGGTCTCAATAAAGATATCCTTACCAGCATTTTTAATTAGGTGAATGAATTTTTTATTGATCCTTTTTTTAGTGATAGATGGCACATCCCTTACAATTTCAAAATCATCATGACGGATCAGGCGGATATAAGCATTCTTTTCATAAAAATATTTATTATAAATTCTGAAATCCAGATTGAAGACTTTTTTGAATGAAACCGCAAGGTCCCCTTTTATCCGGAGCATCATCTCCCTCCAATTCATACAGTAATCGTTGATATTAGCCGACCCTATATAAGTGATAACATCATCGATTATGAGAAATTTACGATGGTTACGACGGTGGTTCTTGGTGAAAAAATCTATGAAAAATTTGATTTTTGTAAAAAACCTGACCTTCCCCCCTGCCTTGATCAGTTCAACAAAATAAGCTTCAGAAACTCCGGATCCCCAGGAATCGATCAGGAGCCGGACTTCAACTCCCTGCCTGGCTTTTTTGATCAATGCTTCCCGAAAACGATTCCCGATGCTATCATCATAATATTTATAAACTTCCAGATAAATATAATGAGCAGCCTGACGAATATCCTCCAGCATCGATTCATAGAAATTCATCGGTACATCGAACAGTTTGTAATCAGCGGTTTCAGGGATACTCATATGGTCTTATTTCATCATCATAAAGCCTTTATAATTAATTACTGCGACGATGGCATCGCAAATTTAGAAAAAAAGCGAATGAGTATTGCAAAGCATTTGCACCGGGCAGAATTAAATCCAGTATAGCAAGCTTCACAAATTTTCGCTTTTGCAACGAATTCTTAAAATCGTTCGCAGTCTTTGTCCTCTCAGCGATTAAGCTTACATTTGTTAATCAATTTTTAGATTTATGATTAAATCCATGACCGGATTTGGCAAGAGCCAGATCGACTTCAAAGAAAAGACCATTACCATAGAGATCAAATCCCTCAACAGTAAACAACTTGACCTGGGAACCCGGATAGCCGGAACTTACCGCGAAAAAGAGCTGGACATCAGGAATATTCTTAGCCAGCGCCTGGAAAGGGGTAAGATAGATTTCTTTTTGACGATGGAATATAAAGAAGGTGAAACCGCCTATACCCTAAATAAGAGCCTGGCATTAAAATATTATGAGCAACTGAAGGACCTGGCAGGTTCCATGTCGGATGATGAAAATCACAATTATTTATCCATAGTGGTTCGTCTGCCGGAAGTACTCAAAGCAGAAAAGGAAGAACTCAACGAAGAGGAATGGGAAGAAATTCTGAAAGGCCTTGAGGTTGCCCTGGCAAGGATTGAAGATTTCAGGCAGAAAGAAGGAATGGCCCTCTTTTCCGATATGAAAATGAGGATAATGACTATAGTAAAATTACTCGAAGAAGTACCCCCTTTCGAAGAAAGCCGTATTCTTACCCTGCGTGAAAGGATCATGAATCAGGTGAATGAAGTATTTACCGGCGACAGTGTTGACCGGAACCGTTTTGAACAGGAAATGATTTATTATCTTGAAAAGTTGGATATCACCGAAGAAAAAGTAAGACTGCGGAAGCATTGTGAATACTTTCTTGAAACCATGGAGAAGGAATCCTCCGCCGGGAAAAAACTTGGATTCATAAGCCAGGAGATAGGACGTGAGATCAATACCCTGGGTGCCAAAGCCAATGAAGTAAACATTCAGAAAATCGTCATACAAATGAAGGACGAACTGGAGAAAATCAAGGAACAACTTTCGAATATATTATAGATGGAAGGTAAGCTGGTGATAGTTTCTGCTCCCTCGGGCGCTGGCAAAACCACAATAGTGAAGCATCTCCTGGATTCCGGCCTGGAACTGGAGTTCTCCGTTTCAGCATGTAGCCGTCCCCCAAGGGAAAATGAAGTAAATGGGAAGGATTATTATTTTCTGACAGTAGACGAGTTCAGAGAAAAGATCTCGGCAGGTGAATTTCTGGAATGGCAGGAAGTATATGAAAATCAATATTACGGGACCCTCCGTTCCGAAGCCGAAAGGATTTGGAATAAAGGGCATCATATTATTTTTGATGTAGATGTAAAAGGGGGATTAAATCTGAAGAAATTATTTCCCAATTTATCCATAGCCCTTTTTATCATGCCCCCTACTTTTGAAGTTTTGGAAGAACGCCTCCGGAAAAGATCTACTGAAGATGAAGCCAGCCTCCGGAAAAGACTGGGAAAAGTCAGGGCTGAATTGGAATTTGCAAAAAACTTTGATCATATTATTGTAAACGATGTACTGGACAAAGCCAAAAAAGAGGCATTTGTGCTGGTCCACCAATTTCTTGAACACGTTTAGATCATGCAGAAGGCCCCTCTGAAATACAGGAAGAAAACCGGATTGTTTTTCGGGTCCTTTAACCCGATCCACATAGGGCATTTGATCATTGCAAATTATTTCCTGGAATATTCGGATTTAGAAGAGGTCTGGCTTATAGTTTCCCCGCTGAATCCGCTGAAAGAAAAGAAAAGCCTGCTTGCCGATCATCATCGCTACGCCATGGTTCAGATAGCCGTGGAAGATGACAGTCGCCTGAAGGCATCCAATTTTGAATTCAATTTGCCAAAGCCTTCATATACCATTGATACACTGGTCAGGATGGAGGAAAAATATCCCGGAAATGAATTCATCCTCTTAGCTGGTTCGGATATCTTTCCTTCTTTCCACAAATGGAAGAACTATGAAGAGATCCTGAAAAATTATCATCTTTATATATACTCCAGACCTGGTTATGAATTAGGTGAATACGAGGGTCATCCGCATGTTCAATTATTTAAATCACCTCTGATGGAGATATCCGCAAGTTTTATAAGGCAGGGACTGGCTGAAGGCAAGGACCTGCGATATTTCTTCCCCTGCAAAGTATATGATTACCTGAAGGAAATGCATTTTTACGAAAAATAACTTTGCGTTTCTGTGTTGATGAAGCTGAAATATTTTTCATGCAGGCCGGAAATATTTCTCATCTTTGTAAAAGGTATATGAACAAGGAGCAAATCTTGAACCTGAAAAAAGCATTCCTGGCCGGTCATCTCTTGAACATGATGACTGCCATGATAATTATAACTGCATTATTATACAGTTGTGCTCATCCGGGATCGCCTGTTGGCGGGCCCAAGGATGAGACCCCTCCAAAATTGCTTTCTTCCAGTCCTCCCAATAATTCCACAAACTTTCATCAGGAAAAAATTATTCTGAATTTTGATGAATTCATTCAACTGAAAGATCCTACAAAGGAAATCTTTATATCCCCTCCGGTAAAAACAAAACCGGATTATAAATTAGAAGGTAAGTCGCTGGTAGTCCGTTTTAAAGAACCCTTGCTCGACTCTGCCACTTATACAATTTATTTCGGAAATGCTATCGTGGATCTAACTGAAGGCAATGCCCTGTCAGACTTTGTCTATGCTTTCTCCACCGGCCCGGTGATCGATTCTTTGAGCCTGCAAGGACAGGTTGTGAATGCCTTCAATCTTCAACCTGAGGATGAAGTCCTGGTGATGGTGTATCAAAATAATAATGATACACTTCCGCTAGATTCTCTTCCTCTGCATGTACTCCCTTTAAATGTCACCCGGACTTCTAAAGAAGGTGATTTCAGGCTCAGTAATTTGGCCTCGGGAAATTATAAGTTGATAGCCCTGCAGGATATGAATAATAATTATATCTATGATCAGCCTTCTGAAATGATTGGATTTCTCGATAGCCTGGTATCCCCGACTATTCCACTCAAAGATTCGACAATGAACCCTCCGGATTCAAATTCTGTCGACACCCTTGTTAATACGCCTCTTATTAATGCAGGAAAAGCTTCATCCTATGAAATATATCTTTTCCAGGAAGCAGATACGGTGCAACGATTATTGGGCACCAAGTTAATGAATGAGCATACGATTCAATTTATATTTAAGGAAGCTGTCAGGGATTTAAAAATTATTCCCATGGATATTCCTGACACTAATAAATGGATGATAGAAGAATTCAGCCCAACGAAGGATACGGTGATTTTATGGTTATTACCAGGATTACCCGATACGCTGGAAATAGCATTGCATGAGGGTGAAACTATCCGGGATACAAGCCGGTTTATTCTTAAACAAGCCGCTGAGACCGCGATTTTCAGAAAGAAAAAAACAGTAATCCCTGTGCTTGGGGTCAAAACGAACGTAAGTTCCAAAATGGACTTAAACAATGTATTAAAGCTCACATTTTCAGCCCCTCTTGAAAAACACCCCTTCGACAGTCTGATCCTGAAAGAAGATTCCCTGCTTGTGAAACCAGTATATTCAATGCCCGATAGCTCAGGAAGAACCATTGAATTGCAGTATAAATGGGCAGAGAATAAAAATTATTCCCTCTTTATTCCGGATTCAAGCTTTGAAGATATTTACGGAAGTTATAATGACAGTACGCTAATCCGTTTTAAAACTCCCTCACTGGATGATTACGGAACCCTCATCATGAATTATACAGGGGATTCAACCGGCACACAATACATTGTGCAGTTGATGAATGATAATGAAGTGGTTCTTAGACAGGATACTATAACAGACTCCCGGGTAATCCGCTATGATTATCTGAAGGCACAAAAATTCAAATTAAAAGCCATTGCGGATAAAAACCGCAATGGCCGTTGGGATACAGGAGATTATCGTAAACAAATCCTACCTGAACGTGTTTTTTATTTCCCTTCTGAAATCAGTGTAAGGGCAAATTGGGAAATTCAGGAAGAATGGAAACTCCAATAAAATACTCCCTTTTAGTCTTCGTTACAACGATTAATACAATCGATAATTTCGGTGAGCACCTGGCTCTTAAGCGCGTAGAAGATCTTTTTACCGTCGCGCTGTGAGGTAAGAATTCCCTTATTTTTAAGGATATTCAGGTGGTGAGAAGCGGCGGCCTGCTCTATCTTCAATTTTTTATAAATATCTGTAACACTCATTTTATTCCCGTTCTGTAGTAATTCAAGAATCGCTATCCTCATCGGGTGAGCCATGGCCCTCAGTTTGCTGGAAGCCATCTCTAGTTTGTCAATTTGAAGCTGCATTTTTGCCATAATTAAATAAATTTTCGGCAAAGATATGTAAAATATATATACAAGGCAAGTAAATATGTATATATCTTTCGCATATTCGCATATTTTTTAAGATTTTATAAATAAAGAAGTGAAATCAAATTTATTTCCGTCAAACAGACCTTTATCGCTAAGTTTCAATTCAGGAATAACCAGCAGGGCCATAAAGGAAAGTGTCATGAAAGGTGCTCTTAACTGGCTCCCAAATTCTTTTGCCCTGCCATCCATCTTTTCGTAAGCCGCTGCTACCTCGAACCCGTCTTTATCCGACATAAGTCCGGCAACTGGCAGCGGAAGCAAATCCACTTTTCTTCCTTCCACACAGCAAATACCTCCCTTACTTTCAATGAGCGCATTTACGGCTCTTATAATTTCTTCATCCGTTGTACCCACCGCAATGATATTATGACTGTCGTGCGCCACAGTGGAAGCAATGGCCCCTTTTTTCAGTCCGAAACTCTTTACAAAAGCCACGGCAGGTGGGGCCGGATTATAACGGTTCAGAACTATCATTTTCAGGACATCCTGTTCCGCTTTACTTACCAAATTTCCATCACTCTGACTAAGCATTTCCGGAACATCATGAGTAATGAGCTGACCTTCCAAAGCTTCAATCACGCGAATCTTATTTCCCGCAGGAAAAACCGCGATGTCTTCGGTCCTTATCTGATTGGCATTGAATTTATTCGGCTGTTCTTCCGGAACAGAATCTATTAAGGTTTTTCCCATGCTTGCAACCAGCATTCCATCTACAAAAGTCTCCTGCACATTGAAATCTTCCAGGTTATCCACAAGGATAAAGTCAGCTGCATCTTCTTGTTGTAACAAGCCAACTTCCAGCCCATAATGTTTCACCGGGTTCAGGATACAGCTTCGGAGTACAACGAGAGGGTCATATCCTTTGGCAATGGCCCTTTTCACGATGTCGTTCATATGCCGCCTTTCCAAATCATCCGGATGCCGGTCATCGGAACAGAACATGACCTTATCTGCATGATCTTTCAGCAGATTAACCAGGGCATCAAAATTCCGGGCAGCGCTTCCCTCCCTGATGAGTATCTTCATGCCATAACGGATCTTCTCCAGTGCTTCCTCCATGGTAAAACATTCATGATCGGTACTGATACCGGCTTCTATGTATCGCCTTGCATCCTCTCCCAGAACACCGGGGGCATGTCCGTCAACCGGCTTATTGTATTTTTTGGCAAGAGCGAGTTTCGAAAGAACTTCTTTATCTCCGAAGAGAACTCCCGGAAAGTTCATCATTTCCGACATATACTTGATCTCCGGCATCCGCATAAGTTCCTCCGTTTCTTCTACTCCAAGCCTTGCCCCGGCGGTTTCAAAAACTGTAGCCGGAACACAGGAAGATGCCCCGAAAAAGAATTTAAAAGGTACCTTATTCCCATTACGGATCATGAATTTGATCCCTTCCACTCCTAAAACATTGGCAATCTCATGGGGATCAGAAACTGTGGCCACAGTTCCGTGACGAACGGCCAAACGTGCAAATTCGGAAGGGATCAGCATAGAACTTTCGATGTGGATATGCGCATCGATCAGTCCGGGAAGCACATAGCAATTTTCTTTGACAGCCTCCTCTTTTACTGAAATGATTTTTCCGTTTACAACTTTGATTGTCCCCGGAAATATCCTCATTTGCACTAAATCCACTATATTACCGGAGCGGGTAAAGGATGTATTTTCCATAAGATTATTATTAATCAGATTTTATGAAAGATCTTTCAGGATCTTGTTCGCAAGTTGTCCGCAAGCAGCGTCTATATCTTTACCACGACTGCTCCTGACGTTTACAACTATATTTTTCTTATCCAGGAAATCCCTGAAAGCTTCGGTCCGTTCAGGGCCCGAATCTACAAAAGGAGAATTTTCAACCGGATTATATTGGATCAGGTTTATTTTTACAGGGAAATTTTTACAGAATTCGGCCAGGGCCCGTGCATCCACCATATTATCATTGAAATGATTCAGCATAATATATTCCAGCGTGATCCGGTTACCTGTCTGCTCATGGAAAAACTTCACTGCGTCTATCAAATCTTCCAGGGAATTCCGGGAATTATAGGGTACTATCCGGCTTCTTTTTTCATTGATGGCGGAATGAAGCGAAAGGGCCAGGTTAAAGCGGACTTTATCTTTTCCCAACTGGCGGATCATAGGGGCGATACCTACTGTTGAAACTGTAATTCTTTGAGGTGACATTCCAAGACCATCAGGGGATGTAATCATTTCAACCGATTTGATTACATTATGATAATTCAGCATAGGCTCGCCCATACCCATATAAACAATATTGGAAAGTCCCCTGCCATATTCAGCCAAAGCCATTTCTCCGATAATGGCAACCTGGTCATATATTTCATCAAAATTCAGATTACGGATATAGCGGATCATCCCGGTAGCACAGAATTTACAGGCCAGGTTACAGCCCACCTGTGAGGATATGCAGGCCGTCATGCGATGTCCCGTGGGAATGAGGACCCCTTCAATGATATGTCCGTCGAAAAGCTTTAATGAAAGCTTGATAGTGCCATCAGTACTTCTTTGTGTAGTATTGATCTGCACGGCAGGAAGAATGTATCTCTCTTCCATCAGATCCCGCACCTTCTTTGAAAGGTTGGTCATCTCAGCAATTGAGCGGACCGATTTTTTCCAGAGCCACTCATATACCTGTTTCGCCCTGAAAGGTTTTTCACCTATTTCTATGAAAAACTCTTCGAGATCAGCTAAACTAAGGTTCCGGATATTTAATTTTTCTATTGCTTCCATGAAGCTACAAAGGTAAGATGAAATTTGATTATCAGCGGTTACGGTATACTAGAATAGGTTCTATCCCTTTTGATTCGAGATAGGACTTGGCATTTGTATAGTTTTTGGTAATTCCCATGAGGAATCCGCCGCCACCTGAACCGCAAAGTTTGAGGGAGTACAGACCACCGGATAAGCCTTCTTCCCACATCTGGTTAAAATCGGAAGGGATCATTTCCTGCAGGTTTTTAAGCTGGAAGGCTGAAAGTTTATCAACATTGGAAAAGAATTCCCTGGTTTTCCCGTTCAGTAATGCCGTTATACAACCGTCATTTGCAGGAATAAATTCTTCTCTCACAAGTCTCATGAATTTATCATCCCGGCAGCGTTCGAAAAAGTTCCTGACAAGGGGGCCTGTTTTACCCGGCCGGCCAGTATCAAGCAAAAATACAGCTCCATCTTTTTTAAAATTCTTCCTGGGAATACCCACAGTTTCAATTTCTTTACGATTGCGGATCAGCAAAGGATATTTGATATAGCAAAGTAAGGGATCAATGCCCGAGCTAACCCCATGGAAATATGATTCCATTTGAGCAAAGATTTCTTTAAGGCGGGAAATATCAACAGAGGTAAGAATCTTTTTACGTGTGATCCCATTCTGCGCGTACTGACTGTATATTGCAGCCACCAAAGCACCGGAACTGCCTATTCCATAGCCCTGGGGTATGCTGGATTCAAAGAAGAGCCCCTTTTCAATGTCCCTCTTAAGCTGGACCAGGTCAAAAGGATAATCCATCTGCTCCGTCAGGTGCAAGTCTTCAAGATATATTGAAAAGTCCTTCAGATGCTTATTGGAATCTTCTGCAAAATCCAATTCTGTGTATTGGTCACCGCTCATAAAACTCAATTCCCCTGTAAAATGCGCGTAAGGAATAGTGAGGCCCATAGAGTCGCAAATTACGCTGTACTCACCAAAAAGCATGATCTTGGCATAGAATATTTCCTGTTTACCATTCATATCATTTCATTTTTTATCCTATGCGGACCATTTCCAATACGGTCGGAGATCCATTTATCATCTAAGCAAAGGGGCAGCATATCCCTTTTCAGCCAATCCAAAACAAGATTCTCCTCTACAGCGGGGTAAAGCAGATGCAGGTTAGGGCCTGCGTCTATGGTAAATGCTATACGGCAACCTGAGGACCTCCTGAAATCCCTTGTTTTCCGGATTAAGTCCAGGGTGGCAGGCTCCAGCAAAATATTAGAAGGCTCACTGGTCATTATCAGAGCATGCAAATTCAAGGCCTCTGCTTCGACTACACGGATAAATGTTTCAAAATTCCCTTTCGCCATTGCATCCATAAGCTCTTTAAGATTTTCCCGGGCTTGACTATAGCGAATTGCGGCATAAGGATGATTATCCATAAGGGCATGCCCGGCGCGGCTTGAAATGGCCTTTTCCCCCGGATTGACAAGGAGTATACTGTCGCGCATATCCATAAAATCAGGGTGCAGCTCTCCCGGATATGGGATGGCATATTCGTCGGATGAGTCTGGAAATTCCTCTGTCTCACCCCAAAGGGAAAATCCACCGTAAACTGAACGGGAAGCGCTTCCTGAAGCCAGGCGGGCAAGACCTGAAGTCCGTTTGAAAAATACCGGCATAGCTTCCTGACTTTCATCTCCCCCAAACAGGATTGAACCAAGGCACAAAGCCAGGGCGCCCATGGAAGAAGCCGAAGATGCTATCCCCGATGAATGAGGAAAAGTATTGTGGCTTCTCAATATCAAATGAATTTCACCCAGTAATGGAAATTCAGGGACTAAGGATTGAAGATAAGAAGCTATTTTCCGTTCAAATTTAATCTCCTTTCTTCCTTCAAAATAAAACTCAAATGAAATCCCCTTTTTATGATCATGCTTTTCCCAGGAAGCACCCATATGGCTTACTGAATTCTGCAATGTCATGCTCAGGGAAGGGTTTGCCGGCAACTGATGTCCTTTCTTCCCCCAGTATTTGATCAGTGCAATATTGGAAGGACATTCCCACGTGACACTGCCTGTCGCGGGCAAGTTATGTACCTGGCCCTTATTGGCATTATATGTTTTAAATATCGCCATGAATTTTTTTCTCCCTGTATATCATTTCACTATAAGGAAAAATTACATCCAATCCGAAGGAATGAAAATATGCTTTCAATTCCTGAAAGTCCCCGGCCCAGCTGGCCAGGATAAAGTCACCTCCCCAGGCTCCAAGGGATTTCATTTCACCCTTAAAATCAGGAAAACTGGAAGTTTTGATCCTTACTTTGTTGAGTAAGGCTGCTGTCACTTCCTCATGAGTCTGCATAAAATGTTCAAATTCTTCCAGTGAAAATGTCCTCGCCATGCCTTCAGTTAATTCGGTAATCTTATCAATCGCCTTTGCAGTAGGTTTTACATTCGCAAGATATTCCCCGACACTTTGTGCAGAGTTTTGCTTCCTGCCAAGATAAATGAAGTATAATTTATCTCTGAAGGGCGGATTAAAATGCGATTCACTAACTACCGGAAGTTTATCTTCCAACTTATATAATACAGGCCGGGTTGATCGGGCGCAAGCGATATCATAAGCGGAGCCCGAAAAAAGCTTGAAGTAAAGTTCAAAAGGATCCAGTTCCAACCAATAGGCAATATTGGACAAAAGTGATGAACTGCTGCCTAGTCCCCAATTTATATCAAAATCAAGGTTAGTGATGACCTGATAACCAGAATTCGAGTTAAAATGTGCAGGATTGATTTTTTTACAAACCTTCAGGATATTCAGCAGATATTCTGCTATTTTCGAATCATTTGTCTTAATCAGGTTCAGATCGGGCAGGTCGAATTCAGCCTGAAACCATGATTCAGTCCGTATTCTGCCGCTCCATTGAATAAAGGGCAGACCGTGCATTTCACTAACTTCCATCGACTGCCCGAATTTTGTCGGAACAGCCAGTGCAAGTGCACCATGTAAGACAAGGTATTCCCCTGATAGCAATAATTTACCGTTGGAATGGAATTTAGTGATTTCCAAAACGATCAATTTTTAAGGCCCAGCAGAGGGGAGGATCTGAGTGAATCAATAAAATCGCAGACTGAATTAAAAGTAACCTTCCGGTAACGGAAATACTCCACTGCTTTTTGTTTTTCTTCCTGTGAAGCCTGGTAGAAATTCAAGATATTCAGCAAATGCATTTTCATATGCCCTATCTGTATTCCTTTGGTAATAAGTGATTTAAGTGCTCCAAAATTATTTGCAAGGCCGGCAGAGGCTGTTATCATCATCAGATCTCTCGCACCGGGGTTTCCAAGCAGTTCAAGAGAAAGCTTAGCCAGCGGATGCAGGGCTGTAAGTCCCCCGATGGTTCCCAGCGCCAGAGGGACAGTCAATTCATAATGAAATATATTACCAATAATGGAAATATTAGTCAGGCTCTGGTACTTTCCTTTTCTTGAAGCAAAGGCATGTCCTGCTGCCTCTATCGCTCTGAAATCATTCCCGGTAGCAAGTGCCACAGCATCTATTCCATTGAATATACCTTTATTATGGGTTGTGGCCCTGTAAATATCTACCTGGGCTATTTCAACTGCTTTCTGAAACTTCCAGGCGAATTTCTCCGGACTGATACTACTATCAAAATCGGCGAATTCAGCCACTTTACATTCCACATATGTCTTAACAACACAATCGGGTGTGTAATTCGACAGAATGGACATGATGATTTCGCATTCTTTTTCATCCGTATTGAAGTGGGGGCTCTTGATCAAAAATTCTTTCAGGGTACGTGCAAATTCTTCCAGGACTGAATTAATAAAATTCGCACCCATAGAGTCGACGGTCTCAAAGCTAACCTTGATTTGATAATAGTTTTCTATTTCCCGGGTCATATTGACCAGCTCAATATCCAGGATCCCACCACCCCTCTTATGCATATTCGCGGTAATACTACGGGTAGCATGATGCAATTCCTGCCTGAGGGCCGGCATTTCCGCTTTAAGTTTCTGGTAATCTCCATTCCAGATAAAATGTACCTGTCCGATTTTTGTCGAAGAAATAACTTCAGAGTGAAATCCTCCCCTTTCTGACCAGAATTTTGCACTACTGGAAGCTGCTGCTATTACCGAACTCTCTTCTATCACCATTGGAACCAGGTAAGCCTTTCCGTTGATTATAAAATTCGGAGCAATTCCATAAGGGAAATAAAAGTTAGAAATAGTATTCTCAGCAAATTCATCAAAAAGGTTTTGTCTCCGGGGGTCATGATGCCAGAAAGAGCGTAGTTCAGCCGCTGTTAGCTCAGGTGATTCGAGGTAGCTGGCCACCAGATCCAGTTTTTCTTCTTTACTGAGCCTGGAGAAGCCGTCAATGATGTTAATTTCTTTCATCTGTTTAGTCCTTTAGCCTGAGATATGCTTCAGCTATTCTGAGTCCATCTAATTGATACTGAATAAATTTTTTCAAGTCTTCATATGAATTGCCGGCAAATTTAAGAAAAGCAGAGGCTTGTCCGTAAATAGCCGGAATTTTACTCCGGTTTATGAGGTAATAACCATCCAAAAAGTTATTGATTCCGCCAGATATAATAAGGTTTCTGCATTTCAGTCCCGGATTGTTCTTATGTATTAGGTTCACCATTTCGGTCATCTCAATAGCATCATGTCCGATTTTTGAAAGGGGATCGTAATATTCCCGGCTGGCTTCATCTGAACGCATAAGTTCCAGAAGGGCGAAGTTAGTCCCGCCAAAAGCCCCGAATTCAATGGCTTCCAAAGGCAGTTCAAAGAGAGCTGTGAGACTTTCGGGTCCCATACCCTGCCCTACTTCTTTCACTATAACTTTAGTATTACTCATTTCCAGAAAAGTGCGGATGGTATCGACAGGGGCCTGGGTAAGACGATTTCCTTCCGGCTGCAGCCATTCCTGTAAAGGGTTCACATGTATAATCAAACCATCGGCCCGGAGCCTGGAGATCATATCCTTCACAGGTGAAATATCTCCTGTCATTACCAGTTCCTCGACCTGGGCAATTCCAAGATTTGCATAGAATGGCAAATCGTCACCTATCATTTCCCGAAGATCAAAATCAGGCAAAAACTCATCTGAATACAATAATTTACGGCATGATCCGAGCCCCATTCCCAGGCCGAACTCATGACAGGCCCTGGCCAGGTTATGGTTGATTTTACCGGCCAGTTCGGTTCCCCCGGTCATACTGGAAACCCAAAGAGGTGCACTTAATTTCTTTCCAAGAAATTCAAATGATCGTAATTCATGAGCGGGATGCTTCCCCATCAGGGGCTCATAGAAAAAGCGACGGTCTAAATCCTGTATACCCAGGCGTGCTTTTAATGCCAGTTCTATATGGTCTTTTTTTCTGTCTGTCACAACAATATCTTAAGACACCCTCGGATGTCAGGTATTAAACAAGATCAATTATCTATTGTTCATGATTCCGGCTGGCTCACCAGGATTTCTCCTCAACTTTTACCACTGGTTTCATTTTCTCTTTCAAGGACTTAATCAGATCTTCCCTTACAAAGGTATCGATCTGGCTGAGGTAATTATCCCAGCGTGGATCATAATCAGGGTCATCTTTATTGAGCCATTTTTCGACCGGAAAACGGGAAGTGGTTTTCAACACAAAATTGTCGATAGTATATCTAAAGCGGTCTTCTTTAAGCTCAATTTTGAAGTCATATAGGATATCCCCTGCATCTTTTTTTATGCCCTGATCATCAACATAGCTAATCTCAAACTGGTGTTGTCCTCGTATTATGCCATTGGTCAGGTCCCTTTCACGGGTTACCCCAACCGGGTTCTTATAAAAAGAATTCAACCAGCCTATGCAACGGTTAAAGAGTTTTTCCTGAGTCCCAGGTTCATCCACTACTTCCTGGTAAGTAATCAGATGAGTATTTGGATCGATGTATAATTTTGAGCGGATATCCTCCTGCGAGATAGCCGTTTTAGCAAAGAGGCCAAACAGCAGAAGAATAATTGATAATTTTTTCATGCTCCAGTTCTTAATGATAATATGTCCTGAATTTTCAGTTTTAAAAATGTGTAATCACAAAATTAACATATTATAAATAAAGATATTGTAATTAAGATGGAATTTTAAAGCGAATACTTTTCAGGATAAACTTCAGAAAAAAAAAGCCACCCCCTGAGGAGTGGCTGAAATATATGATAGAGTGAATTTTAATACATTCCACCCATACCGCCCATACCGCCCGGAGGCATTCCAGCCGGCATGCTGTTTTCTTTATCTTCTTTGCTATCGGCCAGCACACATTCAGTTGTGAGCAACATGCCTGCAATTGAAGCTGCATTCTCAAGGGCCACACGGGCTACCTTGGTAGGATCAATGACACCGGAAGCAAAAAGATTTTCGTATTTTTCAGTACGGGCATTGAAGCCATAATCACCTTTTCCTTCTTTCACTTTATTAACGATCACTGAACCTTCGAGTCCTGCGTTCGTTACGATCTGGCGCAAAGGCTCTTCAAGGGCCCTGCGGATGATAGCGATACCGGTTTCCTGGTCCTCGTTATCGCCCTTAAGATCGGCAAGAGCAGCAATAGCCCTGATATAGCCAATTCCACCACCAGGGATGATGCCTTCTTCGATAGCTGCACGGGTAGCATTTAATGCGTCATCGAAGCGGTCTTTACGTTCTTTCATTTCCACTTCACTGGCAGCACCAACGTAAATGACAGCAACACCACCCGCCAATTTAGCAAGGCGTTCCTGCAATTTTTCTTTATCATAATCGGAAGTGGTATTCTCGATCTGCATCTTGATCTGCTTTACCCTTGCATCGATATTTTCCTTTTGACCTTTTCCGCCAACAATGGTAGTATTGTCTTTATCAACAGACATTTTTTCAGCAGAACCGAGGTAAGAAAGATCAGTATCTTCCAGTTTATAACCTTTTTCTTCAGAAATCACAGTACCACCGGTCAGGATAGCGATATCCTCCAGCATTTCCTTTCTTCTGTCACCAAATCCGGGTGCTTTTATGGCTACAACTTTCAGCGAGCCCCTGATCTTATTCACAACCAGTGTGGCTAGCGCTTCACTTTCCACATCTTCTGCAATTATTATAAGCGGTCGACCAGTTTGAGCGGCTTTTTCGAGTACCGGCAGAAGGTCCTTCATGATGGAGATCTTTTTATCATGAATCAGGATAAAAGGATTTTCATAAACAGCTTCCATTTTTTCGGTATCGGTCACAAAATAAGCTGAGATATAGCCACGGTCAAATTGCATACCTTCCACAACATCCACGTAAGTTTCGAGGCCTTTGGCTTCTTCAATGGTAATGACCCCTTCTTTCTTCACTTTTGTCATGGCTTCTGCAATAAGTTTACCTATAGTGCTGTCATTATTTGCAGAAACGCTGGCAACCTGTTCGATCTTATCGGTGCTGTCACCGATTTTTTGTGTCTGAGCGCGGAGTGATTCAATAACTTTATGGACCGCGATCTCAATTCCTCTTTTAATTTCCATAGGGCTGGCGCCGGCGGTTACATTCTTCAGGCCGGTTGTATAAATTGCCTGAGCAAGAACAGTCGCCGTGGTAGTGCCATCTCCGGCAATATCATTAGTTTTGGAAGCAACTTCCTTAACCATTTGGGCACCCATATTTTCGATATTATCTTTCAGTTCCACTTCTTTGGCAACTGTAACTCCGTCTTTAGTAATCATCGGGGTCCCAAATGACTTCTGGATGATCACATTCCTTCCTTTAGGTCCAAGGGTAACTTTCACTGCATTGGAGAGTTCGTCAACTCCTTTTTTCAATCGATCTCTTGCTGCAAGATCAAAAATGATATCTTTTGCCATATCAATATAAATTTTATGTTATTAATAAATTCTGTTCTAATTCCTTAAACGATCGCCACGATATCCGATTCACGCATGATCAGATAGGTCTTTCCTTCATGAGTAAGCTCAGTCCCGGCATACTTGCCGTACAGAACGTTATCACCCACTTTCACTGTCAGAGGTTCATCTTTTTTTCCGGGACCTACAGCAACGACTATCCCTCTCTGTGGTTTTTCTTTTGCTGTATCTGGAATAATAATTCCACCGGCAGTTTTCTCTTCTGCCGCTGCAGACTCAATAATGACCCTGTCGGCCAAAGGTTTAATACTAATCTTTGTCATATGTTTAACGATTTGTTTAGTTAACAAATAAAAATTTGTTCATGTCCCTGCTGCCTGTCATATTTTATGCCAAAGGCACTTTTAAAAAAAAATGTCAGAATGCTATGACATTCTGACATTTTAAAAAAGAAAATATCTTAAATTATTTAGGCTTTTGCTGTGTAGGTTCTTCCTTTGTAGGTTGTGTCTGGGCAGGTTGAGACTGGGCAGGTTGGGACTGGGTGCCGGGCTGAGCAGTAGGTGGAACCATATTGGATGGGACCGGCTGGACATTTTCAAGTTTTTCCCTGAGTTGAGTATCCTGTGAATTGGCAGCGCTTGATCCTCTTGGGATAACAAGGATAGAAGAAAGACTGAGAACCAGCAAAGCAATGGCCAGGTACCAGGTAGCTTTTTCCAGAAAGTCTGCAGTCTTACGTACTCCCATGATCTGCGCTGATCCGCCAAAATTGGCAGCAAGACCGCCACCTTTGGAATTTTGAACAAGCACTACTAAGATAAGCAGTATACACGCGATTAAAATCAAGACTGAAACCAATATATAAGCACCCATTTCAATTATTTTTAGATGATTCTTTGTTCAATTTTTTAATTTGGCCTGCAAAGTAACTACTTTTTTCCGGATATTTCAAACTTAATTTCTTGTAAATTTTAATTGCCTTCTGAGAATTCCCTTGCGTAACCAATATTTTAGCAAGTGTTTCACTGACAATATCCTCGCTATCGATCAGACTGCGATGTGCTTTTTCAACCGGATTAAAAAATTCAGGATGGGAATGAGGACTTTTCTGATTTTCCAGAAAATCATCCAGCATTTCATCTTTTGGTAAAGACTTGGGTAATTTGTCATCCATGTCTGATCCTGAGCCAACAGTGTTTTCCCGCTTTCCGATGATGGCTTTCTTTTCCCTGATAAGCTCCCTGAGTTGTGTTTTACGCAATTCGATCTCTTCCAGGCTCATCTGGATCTGTTCTTCCAACAATTTCAACTGCTCTTCCAGGATTTCTTTTTCCCTGATATCAATATCAGGTATTCCGGGTTCATCTGACCTGGAGACACTGGTGTAAGGCGGCCTGTCTAAAATTTTATCCGTTCCTTCATCAATCTCATTAATCCATTCACGGAGTCTGGAACGGTCGGGACTAAATGCTGCTACCACGGGAAGATAACGTTCGAAGCGATGATCACGTTCCTTTCGTAAACCCAGTAAATACAGTATCCTTACCGATTGACAATAAGGAAATTCGGAGCTAAGCTGTTCCAGAATAGGCAGGGTATCAGCCGATATCTTGTCGGGATTAATGAGCAGATTATTGAATTGCTGAATGTTCATTTATCTTTATATCAGAGCCTTACCAATTTACTACCGATTTATTAAATATATCATCTACCAGTGCGGCAACTATGTCAGCAATAAGCTGGTCCTTGACAGTGTTCAGATCAGATGCACTTGGATATTGTTCAAAGCGGCTAAATTTAGTATCGAAATCCTTAGTGTGGTCCAATGTATTGGTATATTTTACCTCAATACTTATAGTCAGCTGGTTGTACGCTGCCGTCTGATTTCCCTGAATAGCAACCGGTTTAGTGGAATAATCAGTAATGACCCCTTCTAACTGCAGGTCCCCGTTTTCTTCCACCAGGGATAAATTAGTCTGAGACTGGAACCTGTTCCGTAAGGCATCGGTCAGAGTCTGGCTAAGGGTAGGTTCAATCAGGGTGGCATTATTTACGAAGTAGGAAATGGAAATAGTTTTAGCATCCGGCGGAATAGAAGCCCCTGTGAATGAATACACCCCACATCCTCCCAATATAATAGAAGACAAAAAAAGTGGAATCAGGATAATGGCCCTATAGAACAGATTATCTGTGATTCCTGTTTTAATTTTTATATTCATTCAATGAAGAAGTTAATCTTAATTTTATTCATCCGGTAATCCACGTAAAAGTCCATATCCTTATTGATAAAGGGTGGAAAATATTATTAAACATCATAAATCAGTCAATATTGTACTCTTTGATCTTCCTGTAAAGGGTCCGTTCAGATATGCCCAGTTCCCTGGCGGCACTTTTCCTTTTTCCGCTATATTTTTCCAATGCTCTTCGAATGAGATCTTCTTCCTTTTTCTGCAAGGAAAGCGTTTCCTCAATAACCTCAGAATCCTGAATGGGTTCATCATATCCGTTGTGATATGTCTCATTGTGTTCATCATTCTCATGATGGACTCCAAGATCTTTGAGCTCATCATCCAGGCGTTTAATAAGAAGCGCATTGGCATCACTCAATTGCGTGGAAGATTTTTCGTTTTGGAGGACTTCTGATACTATTTTTTTCAGGTCCATAATGTCCTTTTTCATATCGAAGAGGACTTTATAGAGAAGGTCACGCTCATTGATGGCCGAATCTTCTCTTTCACGACGATAGAGCACCGGTAATTCGTTTACTGAACCCTGAGGGAGGTATCTCCGGAATGTTTCGGTAGATATTTTCCGGTTTTCTTCGATGATGGAAATTTGTTCCGAAATATTTTTCAATTGCCTTACATTTCCCGGCCAACGATAATCTTCCAGTAATTTCCTGGCCCCATTATCCAGTTCAATAGCAGGCATCCTGTATTTTTCAGCAAAATCAGCTGCAAATTTCCTGAACAACAGATGTATATCTTCTTTTCTTTCCCTCAGAGGCGGGATCAAAATAGGAACACTATTCAGCCTGTAAAAGAGATCTTCCCTGAATCTGCCCTGATTGATGGCATCCTCGATGTTCACATTGGTAGCAGCCACCATTCGTGCATCGGTTTTTATTACTTTGGATGAACCTACTTTCATAAATTCCCCGGATTCAAGCACTCTTAAAAGCCTTACCTGGGTTGAAAGGGGCAATTCAGCCACCTCATCCAAAAAAATAGTTCCCCCATTGGCAACTTCAAAATATCCTTTGCGGGCTTCATGAGCCCCGGTAAAGGATCCTTTTTCGTGACCAAATAGCTCTGAATCAATAGTTCCTTCAGGGATTGCACCGCAGTTTACCGCGATATAGGGGCCGTGTTTACGTGAACTCAATTGATGGATGATCTGAGGAAAAACCTCTTTTCCACTGCCACTCTCCCCATTGATCAGTACTGTCAGATCTGTAGGGGCCACCTGCCGGGCAATATCAATTGCCCTGTTCAGTGCGGGTGAATTACCAATTATTCCAAACCTGAGTTTTATTGACTGAATTTCCATTCTTTATATAACTACAATTATCAACAATACGTATATAAAAGTACAATATTTTAAAGAGGCACTCTGAATGCTTAAGCAATTTCGGGCTTGCCCAGGTTTAACGAAGTACCGCATTGTACTTTTCTTCGAATACTCTTGTGAATTTATGCATGGTTTTATCTATCACTTTGTCGTTCAACGTCTTATCCGGATCCTGTAATACAAAACTGATAGCGTAGGATTTTTTACCTTCCGGGATTTTATCCCCTTCATAAACATCGAAGAGATTAACCTCCTTTAATAGTTGTTTTTCGATGAGAAAGGCCGTTTTTTTCAATTCTTCAAAAGGAACAAGCTTATCAACCAGGAGGGCGAGATCGCGTCTGACTTCCGGAAATTTAGGAATTTCATGATAGTGCAATGTATTCTTCTTCAACAAATTCATCACGACATCCCAGTTTACAGATGCGAAAAATACATCCTGCCGGATATCAAATTGTTTAAGGAGTTTCCCTGATATTATTCCGAATTCCGTGAGCACATCCTTCTTCACCAGGTAGCGAAGTCCCTGTGAAAATTGCCCTGCCGGGACAGCTTCCGTATCCAGACGGTTCTGACTTATACCCAGTCGTTGCATAAGGGCATCCACACTTGCTTTGATGTCGAAAAAATCGACCGGTCGGGAGCTATTTCTCCAGCTCTCGGTCTCCCGGTTGCCGCTTATAACCAGGGACAACATTTCTATTTCCTTATAGGCCGACAGTGTGTCTGTACTTATTTCATTTTGTTTTGAATACTGATAAATACGTCCAAATTCAAATGCCCGGATATCCGGCAATTTGCGATTCTGGTTATAAGCAATAACTTCAAGGGCGCCGAATAAGAGGCTCTGCCTCAGAACGCCTAAATCGCTGCTGAGAGGATTCAAAATCCTGACATTCTTATCAGGGTCCAGCCAGGAATTTTCTTCAGCATACCTTGATTTGGTCAGGGAATTGTTCATCATTTCGGAAAAACCTCTGCCATTGAGCATGTCAGAAACCAGGTCCCGCATGCTTTCAGGATCAGGTTTAGCCATAAATGAAAGTGAGGAATGCAGGGTATCGGGAAGTCCAATTCTGTCATAACCATAAATGCGAAGGATTTCTTCAATTACATCCACTTCCCTGGTAACATCCACCTTAAATGTAGGTACCGACAATTCCATGCCTTCCTCATCCGAAGAAGTAATCTTAATCCCAAGATCCTGGAGTATGGTCCGGATCGTTCCTGTCTCTATTTTTTTACCGATCAGCCTGTCAATGTTCCTGAATTTCACATTTACTTTATGATCTTTTACAGGATGCGGGTAAACATCCTGTATCTCTGAAGATATAGTTCCTCCCGCCAGTTCCCTGATAAGCAGGGCTGCCCGTTTGAGCGCATAAATAGTAATATTCGGGTCTGAGCCCCTCTCAAAACGGAAGGAAGCATCCGTTTGCAAATTATGGTGCCGTGACGTTTTCCGGATATAAACCGGGTTGAAATGAGCACTTTCGAGAAAGACACTTTTTGTATTCATTGTGACACCTGAATCTTCGCCACCGAATACACCTGCAATGCACATACCTTCCTCAGCATTGCAGATCATCAGGTCCTTTTCGGTCAGTTCCCTTTTCTCCCCATCGAGGGTAACAAACTTTTCAGCTTTTTTACCAAGCCTGACAACTATCTTGTTTCCTTTTACAGCCGATGCATCAAAAGCATGCAAAGGTTGGCCGCTTTCCATCAAAACAAAATTGGTAATATCAACCACATTATTGATTGGGCGAATGCCGGCGGCTTTTAGCAAATGCTTAAGCCAGTCAGGCGATTCCCCGACTGATATGTCCTTAAGAGTAACCCCGCTATATCGTGGGCAGGCATTAGTATCCTGCACCTGAACAGGTATGGTCAGATCCCTGTTATCGATATTAAAAGCATCTACAGAAGGAATTTTAAACTGATATTTTTTCCCGCTGCCTTGTTGGTTCAAAATTGCGATAAGATCCCTTGCCACTCCCATGTGGGAAGTTGCGTCTGTACGATTTGGGGTAAGGCCTATTTCAAAAATATAATCTTCAGTAAGTCCGAAGTAATCCGCTGCCGGACTGCCTGTGACAGCTTCAGGATCCAATACCATAATACCTTCATGGGATGTCCCTAAACCAAGTTCATCTTCGGCGCAGATCATCCCTTCAGAAAATTCCCCCCTTATCTTTGTAGGCTTTATTTCCAGGGTTTCCCCATCTTTATGCAAGATGGCCCCAAGGGTAGCCACCGGAACTTTCTGTCCTTTGGCCACATTGGGCGCACCGCAGACTATCCACAGAGGGTCTCCGTTACCAATATCAACTTTGGTCAGGCTCAGCTTATCAGCATTCGGGTGTGGTCTGCATTCAACCACATGGCCTATCACCACGCCTTTCAGGCCACCTTCTATACTTTCGTATTTTTCAATGGCTTCAACTTCCAGCCCGCCGTTGGTAAGATATTGCCCCAATTCTTCCGGTTCAAGATCGAGGGCAACATATCTCTTCAACCAATTATAAGAAATTTTCATAAAAAACTCTTGTTAAACACAGTAGGCACAAAGGTAATGAAATTATACTTTTCAGCTAATTTCGCTCCAATTGATCCAGCCAATATTAAGGGATGTCAGATAATCATTCATAGGACGGTTTTGCGGGCTTAGCAGGTCGGGATCTTCGCTGAGCACTTCAGCAGCAAGGCTCCGGGCATATTTAAGGATTTTTTCGTCTTTTACCAGGTTTGCAATTTTAAGTTCCACCAGCCCGCTTTGCTGCGTGCCTTGCAGGTCGCCGGGCCCGCGTAATCTAAGGTCGGTTTCAGCGATCTCAAATCCGTCATTTGTGTTCACCATGGTTTCGAGCCGGACACGGGCTTCTTTGGTAAGTTTATATCCCGCCATCAGGATACAATATGACTGATCGGCACCCCGGCCTACCCTTCCCCTCAACTGGTGCAACTGTGATAACCCAAAGCGCTCGGCATTTTCGATGACCATGACGGAAGCGTTGGGAACGTCTACCCCAACTTCAATGACCGTAGTTGAAACCATGATCTGGGTTTCTTTGCGGATAAATCGTTGCATTTCATAATCCTTATCTGCAGCTTTCATCTGGCCGTGCACAATGCTCACCGCGTATTCTGGCAATGGGAATTCCCTTACGATACTTTCATATCCATCCATAAGATCCTTGAGGTCCAGGGTTTCTGATTCATTGATGAGTGGATATACGATATAGATTTGACGACCTTCCTTTACTTTTTCGCGAATGAAGCCAAATAATTTCAACCTTGCCGAATCCGTATAGAGATAGGTCTTCACCGGTTTGCGACCCGGGGGCAGTTCATCAATCACCGAAAGGTCAAGATCCCCATAAAGCGTCATTGCCAGGGTCCGGGGAATGGGGGTGGCCGTCATGACCAGAATATGCGGAGGGTTGTCGTTCTTTTCCCACATCCTGGCGCGCTGAGCTACCCCGAAGCGATGTTGTTCATCAATTACAACAAGTCCCAGGTTCCCGAATTGAACTTTTTCTTCGATCAATGCATGGGTACCGATAAGAATGTGCATTTCACCATTTTGTAACTGATTGAAGAGTTTTTTCCGGTTCGAAGCAGTGGTTGATCCGGTAAGCAATCCTATATTCAGGCCCAAACCTTCGGTCATGGTTGTTATAGTATTAAAATGCTGATTTGCCAGGATCTCGGTCGGGGCCATCAGGCCTGTCTGATAACCGTTATCCAGTGCAATGAGCATGCACATCAGTGCAACCAAAGTCTTGCCACTTCCCACATCCCCTTGCAGAAGACGGTTCATCTGATGTCCGGAGCCAAGGTCTTTACGAATTTCTTTAATAACTTTCTTTTGTGCACTTGTGAGTTCGAAAGTCAGTTTTTCCTTATAGAATTCATTCAGGTAGTTTCCTACTTTAGAAAACAGGTGTCCATTGGGTTTATGTTCCCGCTTTGCTTTTTCCTTCAGGAGCCGCAGTTGTATAAAGAAAAGTTCTTCAAATTTCAAACGGGCCTGTGCCTTTTGCAATAATCGCTGATCCTCAGGAAAGTGAATATTGATCAAAGCTTCCTCCCTACTAAGTAAACCTAGTTTATGAACTATATCGGCAGAAAGTATTTCCGGAATCTTTCCTGCCGAAAGTAAAACGAGCGTTTTAATAAGTTTTACAAGGTTTCTGTTTCCAAGTCCCCTGCTCCTAAGTTTCTCAGTAGTGCTATAAATACCCTGTAGTGAAATACCAATCGTTTTATCAAATTCAGATGCCAGTTCCAATTCCGGATGGGGTATATTGAATTTACGGTTGAATATAGTAGGTTTTCCGAAGACAACATATTCAGTATCTGCCTTAATTGATTCTTTCACCCATTTAATTCCCTGGAACCAAACCAACTCGATCTCCCCGCTTGAATCCATCAGGCTGGCGACGAGTCGCCTGCCTCTTTTCTCTCCTATTTCATGCAAATCAACAATCACCCCCCTCAACTGCACATACATCAGATCAGCCTGTATCTCGCTGATTGTATATATTTTACTTCGGTCGACATAACGAAATGGAAAATACAGGAGAAGATCCCGGAATGTAAAAATATTTAGCTCTTTTTTTAATAAGTCTGCTCTCTTAGGCCCGACTCCTTTAAGAAACTCAATAGGCGTATCCAGGAAAACATTACTCATAAAAAAGGCAGATAAGTTTCTTCAAATTTAATAAAAACAGCTTAATATTTGCCCTCTGCTTACAAGCCCTGGAAATGGCAGTTTAAGGACCAATTATAGTATAATCCAATACATACAAAAAAGCTGCCGGGCAATTTTACCCGGCAGCTTTTTTAAATCTTAAATATTCTCTTAATATTCCCAGAGGCTTTGTTCAAAGTTCAGCAATTCATCCTTAATCCTTTCAGATTCAAGCAAAGCATCCAGGCCCTGCGCGTATTCTGAAATACGGCGGTCATAGACATTTTGTTCTTTATAAATATAACTGCTGAAGATTCTTTTGATGAAAAGTTCATCGTAGGTCAGGCGGGCTGCGCTGTTAAATTTGTTGAATACCAATGCCTGAGACAGTATCGGCCGGGCTTCCGGGAAATAGATCCAGAAGAGTGGTTCGGAAAAATCCTGTCCATCTCTTTGCTTGATCATAACCGGGCATATCCCCTGAATGCGAACTTCCATCTGCGATCTTTTCTTATCAAAATACCAGTCTTCCTTGATCCTGAGTCGCATTACCTTTGCGGGATCAAACTCAGAAGTGACAACTGTATCATACTCTTCATACGGCGGATTGGGCCTTGTGAGAACGATGTGTTGAGTATCTATCTGGCTGGTAATGATTTCCTGATAGGTAAGTGGTACGAGGAATTCATCTGTGGGCGATATCTGATATGCAGTAATAGAACCTTCTTTCAATGCATTCATCAAAATGGTCATAAAACTTTGCCAGTTATTGTGAGGAACGATTGGATAATAAAAAGGTTGGTTCATTTTCTGCCGAAAATCAATTTCTCTCCAGATTCTTTTGGACCACATGATATCAGCTTTTCTAACCGGCTGAAACTGGACTGGTTTGATATTCCTGTCATCATTATTGTCATAATAGACAACATCTGAAGGTTGGTTGTCAAGTACCTGTGCGAAGGATTTCAAACCTGTTCCGGTAAAGAGCAGGATAAGAGCAGCTATGATCGCTATTTTTTTCATTTTTACCTCCTGGTATGAATATTATTTAAGTTCTAAAGATATTGGATTGAGGCTACGGGTACCGCCATCCGGGCCTTCTGCCTGAATATTTTCAAAAAAGTATTTCTGACCTTTCCGTCCACTCTGTATCTGGCCAATCATTTCCTCGCTGAAGCGGTTACCGTTGGTACGTTTTTGTATCCAGTCACCACCTATTACAGTGGCCATTCTGAATGCTGTAACTTTAAAATAAAGTTCAAATTCAAAATCTTTCATGACCGGGATAATAGCACCAGCAGCAAGGAGGGTATTTTTGTCGATCTGGCCCTCAACCTTTCCAGCAATTTGGGCTGTTGGGTCAGGAACTCTTTTAACACGGAATTCAGCTGAACCCATGCGCCTTGTTTCGCCCTGGTATAAAGCATCCACAGTAACTACTGCTTTATTATCCCCTTTAGGGACTTTTACGATCCAGTCTTTACCACTTGGATCACGTTGCAGAGATCCGGTAGAGATGCCAGGCCTGAGGTTTGCATCGGGGATACCAGGTACTGAAATTGATACCGGATTATCAACCCCAATATAGAACACATTCATTTTGGTAGCAGCAACGGTCAGCGAAGGAGGTGCAACCACGTATTCACCGGAGAAAGGATAAGGAACTTTCTCTCCATCGGGGGATAGCACTTCAATCACCCCTGCATATTTCTGAGGTCCTACAGCATTTGCCGGGAAGGAAAGTTTAACAATACCATCCTGTCCAGCCACTTTCTGAGCACGATCCTTATTACTCACTGTAATCTGATCAGCACCCTGAAGGACATATACTTCCGGTGTTTGTTTGGTATCAATAGCTGTCACAAGAACCTCTGCTTCATATTTATCACCCTGTAAAACATAGTTAGTAGTCGGAATTACCTTAGCTTCAATTCTATCAAATTTAAAGTCTGAAACAGTAATTTCACTGTATAATTCCGATACCACATCAAACTCCGTAGTCTGGACTTCAGCAATAATTTTATTCAGGATTGTAACGGTGGCTGCCAGAATCGTACGGTAGAAATTATGCATTTCCCAGTTTTGCTTGGCGCCATCAGCATCGTGATAAGGGCCGGCGGTATTCAAACCGAACTTTATTCCTTTACGGAAATTAGTATCCACCAGGTTGATCATGGCAGCTTTATATGCTTCGATCTTTTCTTTGAGTACCTTTCCCTGTCCTTTATTAATGAAATAATTTGTGGACTCGTCATATTTATCTTTTGAAGGCACTTGACTCATATCCAAAATGCGTACATCTACCAATTTTCTTGCATCATACGGACTTGGTCTTTTCTCATCATAATAATACTTCTGATAAACTTCGGTTGTATCCATTCTTTCAGACTGAGCAACAACCTCCAACATATCATGTTCAATATATGCTTTCAATTCATTTGATAGTCTTCTGGCCTCTTCTGCTCTTTCCCAATAACTCTCAACTTTTTTCGGTTTGAGTTGATATTGCTTTTCAAAATCAACATAAAGGTCACCCAATTTTTTTTGAAAAACCTCAATCGTATTTTCCATACTTTGGTTTACGACCAGGAAGGCATCCAGCATTGATTTTGAAACGTTCAGAGCCAACAGGGCAGTTAAGACCAGATACATCATCGCAATCATTTTTTGACGCGGTGTCTCCTTATATCCTGCCATTTTTCTTTAATTTAATTTAGTTAATATAGGACTGTTTTTGCCAGCTATTTGGCTCTGATGTTCATAGCAGAAAGCATTCCGCCATAAATTTCATTAAGTGCAGTGATACGCTGGGTTAGAAGATTCATCTGTTCCCGGTAAGTTCCCATCATATCAGAGGATTCTTTTAAGTTCTTGAGCATTTCAGCCATGGTAGCATTCACTTTGGATGAAGCATTAATTTGCTCATTACTGCTTTGCATCTGCAATTCATAGACCGAATTCAGTGCAGAGAGATTATTTGCAATTTTTTGCAGCTGATCATTATATGACTTCCCGTCAACAGCGCTAAAGTCGAGCATTTTTGCTGATTTGGAAAGCGTTTCGGCCGACAGAGTATATTGTTGAGCAAGACTGTTAGCCGATTGCATAGCAGTTTTCAGACTGCTAGTAAATTCCTTGGTGGCGTTTACATCGCTTTTCATGGTCTCAGAAGCTTCCTTATAAGAAGTCGACAATGAGACAGCGCTATCGGCTGCTGATTTAAGACTGGTAACATATTGAGAAGAAGCATTTGCGTCCTTCTGAAGGGTTTCAGAAGTGAGAGTATAGGATTTGCTAAGTGTTTCCACTGATTTGGAAGCATTCTTCACATTTGCTACAAATTCATTATTAGCAGAAGCAGCATTGGATAAATCCGACATTTTGGAAGTAGTGTCGGATAGCTTTGTAAATCCTTCCCCTAATCGCTGTATCAATTGCTGATCAATATTTGCTTTTTTCAGCATATCATCCAGTTCATCCACTGGTTTCTTTTTAGTTTTAGACTGAGAGGAATCGCCATGATACAGGCCGGCCAACTCAGGGTAGACCATGCTCCAGTCAGGTTCGACAAAAGGAGGTTCAAATGCAGAGAAAAAGAAGATAATAGCCTCGGTTCCCAGACCAGCAATTAGCATTTCATTTGCACCTGGGTAGTGGTTGATTTTGAACAACGCACCCAAAATAACAACAGAAGCTCCCCATCCGTACAATTTGGCCATGAAGTTTCTGAATCCACGTCTCCGAACAAAAGTGTTTAGACCCATTTTTTTAGTTTATTACTCGTTAATAAAAATTCTTTTTAAAACGTCTGGTTGTTTGGTATTAATATAATTGCGCAAAATTAGTTGTAAACCCTCGAAGCACGTGAAGGATTATCGTCCTTGTTTCTTCCCAGATAAGGCAAGATACAACGGAATCCGATATAACATTTAGCGGTATCCTGATATTCGTAATCCCTGGTGGAAACCTGCATATAGAAGGCAATATCTTTCCATGAGCCACCACGTATAACTTTTCTTTTCATTGCGGGAGGATCGTCTTCCTTCGCTTCGTAGGTATAATTGGGGTTCATATCCCAGGTGAAGTTATAGGAGGAAGGATCATAAGCACTGGTAGTCCACTCTGAAACATTCCCTGCCATATCATAGAGCCCGAAATCATTGGGAGGATAATGGGCTACGATAACGGTACGAAGGCCTCCGTCATCAATATAATCTCCGCGCAGGGGTTTGAAATTTGCAAGGAAACAACCTTTTTCATTCCGTGTGTAAGGTCCGCCCCATGGGTATGGATTATTGTTATATCCTCCACGTGCTGCCCATTCCCATTCTGTTTCAGTCGGTAACCTGAAATCAACGATTCCGGGTTCGCCTTTTTTACTTGTCAAATATGAGTTCATCAATTCAGTACGCCATACACAGAATGCTCTGGCCTGTTTCCAGTTTACCCCGACAACCGGGTAAAAATTATAGGCCGGGTGCCAGAAATAAGCTTTAGTCATAGGATCATTGAAAGAGTATGAATAATCATGTATCCAGCTAAGGGTATCAGGGTAGATATTGATAACTTCTTTTCTAACATAAACCGAACGATCCCTCAAACCCTGGGGACGATTCATAAATGCACCGTTCTCCGGGTTGGCTTCCTCGGAGAAATCTTTCCGGGCAGCTGCCTGGAAGTCTATCCAATAATATTCATAGAAAAGTTTTCGGGCATCTATTTCTTTTTTCCGGAAATATCTTTCATGTTCAGGGACATACATATCTTCTAAGGCATCCCTGATGTCTTGTTCATCACTATTCCAATCTACTTCCGGTTTCCAGTTAAGCAAGGGAGGATCATAGACCTCTCCTGTCTTGGCATTCTCTGAGATGAGATATTCATCCGGACGAACATCCCCAAGCAGCCTCCTGGCGATAGAATCCCTTACCCAATTAACAAACTGACGGTATTCATCATTGGTAATCTCAGTTTCATCCATATAGAAAGCCGAAACAGATACTGTTTTGGGTTGTTCTACGAATGAATTTGCAATATCCTGATCACCAACACCCATGGTAAAACTACCCTGGGGTACGAATACCATTCCATATGGATCTGGCTGGTAAAAAGGCCGGGTCTTCCGGCTGACACCAACCAGTTCACCATTGCCGGAGTTACTGCAACTGCTTAAAATTAAAGCAGAAACAAATACCGGCATAATGAACGACAACTTTTTCATAAAGATTTGTTTTTAGCCAAAGTATAACGAGAGCATCTATAAATTATTTTAAAAAGTTCCCAAAATTAAAAAATAAACGAAACATCAAGCAAAAAAAATCAAAGATTACAAGAATCTTGTGTTCTTATAACTTTTGCGTCCTTTTTCAAGATTCAGCTTGAAACAATAGTTGAGCATGATTTCGTGAGCCCCCCCTCCAAAAGGCAATCTAAACTTGGAAGTATTCACATCATAGGAGTAACCGATCCGGAAATCCTTATATTTCACACCCAAAATCAACTCAACTGCATCATGACTCATAAATCTATATCCGATTCCACCCCAAAAGGTATCTTTATATTTTAAAAGAGCTGCAAGATTTAACTGAATAGCCGTTACATCCGACTCCAGTAAAATAGATGGATCAAACTCAAAATCAGGGTTATTGCGAAAAATTAGTTCATATCCTGCATCCAAATAAAAAGTCCGGTCAAGATTCAGCTTAGTATTTTCAATTAAGGATTTTCCTTTGGTGTTAAGAAGGTGCTGCCCTGAAATGCCAATATGATAACTCCCAGGAATACCATAATACAGCCCCAGAGAAAAATCAATCAGCATATCACTTTCATTTGACGTTAACAAAGCAGGATCCGGCTCAACCGGATGGAGTTTGGAAAAATCAAGTGATTTATTATTGAATTCAATTTGCGCTCCAATTCCCAGTTTTCCGAATCCAACATTTTTTTGATAGGCATAGCCAACTTTTACAAGAATATTCTTAAAGTAACCAATTTTATCCTGCAATACCATGGCACTCAAACCTCCCCTTAATACGCGGACTGGAGAATTTATCGATATAAAATAAGTCTCAGGAGATATCTTAACACCACTTTCATCTTTTATATCCCATTGGCTCCGGTAAGCCGCTACGGCACAGATCGCATTTTCATGTCCTGCAAATCCCGGGTTGAAAGTCATGGGATAGAACATGTTTTGGGTGAACTGGGCATCCTGCTGGGCTAGTGCCGGAAACGTGATGAACAGAAAGACAATTATATTAAATAAAGATGGCTTCGTAAGTTTCATCCAAGAGATAGATTAGCGCCTGATTTCTATATTTAAAAGATTTGCTAAAGTAATAATTTTATAGCACATCAACTTATAACGGCAAATATTTTAAGATATTTTCAAACCCAGGAAAATCAAATTAAATTCCTTACTAAACTAAATATATCTTTCCTTCCTAAATATTATAAAAGGCTTTATCTTTGCAAACTTTTTCAGATTTTCGACTTTAATTACTGAATATATGACACTTATTACCAAAGAAAAGCTTTTTTCAAAACGTTGGTTCCTGGCCTATGGCCTGATAGCCCTGGGTGCTTTTATTATGGCATCCGGTTTCGTGCTTTTTATAACCCCCTATAAAATAGTACCTGGAGGAGTCTATGGGATATCCATTGTATTACATTGGATGTTTGGCTTTCCTGTTGGTCTGACTGCGCTTTGTTTCGATATTCCCATCGCAATTATAGGTACCCGTGTATTGGGTCCCAGGTTCGGGATGAAAACAGTCACAGGATTTGTGCTGACAGCAGTATTCGTCGACTCCCTTACATATATCTATGGAGAACTGCCTCTGGTACACGATAATGCTCTGCTCTCCTCAATATATGGCGGGGTACTCCTTGGAGTAGGCCTGGGACTGATCTTCAGGGCCAGGGCAACCTCGGGCGGATCGGATACCATTGCCATGATGATCTCTAAATTCACTCACCTGCCTATCGGGCAGCTTATTATAGGCGTTGATTCAAGCATCGTACTGGTAGGTCTTTTCACTTTCCATGACTGGAATATCCCCCTCTATTCACTCATTACCATCTTTATCACAGGACAGGTGGTAGACGTTGTATTACAAGGTATAAGTTATAACAAGAGTTTGTTTATTATTTCCGACAAACACAAGGAGATCCGGGATAAAATTATCAATGACCTGAACCGCGGAGGTACCTATATCAAGGGGCAGGGGATGTTCGGAGGAGAGGAAAAATCCATCATATTTACCAATGTGAACCGCCGGGAACTTTCCATATTGCAGGAATATGTTCACCAGATTGATCCAAAAGCATTTCTCACCGTATTCAACGCCAATGAAATACTGGGTGAGGGTTTCCGCTCATTGAAAGAGAAAATCGACTCGGATTGAGTCAGGATTTCTTATTTTTTGAAAAGTTTTACGATATCATTGCCATTGGCAAAGATCAGCAGGGCAAAAAGCAGGATCATACCAGCTATTTGGGCATATTCCATGAATTTATCACTGGGTTTGCGTCCTGTCACGATCTCATATACCAGGAACATAACATGCCCCCCGTCAAGGGCTGGTATTGGCAGAAGATTCAGGATAGCAAGCATGATCGATAGAAATGCAGTCAGCCGCCAGAAGGCATACCAGTCCCAGGTTGAAGGAAAGATATTCCCAATGGTGATGAAACCACCCACTGATTCATATGCTTTAACCTGTGGTGAAAAGAGCAGTCTGAGCTGTTTAAGGTAGGAACCTATACCATCATAAGTTTTTACGAAACCCGCCGGGATAGCCTGGAGCAAAGTATAATCCCTCTCTTTCAGCTTGAAATATTGGCTGGAATTGGTGGATATTCCTACCATGCCTTTATCATTTACAGGAATGGTATATGCCAAAGTATCCTCGTCCCGGAGTATCATAGCATGGATATCTTTACCCTTATTAGCGTTCACTATATTAGAAAACTGATCAAAATATCTGGTCGGATGGCCATCAACGCTGATAATCTTATCACCTTTTTCAAGGCCGGCTTTTTCGGCTGCTGAATTAGAGGAAAAGCCGTCCACTTCAAAGGGAAAGCGGGGAGAAATAAGATAGGGATTTTTGGATTTCACCAGTTTGGCCAGAATTCCTTCCGGTATTTCAACATTCATTTTCTTTCCGTCTCTTTCAACCTGTATGCTTTTAGCTTCATCCAGGATGATAGTGATCGGAATTTTACTGAAGTCAGCAACGTATTGGTCGTCAATGGATAAGATTTTATCTCCGTCACGCAGGCCCATTTCCTGTGCCAGGGAATCTGCCACTATACCATATTTATTGACCTCGGAGGTAGGTAAATATTGTTCACCCCAAACAAAGAGTATCCCGATATAGATAGCGAAGGCCAGGAGCACATTGACCGTGACACCCGCTACCATAATGATTAGCCGCTGCCAGGCTGGTTTAGACCTGAATTCCCAGGGTTCCGGAGGAAGCTTCATCTGTTCCTTGTCCATCGACTCATCAATCATTCCTGAAATTTTGACATAACCTCCCAGGGGGAGCCATCCCATTCCATATTCTGTTTCCCCGTATTTTATTTTAAAGATAGAAAACCAGGGATTAAAGAAGAGAAAGAATTTTTCCACCCGGGTTTTGAATATCTTGGCTGCCAAAAAGTGCCCGAATTCATGAAATATAACTAATATTGATAAACTCAGCAGGAGTTGTAAAATCTTGATCAAAATATCCATAAAGTCGACTTTAAATTAATCTTAGTATTTTCCGTAAATCAGATTTCGTGCCAGTAAACGGGTTTCCCTGTCAGTATTTTGATAATCGTCCAGGGAAGGTTCCGAAACTGAAGTCACTTTCTCAAGGCACTTTTCGATAATTCCGGGCATTTGCATAAATCCAAGGGAATTGACCAGGAAGGCACAAACTGCTTCTTCATTGGCCGCATTCAGCACACAGCAGGCATTCCCTCCCATTCCTATAGCCTCATATGCGAGTGCAAGATTACGAAATATTTTTGTATCAGGCGGTTCAAAAGTCAGGCTGGGATAATCTTTAAAACTAAACCTGGGAAATTTAGAAGGGAGTCTTTCCGGCCAGGAAAGGGCAAACTGTATAGGTAAACGCATATCCGGCATTCCCAGTTGAGCTTTAATGGAGCCATCATGAAACTGGACCATGGAATGAATGATACTCTGAGGATGCACCACTACTTCTATATTTTCAGCTTCTATACCGAAGAGCCATTTGGCTTCAATTACTTCCAGCCCCTTATTCATCATACTCGCCGAATCGATGGTAATCTTGGAACCCATCTCCCAGTTAGGATGTTTAAGGGCTTGTTCCCTGCCAACATTGGCGAGGAAATCAAGGGATTTATTCCGGAAGGGTCCGCCTGAAGCCGTTAGAATGATTTTTTCAACTGCATCGGGCGATTCACCGGCCAGGCATTGATAAATGGCGGAGTGTTCTGAATCGACCGGAATAATACTGCCACCAAATTCCTTCACCATTTTATAAACCAGTTCCCCACCAACAACGAGTGACTCCTTATTTGCGAGGGCTATAGTTTTACCAGATTTCAAAGCCTGTATAGTAGGTAGAAAACCGGCATAGCCTACCAGGGCATTCAGTACTATATCGATAGTTTCCATTGCGGCAATCTGGGTAATGGCCTCGGCTCCGCAATATACTTTGATATCCAGGGGGTGTAAGGCCTCCAGAACCTGGTGATAATGTGTTTCATCAGCGATGACAACTACATTTGGCCTGAAAAGACCTGCCTGCGAAATCAGGAGTTCTGCCCGGTGCTTTGCTGTCAGCACCTCCACCTGGAAATGTTCCGGATTTTCGGAGATCACTTGCAGGGCCTGCTGACCAATCGAGCCGGTAGATCCGAGTATGGCAATATTCTTTTTCAATTTTTAAGTAAATTTTCGAAAACAGAAACTAAGGGTTTGGTTTAAAAAGTCATAAATTCGGCAGGATCCACTGGGACCCCATTATACCAAAGTTCAAAATGTAAATGCGGACCTGTACTCAACTCGCCTGAGCCCCCAACCACGGCAATAGGGTCGCCTGCATGTACATAATCCCCTTGCTCTTTAAGCAAAGCCGAATTATGTTTGTATACCGATATCAGGTTATGGCTGTGCTGCAATGCAATGATATAGCCTGTTTCAAGTGTCCAGCCTGTGAGCACAACTACCCCGTCGAGTGTTGCCTTGATAGCTTCGCTCTTAACAGCAACAATATCCACTCCAAAATGTTTCTGAAGGGGATCGAATTTGCTGGTAATTACTCCCCTCAATGGCACCAGGAAAGAGAAGCTGGTGATGGAAGTCCGGCTGGGGGTCCTGCTTTCACTGCCTAAAGTATAAGGACTGACCTGCATCTGGCTTTCAATTTGCTCCCTGAGCAAGGAATCATCCTTTGATGGGGCAATAGTAATATCACTATAATTTACAAAAGTTTCAGCCGGTGCGGGAATACTGGATGAAGTATCATTTCCACTGAGTATATTCCGGATATTTTCAATATAAGCTGTTTTCTGCTTCAGATCCACACCAAGAGAATCGGTGAGTTCAGTCATTCTGTAAAGCTTCTTGTACAGGGAAACATCGGTATAACCGGGAATGTATTCCCTCAAGGGAGTGAAGGCTATTAAAAGGGTTGTAACAGCAATTAAAAGTATAGTAAGGAAGCCGGTAAGGATAAATACATTTAGCCGGGATAGCCTGAAGGATAATTTCTCCTCGTAGGTATCCGCGTTCAGTATAACCAATTTATACTTGTTCCGGAGCTTTTGGATCAGTCTGGTATTCTTTTTCTTCTTCGGGGTCATCCAGAAGTTTTTAGAGCTGCAAATATCGCAAATTTTTGGGGTGTGATAATATTTTTTACTTTTGCAAACGTTCAAGCAGGTCATTTATATATGATTGAAACAAAATAAAATTATATTTTTAAAGTTATTAGGACTGGCAACTGAAAGAGGATTCCGGCGCTTCCCGGAAAACCGGGTTGGAGGAGACCCGGACAGGACTTCATCTTCATTGAACATTACATTGAAAAGACACAGACATTTCAAGTATATATCAGGATTAGCCGTGATACTGACATTGGCGCTTGTGCTGTTTTCTTGTTCTACCAAGAAAAACACCTTCACTCGCCGGGCATATCATAACCTGACCAGCCACTATAATATTTATTGGAACGGCAGGGAAAGCCTGAGGGATGGGGAACTTGCACTGTCGAAGAAAGTCAAGGATAATTTTACTAAAGTATTGCCCGTATTCAATTTCGGGACCAAACAGGATGCCCAGTTATTGAATCCGCAGATGGATGTGGCTATTAAAAAAGGCTCCATTGCTATTCAGAAGCATTCGATGATCTTCAACGGGGAAGAAAAGGTCAAATGGATTGATGACTGTTATATGCTGATCGGCCAGGCTTATTTTTACAAGCAGGAGTACATCAGTGCCCGCAGGACTTTCAATTTTATCATTAGAGAATACAATAAAAATGATATTAAATATGATGCGATGCTTTGGCTTGTCCAGACATATCATCAGACCGGTGAGTTTGAAAAAGCTGAACCCTTGCTGAATCTCCTGACTAAAGACATTAATGACGGAAAAGTTTCCCGCAAGGTGATTGCCAAAGTTCCGCAAGTCTTCGCCAATCATTACATTTTACAGGGAAAATACGATCAGGCCATCGATTACCTGTATGAAGCTATATCATATAACCCAAAGAGGCAGATCAAGACAAGGATGCTCTTCATCCTGGCTCAGATATATCAACAGAACGGTGACCTGCAGCGGGCAACCAATTTTTATTATCAGGTAGTAAAACGGAACCCTGATTATGATATGGCTTTCCAGGCGAAGATCAATATGGCTAAATCATATGATATCAATTCAGGCGACAGCAGGTTGATAACGAAAACTCTCAACAGAATGCTGAAGGACGATAAAAACAAGGATTATAAGGATCAGATTTATTATGCCCTGGCTGAAGTTGCCCTGAAAGACAATAATACTGAAAAAGCGATCGAATACCTTAAACTATCGGTCAGCAGCAGTACTACCAACCAATACCAGAAAGCTGCCTCTGCCCTTGCACTGGCGGATATCTATTTCCGGATACCGGAATACGAAAATGCACAGGCATATTATGATACAACTGCCATGTTTATGCCCAAGGATTTCCCAAACTATGATAAGATAAAAGCCAAAACCAGTGTGCTTTCCAAACTGGTTCAGGATCTGATCGTTATTCAAAATGAGGATAGCCTGCAGAGAGTTGCATCCATGAGCGAAGCAGAGAGGAATAGTTTGATTGATAAGATTATCAGTGAATATAAGGCTGAACAGGAAAAGCTCAGGGAAGCAAAAGAACTGGCGGAAGCACTAAAGAACCAGGCAGCCAATTCCCAGTTTGCACCAAACCCCAACTCTACTCCGGGAGCCCCGGGAGGAGGAAAATGGTATTTCTACAATCCTTCAACTAAAAGCTTTGGCTATAGTGAGTTTGTCAAGAAATGGGGGCAACGTAAACTGGAAGATCTTTGGAGGCTTAGTGATAAAAAAGTCAACGCTATTGCTCTAAATGATACCGGCCTGAATCCGGCCGACTCAACAGTAAATGACAGCATAAAACTGGCTGCCAACAATCCCCTGGCCAGGGAATATTATCTGAAAGGGCTGCCATTTACCGAAGAAGCTGTAAAGGAATCAAATAATAAAATCAGAGAAGCTTATTTCGACCTGGGAAAGTTATATCATGATGGACTTCAGAATAATGAAAAATCAAAAGCAGCATTTGAATCATTGAACGAAAAGTTCCCAGGAAATGAACATGAGCTGATCTCTTATTATTACCTATATAAAATATATACCGATATGGGTATAGCAGATCAGGCCGAATTATATAAAAACCTGATCATCAGTAAGTATCCCGATAGTGATTATGCAAAGATTTTGCTTGACCCACAGTATTTTGCCAAGATTGCCCAGGAGGAAAGCAAGGTTTCCAAACTTTATGAAGATACCTATAAAGCTTATGCCGACGAGCAATATTACATGGTGATAGCGAAAGCGGACCTTGCATTTTCGATGTACGGCGACACCATGGCCCTGGCACCTAAATTCGCATATCTCAAAGCCATATCTACAGGTAAGGTGGATGTACTGGACTCACTGATCTCCCAACTTCAAAACATTATCAAAAAATATCCGAACAGCTCAGTGAAGACTTTGTCCCAAAATCTGCTTGCCCATATTGCCCAGAATAATCCGGAATACGCAAATATAGTACCTGCAAGCACTCCTGAAATTAAGGAAGCCCCTTCACCTTATACATATAATCCCAAAAGCCAGCATATGTTTATGCTGATCGTGGACTCACGGGAGGCACGCCTGAATCCACTGAAGGTGAAGATATCTGATTATAATGGTAAATATTACAGCCTTGACAACCTTTCGATCAACAGCCTGGTCCTGGATAATAAACATTACCTCGTAACAGTGGGCAATTTCAATAATTCAGCTAAAGCAATGGACTTTCTGAATGCAATTTCAAACAGTGAATACGTCTATGCTGACTTAAAGCAAGGGTCTTATCAGAATTATATTATTTCAACTGAGAATTACGTTACATTCTTCAAGGAAAAAGATATAGATGCTTATAAGAAATTTTTCGATAAAAATTACAAGGATTAGTATCTTTACTTAAAACTTTCCTGATTCAGCTAATGTTTACAAAAATGGCAAAGAACAATATCAGCGAAACTCCTACAATCAATATGATTGGAAAGGGTACCAGTATCAAAGGGGACATCAAAACTGACGGTGACTTCAGGATTGACGGGCTCCTGCAAGGTTCAATCTATTCGAATGGAAAAATCGTAGTAGGCACAACAGGTAGTATAGAAGGAGAGATTAATTGCCAGAATGCCGATATATCAGGCAATGTGAAGGCCACTGTCAAAGTGACTGAGTTATTGTCCCTGAAAGCAACCTGTAATGTAAATGGTGAAATTTTCACGAGTAAACTTGCGATTGAACCGGGCGCTAAATTTTCCGGATCATGTAATATGGGCAATAATGAAAGCCTGAAGCCAAAAACAGATGCAAAAGATGCCCTTATCAGGGAAAAAGAAAAAGTCACTGGATAATTATACCCGTTATACCAGTATGGGTTTCGAGATGCTGCTGATTATCCTGATCGGCGTCTTCGGAGGGATCAAGCTGGATCAATGGTTGCATTTGAAGGTCCCCGTTTTTACCGTGGTTCTTTCCGTACTGGCCGTCATACTTTCGATTTATTCTGTCACACGGGGATTGCTTAAGAACGACCGGAAAAATAAACAATCCCGGAATGATGAAAAATAAATTCAAGCAATTCTTTCTCCGTCTCGTAATCTTCACCATTGTACTTGCAATACCTGCGCTGGTTTTGTGGCTGCTGCTTCCGGCCGGTAAAATTCCTGGCATCCTGCCATGGTTATACTTGTTATTCTTTACCATCACAGCCCTGACACATTATATTTTACTCAGGATTACACGGCTTTCGCCTATGCGATTCGTTTCATACTATATGTTATCAACTCTTTTAAGGCTGACTATCTATGTAATTGCTGTAATCCTTTATGCTTTTCTGAACCGGGAAAACCTATTTCCCTTCGTCCTGTCTTTTTTCCTGCTCTATATATTTTATACCATATTTGAAGTGGTCAGTTTTATATCCCAGTCCAAAACATAAGCATGCTTTCCAGGAGTACGCAAGGCATTTACATTCAAGTCCAAAAATTTTCAGCAAGTCAGAACTGTTAAGAAAAGTAAGTAAGCAAAAGGAATTAAACTTAATTTTGTCGGATCAATAATATAGATATGAGTAAAGAGAGCGATAAAGAGATGTTTAGGAGCAATCTTATGGATGGATATGAGAAAATCGACAATTACAATGTAAAAAATGTAAATAAGATGGCTAAGGATTATACTAATATAATCCGTCTGATAGGAGAAGACCCAGAAAGGGAGGGTTTGCGTGATACGCCTGTGAGGGTTGCCAAGTCGATGCAATTTCTTACCCATGGTTACCTGCTGAATCCTGAAGAAATACTTCGTTCGGCAATGTTCAAGGAAGAATACAAAGAAATGGTCATAGTCAAGAACATAGAGATTTATTCTCTTTGTGAGCACCACATGCTTCCATTTTTTGGAAAGGCGCATGTGGCCTATATTCCGAATGGTCATATTGTGGGTCTTAGTAAGATCGCAAGGGTGGTGGACGCTTTCGCGCGCCGCTTGCAGGTCCAGGAAAGACTGACAGGACAAATCAAGGATTGCATACAAGATACATTAAAGCCACTGGGGGTTGCGGTTGTCATAGAAGCTTTGCATATGTGTATGGCAATGCGTGGCATTCAGAAACAAAATTCGATTACCACAACTTCTGATTTTACAGGCGCCTTCCTGAAGGACCCAACCCGGCAGGAATTCATTCACCTGATCGGATCCGATCTACATTAATTTTTAAATTGTTATTAATCAACACCTATTGAATGTTGGAACAATTTCCCCATGAATTGAAGTCTGACACATACCGAAATAGTTTATCTTTGCGTTCCTTAAAAAGCAAGGTTTGCAAAGTACATAATTAATAAATTATGGATACTCAAGAGAATAAATTTATACTACAGGGACAGCATGAAGAAAGAGCAAGTGTGACCAGGTCATTTCTTGCCAGTGTCTTCGCCTGGATGTTTCTCGCATTGGCAATTACAGCTCTTACAGCCTATTATTTTGCAACAACGCCCTCCCTTCTTGCCTACCTGGTTGATTCAAGCACCGGTAAAATGAGCTTGACAGGTTGGGTCGTATTATTAGCACCCCTGGGCTTTGTTATGATAATGTCGTTTGGTTATCAGCGGCTATCGCTTTCCATCCTTTCCCTTTTGTTTTTCCTTTTTTCGATATTGATGGGAGCCAGCCTGAGTTTTGTTTTACTGGCTTATACAGGAGCCTCTGTTTTTAAAACTTTTGTAGTGGCCTCCTCTATGTTTGGCGTTATGGCCCTTACAGGTTACTTTACCAAACAAGACCTGAGCCGGTTCGGATCCATTATGTTCATGGGTCTGATTGGGATCATCATCGCCTCGCTGATAAATATGTTTACGCATTCTCAGACCTTTGATTACATCATTAGTTTTATCGGGGTACTTGTATTTACCGGCTTAACGGCTTATGATGTTCAGAAACTAAAAAGAATCGGTGCCGGCGCTGAATATGGTACCGAAAATACCCGGAAACTCGCACTTTTAGGAGCCCTTAGTTTATATCTTGATTTTATCAATTTATTTCTATTTTTGCTGCGCTTTTTAGGGAACAGGAAATAATTTACCAAGGATAATTTAGATTAAGACGAATGAAAGCATATGTATTTCCGGGCCAGGGAGCCCAATTCGTAGGGATGGGAAAAGACCTATATGAAAACTCCAGCGTGGCCCGGGAACTTTTTAATAAAGCCAATACTATCCTGGGATTTAAGATTACGGATGTGATGTTTGAAGGAACGGAAGAGGAACTGCGTCAAACAAAAGTAACACAGCCTGCAATCTTTCTGCATTCGGTGATCCTTGCACGTGTATTAGGCGAAGAATTTAAACCTGAAATGGTGGCTGGCCACTCTCTTGGGGAATTTTCCGCATTGGTAGCTATCAAAACACTCTCATTTGAAGACGGCCTGAAATTAGTGTCTAAAAGAGCCCTCGCTATGCAGAAAGCATGCGAACTACAGCCCTCCACCATGGCGGCCGTGATCGGGATGGATGATGCTGATGTGGAAAAGATTATCGACTCAATCAAGGCTGAGGTTGTCGTCGCCGCCAATTACAATTGCCCCGGCCAACTGGTTATCTCAGGTTCGGAAAAAGGCATTGAAATTGCATGTCAGAAACTAAACGAAGCAGGAGCCAAGCGCACTATTGTCCTGAATGTCGGAGGGGCTTTTCATTCACCCCTGATGCAGCCAGCAGCTGAAGAACTCGCCAAAGCCATCAACGCTACCAAATTCGCCAAAGGAACTTGCCCTATATACCAGAATGTGACTGGTCAGAGTGTCACTGATCCGGAAATCATCAAGAAAAACCTGATTGCCCAGCTTACCTCCCCGGTACGCTGGACCCAAACTGTAAGGAATATGATCGCTTCAGGAGCCAATATGTTCGTAGAAGTAGGACCGGGAACCATATTACAGGGACTGGTCAAAAAAGTGAAACGGGATATGCAGGTTGCCAGTGCCGAATTTAAGAAGGCTTGAAAATATCACTGCCTTAACTTTAGCGCTTTCGCGAAACTAAATCAATTTACAACTTATTGTTGAGGAGCTTCCCACTTGCTAATATCCTGGCCAGGGATTTTTCAAACAGTGCTTTTCCAATGGCGTCCATATAACGCATATTATGCATGTCGGTGCCCAGGAAATCTATCATTCCTTTTTCTATAAACTTTTCAGCAAATTTTTTCACCGGCTCAGGGTAATAGCCAGCCAGGGAAACTATATTCAACTGGAAGTAGACACCCCGGTCCTTCAGATCTTCAAATTTCGCGAAATCATTAAACCAATAGGTATATCTTTCAGGATGGGCCAGTATTACTTTGTAGCCATCAACCTGAAGATTAAACACCATACTTTTAAAGTTGGGATGGGGATTATAATAGGATAGTTCGACTAAAATATACTTATCGCTGAAAGAGAGTAAATTACCGGAATTCATTTTCTCTTCAAAGCCGTCATCAATAAGGTATTCAGCTCCGGCTTCCAGGATTACAGGAATGTTTTCAGCGGCCAGAGCATGTCTGACATGATCAAGTCCGGCCAGGATCATATCCGGAGTATTCCTGTAATATTCCTGCTGTATGTGAGGGGTGGTAATGAGTTTTTTATAGCCTAAACGATGCAAATGCCTGATCAGATTAAGTGAATCTTCTATATTCTGCGATCCATCATCAATGCCTGGAATGAGGTGTGAATGCATATCCGCACCGAGGACAGACAGGTCGGCAGCTTTGCCGGAAACAGCGCTGGAAAAGAATTTTTTTAGGAACATCCTTAGTGGTGTTTCATCGGTTCATATATTGTTGCTGGTAATATTTCTGGTAATCACCGGAAGTCACGTGGTCGAGCCATTCCTGGTTCTGCAGGTACCAGTCAATTGTCTTCGAAAGACCTTCTTCAAAAGTAACCGAAGGATGCCATCCCAGTTCTTTCTGCAATTTGGAAGAGTCGATGGCATAACGGAGATCATGCCCTGCCCTGTCTTTTACATAGGTGATAAGTTTATCGGAAGTTCCCTCAGGACGGCCCATCTTTTCATCGCTAAGCCGGATAAGTAAACGAATCAGGTCTATGTTTTTCCATTCGTTATTCCCCCCAATATTATATGTCTGGCCAGGCCTTCCTTGATGGAATATCAGATCAATAGCCCTGGCATGATCTTCAACATAAAGCCAGTCGCGCACATTTTCACCTTTCCCGTAAACAGGAAGTGTTTTATTATGCCGGATATTAAAGATGAACAGAGGGAGTAATTTTTCGGGGAACTGGTTGGGTCCGTAATTATTCGAACAGTTTGAGATTACTGCCGGTAGTCCGAAAGTATGGAACCATGCCCGGACCAAATGATCAGAGCTGGCCTTAGATGCTGAATAAGGACTCCGTGGATCGTAGGCGGTGCTTTCCGTGAAAAAGCCGGTATTACCCAAAGAACCATACACTTCATCCGTTGAAATATGATAGAACTTCTTTCCCTCCGGATTGTCTTTCCATATCATCCGGGCGGCATTTAAAAGATTTACCGTACCTATTATATTAGTATAGATAAATTCAGTCGGATTGCTTATCGATCGGTCGACGTGAGATTCGGCAGCCAGATGGATCACTCCGTCAAAATGGTATTTTTCAAATATCGATAAAATTTCATGCTCCTTGGAAATATCAGCCCTTACAAATTCATAATTCTTCTTCTGGTCGACATCTTTAAGGTTCTCCAGGTTTCCGGCATAAGTAAGGGCATCCAGGTTTACAATGCGGTATTCGGGGTATTTGTTTACGAACAATCTTACTACATGAGAGCCGATAAATCCGGCGCCCCCCGTGATCAGGATACTTTTCATAGATTTGATTTATAAGATTGATTTTTTGCCTGAATTATAAATGATCATTTCCCGGCTCATGCAAATTTACCGGAATTCTGCCAAAAAACAAATCAGTTTAAAACATTGAAAACAGAAGAATACCTCAACAGGGAAATTATAAATCGAGATATTCGAAAGGAGGCGCGGATTTTTTTTACTATTCTTTTTGTGATGTCTTCCTTGCATTTTCCCAATTCCAGGCTGAAAGCATCATCTCATCCAGGCCTTTTTCAGCCTTCCAGCCCAATTCCCGGTTTGCAAAACTGGTATCGGCCCATACCTTTTCGATATCCCCCGGCCGACGCTCCACAATTTTATACTCAAGGCTGATGCCACTTACTTTTTCAAAAGAATGAATCACTTCCAGCACGCTGTTCCCCCTTCCGGTTCCAAGGTTGAAAATTTCATAGGGCTTCTTGCTTTTGGCCTTGAGCATACGTTCAACAGCAAGCACATGAGCTTTAGCCAGGTCCGTAACATGGATATAATCGCGAACAGGGGTACCATCCGGAGTATCATAATCATTTCCGAAGACTCTCAAAAAAGGACGTAATCCTATCGCAGTCTGTGTTATATAGGGCACCAGGTTATCAGGAATATCTGCCGGGGCTTCCCCGATCAGGGCCGATTCATGGGCCCCTATTGGATTGAAATACCTTAATGATATGGCTTTTATTCCGGAACTACTAACAGTATCGCTTATGATATCCTCCATTATTTTCTTGGTATTCCCATAAGGTGATTCAGCCTTCAGAAGAGGGGAATTTTCTGTCACCGGGAGAATTTCGGGCTGACCATAAACCGTGCAGGAAGATGAAAAAGCCAGATATTTCACATCGTGGCTCAGTATTGCTTCCAGCAACTTGATCGTCGAAACCAGGTTATTGTAGTAATATTTCAGGGGTTGCTTCACCGATTCTCCGACTGACTTATAGGCAGCAAAATGAATAACAGCCTCTATACCCGGATATTTATCAAATAATTCAGATATGACTTTCCCTTCACAAAGGTCGATTTTTTCAAAAGCGGGTTTAATTCCGGTGATCTTTGCAATATTATCAACCACCCGTGCCTCTGAATTATAAAGATTATCTGCTATCACCACCTCGAAGCCGCTTTTCTGAAGCTCCACTACGGTATGGGATCCGATATAGCCTGTTCCGCCTGTAACAAGTATCATATCAACAATATTTTAAAGGCTCCAGTAAGCCATAGTCTTAATTTTTCCCCTATAAATTCCTTTAACATCTACTAATACGGGATTTTCATTGCTGAGAGAAATAAAATAGGATTCATCCAGTCCGACATATTGCCTGTGGGAAACAGCTACAATGATGGCGTCATATTCTCCGGCCGGTTCATTCATCAACTTATAGCCATATTCTTTTAAGACCTCTTCAGGGTCGGCGAAGGGATCAATTACATCGATACTTACACCGTAAGATATCAACTCATTGTACACGTCAGCCACCTTGGAATTCCGGATATCACTCACATCTTCCTTGAATGTTGTACCCATAATGAGGACCCTGGAAAAAAGGACATTTTTCCCTGCCCCTATCATTTTCTTTACCAGTTGTTTTGCAATATAGGAGCCCATTGAATCATTCACAAAACGGCCCGAATTAATTACCTGGGGATGATATTTATATTCTTTGGCCTTGAAAGCGAGATAATAGGGATCAACGCCAATACAATGTCCCCCGACCAGTCCGGGAAAGAATTTCAGGAAATTCCATTTGGTTCCGGCTGCTTCCAGAACATCGTAGGTATTGATGCCCATGCGGTTGAAAATAATGGAGAGTTCATTCATCAGGGCTATATTCACGTCCCGCTGTGTATTTTCGATAATTTTGGCAGCTTCCGCCACTTTCATATTAGGCGCTTTGTGAACCCCGGCTTCGACCACCATTTCATAAACTTTTGCAATTATTTCGAGAGATTCCTCATCACATCCCGAAACCACTTTGGTAATAGTCCTGAGCGTATGCTCCTTATCTCCCGGGTTGATCCTTTCAGGAGAATAACCCACCTTAAAATCCCGGATGAATTTCAGGCCCGATTCCTCTTCGAGTATTGGAATGCAATCTTCCTCAGTTGCACCCGGATAAACGGTTGATTCATACACCACATAATCACCTTTTTTCAAAATTTTCCCGACCGTATGCGAGGCTTTAATTAAGGGAGTCAGGTCGGGCAGGTTATGACGATCGATTGGGGTTGGGACCGCGATAATATGGAAACTTGCTTCCCTTAGTTTTTCAGGATCTGTAGTAAACTCAATGTCACAGCCCTCAAAATCGGATTCCGGCAACTCTTCACTCGGATCCATTCCATTTTTCATCATATCCACTCTGGCACCATGAATATCGAAGCCAAGGACTTTGATCTTCCGGGCAAAAGCCAGGGCAATAGGAAGTCCAACATAGCCAAGCCCGATGACTGAAAGCTTTGCTTGCTTATTGATTAAGTTTTCGTAAAGATCCATTTTCACGTATTTGAATTAGGATTATTATATGATTTATAATTTTTTCAGGAAAGGATGATAGTCGCCTTTCAGTCCGGCAGGTGAGGCATTCCGGATTTCATATACTATATTGATACTGGTACGGGCATCTTCCACCCCAAAGCCCCTTCCAGCAATAATCTCCCTGTAACTTTCGGTATGTAGTTCCGTAAATCCGCTGCTGAATTCAATCTCCTCACCTTCTATTTTAATGGAACGGAAAGTACGCTGTCCACTGGCCCTGATTTCTTCCGGTATTGTATTATAATCCAGGCTGAGAAACCACCTCACACGAGCTCTTTTAAGCTGGAGAAAACCAGCTACATTTCTCTTATCGGAATAATGAACTATATTCGAAGAAACATCACCAAAAATCATGGTCAGCATATCAAAGAAATGTATCCCTATATTGGTGGCTACCCCACCTGACTTCTCCTGATCTCCCTTCCATGACATGAAATACCACTGTCCCCGACTGGTTACATAGCTTAAATCCACGTCATAGATTTTGTCAGCAGGACCTTCCTCCACTCTTTTTTTTAGTTCCATAATAGTTTTATGAAGCCTGAGCTGGAGGATCACGTTAATCTTTCTTCCTGTTTCGGATTCGATCTCCTTCAGTGCATCCACATTCCAGGGGTTCAGCACCAGTGGTTTTTCACAAATTGCGTGGGCATCATTCCGCAATGCAAGGCGGATATGTGCATCATGAAGATAATTGGGTGAACAGATAGAAACATAATCTATCTTGTGTTCTCCCTGACGACGCAGTTTGTCGAGATGACGGTCAAAACGCTCGGTTTCAACAAAGAAATCGGCTTCCGGGAAAAAGCTGTCGATGATCCCGACACTGTCGAACTTATCGAGGGCTGCTACCAGGATATTTTCTGTATCCTTGATGGCTTTCATGTGCCTGGGTGCGATAAAACCTGAGGCACCTATCAGGGCAAATCGTTTAACAGAACTTGTCATGATTGAATGGACGATTTTAATTTAATATCTTGATCTAAACAGGGTTTACTTTCCCATCTGTTAATTGGTACCTCATCCCGCTTTCAGGGCAGGTGGCCATACCTTTTTCATCAAATTTAAGCCTGTGGCCGAATTCGCTCATCCAACCTACCAGCTTAGCCGGGTTACCCAGGACGAGTCCATAAGCCGGAATATCTTTCACTACCACTGCCCCGGCGCCAACAAATGCATATTCACCCAGGGTGATTCCGCAAACTATAGTTGAATTAGCTCCTATGCTGGCCCCCTTCTTCACGAGGGTTTTAACATATTGATCACGACGGATTATAGCTGAACGCGGATTAAGGATATTGGTAAAAACCATGGAAGGCCCCAGGAAGACATCATCCTCACATATCACGCCGGTATAAATTGAAACATTGTTCTGGACTTTAACATTGTTCCCCAGAACAACTCCCGGGGAAACTACCACATTCTGCCCTATATTGCATTTTTCGCCTATAGTACAATCGGGCATGATATGGGAGAAATGCCAGATTTTCGATCCCTTTCCGATCCTGCATCCCTCATCGATCACTGCCGTTTCATGGCTGAAATATTCTTTATCCATGAATATCAATATAATTAATTACAAAAAATAGTAAGTCTAGTCTTCAAAACTAATTGTTTCCATCCACAAACTCCAAAATTGAAGAGGTAATGAAATCAATTTGTTCATCATCCATCTCAGTATGCATCGGTAATGAAAGGACTCTGCGGCTGAGTTCTTCGGTAACCGGAAAATCGCCTTCCTTATAACGGGGGTCCAGATAAGCCTTCTGCAAATGCATAGGAACAGGATAATATATTGCGCAGGGAATATTTTTTGCCAGCAGGTGTTCCATCAGTTTATCCCTGTCGATATCCTTGGTAACCAAGGTATACTGATGAAAGACATGAGTAGATTTATTGAATATTGCCGGGGCTTTAAGTTTGGAACTGGCTGAAAAAGCATCGGAATAACGTTTGGCAGCATCCTGCCTGGCTTTGGCATAGTTATCAAGCAATTTCAGCTTAACATCCAGAACAGCGGCCTGAATTGAATCAAGGCGTGAATTTACACCTACTTCATCATGGTAATAACGGACTGTCATTCCATGGTTCACAATCTGCCGGATCTTGGCAGCCAGTTCATCATTATTGGTGAAGATAGCTCCACCGTCGCCATAGCAGCCAAGGTTTTTGGAAGGAAAGAATGAAGTGCATCCCACATCACTCATAACTCCGGCTTTGGCTTTTCTTCCGTCATTAAAAGTATAATCCGCACCGATGGCCTGGCAGGCATCTTCAATGACATAAAGCTTATGTTCTTTGGCTATCTGCAGGATTTCATCCATATCGGCACATTGACCGAAAAGGTGAACGGGCACTATAGCTTTGGTTTTAGGCGTGATTGCCCGGCGGACCGCTTCCGGATCTATGTTGAAAGTATCAGGATCAACATCAACAAGGACTGGTGTAAGCTGCAACAAGGCTATGACTTCAACTGTTGCAACAAAGGTAAAGGAAGTGGTGATCACCTCATCTCCCGGTTTCAGGCCAAGAGCCATCATCGAAACCTGCAAGGCATCTGTTCCGTTGGCGCATGGGATAACATGTTTTACCCCCAGATATTCTTCCATATCTTTCTGAAAACGCTGAACTGCAGGCCCGTTAATAAAAGAGGTAGTTTCAATCACCTCCTGCACTGCTTTGTCAATCTCTCCCTTGATCTTGTCATATTGTGACTTAAGATCAACCATCCGGATCTGTCGCATAAAAAATAAATTTGAAGTTATTTAATCAATTCATTAATCAATCGTGCAAAGGTAGATAATATCAATCTCCGGCCAAATATTAAATTATTATCTTTGCGGCACATTCTATATGAAAAAACATATACTCATCCCGCTCATAGTCCTGCTTCTGTTATTTCAATGGGGTCAGGCTTTTTCTCAAGGTTCAGTGAGGGATACCGTGGTTAGTATTCCCATGGTCTATGGCTTTTACGGTTACCAGCTACCGGGAGCTGATATGGCCAGTCGTTTCGGTACGAATTCGGTTGTGGGGCCCGGATTCATGCTTAAGAATGCCCACAACTGGATCATTGGGGCAGAATATGATTTCCTCTTCGGAAATAACGTAAAGAACACCAAAGAGATTTTCAAACACCTTTTAAATTCGGATGGTAATATCATAAACGGGGATGGCGTTCCGGGGGGCGTAGGCACCTTTGAAAGAGGGCATCTGTTCATGGCTAAATTCGGGAAACTGATCCCGGTGGCAAGTCCGAATCCGAATTCCGGTTTTTTTATGACACTAGGTATTGGCTATATATACCATAAGATCCGGATTGAATTAGCGGATGAGAATGTTCCGCAGTTAAAAGGGGATTATAAACGGGGCTATGATCGCTTATCAGGTGGTTTTGCCATGAACGAAGCAATCGGATATATGCTCTTTGGAGATAGCCGGCTCTTCAACCTGCATATAGCCTTTGAATTTACACAGGCCTTCACCCATTCTTACCGGGACTTTAACTTCGATACGCGTTCATCTGATAAATCACAGCGGATCGACCTGCTTTTCGGTATGAGGTTTAGCTGGATGATCCCTTTCAGGAAACGCCTGCCGCGTGAGTTCTATTATTATTAAGCAACGACCTCCTGTTTATGGCTCTTCTCTATAATATCATCATACATTTTTACTATTGGACAATCCGATTCGCATCGTTGTTCAACCCTAAAGCCCGTCTCTGGCTAAAGGGAAGAAGTGGACAAGAGCAAGGCCTTGAAAATCTGGCCCAAAATTTATCTTCCGACAGCAGGCTGGCATGGTTTCATTGCGCCTCCCTGGGGGAATTTGAACAGGGAAGGCCGGTTTTAGAAGCATTCCGCAAGGCTTATCCGGAATGGAAAATCCTGCTCACTTTTTTTTCTCCTTCGGGATATGAGGTTAGAAAGTATTATGAAGGTGCTGATTTTGTATTTTATCTGCCGCTTGACAGCCCCGCAGGGGTTGAAAAATTTATAGATCAGTGCAAGCCCAGACTGGTATTCTTTATCAAGTATGAATTCTGGTTCAATTACCTGCAGAAGCTGAAACAAAGAGAAATCCCGGTATTCATAATTTCAGCCAATTTCAGGGAAGGACAGCATTTTTTCAAATGGTACGGGGTGTGGGCCCGGAAACAACTCAGAAATATCTCCTGGTTTTTTGTCCAGGATGAATCTTCAGTCAAGCTGCTCTCGAATATAGGAATTAATTCCGTGAGTGTAAGCGGCGATACCCGTTTCGACCGGGTAATTACTATTGCAGGACAATCAAAAGACTTTCCCATAATAGAAAGCTTCGCAGGGAGAGACCCGGTATTCCTGGCCGGCAGTAGCTGGCCCGCGGATGAACATATCCTACGTGAGCTGATTATCAAGGAAGAAAAACATCTACGTTTCATCATAGCTCCTCATGAAGTACATGAAGAACATATTGCCGATCTGGAAAAAATCATGGCTCCCTATGGTCCAATCCGCTACTCCATGGCTGATGAGGCGGATATGAAAGAATCCCGGGTGATGCTGATTGATGGAATAGGTTATCTTTCGCACCTATACAAATACGCCATGCTTGCATATATAGGCGGAGGTTTCGGATCAAGCATCCACAATATCCTGGAAGCCGCCACATTCGGAAAACCAATCATAATCGGACCAAAATACCATAAATTCAAGGAAGCACGCGATCTTGTCCGTTTGGGAGGTGCTTTTGTTATCCATAACGGTGATGAACTTATCAGTATCACCCGGAAATTAATGGATGATCCGGACTTATACCGGAAAGCTGCTGCGATTTGCAGCAATTATGTCCAGGAAAAAAAAGGCGCTACCGGAATTATCCTGAATGGAATACAGAATATTGCCCCACAGGTTTTCAGGAAATAATTTTCTGAAAATAATCACGGGAATGAACCCCGGATATTGAAAAGCCTATTTCTTAATAAGTTCTTCGCTGACATCCCAGAGTTTCTTCGCAATCTCTTTATCGTAGGATATAGAAGAGGATGCCACAGGTTTTTTATTCTTGAAATACTTACCCGTTATGGAACCTGCTTCTTCTGACGAAGCCAGATAAATTGAAGTCTGAGCTCCTTTCCCGGGACTGATCATAAAGGGTCGGGCCAGGGAGAAAAGAAAACCAAGGCCGCCTTTAAAATCGCTTCCGAAACCAGTCCTCACTACACCGGGATGAACTGCATTTACTGCTATTCCCGAAGTTTCCAGCCGGGAAGCAAGTTCATAAGTGAAGTAAAGGTTTGCCAGTTTGGCATTTGAATAGGCCTTGAAAGAGCTGTATTTTCCTTTTTCCTGCATCAGATCGTCAAAATCCAACTTGCCACTCCGGTGAGCCTCGGAACTCAGGTTAATGATACGTCCGCCGGGTGTATTTTTAATAATATCCAGCAAATTTTTTGTAAGCTGAAAATGCCCGAGGTGGTTCATCGCGAAGGTCATTTCATAAGCCTGGGCGCTTAAATTCTTATTAGCAAATATGCCCCCCGCGTTGTTGATCAGTACATCTACGCGTTCGAATTTCTGTAAAACCTCCGAGGCTGCATCCCTAACCTTTTTCAGGTCAGCCAGATCACAATTTACTATGCTGATTTTAGCGGAGCCCGTTGATGCCATTAATTCTTTTTTTACAGCTTCTGCTTTTTCCATATTGCGGACCAGCATTACTACCCCGGCATCCATATTAAGCAAGGCTCTGGCTGTTTCCTTCCCCACTCCTGAAGTCGCTCCTGTAATCAGGACTATCTTATTTTTCATCTTTCTTCAAATAATTCTTTAATAACTTGAATAATAATCCGCATTCATAATTTCCTTTATATCAAACTAAAAAGAATTAAAAAAGTTCAATCTCCGGGAAAACAATAATTTCGAAAAATCAGGGGGATAAATTTTAGCTCCAAAAGAATCAGGCTTCAGGATAAGAATTTTATTCAGCTTAAAGCTGAAATCTAAAGTAAATGGTAGCTTTTGCCAACATTAATTCTCCTATGAGAAATATACGGGCACAACTAAAAATAACGGTACGGGGGATTAAATGCTTGGTTCTAATTTTGGGGTCAATGTAAGGAGCAGCGGCAAAAGTAGTTAAATTTATCAATTCTACAACATATTTATAGAAAAATATTATCTAATTTGCACATAAGAATACTAAAAACTAAATTAATGATTAACAAAACTCTACAATTAATTGCAGCGACAATTTTTATTCTTCTCAGCGGATGCAGCGGACCTCAGCAAGAAAAAGAGGATACTGAGGGACAATTAGCAGCGCAGGTAAAATCAGAATTTCAAAGAAGCTGGCAGGCATATAAGACCTATGCCTGGGGACATGATGTACTTTTACCGATATCGAAAGGCTATTCCGACTGGTATGAAAAAAGCCTGCACATCTCCCCCATCGACGCTTATAGCACTATGAAAGTAATGGGCCTGGACACGGAAGCGGAAGAAGTCAGGCAGTACGTGGTGGATTCTATTAATTTCGACAAGAATATCTTCGTCAAGACTTTCGAAGTAAATATCCGGATACTGGGTGGATTACTTTCGATGTATGGATATACTCATGATGAGAAAGTTTTGGCCCTGGCAGAAGACTTCGGGAGGAGGATGCTGCCGGCTTTCAACTCCCCAACAGGAATTCCTTATTATTGGGTCAACCTGCAAAGCGGGGAAACCAAAGGGAATATAGTGAATGTAGCAGAGGGAGGGTCCTGCCTGCTGGAAATGGGCGTCCTAAGTCACTTTACCAAAGATCCGGTATATTATGAAGCCGCCAAATCAGCTTCAAAAGCCATCTTCAGTCGCCGTTCTGATATTGGTTTAATAGGTACGGAAATAGACGTGGAAAGCGGAAAGTGGACCGATGAAAACAGCCACGTTGGTTGTTGCATCGACAGTTATTATGAATACCTGTATAAGAGCTGGTTGTTATTAAAAGATCCGGAAATAAAACAAATCTGGGATGAGAGTATCGCGGCTGTGAACAAATATGTTGCCGATGATTCAGATTCGCTATTCTGGTATGGACAGGTGAATATGCAAACGGGTGAGAAAATTAATTCAGTTGTGACTTTATACGATGCCTATTTCCCGGCTTTATTAGCTTTATCCGGAGATCTTCCCAGGGCTGAAAAACTCCAGGCTTCCTGGGATTGGCTTTGGAGCCGTAATTCTCTGGAACCTATGGTTTATGATTATGGGAAACATGAGATACTGAACGCATCCTATGACCTGAATCCTGAGATTATGGAATCGGCTTATTATCTCTATCATTTTACCAAAAATGAAAAATACAGGGATATGGCAGAGAGATATTATTCAGATTTACTGGCTTATTGCCGGAATGATGTTGCATTCACATCCATTAAAGATGTTGTGACTAAGGAGAAAAAGGATTATATGCCCACCTTTTTCCTGGCTGAAACCCTGAAATATCTCTATCTGACCTTTTCTCCGGAAGACACTTTCAAATTCGATGATTATGTATTCAGCACTGAAGCACATCCATTTAAAAAAAGTCAGTTCAGCAAAGAATGAACGATGTTTAATTCAGCAGCTTTACATGACTGCCAAATTAATATCAGGTCAGGTGGACATTATAATTTAAAAGCAGTATTTTTGGAAGAGAGGATTTAATTTCCATTTATTTCCTCCTTAATTTTTCATAAATGGAAAGAAAAAAGTTGATAAGAAAAGAAAGGCTGAGAGATGCTTCGGATATACTGAACTCCATTGTATTTCTGGCGGGGGCTTATGATTTCTGGGATCAGAATAAAATATGGATGGCGGTAATCCTTTTCTTTGCCGGAATGATCAACTTAACTATTACCGAGATATTTAAAACGAACCGGATAAAGGTAAAACTGGTCATGATGGCTGCCAATTGCCTCATTGCCGGCTTTATTGCCTATAATTACCTGCAAGAGGGTAAATATTATATACAATATGCCTGGATGATTGTGGCTCTGATTTATTTAGTGTTTACTATACGTTTATTAATGAAGCATAGTAAGATGGAAGAGGAATTATCAAAGCCACCATCAGAATCTTAAGCAGTAACCGATGCAAATTATTTAATAAAGCATCCTCCTTACAAATTAAAAATATGGTACCAATGATCATCCCTGCAATTTCCGCCAAACACCGGATCATCCGGCATTTTCAAGACAATAAAGCCACTTCAGCTGAAAAAGCCAGAAGTATTAAGGATTTAAAGATACGCAGGAACCTTATATTCAGAAGACTCATCAGGGAAGGGATCGTAAAATCAACTCAGGACGATAAATACTACCTTGACTTGAAGGCTTTCGAATCAGTGTCGGCTCAAAAACGAAGGTTTGTGATATTCCTGCTTTTTATAATGCTGATAGCCTTCCTAATCATCTTCCTTTATTCTTATTATTCATCAAAATAAAAAAATAAACGGCTGAAAAACAGAATTTCAGCCCGGCTCCCAATAAAACCATTATGGAAAAAGACTTAAAATTTGCAGTACTGGTAGATGCGGACAATATACCCTATTCCCGGGTGCATGATATATTGCAGGAAATAGCGAAATACGGTACTCCGACATTTAAACGAATCTATGGCGACTGGACGAATCCCCACCTGAAAGGCTGGAAAACGGTATTGCTTGAAAATGCGTTTACTCCCGTGCAGCAATATGGCTATACAACCGGGAAAAATTCAACCGATTCGGCCATGATCATTGATGCCATGGATATACTTTATTCGGGAAAGGTGGACGGGTTCTGCATAGTCTCAAGCGATAGTGACTTCACGCGCCTGGCTATCCGTCTGAGGGAAACCGGGATGTATGTTATCGGGATGGGAGAAAAGAAAACTCCCAATCCTTTCATTGCGGCCTGCGACAAGTTCATTTACCTGGAAATCATTTCCCCGGATGAAGAAGTGCCTGAGACTAAAACTTCTGCAGAAAAGAAAGTAAAAAAAGAGACTATTTCAAAAGTTGACAAACAGCTTATCAAGTTGATATCCTCATCTATCACCGATCTGGCGGATGACTCCGGATGGGCTTTCCTGGGAGAAGTCGGGAACCTGCTATTGAAAAAGCAGCCTAATTTTGATCCCCGCAATTATGGATTTCTGAAACTTACCCCCATGATCAAATCATTGGACCGCTTTGAAATTGATGTCAGGGAAACTGAAAAATCGAATATCAAACTGGTTTTCATCAGGAATAAAAATTAAAGCTCAGGATTTAGTCATCATTTCTGTCCCCTCAATGGCTTTTTAATTTTCAGGTTTCTTTAATCTGGAATAAAACTACTTGCCTGGATGTATGCGTCCGAAGGAATCCCAGTGATAGCCATGACCACATTTGAAGCTCTTATCAGGGAAATTAAACCGCTCAGCAAGCTTAAATCTAATGTGTATTCAAGGCAGGTTCTTTATCCCATTTTATTTTAACAAAATATATGGATAAATGAACTACCCCGCGGCAAGCAGCGGGGTATCTTAAGGAAATATCTATTATTCCTCTCAAGAGACGGGGAATTTAGTCCCATCAAAAAATCATCTACCTGAAAATTAACACAAAAGTAAAAATCATATTTACAAATTATTCTTTAAATTAGTCTCCGCATGAACTAATCCGAAAGGCATACCTTTTCCGGGTAAAAATATTAGTAAAATTTTTGGCCCCGGAACACATATTCTTAAATATTTACAGAGATTTTAATAGTAGAATAACGAATTCAAATCCTATGATCTTTAATTATTTAAAGGACGCTTTTCGGTTCATTATCCGGAATAAACTATTCACAGTCATCAATGTGCTGGGGCTTGCATTGGGACTGGCTGCAGGTATTTATATCCTGATGTTTATCCTCAATGAATTTTCATTTGACCGTTTTAATAAGAATCTGGATAGTATTTACCGGATAAACTGGACAACCGAACATGGGGATACTCAGGAAAGATCCGGTGTAATAACTGCCGGTGTCGGGCCCTCGATGCTGGAGGAATTTCCTGAAATAAAGCGGATGAGCCGCTTTTCCAACCCTTCCGGGGCCTTTGTTCAATTCGATGATAAATCATTCAGAATAAATCATTTATCTTATGTTGATTCTTCCTTTTTCCAGATATTTTCATACCCCCTACTTCGCGGAGATGCTGCTAAGATATTCAGAGGGCCTTATGAAATAGCCCTATCCGAAACACTGGCCCGGGAGATCTTTGGTAATGAAGACCCTATCGGAAAAGTCCTGAGGCTGGATAAAGGGGACAATTTCCTGATTTCGGGAATTTTTAAAGATGTACCTGTAAATTCCCATCTTCTGTTCGACGCATTAATCTCTTTCTCTACCCTTTATCACTATCATGATATGGCTCTCGGCTGGAACGGCGGAGTTAATTACTATACCTATGTTCAATTGCAGAAAAATACTGACCCGCATAGCCTCGAAGAGAAATTCCCGGATTTCATGGAGAAGCACATCAACTACATTTACCGCGATGCCGGATGGTTGGTCAGCCAGTTCCTTCAACCTTTGGCCCGGGTGCATCTTTATTCTGATTTCGTTGAGGATGTGGAATCCCAGGGCAGTCTGACACGGATATATATCCTTTCGGCTATCGCCCTGCTGATCATACTTATGGCCTGTATAAATTTTATCAACCTGTCGACAGCCCGGGCGCTTAAAAGGGCCAGGGAAATCGGTATCCGTAAGGTGATGGGCGCCACCAGGGCAGTCCTGATCCGGCAGTTCTTGCTGGAGTCCTTTTTGTATATCCTTCTTTCATTTATCCTGGCATTGGTTTTTGTAGATATTTTTCAGGATTTTTTCAATGAACTGATCGGAAAGGAATTCCGATTTTTCGATACCGGCAATGCTATACTCTTTATAAGTCTGCCGCTGATACTCATAATTATCGGGCTTTTGGCAGGCGGATACCCTGCCTTGTACCTTTCACGTTTCCAGCCCCTGAAAGTTTTGAAAGGTATTTCTTCCCGTGGAAATTCACGTTCGTATTTCCGGAACGGACTGGTTGTCTTTCAATTCTTTATAACTTCCATCCTGATAATTTCCACCCTGGTCATTTACCGCCAGCTCAGATATGTGGACTCGATTAAGCCAGGTTATGACAAAGAAGGTGTAATTGTGCTGCCTTTAAACAGCAGCACTCTTATGCAAAACCTTAAAATTTTAAAGCAGGATATTTTGAATATACCCGGAATTATAAATGCGGGAGCTTCATCTGACGTACCCGGTTACGATTTTACCCGGAACGGATATATTGTAGAAGAAAAAACTGAAGCAGAATTATTCAATGTGATCGATATAGATGCAGATTATTTGGAAACTATGAAAATCAAGCTTCTGGAAGGAAGGAATTTTGATCCCGGAATGAATTCCGACAGTATGGCTTACCTGGTAAATGAAAAGTTTGTGAAAGAAGCCGGCTGGGATGATGCCCTTGGAAAAACCATATCGAGAGGTGGTAAGCATAAGATAATCGGCGTGGTAGCTGATTTTAACTTTGCAAGCATGCATAAGGAAATAGCACCCCTGATCCTTACCATGGTTCCCTGGAAAGCTTTTAATTATCTTTCGCTGAGGATCAATACGAGGGACCTTAATTCATTACTGCCAAAAATCGAATCTGCCTGGAAATCAGCAGATTCATCGATCCCTTTTGATTTTTTCTTTCTGGACGCACGACTCCGCCAGGCCTATCAAACAGAACAGAACTTTGGCAAAATGTTCCGCTATTTCGGTATTATCGCGATAGTGATCGCATGTCTTGGTTTACTCGGCCTTTCATCCTTTATTACGGAACAAAGGAGAAAAGAAGTGGGCATCCGAAAAGTTTTGGGAGCCTCTTCCATCAGAATAATGACAAGTTATACCGGGAACTTTCTGATCCTGGTCCTCATCGCTAATATTATCGCCTGGCCCCTTGCATGGTATGTAATGAATGTTTGGCTGGAGCGATTTGCATACCGCATAAATATTGGAATATTCGTTTTACTCTCGGCTTTTCTGATCTCTTCCCTTATTACAGTTATTACAATAGGTATACAGGTTTACCGGGCCGCGAATGCCAACCCAGTGAAAGCACTTAAGTATGAATAGTATTGAAAAATTAGCTTCCGCGCAACAGCGAGGTAGCTTAAGGAAATGTCTCTTATTCGTCTCAAGAGACGGGGAATTCAATTCTGGAAGATCCCGAATAAGACTTCGTCTTTTCGGGACCAATTCGACTAAGGAATTTTTTTTCGCTTCGCTTAAAAAAATTGAGTCTCATTGATTAAAATAATAATGTCATTTGTCGTAATTATTTTGACATATTTCGTATTTTTGTACAAATAATAAGAATATGGCAAAAACAATTAACCTTCTCCCTGATAACATTTCCTATGATTTGGTTGATGATCAGCAGGCCTTATACCTTGTAGATGCCGTGCGGCAGGGAATAAAATTCGGTATTTTTATGAATATCGCCGGCAGGAGCCCTTTCAGCCTGATCGATTGGTCCTATTTCCTCCACCTCAGCGAGCGTACTATGCAGCGTTATAAAAAAGAAAACCTCACCTTCAGCCCTTTACAATCAGAGAAAATATTAGAGATCACGCTTTTATACGAAAAAGGTACGGAGGTCTTCGGGAATAAGGAAAAGTTCAATTCCTGGCTGGAAAGCGAAAACCTGGCCCTTGGGAAAGTGAAACCAAAGGAATTACTCGATAGTTCTTTTGGCATTAACCTTTTGAAGGATGAATTGATCCGCATTGAACACGGTATCCTGGCATGATAGTCTACCGGCTCTGCAAATCAAAACATGCTGCCGACCTCAGCGGGAAAGGCGCTGAAATAAGCGGTGCAAGATGGAACAGCAAAGGAAAGGCCATGCTTTATACCAGCCAGTCAATTGCTTTATGCAGCACCGAAATTGCAGTTCACACGCCTTTGGGGAATTTACCCGATGATTATGTGCTAATGAGCATCGAGATCCCTGATGATTCCATATTGGAAATCCAACAGTCAAGCCTGCCAAGCGACTGGAAATTCTTTCCTCATCCCCACTCCACTCAAAAAATAGGAGATAATTTTATCGCTGAAGAAGAATATCTTGTTATGAAAGTCCCTTCTGTAGTAGTCCAGGGCGAATTCAACTATTTACTGAACCCGGTACACAAGGATTTTCAAAAAGTAAAAATATTAAATACTGAGCCCTTTTCTTTTGATGAAAGGCTTTTTAGAAGATAAAATAAATTTGTTTATAAATTTTGATGAGAGTTTAAGAATAAAGAATATCCGGTATATAATTTGTATAAAAGGACTTATTGTATTTGATTTATCAAGCCAATATCTTCTTCTTAACATTTATATTTTTAATTAATTTCAATCATAATGAAGCTCCTGCATAAATTCAATACTTGCTCCTTAATACTGTTATTGTTAGGCGCATACTCCTATGCCCAGGAAGGCAATAACAGACCTGTCTTTATCCGGATTTTCAGTTTACAAACATGTCCCCATCCTCAATATGGCAATAATAAAACACTGGTGTCGAATGATTCGGTTTGCTTTCTGAAAGTTAAGTTTGATCATGATCAGATGAAAAATGAATATAAGGGCACCCATGAATCCATGACGAAGAAACCTGAATGCACTAAGATGGTAAATGAAGACTATGATTCGATCGTGAATTTTATAATGACTTCAGGTCTTTTAAACCTGGATATGGAATATTCAAAGCCGGATACAAACGGGGGCATAACCGTTATGCACTCGGGAGGCTGTTCTTATAATTATTTCATTGAAACTTCGGAGAAGAAATACGATTTGCTGGTTCAAACTGGCTATAGTTTCAAACTCCCACCGGAATTAAGGAGTTTGACAAACTCTTCCGAAGAATAACAGGAAGGTATGTTGACAAGTCGGAATGATTATCTTCAATCTATAATGCTGATTAAATGATTTATAAGCAATCCATAAATAAACCTAATACTATGCTTAAAAAATTTATAAGTATCCTTTTTTTAGCTCTGGCATTTTTCGGGAGCAATACAGTTTCCGGCCAGGAGATAAGGCATAAATACCTGGGAGTGGAAGGAGGGATGGATTTCCAGGGGGTCAATGTTCCGGATTATGATTTTATCAGGGGAGAAATATCCTATTACCCTGAATATTATGGATCTTCATCCCAGCTTCAGGGCTCTTACCAAAAGTGGTATCTTGGGGCAAAGACTGAAATCAGGTCCAAAAGCAATAGATTCGGCTTGTTTGCAGGACTTAGATTTTCGAGGGTAAACAGTTCCCTGGGCAAGAACCAGTACTGGTCGGATAATTCCGAATTCTTCTATTTACTTTACAAACAAGAAGGAACGACGACCGAATACCTGAGGATCAGGGAGATTAACAGGGCCTCAAATTATATTGGAATACCTCTTGAAGTCAGATTTTTCCCGTATCGTCCACGACTTTTCAGGTTGTATTTCAAAGCAGCAACTGAATTGAGCTACAGAATAAGCACGAGTACCGAGGTAGTTTTTGATGATAGCGCCATGGATCAATTTCAGAAGGATGTACTAAATAAATTTGATGGTCCGGGAAATTTTTATTCATCATTTTCAATCGCGGCTGGAATAAAAATAGGCCGGGATGATAAACCGAATATTAACCTGGAAGCTGTGTTACCTTCATTCGTACTTACAAACAAGTCCTCAGGGCTTGTGAATACTATTTCAGGCGGTGGCCTGCAATTAAATGTTCAATTCCCATTCTAATAAATTCCAGCCATGAAAAATAAATTTCAATACATATTCATCTTATCCCTGATGATAATTACTGCCTGCAGCAAAGACCATGAATTACAGAAATCAATATTCATTCCGGACCCGGATTTTCCGGAATTACCTCAATACAGTGAATGGGGTTATAATACTTTCGGAGCTTATTACGACCGGGAAGCTTTTATATCAAATTCAAATGTTGTACCAGTGAAAGTGGCGGTCACAAATGATACTGCTTCCTTTATTTTCCAGGGACAATCGGGAGGGAATTATTATTATGAAACGAACCAGATGTCCATGAAAATAAGCCTTGCCGGATTTATCCCTTCAAACTATACTGAACTGATAGTATTGAATGACAGTACTATAAATCTTCAGAACCCTGACTGTAGGGTGTACATCACTAAGAATAATATTACATATGCAGCAAATATACTGAGTGGCAGCCTGCAGTTTAAGCGAGCCCAAAACCTGCTGGTCGACAAGGAGCAAACGGAAGTTATCCTATCAGGATATTTTGAATTTACCGCCCTGATAAACAATGAACCTGTGGCTATAAGCGATGGAAGATTTGATGTGGGTATAGGAACATCTAATTTTTTTAATTATTGATTTTAAAAACAGAATAAATAAGATACCCCGCTGCAAGCAGCGGGGTATCTTAAGGAAATATCTCTTATTCGTCTCAAGAGATGGGAATTTAGTCCCATCAATCCCGAAAAGACTTCGTCTTATTCGGGATCAATTCGACTTACAATTTTTCTTCGCTTCCGACTTAACGATCTTATCTGTTGGGATATCAAAGAAAGATGCGGCATCCATGGAGTTTATTGCCAGGAAAATAAAAAGTGCGGAACGCCAGCGACTCATCCTGTGAGCATCGCCTATTACAAGCTTTTGCCTCCCGAAGAAGAAACTGCAATTCTCAATTTTGAAATTCAGTCCCTTTTCATCCATCAAATGAATAATTTTATTTATAGTAGGTGCCTCCATAAATCCAAAGCGGGCAGTGACCTTATGAAAACCGCCACTCACCTTTTCAATTTCAATTTTATCAGATGTTGCGTACCCTGGGTATGTTTTCAGTTTGAAAATGCAGAACTACCACATCACTGTGGAGTATCTTATTGTGTTTCAGGTTGCTTATCAAAGCATGCGGTACCTTTTCCGGATTTCCCGGTGAGAAATATGGCCTGTCCCCGAATTTTTTTGGGAGGGTCTTCTTTCATCTGCTTTTCAAACTCGGGATAAGAAGGCGTCATTTTATTAATAAGTATGGATAATATCCTTCTTCCTTTACCCCAGGTAAGCATTATCATAAAGAATACCAATCCGATAGCCAGTGGGAACCAGGCTCCATGCAGAATCTTTCCAAGGTTGGCCGAAAAATATGTGAAATCAACCAACAAGAAAAGCAATGCGAGCGAGCCTGCTTTAAGAAAGCTCCAGCCCCATCTTTCTTTGCTTATTACATAAAATAAAATACTGGTAATTAACATAGTGGATGTCACGGCCACCCCATATGCCGCTGCCAGTTTTCCAGAAGATTGAAAACCGGCAACCAGTCCTATGGTGCTAATCATAAGCAGCCAGTTTACCGGGGCAACATAAATCTGGCCAATTCTGGAGGCAGAAGTCTGGATAACTTTCATCCGTGGCAGGTAGCCCATTTGTATAGCCTGTCGGGTCAAAGAAAATGATCCCGAAATCACAGCCTGGGAAGCAATAATAGTTGCCATAGTTGCCAGTAATACCATAGGTATCATCGCCCAGGACGGCACCATGGAAAAAAAGGGATTATGCGCAGTGTGAGGGCTATCAAGGAGCAGGGCGCCCTGGCCGAAATAATTCAATAATAAGGCTGGCAACACAAGGACAGTCCAGGTAAGCCGGATAGGTTTCCGTCCGAAATGGCCCATATCGGCATATAGAGTTTCTGATCCGGTTGCAACCAGGAAAACAGCCCCTAATACGAGAAAACCGTGAATTCTATTGATCATGAAAAATTTAAGGGCATACAAGGGATTTATGGCTTTAAATATTAAAGGGATACTGAATGACCTGAATTAATCCAAGGACCGCCAGTGAAACCAGCCAAAGCAAAATCACAGGCCCGAACAGGCTGCCGATCCTGGCCGTGCCTTTGCGCTGAATGATGAACAATCCGGCCAGGATAATAATTGTTAAAGGGACAACCCAGGGCCGGAAAAACGGGGTAATAATATTCAAGCCTTCTACAGCGCTCATCACCGATATTGCCGGTGTAATCATCCCGTCACCATAAAGAAGTGCAGCTCCGAAGAGTCCCATTCCCAAAAGGAACCAGCGGGCATGGCCTGCATGGGTTTTTCTGGACTTGATCAGGGCAGTAAGGGCAATAATCCCTCCTTCCCCGTCATTATCGGCCCTCATAATAAATATCAAATACTTAAAGGAAACGATGAGCAACAGGGTCCAGAAGATCAGTGAAAGAACGCCCAGGACATTTTCCTGCGTAACTCCCACACCATAATCCCCATAAAAACATTCCCTTATAGCATAAAGCGGGCTGGTACCTATGTCTCCAAAGACTACCCCAAGGGCTGCCATAGAAAGGCCCAACAGGCTATTGGCATTTGACTTTTTCTGAGTTTCATGGGAGGCTTCTTCCGAAGGCTTTGATAAAATTGGTTGAGCTTCATCATTCATAAAACCATAATAAAGTTGTTTGCAACACAGCATTCATCAGGGGCAAAAAAGTCTACCTTAATATCTATTCTGTCAGGTATAATTTTTTAACTGTATCGTTTCCATAAATTCTTTCCAGGCGACGGATCGTGAAATGACCGCGGGCCATTGCCTGGAAGTGATCGATAAACATAAGGTTTATGAGCCCTCCGCCAATTGCACCAACTGCGGGGAGCGCTTGTGCGGCAGCCTTTTCCGAAACGTTAAGGCCAAAACGGCTGGAAATTTGGGTAATCAGCCGTATTATTGCCGGGGCGCCTTCTCTTGTCAAACCTTTTTCTGCAAGGTATTCGGCTGCCTCCGAAACGAGCCTTAGCCAGGCTGGCCCTGACCGTAAAATATCCTGATTCAGTAGCATCATCCCTGCTGTTCCGACCTCCCAAAGCAAGTACTTCGAGACAGGCAAGACGGGGTTCCGCCATATTCAGGTCCTCCCCTTCACTTCGTGCGATATCAGCAATAGAGCGAAGTATAATAGTCGTTGAGACAGGCAGTTCAAGCGCCAGGGCTGTCAGACCAAATGCCCCGCCACCGGCCCCGCTGGCAATGACTGCTATCTTATGCCAGATCTCAAATGATTTTCCTCCGGAATTTTTATCCATAGTAAGAAGCGCTGTTTTAAGCGCTGTGAGAAGAGCTTTGCTAGTGGCCTCATTAACAGCGGATGACCATTTTTTGGGGAGTAATGCCAGGCCTCTTTCTAAAGGAGTACCTATCATATTCCCGATACGGGCAGCCAGGCCGGGATTTTCCAGAATGTCCCTGGCCAACCTCAATTTATTTAAATCATCCTTTTCTATCCTCATAAATTATAATCCTGATTTCCCGGACAGCCTACATTAAAGTATTCCATCCGGCTCAAAAAGTAATCATTTTCAATATTAACAAATAAGCCCTTCTTTTGGCTCATCAATAAAGAACAAATTTCTAAAATTGATGCAGGCTATCAGCAATATGAAGATAGAAACGACCAGGAAGATATTCATGTATTCCTTCTGACCATTTGCTTCAAACTCTCCCCTTAGGTCATAATTCAGATGGATAGAAGCCAGGTGTTGAAGATAATAGGTCATCTATTATTGACACAGCATTTTGGTTATATATTACTCTGAAACCATAAGACTTCATTCAGCGTAGAATGCTACATGAAAGGCCTTTAATAATTTATAAACCTTCTAAATTATGATTAAGGAAAATGATTTTCCTGTCAAGTCTGAGAATCATGAAGTCATTAGCCATTGTTCATTTGGGCATGAATGGATCACATTTTCATATAATAAATATATTTTTCAAATTATCAATTATTACTTTCTTAAACCACATCGAGATGTATTACCTATCCAATTTTTCGAAATTAATGGTGTATTAAAAATGTATTTTTTCAAATTAAAATTCATTTTTAATGCATACTAATGAATCTCATGGATAAAAAAATCCTGATTTAAGCCGTCCATCCGAAACTAGGACCACTAATCGCTTAAAAACAGGGTATTATGGTGTTGAACAAAAAAAGTTTTAGGCTTTATGTTTATATTTTAGGCATTTGCCTCACGTTCTTTCTGATTATACAAACCGCTCAATCTCAGGATTATTCTTTTTCGAATCCCTGGGGTGCTAAGGGGCTGAAAATTATCTCAGAAGACTCCAGAAATATAACACTGACATATTCAATCAGTGATTTTTCGATGGAAAATCTGGATGTAAATGGTGAGTCCCTTAAAAAGATAGAATTACCCGGACATTTTCTTTTTGGGAACCCCGGTGCACCAGACCTGCCCGGAGATGGAAGGTATATCGCCATTCCTGACGGAGCTGTTCCTGTTGTAACTGTCACAAATCAGAGAATAGTCAACTACAGTAATGTAAATATTTCTCCTGCTCCGGCGCTTCCGATAGATTCTTATGGTAAGAAACTGTCTTATAGCAAAGATCCTGATATTTATAACAGGAATGAATACTACCCGGCCAATCCGGTGGTGCAATCACAAATCATAAAGTTGAGAGGGGTAAATGTATTGGTTCTTGGAATCACTCCCTTTCAATATAATCCGGTCACCAAAGATCTTAGGGTTTACCGTGATCTGAAAATCAATATTGAAATGAAAGGCGGAAACGGACAATATGGAGAAGAACGTTTACGCAGCAGATATTGGGATGGTATCATGGCGGATGTGATCATGAATTATAATGCACTTCCAAAAATAAATTATGAAGGACAACATCATGAGCAGAATGGTAGTCGTGATATTACAGGATGTGAATATCTTATAATATCTCCGAATGATGCGGTTTTCCAGCAATGGGCAGATACCATAAAGCAGTTTCGGACTGAACAAGGTATACAAACCGAAGTTGTAACGCTTGCCGAAATCGGAGGAGATGATGCGGCTTTAATTGAAGCTTATATTGATAATGCATACAACACATGGGACCCGGTTCCTTCTGCTGTATTACTCCTTGGGGATCATGGCGCGGATGCCAACAACACGGTGGCAAGTTCAGTCCGTACGGATCATCCATACAATGGAGTAAGTTCCTATATTTCCGATAATACCTACGCAGATGTTAACGGAGACATGCTCCCGGATATAGCTTTTGCCCGTATTGTTGCCCGGAATGCTTCCGAACTACAAGTTATGATTGATAAGTTCATTAACTATGAAAGAAATCCTCCTACCGATCCAAATTTCTACAGTCACCCTATAACAGCTCTTGGCTGGCAGACCGAACGTTGGTTCCAGATTTGCTCGGAAGTGGTAGGAGGATTTTTCGCTAATGCACTTGGTAAAAGCCCCGTAAGGATCAATGCGGTTTATGGAGGCAACCCCGATACTGACCCCTGGTCAACCGCATCCAATACATCAACAGTAGTCAACTATTTTGGCCCTTCAGGATTGGGTTACATTCCGGCTACACCGGCTGAACTCGGCAACTGGACGGGAGGTACCGCTGCAGGAATAAATACAGCTATAAACCAGGGGGCTTTTCTTTTACAGCACCGTGACCATGGCTATACGCAAGGATGGGGAGAACCTTCTTACAACACCACCAGTGTTAACAGCCTTACCAATACTAATAATGAACTGCCTTATGTAATGTCTGTGAATTGCCAGACAGGTAAATTTAACAACTCTACAGAATGCCTTGCTGAGAAATTCTACCGTTACACATACAATGGTACAGCTTCCGGTGCACTCGGTGTAATGGCTCCTACTGAGATATCTTATTCATTTGTGAATGATGTATACACCTGGGGTGTTTACGATTACCTCTGGCCTGAATTTATGCCTGATTATGGTTCCAACCCTGTCTCAAGAGGCCTGATGCCCTGTTTTGGAAATGTAGCGGGAAAATATTTCCTGCAACAATCAAGCTGGACCAGTGGACAGGTTTATAAAAATATTACCTACAATCTATTCCATCACCATGGAGATGCTTTCCTTACTTTATACTCAGAAGTACCCCAAACTCAGAATGTCATACATGATCCCTATATCGCATCATCTTCCACGGAATTTGAGGTGACAGCCGATTCCGGGGCTTTTCTGGCATTGACCCTGGATGGTGCTATCCTGGAGACCCATGAATCAAACGGGAACCCCATATAGTTTCGTGCTTCCTCCAAACCTGAATGGTGAAGACCAACTTGTACTGACTAGTACAAAACGCAACTACTTACGCTATAGGTCAGTATTAAATATACTTGAAATTAATGGAGCCCATGTTCTTCTTCTCAATAATGAAGTGGACGATATTATTGGAAACAATAATCAGGCCTTGGATTACGGGGAAGATTCCTATTTTAATTTTGTCCTGAAAAATTATGGGAATTCGGATGCTCAAAATGTTAATGCAAGCCTGGAGAGCAATGACCCATATATTACTATCCTGGACTCAACAAACCTTTTCGGCACTATCATTGCAAACGATACAAGCAGGGTGAATCAAGGGTTCATGATAAGTGTCGCCAATAATGTTCCGGACGGACACGATCTTTCCTTCAATCTGATCATTAATGATGACTCAGACTCATGGAATTGTCAGTTTGATCTCCCGGGCCATGCTCCTTTATTAAATTATGAATCATTTGAAATCATCGATAATAACGGCGGTGACAATGATGGAATCCTGGATCCCGGAGAAACCGTCCTCATGGGCATAAATCTATCTAATACAGGCACTTCAGAAGCAGATAACCTTATCGCAAACTTGAGTTCCACAAATCCCAATATAACGATATATTCGGCCACAGCTAACTTTGGGAATCTCGCGGCCAGCGGCAGTTCCATCCAATATTTCTCAGTCTATGCAGATACTGCAATGAATCTCGGAGAAATAGCTGTTTTCAATATCTCGGTGCAGGCAAACAAAGGAATCAGCATGAGTGAGTCCTTCAGCACACGGGTAGGCCGGATACCAGTCCTGATCATAGACCGGGCTCCTGACCTGAGTTCCGGTCCTATGATCAGAGATGCCATGGAAGCCAATGGTGTTGAGTATGTATTTATGACCTATTTCCCAACTGATCTTGGACTCTATTCCAGTATCTTCGTATGCCTTGGAGTATATGGCAATAAACATCCACTCCTCAGTAACGAGGGGCAGCATTTGGCCGATTTCCTGAATAATGGAGGCAAACTCTATTTGGAAGGCGGTGATAACTGGGCTTATGATGTACCAACTGTAGTAAATTCCATGTTCAACATTAACGGCATTTCAAATGGAGCCGCCGACCTGGGAACTGTGGTTGGCACATCCGGAACAATCACTCAGAGTTTGAGTTTTAACTATAGCGGTGACAACAGCTATATTGACCGTCTTTCAGCCACCAATCCAGGCTTTGTAATCCTTTCAAATCAAACACCGGGATATGTGACAGCTGTTGCTAATGAAACATCTGTTTATAAAACTATAGGTTCATCACACGAATTCGGAGGGCTATCATCAGACAGCCAAACGCTGACAAAATTAATGGCTGTGTATCTGAGATTCTTTGAAATTCCTGTCAATGTCACCTGGCTTGGAAACAATACCGACTGGAACGATCCGAATAACTGGAGCAACAGTATGGTACCCGATGTTCATACAAATGTTATAATCCCTGCAGTGAACAGGGGAAATTCTTTCCCTGAGGAGAATACCGGAGGTGAAATGGAATGCAAATCTCTTTCCATGGATCCTGGAGCAACATTAGTAGTACCAGCAGGTTCAACATTTTACGTCCATAATTAGTTGGTTTTTCCATATAATTAAATTTGTGAACCGGTCAGTATTAATTTACTGACCGGTTTTTTTATCTGCCATTAAGCTTTCCTGCCAAATTTTATCCCCGAAAATCCTTACTTTGACATTTATTAAAGCTTTATTAACATAATTATCATTTTATTAACAATTTATTTATGCGAGCATAGCTAAAAAAATATTTATCTTTATCATGCTTTAGTCACTGCTGCCTTTCATAACTGATAATTTGCACTTTACAAAAGGGGTTGAACTATTTTCATAATACAATTGTTTAATGAAGGTTGATGTATTATTAAGCAGGATGGCGATTCTCTTTTTGCCACTTAATCTGTGATAATCAAAGTAACCTATTTATATATAACATGGAAAATATTCTGGATTTAACATTCACAGATGAGGTAAAACAGGCTGTGAGCATTGCTCAGTCGCTAGCCAAAGAATATTCTAACGACAAGTTTTCTCCTTCTCATTTATTAAAAGCATTATTGCATAAGGATATAGGTTTGACTAAATTTCTGGAGTCCCTCAAAAAGGATTTTTACTTTTTGGAAGAATGGGCAGAAGTTCGGATTGAATCCTATCCGAAAGCATCAAGGATCCCTGAAATGCCACCTGCTGACGAGCAGGTTCGGGCAGTAATGGCTGAGGCGGATAATTTCCGTCTGAAACTTTCTAAGGATGCCATCGATCCTATTTGTTTGCTGGCCTCTCTGGCCACTCCTGGTGTTGGTTTTAACTATGAACAGCTTAAAACCTTCGTAATCACCCCCCAGGAAATTCTGGATGCTGTGATTGAGAAAACCGATTTAGAGAATATCTTGGGCGTATCGGAAGAAACTGAAACTGAAGGTACCAAGGGCGGCAAAGAAAAAAAGCAAAATGCCTTACTGAAATATTGTATCGACAAAACAAGCCTTGCCCGGCAGGGAAAACTGGACCCCGTTATAGGCAGAGACAGGGAAATCCGTATGGTTGCTGAGATCCTCGGAAGAAGGTCTAAACCCAATGTACTTATACTTGGGGATCCGGGAGTTGGAAAAACCGCCCTGGTCAATGGATTCACCCAAAATATAATAGATGATCGGGTTCCTGAAAATCTGAAAGATGCTAAAATATTTGAGCTGGATTTCGGTGCTATTATTGCGGGTGCCTCTTACAAAGGGGAGGTAGAAGACAGACTTAAAAATATTATAAAGGAAATTGAAGGATTTGATAAAGCTATACTGTTCATTGATGAGATCCATGTTTTGCTAGATAAACAGGCCGGGGCATCCGGAGCTGCTAATCTCCTGAAACCCGAACTTGCCCGTGGCATACTCACAATCATTGGTACCACATCCATTGATAATTATACCAAATTCATAGAAACGGATGAAGCTTTTGATCGCTTGTTCGAGGTAGTGAAAATTGAAGAACCTTCAGAAGAATCCGCACTTCGAATGCTCAAGCAGATCATCCCGGTATACGAATCCCATCACAAGCTAAAAGTTGGAGAAGATGTATTGTCGGAAGCTATCCGGCTTTCCAAACGCTATATGAAAGAAAGGAGCCTTCCGGATGCGGCAATTGATCTGATTGACAGGACTATGGCCGTTGTAAAGCTGATGGGTGATACATCGGTCCAGGAAATCACCAATTTGCAGAATAGTTTAAAGATACTTTCGGATAATGAATCGGGTCTCGAAACTAAAGCTCTCATGAGGGACCTGAGATGGTTTTACACCGAATTAAAAGACAGGATCAGCCCGGTTTTGTTTACCCTGCTAGAAGATGAAACCGACATTAACAGCTTCGAAAACCCGGAAGAATTTGTCAAATACCTGAACTACACGCTGAACAGGCTGCACGAACTGGCCGGAACAAAAAGGGAAGAACTCGAAAAAGCGGATGTAGCAGCAGTTGTTTCACACAAAACAGGTATCCCGCTGGGTAAAATGATGACTTCGGAACGGGACAGGCTGATGCATACCGAAGAGCACCTTAAGAAAAGAGTTGTGGGGCAGGACCATGCCATTAAAAGTATTAGCGAAGCCATCCTTGAATCCCGCTCTGGACTCAGCAAGGCAGGACAACCCATCGGATCCTTTTTCTTTCTCGGCCCTACAGGTACGGGTAAGACTGAATTAGCCAAGACCCTGGCCGAATTCCTTTTTACAGATGAAACTTCCCTGATCCGCTTTGATATGTCGGAATTCAAGGAAGAACATTCAGCGGCTTTGCTCTATGGTGCACCTCCGGGATACGTTGGATATGAAGAAGGCGGACTGCTGGTTAACAAAATACGTCAGCAGCCATATGCCGTGGTACTTTTTGATGAGATTGAAAAAGCCCATAGCTCGGTATTTGATATATTCTTACAAATACTGGATGAAGGAAAATTACATGACCGCCTTGGCAAAGAAGGAGACTTTTCAAATGCAGTAATACTCTTTACATCCAATATTGGAAGTGACTTCATTATTGAATCATTCGCCAAAAATGAAATCCCTAAATCGAATGACCTGATGGAGATCATGACCCGCTATTTCCGGCCTGAATTTCTGGGACGTCTCACTGAGATCGTTCCCTTCGCCCCCATCTCAGAGCAGAATGTTGTAAAGATCTTTGAAATCCATCTGAAAAATTTATTAAAATCACTTGAACTGCAAGGAATACAATTAAATATTGAGCCTGGGGCTAAAGAACTCCTGGCCATGTCAGGCTTCACTCCTAAATATGGGGCACGCCCCCTGGTGGGAGTTATCCGGAACCGTCTTCGTCGCCCCTTATCCAAAATGATCATAGCAGGCGATATCGGACGAGGTGCTGTAGTGAACCTGAGAGCTGGTGAAGACAAAGAAATTATTTGGGAAACGGGTTCAAATTAATTAACTTTGATTTTACTATTTTGAATTGAATTAAATTAAAACAAACAAATAAACAACCTAATTTTAAAAATTATGCAAAGCTATGGAATTGGCGGACAAGAAGTAAAAGGTGATGCCAGTGAAGCGATCACCGAAATCCCGCAAAATAGAACCCTGTTTGTAGAAAAACTCACATCAGAAGCTCCCATTAAACCCCAGATTGTTGGCGGACTTAAAAACATTGACGAAGTATTTGAACATTTTAAACCCACCCTGGATGTTGAATACGAGGACAATGAAGGAGTTAGCCGGGAAGAAAAACTGAAATTTAACGGACTTGCTGATTTCGGCACCAAGGGAATTACTAACCAAAGTGCTTTTTTACAGGATCTGCAGGTACAAAAAGAGCAATACCAAAAAATAATCAAGCAGCTCAAATCCAACAAACTCCTGAAGAAAGCTCTTGATAGCAGTGATACCAAAGAGGCTCTGCTGAATTCGATGTATGCACTGATCAAAGAGCTGGACGAAGCAAAGTAATGCAGATCCAAAGAGTAATTAATTCATGTCAATAATTTAAAAATAAAAAATATTATGGCAGAGCAGGAAAAACAAGCTCAAGGCATAGAGCAATTTAAAGAAAAAGTGGCAGCTGATGTGCAACAAGTTGAAAAACCGGCAGAATTGCTGGATGATAGTGTTGCAATCTTAGCGAAAGTGGGTGGTTTTGACCTCCTTGAAATGGCTTTTGAGGGCGTCCAGAACATGAACCCGGAAAGAAAAGCCAGGAAAAAGATCTTCCTTACTGAATCAGGAAAGAAAAAGGAAAGAGAAGCTTTGAAAAAGGTCCTTGAATTATGGGCGGCCGTACTCACCTCTTCCGACAGCATTTCGGATATGGTTGAGCAAAGTGAAAAAAGTGCCGAAATTGCTGAAAAAACACTGAAAGCGAATTTGAAAAAAGCGATAGAAGCTACCCGGGACCTTGAAAAATCATACCGCTCCGTCGCACTTTTCTTCAAAAACGCCGAAGGGGATAAGTTGAAGAACATTTCATTCCTCAACGCCGAACCGGATCAGCTAAAAGACCTGGACGACACACGTTTCATTGATGCAGTAAATGCTGAACTCGTGAATAATTTTGACAGGCTCGATTTACGTGATAATTACGGACTGCTTGTTGTCCCCGGTTACCTGGGTTCCAACAAGGTAGTTGAAAAATGGGCCAAAATCGCGCATGAGAACAAAGTAATGCTTGTAACAGATTTTGAACATCTTGACAATCCGGATGATGTCATGGAGTTATTCGAAATGGCTAATCTGACCGGAGGCGATATGTACCGCTCCAACGTCATGATGGCTTGCAACTGGCTGGTCGGAAGAGAAAAATACAGCGATGTCGGTGAATCTGAAGAGTTATATGTGCCTCCATCATCCGCACTGGCGGGTACTATTTACAATACCCTCATGTCACAGGTTGTTGCCGGTAAAAAACACGGCAGTATTAATGAGGTTGACGGCGTTAGGTTCGACTTAAAGAAAAGCGAAATAGCCAGTCTCGAAAGATTGGGTCTGATTCCTATGGTCAATGAATATGGAAAAGTGATGGCTTTCTCGGCCAAAACTCTTTTCAGTGGCGATAACCTGGGATTACAGACTTATTCGGTGGTCCGGGTCTTTGATTATGTGACGAAAGTTTTAATGGATTTTCTGAACAGAAGGGCTTTCGAAAATTTCAATAATAAAACACAGAAAGATATCCTGAGTCAGATAGTCCGTTTCCTTGACAGTATTACTGGTCCCGGAAAACTTATTGAGAATTTCCAGGTGAAAAGATTTGAACAGGATCCTGTTCAGAAAGACAGAATTTATTTGGATATCAATATGAAACCCTATTTCCCTGCAAAGAATTTCATGATCAAAATGGATGGGCAGAAAGGAGATGAGGGTGCAGACTGGAGTTCAGAATATGGCGCAGCATAACTAATATATTTTAAAATATAATTTTCATTTTCTATTTATTAACATTAAATTTTTGAACCATGTCAACAACCATCAAATTAAAAGTCGATGGCATTACGGATGAAATGGAAGTCACAAGTATGAGTTTCAACTATTCTTCCTATGCCAACGTTTCGAATCCGACAAAAAAGATCGATTTTACAGCAATTGCAATTAGTGACTTCTCATTTGTCATAATGGAACCGACTAAGGATACCATCACTGCATTGCTGAAATGGATCACTACACATGAGATCAAGGAAAATGCGAAATTTGACATCCGAAAGCAGGGAGAAAGTGAAAGCCCGCGCTCAATTACCCTTAAAAAAGTTTGTCTTACAGCTTATAGCGAGGGTATAGGTTCAGAAGGATCAAGTTTCGGTCTGTCCATAGTCGGACAAGTAGTAAACGTTGATGACGTTGAAGTAGACATGACAGAAGAAAGGTAATTCCTTTTCCGCTCTTCTCATACTTTTTCTCAAGGATGGCAGAAAGGGGAAAACCTGACTGCCATCCTTTTGCTCTTTATATTCAAAATTAAATTGTTTGTAATATGATACTATCTTCAAGGTTGCATATTGAAGGTCATCCGAAAGAACAAGAAGGCATTCCTTTATTAACATGTAACTTCAGTTTTGACCAGGATATTGATCAGCGGGGTTATCCGACTTCAACCGTAAAGGGAGGTGTCATTAATCTTTCCTTTGTGAGCGAGGATGATTCAGATATTCTCCAATGGATGTTCAATCGGGAAGCCGACAAAAACGGAAAAATTGTCTTTGCTTCAACTGAGAACACAAGACCCTTTAAAACACTTGAATTTACGAATGCCAGGCTGGTCCATTATGACGAAAGTTTTACACGGGATGTTGAAATGATTATGAGTCTTACGATCTCGACACGCACATTGGAGATTTCCGGAGCAACTCATATTAATATATGGACCGGATATGATGCAGATTGATGTTTTTCGAGTCTGTTAGCTATGCGCTATAAAGCGATCTTGTTCCAATGCCGTTATTACCTAAATGCATTTGAAAAAATAATCCTATGGCACTATCATCAAAAGTCAATATTGAAATAGACGGTGAAAAACTCAAAGATTTCCTGAACCTGAACATACATCAAAGTATATACGGACTTCACCAGTTTGAAGTAGTATGCCGTCTGAATACTTTCGAGGAAGAGGATACCTTTGTAATGGATAAATCCAAAAAATTTATTGGTTCGAGCATTGCTATTTCAATAGAATCAAATAAACCCGGAAGTAACAGCACGGAGCAGGCATTATTTTTTAAGGGCATGATCACTTCTGTCAAGGCCTCTAAATCAGATCTCTCCAATTCTGATCAGATTGTGCTTTCAGGCTGTAGTCCTGACATTTTGTTGCATGATAATCCGGGTAGTAAGTCCTATGACAACAAAAACCTCAAACAAATATTGGATGATGTTCTGAAACCATATCCTAAGGACGTACTGAAAACCAAAATCAACCCAAATACCAGTTCACAATTTCTTTATACCGTGCAGTATGATGAATCCCGTTATGATTTTATCCGCCGCCTGGCTGAAAGGTATGGTGAATGGTTCTTTTATTCAGGGACGGAACTTATTTTCGGCGCTTTGCCGGATAATAAACTTAGCCTGGTGCTCGGTAAGGACCTTACAGATTTCGATTTCTCCTTAAATATGAAGCCCCTGAAATATGAGTTTGTAACTTATGATTACATGAATGCTAAAAATGTATCAACAGTTACATCTTCTTCCACGGGAAAAGACCATCTCAATCAGCCCGGAAAATATGCTTATGATGAATCTGCGAAAAAATATAACCAGAAATCAATACTGCTGAACAGTCATCTGAATGTTCAGAATGATTCCTATACAAGTGAATCCAAAAATACGGTGGATCTTCAGGGAGGTGGCCTGGCCCTTGGCATGATACAGGCTAAAGGTTCCAGCACCAATCCCTTTCTGAAAGTCGGAACCAAAGCTGCAATAAAAGCAATTAAAACAGATAATTCAGGAAAGGTGGATTACGGGGAATATATTATTACAAGTATCACGCACAATTGTGATAACCTGATGAATTATCAGAATCATTTTTCAGGGACTCCCTCCTCCGCAAAAGTCCCGGAGTATACTAATCCTCTTGCCTATCCAAAGACCAATGCCCAGAGTGCTGTTATTAAAGATAATAATGATCCCGAAAAGATAGGCCGGGTGAAGGTCACATTTCCATGGCAGGGGAATGAGGAAAGTCCGTGGGTCAGAGTTTCAACACCTCATGCAGGAGACAAGAAAGGATTTTATTTCATCCCCGAAATCGGGGAAGAAGTGCTCGTAGGATTTGAAGACGGAGATGCCGAGCGGCCTTATGTGATAGGAAGTATGTTTAATGGTAAGGAAAAACCGGATCCTGCCCTGGTCAATTCCAGCAATGAAATCAAATATATACGGACAGTTGGTGGAAATACGATTGAGATAACTGATACTGATGGCAAAGAAGAAATCAGCATCTATCAGAAAAATGATAAAAACGGTAGAAATCATATTACACTTACCTCAGCTGGTAGCTCCAGCGGGGATAATTTGAGGATTTTCACAGCAGGAGACTTGATTATTGAGGCCAAATCCATAAAAATAAATGCACAGCAGGACATCAATTTGTCAGCTGATGGAGGAAAACTGGATATGAAAGCGGGAACAGATGTTAAGCTCGAAGGATCCTCTTCCGTATCAGTCAAGGCTAATGCCGACCTTAAAATGGAAGGACTCAATGTTTCAAACAAAGCCCAGGTAGAACTTAAAAATGAGGGAGCCACAGTATCGGTTTCCGGATCGGCAATGACCGAGATAAAAGGTGCCATGGTAAAAATTAATTAAAACACTATAAATTATGGGACAACCGGCAGCAACAGTAGGAAACATGCATGTTTGCCCGATGCAGACACCAGGAGTTCCTCCCATTCCGCATGTGGGCGGCCCAATAACCGGGCCCGGATGCCCAACCGTCCTGATCGGAAATATGCCTGCAGCCTGTGTTGGCGATATGGCGACCTGTGTGGGACCTCCGGATTCTATCGTGAAAGGTTCTGCAACAGTGATGATTGGCGGAAAACCCGCGGCACGCATGGGCGACTCGACAGCCCATGGCGGAACCATCGTGATTGGCGTGCCTAATGTACTTATAGGCGGATAATTAAAGTTTTGTTGTTTTGTCTTACTTCAGGAATACCCTGTAAGGAATTATATTGGCGGATTGATCTTCCAGCTTAACCTTTAGATCTTCTATCATAAATTTTAGTTCTTCATCTGTAAGGGTGGAAGTCCTTTTGGAAATTGTAATGCTTACATCTATCGTTCTCACAAAGCCACTGCTTATCGAAGCACTGCGGCTAATCCCTTTCGACACCTCAACCTTCTCCAGAATTTTACCAAAATGCTCATAGCACAAAGCTTTCACATCTTCAGGTGTAACTATTCTGCCTTTGGTCAGCAAAGCTTTACGATAAGCATTCAGGCGGTCATCAGTGTCCATTTTCTCCCTCCCACCTACTGTCTGCAACATCAATAATACACTTTCCTGTTTTATATCGCTGCCTTCATAAACAAATAGCTTATTTCCAGCCTTGATCTTATTTCCGAAACTTCCGTTCGTAGACCAGAATTCCACAAAAACAATCTCATCCTGAGGGGCTGCTTTTAACATCAGGTAGGACATATTTTCCTTGGAAACATTGCTGTCGGTCAATCGTTGTTCAAGCCGGGCAATAGTCTGGTTAAGTTCACGTAAGTTTGAAGAGATCATGTCGGTGCCCAGGACAGAAAATGCAGCGCTTTCATCCCGCAACAACTCCAGCAGGTAATTCAGCATTTCCCTGGCATTCCTGGAATCAAAACGGCTAATGCCTCCCTGCCTTAGCAGGTAACTTCCCTTTTCAATATCTTCCAGGCTGCTGAAGGATTTCATAGTATAAAGCTTCCCGCTGGAATTGCTCACTTTCTTCATATCAAAAAATGAGTCTTCCGTTTCGAGTGGAATAATATTTATATTATCGCGTGAAGTCTGGGTAAATTCGTTCTTTTTCCGGTTTAAGACAGGAAAGCAATTCAGTGAACAAAAAACATCCTCCAAAATTTCAGGCGGTATGGGTTGGGTGAATTGAACTTCTATCCAGAAAAGATTGGGTGGTAAATTTCCCAGGTCCTTTGAATCGAATACAGTGTTAAAAGCTTCCGGATAAGGGGAGCCCCATTCATATTCATCCAGTTTAAAATTACCCGGTTCAAAACTAATAAAGTGATTTCTGTAGAAAAGCTGTATGTGCCGGCTGACTTTTGCTGTTATATTAACCTCTTGATTAACAAGATCATCCAAATCCTTCCGGAATGCCTGTATACCTCCTGTAAAGCCTTGATATGGCATAACAGATTTGCCATTCAGGTACCATTTGGCCCTGTTCAGAGAATGATAGAAAGTTTCTTCATGAAGTTCGCTTTTGATATTGAAATAGATACTCATCCCCTCAAGGGATTCTATATTGCTATCCATACTGATTCCCATCCATATTGACGATTGTGGCAGTCTCCTTGACTGTTCTGCCTGCATCAGCATCTCTTTAAAACCTTCGTCCTGCATTTCGAAAATCTTAGTCCCGGTTGCAAAATAATCGATCCGGGCATTAAAGAGTTTATAGTTTCCGGCAGGACTGAAGAAGATGGTTTTTTCCTCCGATTTGGAAGGGTCGTTCGGGTTTTTAAGTTTTTTATAAAGGTAGAATTGAAATTCAGGATAAATTTCAAAAACGGGCTGTACCGGCTGGGCTCTCAGGATGGAATGGGAAGGCATAGGCCCGGTAACGGGTTCCGGAGTGAGCAATTCAACCAGTTTTTCAACGATCCTGGAATCCGAATCATTTATATCGCCTGAAAGTTTGTCGAGTTCAGATGCTAAAGCTCCGATAATCATCCCGACTATCGGATCGAATGAATTCTCTGATTCAGTATCCACAAAGCCCCACAAACGAGAGGCATTTTTTATCATTCTGGCCCTAATCTTTTCTTTACTTTCTTTCATAATCAGCAACAGGATAGGATGAATAGTTTAAAAAATGTTCAGGATTTAGTAATATGACAGGGGGCCGATAAAGAAATGTTCAGAATGTTGAAAACTCTCATTGGTCCTTTTAATATTGCCCTTTACAGCAAGGGCAATCCGTATCTTGGCCCGACGGTTATCAAGGCGCATTTCTACCTGCTCCAGCTGAATATCTACCCGAATATCGGAAATCCTTTCCTCATGAGTTTCAATAGTATTTTTAATGGATTTTATTAATTCTTCCCTGAATTTCTGCGAATTGGTAATATTTTCAAAGTCATGTTCCCAAATCTCGCAACCGAAGGTCTCATCATATTTACATTCCCCGAAACGGGTAATGGCAATGAGATGAATCAACCTTGCAATTGATTCACTCATGGATATCTTTTGTGACTCTTTTTTGTCAGTCAACTCATTGAAATGCAAAGGAATATTATAATATTGAAAACTCACTTTTTTCGGGCTTTAGGATTACGCTGATCTTAATGTTCCAGGGAATCTTTCGGTTTTTTGGAACCGCCTCCGGATGCCAGTGCCTCCTTCAGATCTTTTCCACATTTATCCAGCTCTTTATTAGATTTATCGAGGTCCTGCTGGGCTTCCGCAAGTTGATCCTTAAGTTTCTGCACTTCATCTGTGGAACTGAGAGATGAATTGCGGGATTTTTTCAATTCCAGGTACGAGTTTATGATATTCATGTACATGTGGTTCGTCCAGCTTGTATCACTCGCGATGGATTTCTCCATATTACTCAGCAGGAAGCCCAGGTCGGCATTAAGTTTATCAACATCTATACCGGGCTTACTATAACGGTCGAGCATACTTCTGGCCGAATCCATCTGTACGCTGAAGGTTTCTTTTTGAAATTTTAATTGTCCTTCCAAACTGTTATAATCCTTGGTAATAATCGTTTGTTGCTTTTCAGGCAGGCGGATCAGAAAGTAAAATGGGATGAGTACAATTAAAATTCCGAAAATGAATAGAATTAAAAATTTGATGAATGTTCCGGACCTCTCTTTTTTATTCAATGGTTCCATATAAAATTTTTTAGGTGTGATTAATCAGCCAGAAAACTTTTTTTAACAGTTTGTTCTTTAACAAATATACTCGTATCCTTTTTCTTTCCAATATATTCCAGGGTGCTTAGTTTAGAGAAGAGGGCAGAAATCACTTCCGCAAAATTCGCCATTATATCAAGTGACTCAGAAATATTGTTATGGTCATACTGGAAATTGATAGTATTTATCAGGATTTTTTCAAAATCCCCCTGGTTCAGGCTACACCATTCAGTAAAATAATTCAGCAATTCCTCTTTTGCTTTGCCAGATTGGGTATCTATTGAATTTCTCAATACCCTGGCACAGCGGCCTACCATTTCAAACATGAAAACAGGAGGCTGGACCGGAATTTTCCATCTGAATTCCAGGATATTATCGCTTAGAAAATGCATCAGGTTAACATTGATAGAAGAAACTGATTTAGCAAGGTCGTTGGATTGATCCTTGTCTTTTATCTTTTTCAATATACCTACAACATCCAATTCCAGCTGGCTGAAGAATTTGTCGAATTCTGTATGGGCGGCGATCAGCCGGGGGTGGCTTAGAACGCTGGATGATGGAGGAATATATTCCTTAATCAGTTCAGGTTGATTTTCATTCATTCTTACCTTCCCGATAATCACATAGTAATTACCCAAATTGCTTTTCAGAAACTGGGATTCAGCAATCAGATGGACTTTATACTCAGGAATGGCATAAGGAAACCTGGGCGGATCTTCAGAAGGGTCGGCATTCCCAACTGCAATTCGCTTAAAGGGATTGACCGATAAAGCCACCAGCAGGTCATCTTGTTTGATTGCATTGATTTCAAAACTGGTTTCCGGAAAAAGCAGGGAAAAATCGCTGTTCTCCTGTTCATTTTCATTTATATCTATCCTGGCGCCCCCGGGAGTAACTGCCCTGCATTCAAATATCTTTGCCCGCAGGCTCTGCTGATTATCCAGACTGAGTACTATCTTAACCGGGCTGCTTTTACCGTAATAAGGCGGAAGCAATCCAAAATTAAATTTGTTGACATTAATACTGATAGCATCTTTAATCAGGTCGCTGACTGAATTGTCGAGTTCAATGAAGTGATCTTTATTGATTTTCATTCCATCAATCCAGTTCACTTTGAAATATTTTATCGGATCATGCATATTATCTGTGGATTAGGGTTCATTTACACGTTGACAAACTACTACACTGTTTTCCTTGATCTGGTTGGAAAGTATACTCTCATCAGGGTCGATAAACCTGGTTTTGTTAAACCATTTTGCTTTGTGGAAGAAAACCCAGGAGAAGGCCGATTTGTCAGGGCTTGCAACTTCAATCATTCCTTCGGGATGCCTGTCATTATAATCATTTATGAAAAAATAGAACAATCTTCCGAACTGCATATCCCTTGGCGCTTTAGCTCTGAAATTGGTAATCCCTGGCTCATCAACCCTTTTTTGAAATTCAAAACTTATTACTACCGGAATGGCCAGTTCGCTATCTGTTGGATCCAGGATTTTCTCCGTCAGGGGGTACTTCCATGTTTTAAATATTTTTAAAGGAATTGCTAAATAATACTGGACTGAGCGGGTAAAAAGGAAGGGAACCATGAACCAGGTAACAGAACTGAGAAACAGATAATGAAAGTCCTTCATAGCTAACAGTACAAATGAAAGCAGGAGGAAAATAGAGCCAAAGGCAGCAATTAAAATGCTAAATAACAATTCCCACAAAAAGCCTGATTTATCAGCCCAGGGCAGCAAAGAGCGTGAGAAAGCCGAGTGGCAGATCCCTATTATCAGCATCAATGCCTGCAATACAATAAAGTATGTAAAAGGCTGCTTAACCAGTCCGAGATACCCGCTTAGACCAGCTATACCAAAACACAAAGCGGCAATTAACAGGTATATGATGTTTAATTTTTTAAAGGGCTTAGCTTCCCTGGCTTTGGCTGAAAACACTGTAAATATGACCAATGATAAAGCAAACAGGATGATAATCAATCGCAATAATTCAGTTTTCATTTCCTTGTTTGGATTTAGTTAATATTTTTCAATAATTATAATGCCGAATTGTAGCCAAGAAATGCCGGGCTTTTCTCATCAAGCTTAAAACTTTGTTTTTCTTTAGATAGTTCTATCCGGGTAATTACATCAAGTTCCATCGGTACGAAATAATTATAAAACACTTTCAGGAATTTTGCGACCTGACCATTACCTAGATAATCATTGACAAGGGAATTTTTCAGAGGTCCAATCACAAATTCCATTACCGGCAATTGTTGCATACTATTCTCACCGCATACAAAATCCACCCCCAATGCTCCCGAACCAAGTGAAAATGTATCTTGCACATGTTGTAAACCTTCAAGAAGGGGTATTTGTTCATCCTTCAGCAAGCTACATGTCACTTTTTCATCAAGGATAATTTCCAGTATACTGGCTGTTAACTGAATATTGCCAACAATCCGGCTGGAAAAATGCAACAATACCAGCAATCTGGATGTATATTTTTTTGGTAATGAGCGGTCGATGTTCCAGAATTGAGGGAAGGATTCGTCGAAGAAATTTTTTTCCAGCTGATGTAAAAGCTTACGTTCGGCCAACTCCAACTGGACCTTTTGAGCGAATATTTCATTTTCAAAGGGCAGAAAGAACTTCCGGGCTTCTCTTTCCTCTTCTCTTTGCTTCTTTGATTCCCGGGCCATTTCATGACCATTTTTCAGTGGTTCGACAGGCTGTTCATGAAACAGCCCTTCCGGAAGGGCATCATAAACTCCATCACGTGTTACGTGAATGTCAATCACTTTCTGCCCGTTATTCAGTTCAAGCAGGCCGGCGCCTGAAATATCCCTGGTATATCTTCTGCTGAATAAGCCTTCAAGGACCACCACTATATCATTGGGATTGACCCCGGCTTCGATGAGGTCGGCAATCACAACTTCAGCCCTGATATCAAACGGAAGATCATTCAAAGAAGCTGAAATATCTCTTAAATCCCTCATAGCAATTGATTGACTTGTTATCACAAAAATAATGTAAAGACTTCAGATAAACAAACAAGCAAATTGCAAAGTTCAATATTAAAAAAGGATTTAAGCGATTTATTATCGGAAGATGCCCTAAAGATGCTTGAAAGTTTAAAAGATTTTTTATAAAGCTTTCTGATAGCGCAGTTTATACTTTATATCACAATATCCTTATGGATGAATGATATTAAGGAGATAATTCAAAAAAATCGGACTTAGATCAATTTTGAAGTCTGAATGCTGAGAAAGATATTGAATACCCGGTTTATTTGCCCCAGAGGTCATAGCCATACCAGGTACCTGTTTTACCAGATTCAGAATGGGCTACGAAAATTAAACCATTAGCATAGGAAAGGGAATATCCAAAATCACCTTGAGAAAGAATGAAAGATCTAATAAAGCGGCCATCCAGATCATATGCATAAACTGTTTTCTTGTCTGAATCCCAAGTATAAATATGATGTTTATCAACGGCAACAGCGACAGAACCTTTTATTTCCCTTTCACCACATTTGAGTCCGGATAAAGTTTTAACCAGTGATCCATCCGAAAATTTATAAACCGAAAGGGTGCCGTTTTCAAATGCATATATGTATTTACCTTTGTAGCCGATAGCTAATGAAGCCTGAATATTATTATAAAGCCCCGAATATAGGACTTCATAAGTTCCAACTTCTATATCAATAATCTTGTAGATTACTTTTTCAATGGTATTGACATATAAGCTTTTGTCTTTACGATTATACATGATGCTTCTCATATCCAGTTTTATCGGATATGTAGCAACAGGTATACCTTGCAGATTGTAAACCGTAATCTTACCATCTTCAGCAACTCCTCCGTTAGCCGTATAATAGTAAGAATCATCGGAACAAATATGCATATTATATGTTACCGGACTTTCATTAAAAACTATCACAGGACTTAATGCCTGCGACCTGATCTGACCGATGAGAAAAAGCACAAAGAATGTGATTAATAATCGGATTTTCATCTGTCTTGGATTTTAGATTTCTGATTGAAAAATCAAAAGTACAAAAAATCCGTTTCCATTAAACAATCCTATGCATTGAAAATTATTAGCTAACTTTAGTTAAAGTAATTCCTGAATGAAATTCGGAGCAATATATATTCAAAAAGGAACAAAAGGATGCCCCGGATTATGTGCCAAAACTATCATCAAATTTGCATTGTAATTTCGTTGAGAAATCTCCGGAAAAGTTCTTTCTCCTCAAGATCAGACTGATCCGGCATCAGTGTATCAGAGGGATTGTCCAATTCCATTCGGGGGTCGTCTTTGTATAAATAAACCGACCATTCCTTCTCATAATATTCAAGTGCACTGAGGTTTTCGATCCAGTCTCCTGAATTCAGATAAAGAACCTGGCCGGGGCCGTTGGATATCAAGCACTTCTGCGGCTTATGAATATGGCCGCAAAGTATATAATCAAATTTTCGGCTTATAGCTGCTTGAGCAGCAGTTTTTTCAAAATCCCCGATATATTTAAGGGCCAGTTTAACATTATCCTTGATACGTTTTGACAATGATACATTCGGTTTCCCGAGTTTATGTGCAAAATAGTTTAAAATCCTGTTCAAGCGGATTAAGGCATCATAACCTATGGCCCCCAATTTGGCAAGCCAGCGGGAATGCTGGATAATCACATCGAAAACATCCCCGTGAAAAATCCAGGCTTTTTTACCCTCGAGATTCAGAACATAATCGTTCACTATGCTGAGATTTCCTATATGCATGCCGCTGAATTTCCTGAACAGTTCATCATGATTTCCCGTTATATATATTACACGAGTTCCCCTGGTGGCCATTTTCAGGATATGGATCAGCACCTTCATGTGGGAATTCGGCCAAAAATGTTTGTTGAATTGCCAGATATCGATGATGTCCCCGTTTAGTATAAGGACCGCGGGTTTAATGGAACGAAGATATTTCAATAATTCAGCTGCATGGCTTCCGGCTGTGCCCAGATGAACATCAGAAATCACAGCCACTTCAATTTTCCTTCTATTAACTCCTTTCATAATAAAATAAATGTTTGCAAAATAAGGCATTGAATATTTCCCAGGAATTAAGTAATTATAAAGAAATGATGAAATTTAACTGCATGAGGAAATGAATAAGCATTGGAGCATTTCTGAACATAGTCCTGAAAATTTTGTCAGAGCGGCACAGAGGAATTCATATTTGCCTTAGTTTTATAAAAAAATTAAAACTTCCTGGAAATGGAGAAAAAAATCAAAATAGAGAATGCTGAAATGAAGAACCTGGTGGAACCGATGGGAACCTGCATCGCGACCGACCGGGTAACCGTTGATGGAAAGAAAGTAGGTTATATGTACCGGGAGGAACCCGATGATAATCTGGACAGCGGCTGGCGCTTTCTTGCAGGTACTGAATCGCAGAAATATGTTGACAATCCGGAAAACAGCGGGATTTATGAAGTGAATGTCCTTGCCAATCTTGATCCGGCAATTATGCCTTACCTTTTGCTTCCATTCAATACAGAACTGGTAAGGGTAGAAGGTGCGGATGAATTCAAAATCGTCGAATAAAGCGCGTATTTTAGGGTGCCCGAACTGAATTTTTTAATAAAATTAAAATTCTGGCATGCACCTAATTATATATCCTGAAAGGAAATCCGGTGTTTGTGAAAAATATAGTACAGGTATATTGTATAATTGATTAACAATATTACTATTTTTGCAGGTAATTATTTATTTTCATTTATTCTAAAAAGTTTATTATGAACATTTTTGTCGGAAGTCTTCCGTTTCGTATTGAGGAAGATGAATTAAAGGAAATTTTTGAAGAGTACGGTGACGTCAGTTCAGTAAGGATTATTACTGACAAATTCTCCGGAAGGAGTAAAGGATTTGGGTTTATTGAAATGCCCAATGACGAAGAAGCCAAGAAAGCTATTGAAGGTTTAAATGGTGCTACTGTTGAAGGTCGTGCTATTGTTGTGAATGAAGCCGAAGAGAAAAAAGAAAGAAAACCGGGTGGATTCGGCGGTGGTGGAAATTTCAGAGGTGGAGACAACAGAGGCGGCTACAATAAAGGTGGCGGCGGTGGCGGCTACAATAAAGGTGGCGGTGACAGAGGCGGAAATCGCCGTCCTAGCTACTAAGAATTTAAACGTTCCTTGACCGATATATGACATAGGCCGCGGACTTGCTGTTGATGACAGCGGTCACCGAAAGGAAATATTGGAGATTCCTGATTTTATGTATGTTTCGAAATTTGGTGTAGCGGCACCGAAAGATTACATAAAAGGCGTTATAAGAAGAGACAGCCCGGTCGGAATACCGGGAAATGAAGGGTTTTCGGCTTGGGCCGGAAACCCTTTTTAATTGGGCGATTGTCAATTGTCGATTTGTCGATTTTCGATGTTGTCGATTTTCGATGGGATTTTCGGTTGAACGATTGAACGATTTTCGATTTTTATCTTTGACCTGTCAACGGCCTGACGGCCGTAGCCTCGAAGAGTAAGTAGTTCCTTTGGTCGTTGGTCGTTGGTCGTTGGTCGTTGGTCGTTGGTCGTTGGTCGTTGGTCGTTGGTCGCTGGTCGCTGGTCGTTGGTCGTTGGTCAAGGATTCAAGCATTAAGAGGGTGTTCATCTAACTAAAATATCCATCTTCATTCCGCGGTTAGATCCCGGCCTGCGCCGGGATGACGATCTCTGGGCTGATTTAGGAAAAGCGGCGCGGCACACAATAATGATTTTCAAAGGCGTGCCGCGCCGCTTTTTCTTAACTCCTTCAAATGACCGTCATCCCGACGAATGTCGGAATCTGTTGGCGATTGGCAATGTAGTAATCAAAATCTTTTCCACCTTTTCACCTTATCACTTTTCCACTTTCCCCCAATACCCAATTCCTTAAAAATTCATAAAACATTCCCATCTATTAAACTAAATATGTTATTTTTGTGATTCAAGTTGATTAGAGTGTTTAAAAAGATCACATATCTATTGATTAACATCTTCTTCGTTATGCTGACGGTGGGCTTTTCCATCTCTAAGCATTATTCAAACGGGGAATTGTTTTCCTTTAGCTTTTTCGGGCATCCGAAGTCCTGTTGCAGCGTTCCTTGTGATTGCTGCCACGAAGTGACCGATCATTACCAGCTACAAGCTGATTATACGGCCGGCCTTCAACAGGATACCCCGCAGGCGAAGCAGATTGATATCTTTACAACACCCATCAACTTTATCATTCCAGCTATTGCAGATGTATACCGCGAACATTCACCCCTTGAATATTGCGAAATACCCCCTCCAAAACTGAAAGCCCCTCTTGCGGACTTCCAGTCATACCTTTTGTGATCAAAGCGGAAATTTATTCTTGTGTATTGAGCTTTGCCTGATGGCATCAGTTCATTATGCATATTAATATTTTCTGTTTGATCATTATTATTTACAAGGTATGTTGAATAAACTCATCAGGTTCTTTCTTGAAAATAAACTGGTAACCTTTCTTTTCCTCATAGCTTTCATCAGCTGGGGAATCATTTCGGCTCCCTTCAACTGGGATACAGGCATATTGCCCCGTGATCCCGTTCCTGTGGACGCTATCCCGGATATAGGAGAAAACCAGCAAATAGTCTATACCGAATGGCCGGGCAGGTCGCCGCAGGACATAGAAGACCAGATCTCCTATCCCCTTACCACGGCCCTCCTCGGAATCCCCGGAGTAAAGACTATCCGGAGCAATTCCATCTTCGGATTATCCAGTATTTATATAATTTTTGATGATAATATAGAATTCTACTGGAGCCGGACCCGTATCCTGGAAAAACTGAATTCCCTTCCGGCAGGAACTCTACCGGACGATGTAACACCTACCCTCGGGCCAGATGCTACAGCACTCGGGCAAATTTACTGGTATACCCTTGAAGGCAGAGATAAAGACGGAAATCCGGCAGGTGGTTGGGACCCCCAGGAACTCAGGACCATCCAGGATTTTTATGTACGCTATTCACTGACCGGGGCAAAAGGGGTTTCGGAAGTAGCTTCCATCGGGGGCTTTGTAAAAGAATACCAGGTCGACATCGATCCCAATGCCATGAAAGCCTATGGAGTCAATGTCTCCGAGATTATGCAGGCTGTCAGGAAAAGCAACCTGGATATTGGCGCCCGAACCATAGAATTCAACCGCGCTGAATACCTGGTGAGAGCCCTTGGCTATATTAAAAGCATCAAAGACCTGGAAGAAAGCGTAGTGGCCGTTCACAACAATGTTCCAGTAAGGATACAGGATGTGGCTAAAGTAAATTTCGGCCCCGCCACAAGACGTGGTGGTCTCGACAAAGGCGGCGCTGAAGCGGTCGGCGGGGTTGTGGTGGCTCGTTACGGCGCCAATCCTATGGAGGTTATTAATAATGTAAAGAAAAAGATAGCCGAGATTTCGCCCGGATTACCCACTAAAACCCTTAAAGACGGAACTGTTTCGAAAGTCACCATAGTTCCATTCTACGACAGGACAGGACTGATCAAAGAAACCCTGGGAACGCTTGAATCAGCCCTCAGCGATGAGATCCTGATCAGCATTATAGTAGTTATTATCCTGGTGCTGAACCTGAGGGCATCCATACTTATTTCAAGCCTGCTTCCTATAGGCGTGCTTATCACATTTATCGTGATGCGGCAATTCGGTGTAGATGCAAATATAGTGGCACTCTCAGGTATAGCTATTGCCATTGGAGTGATGGTTGATGTGGGTATAGTCTTCACTGAAAACATCATCCGGCATCTCGATATGCCGGAGAACCAGGGGGCGAGGGGAAAGGACCTGCTAAACATTATCTACAATGCAACAACAGAAGTGGCATCAGCAATCATGACTGCCCTGGCAACGACCATAGTGAGTTTCCTGCCCGTATTTGCAATGCAGGCAGCCGAAGGAAAACTGTTCAGGCCCCTGGCATTTACCAAGACTTTTGCCCTGCTGGCTTCCCTGATGATAGGGATCATGATAATTCCGGCCATGGCTCATGTCATTTTCTCCATTCGTTTTGATAAAAAAAGGATCAGCAGGATATGGAATTTAAGCCTGATTGCAATTGGTGTGCTCTTGCTGATCATGAGCGGAAAGTGGGAAGCTGCCGCCCTCATTGCCTTCGGCATCAATAACCTTTTGGCTTACCGCTGGAAAGAAAACAGGAAACAATTCCCTAACCTCATCAATATAGGTATTGCACTTATAGTCGTCGTTAACTATCTCACCGTTGCCTGGATGCCCCTCGGAGCGCAGAATAGTTCCCTGGTTAACTTTCTTTTTGTGATAGGAATACTGGTGGTGGTATTGGGTACGCTCATGACTGTTGTGCACTATTATCCTCAAATCCTGAAATGGTGCCTGGCAAACAAATGGAAATTCCTGGCCATCCCCTCATTCTTGGTCCTCTTTGGGATTCTCATTTGGCAAGGGACTGAAAAGACTCTTGGCTTCATCCCCGATTCATTTAAAAGAATAGGTATTGATTTCAGGAATTCAGATCCCTGGATCATGGCGACTAAAACATTTCCGGGGGTCGGAAAAGAGTTCATGCCTACACTGGATGAAGGCTCTTTCCTCCTCATGCCAACTACCATGCCGCATTCGGGTGTGGAAGAAAATATGGATGTAATACGGCAAGTTGACTTGAGGGTTAATACTATCCCCGAAGTCCAGTCAGTTGTGGGTAAATGGGGCCGGGTCAACTCGGCACTGGACCCTGCTCCGATTTCTATGTTTGAAAATATTATTAATTACAGACCGGAATATATACTGGATGAAGACGGTCACCGGATGCGATTCAAAACAAACAGGGACGGTGCTTTTATGCTAAAGGACGGATCAACATACGACCGGAAAAAAGAAGGTTTCAGGCTTATACCCAAGGATCAACTGGTAAGCGATCCCAATGGGGAATACTTCAGGGAATGGAGGGATAATATCCGTACACCCGATGATATCTGGAAAGAGATCGTTAATGTGTCAAAGATACCGGGTATGACATCCGCCCCGAAATTACAGCCCATTCAAACGCGGCTGGTAATGCTCCAAACCGGAATGCGCGCCCCGATGGGCGTCAAGGTTTATGGGCCTGATCTTGAATCGATCGAAAAGACCGGCTATGAAATTGAAAGACTGCTGAAAGAAGTTCCCGGAGTCCAGGCCTCTTCGGTATTTGCCGACAGGGTTGTCGGGAAACCCTACCTTGAAATTAAAATTGACCGGGATGCTATTTCTCGCTATGGACTGACCATCGATGATATGCAGAAATACATCGGAGGGGCTATAGGTGGAATGAAGCTTACCACCACAGTCGAAGGAAGGGAGCGCTTTCCGGTCAGGATGAGGTATGCAAGAGAATACCGGGATAATCCCGATGATCTGAAAACTATCCTGATCCCCACCCCTACGGGTGTCCAGGTGCCCCTGGGAGAACTCGCCGAAATCACCTATACCCGTGGTCCGCAGATGATTAAAAGCGAAGATACCTTCCTGGTTGGCTATGTAATTTTTGATAAAAAACCGGATTTTGCCGAAGGAGATGTAGTTGCAAGTGCGCAGGATTTTCTTCAGAAAAAGGCCGATGCCGGGGAATTTATCATTCCGGCCGGGGTAAGTTATAAATTCACCGGCAATTATGAAAACCAGATCCGGGCGACCAAACGCCTCATGCTGGTAGTGCCCATATCATTGATCATCATCTTCCTGATCCTTTACTTCCAGTTCCGTTCGGTAGTTACATCAGGCATGGTCTTTTCAGGGATTTTCGTGGCATTTGCCGGGGGATTCCTCATGCTGTGGCTATATGGCCAGGGATGGTTCCTTAATTTCTCAGTAGCGGGGATCAATATGCGGGAGCTTTTCCAGATGCATACTATAAATCTGAGTGTTGCGGTCTGGGTTGGGTTCATAGCCCTGTTCGGTATAGCTACCGATGACGGGGTGATCATGGGAACCTATCTGATGCAGGTATTTGAAAAGGAGAAACCAAGAACAGTAGATGATGTTCGTAAAGCTGTCCTCCATGCAGGAATTAAAAGAGTACGTCCCGCAATGATGACCGCGGCTGTGGCAATAATAGCCCTTATCCCGGTGCTGACTTCAACAGGTAAAGGAGCGGATATTATGGTGCCCATGGCCATTCCGTCATTTGGCGGGATGATACTCCAGGTGATGACCATGTTTGTAGTCCCTGTGCTTTACAGCATGTGGCAGGAAGCCAGGGTGAAACGTTTAAAAGTTAAGAATTAGAATTATGAATTCATTAAAAAATATATTCGTTTTGCTGCTCAGTTTTTTGAGTATTACTGGCGTTTACGCCCAGGATAAATTAGACTCATACCTGACTGAGGCTGCCCGGAACAATCCGGGCCTAAGGGCAAAATTCTCGGAATACCAGGCGGCGCTCGAAAAAGTGCCGCAAGTGGGTTCTCTTCCCGATCCCCAAATCAGTTTCGGATATTTTATCCAGCCGGTCGAAACCAGGGTCGGGCCTCAAAGGGCCAAGATATCGGCATCCCAGATGTTCCCCTGGTTCGGCACACTTGGCGCCAGGAAAGATGTTGCCACTGAGATGGCTAAGGCAAAATACGAATCCTTTGAAGAGGTGAAATCCAGGTTATTTTACGATGTTAGATCCACCTGGTATAATCTTTATGTCATCCAAAAATCCATAAATATTACGCTTGAGAATATCGACATACTGAATTCGTTCCGCCGTCTGTCCCTGATAAAAGTGGAAACCGGCCTGGCCTCAACGGTGGATGTCCTGCGGGTGGAAATCGAAATATCCGATCTGGAGAACCAGCTCGCCCTTTTAAAGGATACTTATTTTTCCCAGCAAAGCATGTTCAACAATTTATTAAACGTGGATGAAAGCCGGGATATTAATCTCCCCGATACGCTTAAAAATATAGATATAAGCTATGACCGGCAAAGCATCCTTGACAGCATCCGGGGCAACAATCACCAGGTGCTGCAACTTGAATTTGCCGAAGCTTCCTATCAAAAGCAGGAAATCGCGGCGCGTAAAGCAGCTGCCCCGCAACTCATGCTGGGAGCCGAATACATGGTGACTGGGAAAAGTTCAAATCCAATGGTGGATGCCGGGGAATCGGGAAAAGATGCATTTGTCTTCCCGATGATAGGTATCAGCATTCCTATTTACCGTAAAAAATATACCGCTATGGTGAAGGAAGCTTCATTAATGCAACAATCTACGAATGATCAGAAAGCCGATAAGGTGAACATCCTGGAATCGACTTATGAAAAAGCGAACCGGGATTATCAGGATGCTAAGCGCAGGATCCCGCTTTTCTATTTACAAAGCGACCGGGCAAATAAAGCCATGAACATACTTCAGACATCCTATCAAAACGACGGGAAGAACTTTGAAGAGGTACTGCGTATGGAAAGGCAGCTTCTGAAGTATAAGCTGGAGCTGGAAAAAGCCAGGGCGGATAAGGCGGCGGCCATTGCATTTATCAATTACCTGATGGGAAGATGATGTGAGGATGTGGGGATTAGATGATGTGGGGATTAGATGATGTGAGGATGTGGTGATGTGAGGATGTGGTGATGTGGGGATTAGATGATGTGAGGATGTGGGGATGAGATGATGTGGGGATGAGATGATGTGGGGATGAGATGATGTGAGGATGTGGTGATGTGAGGATTAATGATTAACTGATTAAAATTAATATATATGGAAAAGAAGAATGAAATTTTGGAAGTAAGTTTCAGATTGGCTGTTTTAATTATTGATTATTCTGAAGATTTAGAAGATTCAAGGAAATATGTTATTGCCCGGCAGCTTATTAAATCAGGAACTTCAATCGGAGCCAATATAAGAGAAGCTCAAAGTGCCGAAAGCATGCCTGATTTCATACATAAATTAAAAATTGCCCATAAAGAAACCATAGAAACTGAATATTGGCTTGAATTACTCAAAGCCAGCAAAAATTATCCCAAGCCATCAAAAGAAATTGAGGACTTGCTCATTTCAACAAAGAAACTTTTGAATAAAATAATATCGTCTTCAAAAAAGAAATTATTATGAAAGATATAATTAGAAAAATTAAGCAGAACTACATTTTAATAATTGTAGTACTGATTATTGGGTTGATTATAGGATATCTGGTTGGGGGCCCTTCATCCTCAAATCAACAAACCACCACATCAACAAATCAGCAAATCCCCGAATCAAAAAATCAGATCTGGACCTGCTCCATGCATCCCCAGATCCGTATGGATCATCCCGGAAAATGCCCGATTTGCGGGATGGACCTGATCCCCCTGGCAGAATACGATTCTGAAGAGGCTGCCCTGAACCCGGATGAACTCCGGATGACGGAAGAGGCGGTAAAGATTGCGGATATCCAGACAATGATTGTAAAAAAGGCCTATCCGGACAAAGAAGTTTACCTACTTGGAAAGGTCAGTCCCGATGAAAGGAATATAGCTGAACTAACTGCCCGTTATGGCGGAAGAATAGAAAAATTATATGTCGATTTCACCGGAGAGAAAGTGAGAAAAGGCGAAAAGCTGGCTTCAGTTTATTCCCCAGCCTTACTGACAGCGCAAAAAGAATTGTTGGAAGCCATAAGCTATAAGAATAGCAACCCGGATTTTTACAAGGCCGCCCGGAACAAACTAAAATTATGGGGACTGTCGGAAAACCAGATCGAAGCTATTGAAAAAGAAGGCCAGGTGAATAATTATTTTGATATCCTCTCCCCTATCAGCGGTACTATTACCCGGCGGGATGTGTCTGTTGGAGATTATATCAAAGAAGGCAGCCCATTATTTGAAGTGATTGATCTTTCGAAAGTATGGGTGATGTTCCAGGCTTATGAAAGCGATCTTCCCTGGATCCGCCTGAATGACAAAGTAAACTTTACTATTAAGTCATTGCCGGGGGAGAATTTCAGCGGCCGGGTCAATTTTATTGATCCTTCGATAGATCCAAAAACCAGGGTTGCGAATGTGAGAGTTGAAGTTTCCAATTCAGGCGATAAGATAAAACCTGAAATGTTCGCCAACGGTATAGTCACATCAGCTATAGCCGGAAACACTAAAGACATCATGATACCCAAGACTGCGGTGCTCTGGACCGGAAAACGTTCGGTGGTATATGTGAAAGTCCCGGACAGGGAGGAACCCACCTTCAAATACAGGGAAATCACCCTGGGACCCACTGCCGGGGATTTTTATGTAGTGGCCAAAGGGCTGGAAGAAGGAGAAGAAATAGCCATGAACGGGGTCTTTAAGATCGATGCAGCATCGCAGCTGGCCGGTGATCCCAGTATGATGAATCCCGAAGGCGGCGGTGGATCGGTGGGAAGCATGGCCGGAATGGATATGGGTGGAGGCACCAAGAAAACTGGCCAGGCTGCAAAGGACTCTGAAAATATGGATACTTCTAAGGGAAGCAAGCCTGCTGTTGATATGCAATTTAAAATGCAACTAAACAATGTATTCAATGCTTATCTGCCAATGAAAAACGATTTTGTGGATTCTGATAGCAAGAAAGTTACTACAGCAGCTGAAAAGGTGAAAGAGAAACTCAAAGAGGTGAATATGGAACTGCTGAAGGGAGACGCCCATTCGGAATGGATGGAATACCTGCGGCCACTAAACAAGGCCCTTGACAAAATAATTACATCCGATGATCTCGAAATCAAACGGCAGGGTTTTGCCGATCTGAACCTGACATTTATATAAGGTCCTCGACAGGTTCGGACTCATGAACGATACCGCATATTATCAATACTGCCCAATGGCATTCAATAATAAGGGAGCTTACTGGTTCAGTGAAACAAAGGACATTAAGAACCCATATTTTGGCAAAGCGATGCTGAAATGCGGGGAGACGAGGAAGACTTTTGAATTTAAATAGTGGAAAGGTGATAAGGTGGAAAAGTGAAAAGGTGAAATAGTGTTTTTTAAAATAAAAATAAAAATTAATCTTTAAAATTTAAAGCTATGAAAACAAAAATGTTCAGTTTAATTTTAGGAATGCTGCTTACAGCCAGCATGACAACTTTCGCAGCAAACAAGACGGAAAAATTCAAAGTTTACGGTAATTGCGGAATGTGTGAGAGCCGGATAGAAAAGGCTGCAAAATCGGTAGAAGGCGTGAGTTCAGCCGATTGGGACCAGGACACTAAGATGATAGAAGTCACTTTTGATGATTCTAAGACCGATCTGGAAAAGATCCACAAAGCCATTGCAGATGCTGGCCATGATACAGATCTAAAAAAGGCGGATGACAAGACTTATGAAGCTTTGCCGGGATGTTGTCATTACGAACGCAAAGCAGAATAATCATCACTAAAATTTTGTTCCTTTTTGTTGGGTAATCAACTGGTTTTTGTAATATTATATGTTATTAACTTGAATTTGAATAAGAATGTAAAAAGCTAAAAATATTGAATTTAGTTTTTAGCCATTTATCAGATTCAACATTTATCATGGATATTAACCTAAAACCATATCACTATGCCAGCAAAAATCGCGATTATCGGTGCAGGTATTGCCGGACTTTCAGCCGGTTGTTATGCAAGAATGAACGGTTTTGAAACCGAAATTTTTGAATCCCACGCCCATGCCGGTGGCTTATGCACCAGCTGGAAAAGGAAGGGCTATACTTTCGACGGTTGCATACACTGGCTGACCGGTTCCTCTCCTGCCGATTCATTCTGGAAATTATGGCAGGAACTGGGAGCCGTGCAGGACAAAACTATGATCGACCATGAAGTATTTCAGAGATATACTGATACTGATGGCCGTACCTTCATTGTATACAGCAATATAGACAGGCTGGAAGCCCATATGAAGGAATTATCGCCGGCTGATAAGGATGCTATTGAACTCTTGTGTAAAATGTCGAGGAAATTCATCTCTTTCAATTTTCCCCAGACCAAAGCCTACGAACTTTTCAACATGGCAGATAATATCCGGATGATAGCTAAGTTCCTGCCTTTTATGAAATATTATAATTACTGCAACAAAACCACATTAGGCCAATTTGCCTTAAAATTCAAAGATCCCTTGCTGAGAGAGAGCATCCCAAGGATATTTGGAGGGGAGAACATGTCGATGGTGGCCCTGGTCATCACTCTCGCATTAATGCATAAAAAGGCAGGTGGGTTCCCGCTCGGCGGATCCCTTGAATTTGCCCATAGTATTGAAAAACGATATACCGAGCTGGGAGGCGTGATACATTTCGGGAAAAAAGTGGAAAAGGTCCTGATCGAAAACGGCCGGGCAATCGGGCTATTGCTCAAGGACGGGCAGGAAGTCAGGGCCGATCATATTATTTCTGCTTCCGACCTGGAGAATAGCCTTTATCATTTGCTGGAAGGAAAATATATCGACCCAATGCATCGTGAATTACTTAAGAATGTGCCGGTATATCCAACTACGGTGCAGGTTTCTTTCGGCGTAAACAGGGACCTTTCATCAGAGCCGTCTTGTGTTTCAGCTTCTGTAAAAATGAAAGATACATTTATTATCGGCCAGGAACAGCACCAATGGATTAGCCATCACAATTATTCATTTGACCCCTCAATGGCTCCTGAAGGACATTCGGTTGTTATCTGTTTTTTCAGGGTTAATGATTTTAAATACTGGGAAAAACTGCATGCCGACAGGGAAGCTTATAAAGCTGAAAAAGAACGCATAAAGAACATGATTGCCGGAATCTTAGACGAGATATATCCCGGTTTTAAATCACAGATTGAAATATCGGACGTGGCCACTCCTATGACTTATATAAGATATACCGGAAACCGGAATGGGGCTTATATGACATGGATGTTGTCGGGAAAAAATGCAAACAAATTCAGATTGATCCGGAAAACAGTGCCGGGCCTTGACAATTTCTGGCTGGCAGGGATGTGGGTGATGGCACCCGGTGGTCTCCCAACGGGAGCAAAAACAGGGCGGGATGTGATAGAAATGATATGCAAAAAGGACAAGATAGTTTTTAAAACAAGCATCCCTTCATAATTCTATGCTTTATCTTTGCACCTGATGGAGAACTACCTGCTTTTAGCCATATTCGGACTTCTGGTCGGCCTTTTCGGAACCCTGATCGGAGCGGGAGGTGGCTTTATCCTCACACCTGCCCTCCTGCTGATATACCCTTCTGATAATCCCGAAACTATAACAAGTATCGCTCTTGCTGTAACCTTTGCCAACGCTTTATCCGGTTCTATTGCATACGGCAGGATGAAACGTATCAACTACCGCTACGGACTGATGTTCGCGGCTGCTTCCATTCCCGGTGCTATCCTGGGTGCACTCACAACCCAATATGTTCCCCGCAGGACCTTTGATCTGATATTGGCCGTGATACTGATGGCCGGGGCCATATTCATCTTTTTCAGGCCCCCGGTCGAAAGCAAGGATGATAATGATCATATGATGAAACTCAGCAGGAATAAAACCATTACGGGGATTATCATCAGTTTTATGGTCGGCTTGCTGGCCAGTTTCCTGGGTATTGGGGGTGGAATTATCCATGTCCCCGCACTTTCGGGTATATTAGGGTTTAGTGTTCATATTGCTACGGCCACTTCCCACTTTATCCTGGTTTTCGTAACACTCACCGCGGTAATTGTGCATATTGCAACAGGAGCTTTTCATCATGGGGTCCATAGGGCGATTGCACTGGCAGTGGGAGTGGTAATAGGCGCACAGCTTGGAGCTAAATTATCACGAAGGATCAATGGTAAAGTGATCATCCGCATCCTGGCGCTTGCATTATTAGTGGTAGCTATCCGCTTAATAATTCAATTTTTTCAGGGTTGAATTTCTTCCCTTAACATTAATTATAATAATTCGCTTCATACTGCCAAAACAAATCTTTCGGATTTTCGTCTTATCTTAGCTGATCATTTTTTTAAATGAACTACCCCGCGGCAAGCAGCGGGGTATCTTAAGGAAATATCTCTTATTCGTCTCAAGAGACGGGGAATTTAGTCCTATCAGATCCCGAATAAGACTTCGTCTTTTCGGGATCAATTCGACTAAGGATTTTTTCTTCGCTTCGTTTTAAAAAATTGAGTCTCATTGATTCAAAATAAAATAAATAACAAATTAATTAAATCAGGACCTATGAAGTCAACTGTTGGTGTTTATGATTCTCATGAGAAAGCCCTGGAAGCTATCCAGGAATTAAAAAACTCCGGTTTCCCGGTGAAAAATTTATCGGTAATCGGGCAGGCAGAAATTGTTGAAGACCATATGAGGGTTAAATCCAGGGAGCCCATAAATAATATTGGTATTAGTGTAGGAGCAGTGGCCGGGCCCGTACTCGGTGTACTTGCAGGAGCAGGTATTTTCGCTATTCCCGGTTTCGGATTTTTGTTCGGGGCAGGAGCCCTGCTTGGGGCCCTTGCCGGATTTGACTTCGGTATAGTCGGAGGTGGTATAGTTTCCCTGCTCTCTACTTTATTCACCAATAAAGATAAAGTGGTGAAATATCATGAGCACCTGAAAGAAGGTAAATTCCTTGTAATCGCTCAGGGATCAGCCGAAGAAGTTGAAAATGCAAAAGATATTATGGAGGCCCATGGTCAGCATATTGAACTTGATATGCACTGATGGTAAATTTGCCTGAAATATTCTGACAAAACGGAAAATATTCACAAATCCATTTTTTCCGTCATATTTTCTTGCTGTTATTTGATTAACAAGTGTATTTTTGGGGGACTGAATAAGTATCCTCAAAAAACTATCGTCATATAACTCATGACCTTAATTTTTATGCAGGTGGGAAATCAAACTCTATTGTATAGCCTGAAAATAAAATGACGGTAAGTATTAAAGAAGTCATAAGCAGTTCCGATATCGATGCATTCGTAAGCCTTCCTTTTGATATTTACAAGGATGAACCAAACTGGATCCCACCGATAATCAAGGACGAGAAGAAAGCGCTTGATAAGAAGCATAACCCGGCATATAGCTTTTGTGATGCCCGTTTCTTCCTGGCATATAAAAATGGAAAATGTTCGGGCCGGATTGGATGCATCATCAATAAGGATTATAATGAGAAAGTCGGGATAAAATTTGGCCGGATAAACCGTATCGAATTTTATAATGACCCTGAAACATTTGACCGGCTTTTAGATACTGCTAAAAAATGGTTCATGGAAGAGCATATGGAATTTATCCATGGACCCCTGGGGTTTTCCAACCTGGATACCCAGGGTCTGCTGGTGGAAGGTTTTGACTATCTCCCTTCCATAGCATCCGTCTTTCATCCTTCATATTATAAAGATCATTTTGAAAGAGTGGGATTTGAAAAGGAAAATGACTGGATAGAATTCCGGCTGACTATTGGAGAAGTGCCCTATAAGAAAGCTAAAAGGGGTTCTGAAATTATACTCCGCCGTTTCGGTTACGAACTGGTACATTTCAAAAAGCGCTCGGAATTAAAAGTATATGCACCTATTATATTTGATGTTCTGAACGAAGCTTTTACGGAATTACCCTACGTTTCCCATCTGAATGACAGCATGGTTAAACTTTATACTGATAAATATTTCAAAATATTAAATCCCCGTTTTATCAAAATTGTTAAGAAAGAAGACCAGGTTATCGGCTTTTTTATAGGACTGCCTTCACTTTCCGAAGCCATGCAAAAAGCTCATGGAAACTTGTTCCCCTTTGGCTTTATCCATGTTTTGAAAGCCCTTAAGAAACCGCAGGTTATAGATATGCTCTTGACCGGAGTCAGGCAGGAATATCAAAGTACCGGTGTGGCCGTTGTGCTGATTGCTGCCCTGCAGGAGGAAATGCTTAAAGCAGGTATACATACCCTGGAAACCACCGGTGTTTTCGAAAGCAACCATAACGTGATCGCCAACTGGAAGAATTACAAACACATACAGCATAAAAGGAGAAGGTGCTATGTGCTGAAAATCGGGATTTAAGGTTTGATCACTTTAGAAAGTACCATGGGCACCTGCAGCAAATCATAATCATTATTATAAACCAGGTATTTATTATACCACTGTGGATTGAATTTTTCCTTGTACTCTCTCAATCCTTTATAATGGGAGAAAGAACGTATCTTCTCATAGGCGAAGTTCATTGATTTTTCAGGGAAAGTATGGGGGTCGTCAAGGCCCGACATAGGTGCAAAGCCAAGATTCACATATCGGATACCCTGCGATTTCATATAATTAAACAACTCTATCAGGATAAAATCCATTATTCCGTTCGGTGCATCCTTGGTTTTACGTATCAGGTCATAAGTAGCTTCACCTTTGGCATAATCCGGGATGATATTCAGGAAGGCTACCACTTTCTGTTCAGGACTTTCAATGGTGATAACTGTTTGTTGCTTAATCTCTTCCCAGACGAACATACCCTGTGAAAAGATAATTTCGGAACGTCTGCTTTCTTTCAGCCATTCGTCCGACACCGATTTGATTTTCTGAAGATCCCCATCCATCAGAGGAGGCTTGAGTATGTTTGTTTTATAATTGCCTTCCCTTACTTTGTTTACAGCATTACGCATTGATTTGCGGGCTCCGCCTTCAAGTGAGAATGCTTCCAGGTCAAGTACCCCTTCCTGGCCCAGGAAAAGAGACTTCTTGGAAAACTCCTTGTAAAGGGGGAGGCTTTCTTCCGGAATCCGGAAATAAATAGTCTTCAAACCATTTTCAAAACAGAAATCATCAAACCTTTTAACACATTCCCGCATACTTGATTCATTCCCGGCAATAGGGTCTTCCAGCACAACCGCGTAAATGCCGCTCACCCGGTAAGAAATATAAGCATCCAGGTCTTCAGGCATAAAGAGCAGCTTGTCAGGACTTGTCTTAAAATAATCCGCTGCCGAATGTCCATACTTCTTCCGAAGTATCCCGGCCCGTTCAATATCTTCTTCAGATACTAAATCCTTGAAGACATAAGGCCTGATCAGGGTATAGATTAAAAAGCCCATAGTGAGTGCCCCGCTGATATTAATAGAATATATGAAATAGCGGGCAAAAAAGCCATGGGGAACAAGTTCACTGCTGCCAACCAGGAAATAATTCAACAAGGTATATTTGACGGACTGCCACAGACTGAAATCTATCTCAAAGAATCTCCTGTTTAGAAAATAAAAGCCGACTATTCCATATACCAAAACGGCTGCTATGCTATACAAAGCAGTCTGAATCCCCACAGTTCGCAATCGTGGATTATTCCTGACATGATATTCCTTACGGGTAACGACCAGCACAAGGATAGTCATACCGGCCAGAGCGGCTTCCTCATAATCTATTCCTTTAGTGATATGACCTATAAAGGAAACAACACTCAATATAAGTGCAAACCACCAGGCAGTTCTCAGTCCTTTCAGCATAAATGCCGCGGTCAGTAACAGGAAAAGCCCTGAAGCCAGGACAAAATAGTTGGAGGCGGCAATGGCATCCAGTGGAAGGAATTCCCGCAAAATAGTATACCTCTCCCGGATGACTGGGGTAAGGACAGAAACAATATTTATAAATCCAAGGATGAATAAAAGCAAAGCCGGGACAACCCGCATCAATAGCTTGTTGATCTTGACAAGAAAACTAAAAAGGCTTGTCACCAGTGGCAACCAGAATTCAAAAAACCGGAACAAAAATGTTATGGCTATTGCATCCACAGAAGGATAACCGAAACGGGTAAGGACATAAGAAAGGCCCACCTCAATCGCACCGAGCCCCCGCATAAAGGGTGAGACGAGCAATAATAAGACAGCCAGCAAATAGCCCATTACAGCGGCATAGAGTGAGGGCTCAAAATGAAGTGCTATCATGGCTATATACAAATGTGTGATTCCGGTTACCTCAATGAGCATGGAGTAAAAAACTGTCATCCAGAATTGCTTCCTGTCTATGCGATGGTTCCTGAAATCTTCGAGGATTATTTCCATAGAAGGAATCATCCTGACCAGCCAATTATGTACCCTTCCCTGTTTAACTACCGATTTGTAAATGAAATATATAGCTGCTATCAACAGGATACCGGCAAGCAAAACATACCACTCCCCTGAACCCACACCTCCCCTTATAAGAGCATAGACAAATACAGGTATGGCCAGCATGATAACTGTAAGCATGCCTACAAATCCATAAATTGAAGATGCAAAATAAATCTGGGTTTTGGTATAGCCCTTCTTTTCAATATCAGAAGCAAAGAAAGCCAGGGAAGACACCCCTCCTACCGGCAGGAAGATGCTCACAAAATTTCTCTTCAGATAAAGTAAAACAGCGGTAAAAATTGAGATCTTACACCTGAGGGAAGAAAAGGAGGAGACATACATCATTCCCTGCAGCAGGATGTAAAGAACCGTGATGCCAATACCAAGCAAAACAAGTTCTATCCTGGAATCTATCAGCACTTCCTTCACCCGGCGGATTTCCATCTGCTCATGCTCGAAAAACCAGATCCCGATTGCTATGAAAAAAAAGGTCAGGATGAACTGTGCTATAATCTTCGCATTCTCGCGTAAGAATGGAAGACTCCGGTGTTTTAATAAATGAAGAAATTGCTTGATAAGTGTATTGATCTTCCGCATATCTGCCTTAATAGTAAACATTTACTCCTGAATATCATTATTCTTCAGGAAATCCTTTTCAGACACTTAAGTGCATTTTAATAAAGGTATAACACTAAAATACCCATTTTTGGTCATTTCAATGAAAAGATTAACATTTTTTCACTTAAGATATTTTATATTGTTTTCAATAAGTGAAAAGTTCAGATTGTAGATGCCATCCAGGTTTATCAACGGCTTCAACAAAAACCATGCTCCAGCCTATAAAAACTCAAACTTGAAGAAATTTTGGTGAAACCTTTGTGTTTTAGTGTTTTTGTGGCTTTTAAGAAATCTAAATAAGGTTATTTATGATTTAGCCACGAAGACACAAATACACTAAGAATATTCACCAAGAAAAAAAACCATAAGTTTTAATCCATTAAAAAACATTTTCACGATTACATTTTTTCACTTCCAACTAAACTATTCGGTTTAAAATCATCTAAAGCATTTAGGGCACTTCATCAATAGTACATTCGCTCAATAAAATAAATAATTTTGCATATCCGTTCATAGCGGGAAAATGCATTTTTAATGCTTTCAATACCAATCAAAATTATGATCCAAAGAATTTTTTCAGTCATTATAACTTTTTTTATAATAATTACGCTCACATCCTGCTATAATAAAAAAGCCGGCCCTGCGGCTTCTGCAATCCCGCAAATAGTTAGTGTAGATGGCCTGGTAGTCAGCCCACAGCGTGTTGATAATAAAATATTTACTACAGGGACCATTCTGGCCAATGAGGAAGTGGAAATCAGGAGCGAACTTTCAGGGCGTATCGTGCAGATCAACTTTATGGAAGGAAATAAGGTGGATAAGGGAGATTTGCTGGTAAAGATCAATGATGATGAATTACAGGCCCAGCTCAAAAAATTGCAACTGGATGAATCCCTCGCAAAAGAAGATGTCTACCGTAAATCAAAATTACTGGAAATAAATGCAGTGAGCCAGGAAGAATATGATGTTTCCCAGAACCAACTGGGAGTTATCCAGGCCAATATAGAACTTCTGAAATCCCAAATCGATAAAACAGCCATTTACGCTCCTTTCAGCGGCCAGATCGGGTTACGCTACGTAAGCGCGGGGGGATATATTTCCTCTGACAATCTTATCGCCCGTCTGCAACAGGTTGACCCTATCAAAATAGAATTCAGTGTACCGGAGAAATATTTCAGTAAGCTGGATAAAGGCAGCAGCATTATGTTCCGTATTGACGGCATAGACAGCACATTTATGGGAAAGGTTTACGCAATAGATCCCCGCATCAATGTGAATACCCGCTCTTTGACTGCCCGGGCGACATGTTCAAACCCAGGGAAAGTATTGCTCCCGGGGGCTTTTGCAAAAGTTGAGATTGTCCTGGAATCCTTGCCGGACGCCCTGATGGTTCCCGCCGATGCACTTACTCCCGATATTAAAGGAGAAAAGCTCCTTATCTCCAGGAATGGCATGGTAAAAACTATTTATGTAAAGACGGGTGTAAGGACTGACCGGGAAGTTGAAGTTTCAGAAGGACTGATGCCGGGGGATACAATTCTAACTACCGGACTGCTGCAATTGCGCGACGATATGCCGGTTCAGGTCCGCCTTGACAAGGATGACACCCTCAATACCATTGCCGAATGAATATTTCATCCTTAAGTATTAACCGGCCGGTTATGGCCACGGTCATCTCGATAGTGCTGATATTATTCGGGATCATTGGCTATTCCTTTTTGGGGGTCAGGGAATATCCCAATGTAGACCCTCCTGTTGTGACAATAACTACAATTTATACCGGGGCTAATGCGGATGTGATGGAATCACAGATCACAGAGCCACTGGAAGAATCTATCAATGGCATAGCGGGGATTCGCTCACTTACTTCTACCAGCAGCGACGGAAGGAGTACGATCACTGTTGAATTTGAACTGGGAATAGATATGGAAGCTGCTGCAAATGATGTGCGTGACAGGGTTTCCCGTGCTAACCGCAACCTTCCGCCGGATACTGATCCTCCAATAGTCATCAAATCAGATGCAGATGCATCCCCTATCGTTGCCCTCACCGTCCAGAGCGATACCCGCAACCTGATGGAACTTTCGGACCTGGCCAATAATGTCTTTAAAGAGAGATTGCAGACCATAAAGGGTGTAAGTGAAGTCAGGATATGGGGGGATAAGAAATACGCTATGAAGCTCCTGCTGGACCCTGCCAAGATGGCCGGCTACCAGCTCACGCCGGCGGATATCAGGAATGCCCTGAACAGGGAGAATGTGGAACTTCCTACCGGAAGGATAGAAGGTTATAATACTGAACTGACCATTAGAACCAGTGGTAGACTTACAACGGCCGAAGAATTTAATAATATGATCATAAGGGAAAGCAATGGCACCCTTATCCGCTTGAAGGATATAGGGGAAGCCCGTCTGCTCCCGGAAAAAGAAAGGTCTATACTTCGAGGGAAGGATGTGCTTCCTATGGTCGGGGTCGTGCTGACACCTCAGCCGGGCGCCAACCAGATCAGCATAGCCGATGAATTCTATAAACGGGTTGAGCAGATTAAAAAGGAACTTCCCCCGGATATCAAGCTCAGTATAGCCATGGATACCACCACGAATATCCGCAAGGCTATAAGCGAGGTAGAGGAAACTATCCTGATTGCTTTCGGGCTGGTAGTACTGGTGATTTTCATTTTCCTCCGGAACTGGCGTACCACCCTGATCCCTGTAATCGCCATTCCTATCTCCCTGATCAGCACATTTTTCATCATGTATGTTGCCGGTTTTTCCATCAATATACTGACCTTGCTTGGAATAGTTCTGGCAACAGGGCTGGTGGTGGATGATGCCATCGTTGTGCTGGAAAATATTTACCAGAAGGTTGAAGGTGGCATGAACCCCATCGAAGCCGGACATAAGGGATCCAAAGAGATCTATTTTGCCATCCTTTCCACTACGATTACCCTGGCAGCGGTTTTCTTCCCGATCATTTTCCTGAAGGGACTGACCGGCAGACTTTTCAGGGAATTCGGCATAGTGGTGGCCGGGGCAGTTCTGATTTCAGCCCTGGTTTCGCTGACCCTGACGCCTATGATGAGTTCCCGCCTTCTGAAACCCGGCAAGTCTCACGGCAAACTATTCAATCTTACCGAGAGATGGATGGATAGTATGATAAGCGGCTACAATCGAAGCCTGAAGACTTTTATTCGCCACCGCTGGCTCGCAATTGTCATCATTGTCTTTTCAGCCGGACTGATCCTTCTGATCGGCTCCATGCTGCCATCGGAATTGGCTCCGATGGAAGATAAAAGCCGCGTGACTGTTTCAGCCACCGCACCTGAAGGAATTTCGTTTGAAAAGATGGATGAATATATGCTGAAGATAATCGGCATCGCAGATACCTTGCCTGAACGCGCTGCTATTTTGGCTGTCACCGCCCCCAGTTTCTCGGCTGGAGGAGCTGTAAACAGCGGCTTTGTAAGAGTTATGTTTACTGATCCTTCCGAAAGGGAAAGGACTCAGGACCAGATAGCCAATGAACTAAGCAAAATATATAAGAAATTCAATTTTGCGCGGACATACGTGGTACAGGATCAGACTATCGGCGGAGGAAGAGGAGGCGGATTGCCGGTTCAGTTTGTGATCCAGGCCCCGGATTTTGCCAAACTCAAGGAATTCGTCCCGAAATTCATGGAAAAGGCCCAGTCTGACCCGGCTTTCCAGGTAGTCGACCTGAACCTGAAATTCAATAAGCCCGAATTATCGGTAGAAATTGACAGGGACAGGGCAAGGGCCCTTGGCATCAATGTGAGGGATGTTGCGGAGACCCTGCAACTTTATTTCAGCGGGCAACGTTTCGGATATTTTATAAAGAATAATAAGCAATACCAGGTCATTGGTCAGGCCAACCGTCTGAGCCGTGACAATCCAATGGACCTGAGTTCTGTTTTCCTCCGGAACTCTGCGGGAAATATGGTGCAGCTCGACAATGTGGTACATCTCGCCGAACAGAGCAATCCACCCCAGCTTTACCGCTATAACCGCTATGTTTCGGCAACAGTTTCAGCCTCTCCGGCAGAGGGTGTGACCCTGGGACAGGGAATAGATGAAATGCGGAAGATAGCTTCGACTACCCTGGATGATACTTTTTCTACGGACCTGGCGGGCCCCTCCAAGGAATACGAGGACAGCTCCAGCAGCCTGATGTTTGCCTTCCTGCTGGCCCTGGTTTTGATTTACCTGGTGCTGGCGGCACAATTTGAAAGCTACCGTGATCCATTGATCATTATGTTCACCGTTCCCCTCGCCCTTGCCGGAGCATTGCTTACACTTTGGTTATTCGGCCAGACCATCAATATTTTCAGCCAGATCGGGGTGATCGTGCTGATTGGGATCGTGACCAAAAACGGTATCCTGATCGTGGAATTCGCCAACCAGCGGAAGGATGCGGGCCTGAACCTGAGGGATGCCGTGACAGATGCGGCCACCCGTCGTCTGAGGCCCATCCTGATGACCAGTCTGGCTACAGCGCTCGGAGCATTACCCATCGCACTTGCCCTGGGAGCAGCCTCCAAAAGCCGGGTCCCCATGGGAATAGCCATTATAGGTGGCTTGATCTTTTCACTTGTATTGACATTATATGTGATCCCTTCACTTTATACCTACCTCTCATCCGGTAAAAAGAGAATCACTTCTGCCGAAAATAATATTCAAAAAATTGACTAAAATGAAGCGGACCTCCATCATATTACTCTTTCTATCAGGAATCAGCATGGCAATACAGGCCCAGGACACTCTTAGCCTCAATCAGGCAATAGAAATGGCCCTGGAAAAAAATTACTCCATCATCTTGCAGCAAAATGAACTTCAGATAGCCCGGAATAATAATACCCTGGGGAATGCGGGTTTTCTGCCCACTGTCGACCTGAATGCAGTCCAAAATAATACCATCAATTCTACCAATCAAAGGACATCAGCGGGCACTGAAAAAAATGTCAATAATGCCCACGGAAATTCACTGAGTGCAGGAGTTTCGCTGGACTGGACCCTCTTCGATGGATTCAGTATGTTCGCTAACAGGAGCACACTTGAAAAGTTCGAGCAGATGGGCGAAACCCAGGCAAGGATGACCGTGGAGAATACCATAACAGATGTGATCCTGAGTTATTACGGCATAGTACAGCAAAAGAAGATGGTACAGGTATTGAGGGATGCAGCCGCCCTCTCGTTCGAACGCAAGAAAGTGGCCCAGGCCAAGGTCTCACTGGGTTCCGGATCCCAGCTCATGCTGCTCCAGTCCTCGGTTGACCTGAATTCCGACAGTACCCAGCTTATACTGCAGTTTGCAGCCGTCGCGAATGGTCAGGCCGACCTGAACCGTTTGTTGGGAAGGGACCCCGGTGTAACATTCAATGTGACCGATACCATAGACCTTAAAGAGCCCCTTACTTATGATTATCTTGTGGAGAGGTCGGCCACACAAAATACAGACTTATTGGTGGCCCGTATCAATCAGCGTTTGGCCGAGTTGTCGGTGCAGAATGCCCGTTCGCAGCGTTATCCCCAACTCGACCTGAACGCGGCCTATAATTATAATACCCTGAATTCCCAGACCGGTTACCTGGAATACAATAAATCTTACGGGCCTTCTTACGGCCTGACCCTCAGCTACAATCTTTTCGATGGTTCGAGGGTAAACCGGCAAGTTAAGAACGCGGGCATAGAGAGAAATTCCGCTGATATACGTTATAAAGACACGGACCTGGGCATAAAGACCGATATCTTCAAACTATATAATGATTACCATTCCAATATGGAGCTGGTGAGACTGGAGACTTCCAACCAGGAAGTGTCCCGGGAAAATGTGAAGGTGGCCCTTGAAAAATACCGTCTGGGGGCGATCAGCGACATCGAACTGAGGGAAACCCAGAAGAAGATGATTGATGCGCAGTACCAGTTGCTCCTGTCAGAATTCCAGGCTAAGAGGGCCGAGACAGAATTGCTGAGAATCAGCGGCGAGCTGTATAAGGCAATTGAACATTGAACATTGACGATAGACGTAGACCATTGAAATAACCATTAACCATTGAAACCATTGAAATTAACCATTGATGTCCGTAAGTCGAGGGTGTCAATGAGATTCCTTAATTCTTCCTGGAAAAAAATTTGAATACTGCGACAGGTATATTTTCATTTTAAAGTGATTAAGCTAATAAGATAATCACATTAATCATGAAAAACTTAAAATTCAGGAAAGGGATTATTGAAGGTAAGGAGAGAATTATCTTAAGCTTTCCATATGATCCTGAAATAATAGAAATGGTAAGGGAAATCCCCGGCCGTTGCTGGGATCCGAAGAAGAAGATCTGGCATATTTCTACACTTGCCGGAAGGCCTGATAAGCTCGAACGATATTTCAAGGGGAAGGTGAAACTGGTTCAGATGCCTGATATAGAAATGTCAGCCGCTGAGCAAGAAAAGAAGAAAAAAGATTCACCGGTTCCGGATGAATTTATCAAAACCCTTGTTGTCAGGAATTACAGTGAGAATACCATCAGAACTTACAAAGCTATGTTTGCCGGTTTTTTAGTTTATTATAAAGAGATTAATCCCGAAGTCATCACAGAAGAACAGATCAGGGATTATTTGCTATACCTGATTGAGGAACAGGGTGTTTCAGTTTCATACCAGAACCAGGCCATTAATGCCATCAAGTTTTATTATGAGAAGGTTTTAGGCAGGCCCGTAAAGACCTATTATGTACAGAGGCCAAAAAAGGAGCGCAGGCTTCCGGGGGTGTTGAGCGAGGAAGAGATAGCATTGATTATAAAGAGGACGGTAAACCTGAAGCACAAGGCTATAATATCGCTGATATATTCAGCGGGATTGCGCCGGGGTGAACTAATTGATTTAAAGATAGCCGATATAGATTCAAAGCGCATGGTAGTGAATATAAGGCAGGGCAAAGGCAAGAAAGACAGGATCTCGCTGCTGTCCATAAAAGTCCTGGCGCTATTGAGAGAATACATAAAAGAATATAAACCCAAGGAATGGTTATTTGAGGGGCAGTTTGGAGGGGCTTATTCGGAGACGAGTGTTCAGTAATTATTCAAGAGGCCTTGGAAAGAGCAGGTATAAGCAGGCATGCAACAGTGCATACATTAAGGCACAGTTTTGCAACGCATTTACTGGAGAGGGGGACTGATTTGAGATATATACAGAATTTGTTAGGACATCAGAGTTCCAAAACGACGGAGATATACACGCACATTACAAAAAAAGGGATGGAGAATATTAAAAGTCCATTGGATAATTTGGATATATAAAAAAAGTCCCATAATTTTAGTGACATGAAAAAAGCCAAACCGGATATATGCAACTGGTATGAAATGCTCAGTTATATATACCCGCCTTCCAGGGGAAAATATCAACAACCTTCGACTAAGCTAAATGTAAAATAAATGCAACAGGTATATATACACAACCGTTGGCGGTCATTGTAAGTGCGACACGAAGCTGTCCAAATAACTATTAAACGTTCTTTTTTTAGATTGATTTAATCTCATGTTCCATCATGAGTAGCCTACCGGCACATGCGTCAATGGCAACGTTGGGGTGTGAAGCTGCCGGGAAAAGGTTCCCTGACAGATAACAACATGCTAGCAGGTGCCGGCTTGGGTGGTATGGTGAATAGAAGTGAACTGTCGTTGACGTACCGTCATGCGCGAAAATGTGAAAGTTGTTGATACACATTGGCCAAAATGGCAAGAAGACAGGATGTGAGCACGTTAGATGTAAGCACATGGATGTAGTTCTTCCGGTATATAGGCAGCACCTAACCCATCCTGTTATTTGGACGGAACGTGGTAAGCCTGTATAGCTCCTTATGCAGAGGGTAGGTCCGTCGTGAGATGAACACAATGCAATACAGGTATGGGAAGGTGGATAAAGCCAAAGCCTTTTTGTAATGAAGAGGATATGCTGACTTCCATCTGGTTCTCTTTTGCAAGAACATTATAATAAGACCTCAATTCAGGAAAGCAAATGAAGTCCGATCAAAAGGATTGTGCACCCGAAACCATTGTCAAACACTGGAAATCCATTAACTGGAGGTCCGCTAAACAATCGGTAAGGTCATTACAATCACGTATTGCAAAGGCAACAAGGGAAGGCAAACATAATAAGGTCAAGGCTCTACAATGGATGCTTACCCACTCGTTTGCTGCAAAACTCTAGCAGTAAAACGGGTTACAGAAAATTCAGGAAAACGAACACCGGGAGTTGACGGTGTTATGTGGAAAACCCCAACTCATAAATTCCGTGCAGCCTTATCTTTAGTCAGGAAGGGCTACAAAGCCCTGCCCTTGCGCCGTCTGTTCATACTTAAAAAGAACGGTAAGAAACGCCCTTTGGGAATTCCCACCATGAAAGACCGGGCATTTCAGGCTTTACACCTTCTGGCTCTTGAACCCGTATCCGAAACGCTGGCTGACAAAGGCTCTTATGGCTTTCGTCAAAAACGAAGTTGCCATGATGCCATTGAAAGGTGTTACATTCACCTGTCGAGAAAGGACAGCGCAACCTGGGTAATGGAAGGAGACATCAAAGGATGTTTTGATCATATTAACCACCAATGGTTAGAACAAAATATCCCGATGGACAAAAAGATACTGCAACAATGGCTTAATGCAGGGTTTATTGAAAATAGCCAATTATTTCCCACAACCGAAGGGACTCCGCAAGGAGGTATTATTTCTCCGACACTTGCCAATATGACACTCGATGGTCTGGAAGCTTGTATAGATAAAGCTTTCGGGATCACAATCAGACCGGACGGTTGCCGCAAGAACAACCACTTTAAAATCCACCTTATCCGGTATGCTGATGATTTTATCGTCACAGCGTCCGAAAAGGAAATCCTGGAGAATAAAGTCAAGCCACTGATCGAAGAATTTCTTTTTCTTAGAGGTCTTCAACTATCGCAGGAGAAAACAAGTATTACCCACATCACCCAAGGCTTCAACTTCCTTGGCCAGAACATAAGAATGTATTCCCGAGGGAAACTCCTTATCCGGCCAACGAAAGTTGCAATTAAATCGGTGAAAGAAAAGTTGAAGGGAATCATTGTTAAACATAGGGGTTCACAAGCAGCAATCTTAATCCGTAACCTGAACCCGGTAATCACCGGATGGGCGAATTATCACAGACACATCTGTTCTAAGAAAACATTTTACAAATTAGACAGGATACTGTGGCGCAACATCTGGAACTGGGCAAGGCGAAGGCACAACAACCTGGGTTACAGGAAAATCGTTTCGCTTTATTTTATGAGTTGTGGCAATCGAAAATGGCAGTTCTTCGGCAAATTCAACGATGGTAAAATCATCTTACTCCGTATGTTTGCCTGCTTTCATATTAAACGTCATAAACTCATCAACGGAAACGCTAATCCTTTTGATTCATCCTGGGATAATTATTTCGTCAACAGGTTATGGTATAGATAAATGTACTGATTATTTTGTAAATTGCCGGGTGGTTTAATCCGCCTTTAGGGAGCCTGAGCCGTATCAATCGAAAGGTTCAAGTACGGTTCTTAGGGGGACAAGGGCGGGGGTAACCCGCCTGCGTTACCCGACAA
>CAWBCI010000061.1:0-135381 GCA_963787195.1 uncultured Bacteroidales bacterium
GAGAAGATTTCCAGCCATTTAAGGATTGTTCTAAAGCAAGCACAAAGCTTGATTTCCCAGATCCATATGAACCGATTAAACTGAAAGATCTGCTGCCTTTTTGATAATTTGATACAATTTGGGAATAAACCTGTTGAGAGTTCGGAGTAAGGATATAATTAAATTCCTCCTCAAAATCACGGATAATATTTATTGACGGTGTATATGTTCTACTGTTCATAATAAATTTGGATCAACTGCTTAACATCAAAAGTTCTATTTAAATGTAAAACATGATTGCCAGCAGTTTGAGTATACTTAATCCCCTCATATTTATATGTCAATTCTTCGATTTTTTCATAAACTCCTTCCCTATTTAGTAAAAACACATTCCCAACGGAATTGTTACCCGATACTAATTCATTCAAAGAAATATTCTTAACATCACCAAATCGATTTAAAATGGCATAAAGGAAAATTTCGGCTGGAAGATTCATACGGTTGCTTCTTTCCATCAGAAAAAATTCTTCCACTTTATCATCTTCATTTCTTCTGTTAAAAGAATTTATTAAGCCTAAATCGATAAATAAGCATGAAAATTCTTCTTCGATGTTTTGTTTTGCAAAGCCTCTTTCTGGAATTAGATAATTTCGAATAAAAACATTAAGGTCCTGTATAAGTGTTTTTTCTGTATAAGTGCCTGATGCTTGATTTATGATAATTCTTCTTAAGAAATTTAGCAAGCTATTACGGCTAAACTCATTCCTTCCTACTAAAAATTGATTGAAAACAAGATGATAAATAGAAGAATAATTCAAAGAGACAAGATTATAGTGTAATAGCCAAATTGTTCCAATATCTTCAATATATGGATCATAACCGTCATCCGTGAATATCAAACTAGCAAGTTCAGTAATATTTTCTTCCTCATCAACCAATCCAAGAGCTTTTAACCAAAATCTGATTGAGCTGACCATATTCTTTCCAACGCCTAACTTAACAACTGCATCTTCATCGTTGAAATTAAATCCACTCAATAAAAAATCAACTCCCTTTTTGGGCCAAAAATGTTTACAAATAAATGTTTCGTGTCCAGAAAATTTCAACGCCTGCATAGGTTGACAATATATGTTTAGATAGTTTTTTTCGTGAGTAAAGATAGTACGATTTAGGAATCCTTCCTCAATAAATTACCCCAGGTTTCTAACAACAAACATGTTGCATGATAACATTTTCGGGCTTTGATATCACTTCTCATTGCTAACTCTTTTTCAATCGTCCCTTCAAAACTCATGGCAAACTTTGGGGCACCCTCTTTCCCGGGGTTAAAATTCCGGTCAACTTTCAGTTGTCCCTTCGGGACAGATGTAACGACGTAGCGATTGAACGATATTCGATATGCAATGTGATTTCCGATTTTCCATTTATTCGACATTTCGATATTCGCCAAATCCCTATGTGTCCCCTATTGTGCCCTACTGTGCCTATCCCGATAAACCGGGACAAGTTGTGTTGAAAAAAAGATGGTTAACCCAAATAATTATCCTTTCTCCCCTTTTATCTTCATCCATCCAATTATTAATTTTAGTTTTATATTTATTTAGGAAGAAAAGAAAATTAATAAGTTTTATTTTGATTTGATGAATACGGATATCCGGATAAATAAGGAGCTATGCCAGCTGACCGCCCAAATCATCAGGCCTCTCAAACCCCGGCAGGAATTCTACCAGCGTCCTTTCCTGGTCCTGCAGGCAGAGCGGGAAATACGGCTTCGGGCTTTCTTCTATGCGGTGGCTATCTGCCATCAGACTTATAATCTGCGTAACGAAAGATCTGCAACTCTTCGGCTGGGATTACCTGGAATATGTTTTTACGGATATGATGCGGAAAAGGCACCCCCTGCTGGAAGCGGGAGCTGCTTCGGGGATGGGGAAGGAAGAATTAGAAATTTTGTTAGCCGCGTTATTTTCTCCCGATGAAAATCCTGAAAACACGACTCTCGACCGTCTTGCTGAAAGAGCCAATTTTCTTATCGAACTGGATACTTTCGTTCAGGATCATTTCGATTCGAAGCTGGAGAGGCTGGTGGATTCAACCGAAGGAAAACTGATAAATGGTGGAAAAGGCTATTACGAACTTCTTCCAAAAACCATCTCCTTCAGCGACCCCATGAAAAAGAAGATAACTTTCCTGCTTAAACTATTGGAGGAAGCGGGACTGGAAACGATCTCCGACAAGCAGAACTTCATCCCCATCATGGATTACCATATGCAGCGGGTGCTGCTCCGCCTGGGCTGCGTGGAGATAAAGGACAAATAACCTTCATGAGAAACTTATAAATCATACTCCCCTGCAAAGCGATGAAGATATCCGCTCGGCCTGCATAGAGGCTTTCCAGATGATCAGCGGGCTATCGGGCCATCCGGTGACCAAACTGAACGATTTCTTCTGGTCGCTGGGCAGAAGCTGCTGCAATACAAAAGCTCTTTGCGAGTTTCATCATTGTGAAAAAGATCCCTGCACTTTTTTCACTATTGTAGAGCTTGAGGAGCATAAAAACTGCATCTTTGAAGATATTTGCAAAGGGGCCCGTGACATTAATTACCGGGCCCTCTGGCAACCCGTCGTGGAAACACATTATTATTAGAAAGAGCTTATGATATTTCTTAAAAACGGAACATTATATAGACTGGCAAACGCTGGAATTCCGCAAAGCCGACTTGCTGGTGGAAGAAGGCCCTGAGGGGAAGCTTATTTTTAACCCACAATCCGAGATCATCAAGACAGCTAAGTCTCTCGACTGCTCGGGTCGCTATATCACCAAATCCTTTGCCTGCGGGCATCATCATGTCTATTCCGCCCTGGCCCGCGGAATGGGGGCCCCGAAGAAAAACCCGGAAAACTTCCGGGAGATCCTGCAATATATCTGGTGGACCCTCGACAAAGCACTGGATGCGGACATGATCCGCTCCAGCGCCCTGGTGACGGCCATGGCCTGCGCAAAAAACGGGGTAAGCTTCGTGATAGACCACCACGCCTCCCCTTTCGCTGTGGAAGGCAGCCTGGAAATAATAGCAAAGGCCTTCGATGAAGTGGGCCTGGGTCACCTGCTCTGCTACGAGATCAGCGACAGCGACGGGAAAGAAATAGCCCGCAAAGGCCTGGAGGAAAGCGCTGCTTACCTTTCGAAAAGGCAGGGTCTGGTGGGATTGCACGCCTCCTTCACCGTTGGAGACGAAACCCTCGAAAAGGCCGTTGGGCTTGCCCGGGAGACTTCATCCGGCATACATATCCATGTGGCGGAAGATAAATACGATGAAGCGCATTGCATGGAAACTTACAACATGCGCATTATAGACCGCCTGGAAAAGGCCGGTGTGCTGGACTTTCCTAAAACCATACTGGCCCACTGCCTCCACCTGGACCAGGGTGAAAGGGAAAAGGTAAACGCCTCGCTGGCCTGGGTTGTGGAAAATACCGAAAGCAACCTGAACAACGGGGTGGGACATTTCGATGCCCGCGCTCTGGGCGGGAATATCATGCTGGGCAACGACGGCATGCATAGCGATATGCTGCGAAGCGCCAAAGCAGCTTTCTTTTCAGGACATAATTATGAAGACATTAATTATTCCGAAACATACCGCCGCTTCCGGAATGTGCATCATTACCTGGAAAATAACCATTTCACCGGCGACGGGGAAAACAACCTCGTGGTGATGGATTATGATACTCCTACACCCTTCAACCAGGATAATTTCTTCGGACATTTTCTCTTTGGTCTGGAAGGCAGGCATGTAAGCAAGCTGATTTCCCAAGGCAAACTCATATTGGATGAGGGGAAGATGATAAATGTGGATGAAGAGGATATCCTGGAAGAGGCCCGGAAGCAGGCGACACGCCTCTGGAAAAAAATGCAGGCTTAAATAGTATGGAACGCTCTACTGATCATAAACGGAACTGTAGTGCGGGACGGACAATCCCGCCAGGAAGATATACTTATCGAAGACGGGAAAATTGCCCGTATTGGGAAGATCTCTCCTTCTGATTATCCTGCTTACAAAACTATTGATGCCAGTGGAAAATATATTATACCCGGCGGAATAGATCCCCATGTTCACCTGGCCCTGCCCACCCCGGCCGGGAATTCCTCGGATGATTTTTATAGCGGCAGCCGGGCGGCCCTGGCTGGCGGAACAACGTACTTCATGGATTTCGTGACCCCGCACAAAGGGCAATCACTGATAGAGGCTCTGCACCTCAGACAGGCCGAAACCAAAGCCAGTCTCACCCCTTGCGGATTGCACGTCGGGATCAGCGAATGGAATGTAAAGGTGGCGGATGAAGTTATCAGGTGCATTGAAGAGGAAAATATAAAATCTTTTAAGGCCTATCTTGCTTACAGAGAAAGCATTGGGATCAGTACCCGGGAATTGGGTGAATTAATGAAGGTGCTTGGCCCGGCGGGGGGCTTGCTTATGGTCCATAGCGAAGACGGGGAGATGGTGAGCCGCCTTCAACAGCAATTTATTCGGGAGGGCAAGACGCGTCCCTGCTATCATCCCCTGTCGCGGCCGCCCGAAGCGGAAGTGAGAGCGGTTGGGGAAGTGCTGGAATTATCAGCTAAGACCGGTTGCCCGGTTTACATAGTGCATATTTCTACCGGAAAAGCTGCCGCTTTGGTGAGGCAGGCGAAAAGATCTGGCGTAAAGGTCTTTGCGGAGACCTGTCCGCATTACCTTCTGCTGGATGAAAGTGTTTATGATCCGAAGCGCCCCGACATGGAAGTGCTGCCCTTCATACTCTCGCCCCCGCTGAGGCCGGCGGAGAATAAGGAAGGGCTCTGGGAAGCCCTGTCCGATGGCATCTTTGATACCATAGGCACCGACCATTGTCCGTTCAACCTGCACGGGCAGAAGGACAAAGGCCTGCATGATTTTACGAAAGTCCCCAACGGGGCAGGGGGGATTGAGCATAGGCTGGGCTTGATGTATACTTACGGGGTTTTGGAAGGGAAAATCAGCATTGAAAGGTTTGTGGAGCTTGTTTCGACCAATGCGTCGGAAATCTTTGGGATAGAGAAGAAAGGGAAATTAGAGGCGGGCTACGATGCGGATATAGTCATCTGGAATCCGGAGACTGAGCATACTATCTCCGTCAAAAACCATATGCAGCGCTGCGATTCGGAGATCTATGAAAGTTTTGAGGTGAAAGGGAAGGCTGCGGTGGTGGTGCTGGGAGGAGAGATAATAGTGCCTTAATCATTTCTTGCTAACTTATCCGTAGAAAAGATATTCTGTTTACAAATTCCTTATGATTCCTTTTCAGCCTGTAAAAAAAACCACTTAGACACTTAGGACACTTAGATTCACTAAGAAGATGGAAGCTTTGAAAATTCCTCTGTTACTAATGGAACCATTTGTTTTACTATATTTTCACAATGAAAATTAATCAACAAGCCCTTTGGTTTGCCCGTTAATTTAAGATAAGACAGCAACTGAGCCATATATAACGGAATCATTACCTCAACAGCCTTTAATTCAACAATAATCAAATCATTCACCAGAAGATCAAGTTTTAAGGTACCTCCAAGATCTCTTTCTTTGTATTTGATAGGTACATATAATTGGGATTTAACATCCAGGCCTAAATCTCTGATTTCTTCAATAAGACATTGCTCATATACCGATTCCAGTAAACCGGGCCCCAGGTTCTTATGTACTTCTATTGCACATCCTACAATTTTATAAGAAAGTTCGTTAATGTGTCTTTGAGTGATCATTTCTTTATTATTTGGTTAATTAATATCTTGATCTAAAATAATAAAAACCTAAAATGATCGAGATAAGTTATTGTATGTTTGAAGAAAAAAGAATTGACTTTTTCGCGTTTTTTTATTGCCACTAAGGTATTTAGGACACGAAGATTATTTTAATTTTTACTTAAGTCGGATTAATTAAATCCTAAGTGTTCCTGAGTGAACTTAGTGTCTAAGTGGTTTTTTGAAAACTTAGCAAAAAGAGAAGTAGATATCTAATTCATAAGAATCAGAAAACCCTGGGAACATTCCTCTCCATCATCCCCCTCAGTACCTCCGCCGGGTTTTCGAAGCGGTTGCTGAGCATCATGGCAGCGATGATGTAAGGCTTGAAGCCCGCCTGCTTATACAGCGGCACCCTGTAGCGCTCAAATACACTGGCCTCCACTTCGCCTTCCTTACACGACACCCCCGAGATATCCGCCGGCAGGCAATGCATATACAGCGCCTCCCCAGACTTTGTCAGCTTCATTTTATCTTCTGTGCATTCCCAGTCCTTGAAGCGGGCATTGTTGGCCAGGCATGATTTCTCCAAGGCCTTCAGTCCCTCATGATCATTATTTCTCAGCAGTTCCGTCCTTTGCTCCATCACATGATAAGGCGCCCAGCTCTTGGGATACACTATATCCGCATCCCGGAAAGCCTCTTCCATGGAATTCACCACCCGGAAGCTCCCACCATTTTCCTCAGCCTGTTTGCCGGCCAGTTCCACTACTTCAGGTATCAGACCGTAACCTTCCGGGTAAGCCAGGTCGACCTGCATACCCATGCGGGTCATGAGGCCTATGATGCCCTGGGGAACTGAAAGCGGCTTTCCGTAACTTGGGGAATAGGCCCAGCTCATCGCTATCTTCTTTCCCTTCAGCTTTTCCAGCGATCCGAAGACGGTCTTCAGGTGCAGCAGGTCAGCCATGCTTTGGGTGGGATGGTCGATGTCACACTGCAGGTTGACTATGCCCGGTCTTTGCGGCAGTACCCCGTCAGCAAAAGCTTCGTCAAGGGCAGCGCCCACCTCACGCATGTAGGCGTTGCCGGCCCCCAGGAACATGTCGTCGCGTATGCCTATGATATCGCTCAGGAAGGAGATCATGGCCGAAGTTTCGCGAACCGTTTCCCCATGGGCTATCTGCGACTTGCCTTCATCCAGGTCCTGCACCTCCAATCCGAGCAGGTTGGCTGCCGAAGCAAAGGAGAATCGGGTACGGGTGGAGTTGTCGCGGAACTGCGATATGGCCAGGCCGGAGTCGAAGCAACGAACCGAAATATTATGGTCGCGCAGGTATTTCAAGGCTTCGGCCACAGCCAGCACCGTTTCCAGTTCGCCATAGCTCTTCTCCCAGGTCAGTAAAAAATCTTTTCCGAAAAGTCCTGTTCCCGCTTTCGCGGCATTTTTCAGGAGTATATCAAAAGTATTATCCATGTTATTTCCAAAATTTTATTCTGATGATTTATTCTGAAAGTTCATAAGCCAGGGCCGCGTAGAAGGCCGAAGCGGCCTGCAGGTCGCTCACCGGCACCTTCTCGTTGGGCGCATGGGCCAGCACTTCGTTTCCCGGACCGAAGCCGATGCAGGGCACATCATAATAACCGTTAAGAGTTACCCCATTCGTAGAGAAAGTCCATTTATCGATTAATGGGGCTTTGCCGAATAAAGCCGAAAAAGCCGCTGCCGATTTGGTCACCAGGGGATGCTCCAGGGGCATCTTCCAGGTGGGGTAGTATTTTTCCATGCCGTATTTCAGTCCGGTGTAGGCGGTGGCCTCATATTGCAGCACTTCTATCTCCGCGTCCATTCCTTTCAAAATTTCACGGACCTCCTCTACTGCTGATTCTTTGGTCTCGCCCCAGGTGAGGCGGCGGTCGAGATGTATGCGGGCATAATCAGAGACGGCGCACAAAGACGGGCTGTCGGAGACGAACTGGGTGAGGGTCACGCTGCCCTTACCCAGGAAATCATCGTGGCGGAGGCGCTCGTTGAGTTTCTCTATCTCGAGGCAGGCCCGGGATGCCATGTAGATGGCATTTTTGCCCCTTTCAGGGGCTGAACCGTGGGAAGAGACCCCATGAAAGCTGACCTCTATCTCCATACGTCCGCGGTGGCCGCGGTATAGGTTCAGGTTGGTAGGCTCGGTGATGACCGCGAAGTCGGGGCGCAGCTTCTCCTCCTCTACCAGGTACTTCCAGCAGAGGCCGTCGCAATCTTCCTCTATGACCGTTCCCGTGAAGTAGATTGTAAGGTCGCCGTCGAAAGCCAGTTCCTTTAGAATACGTCCGGCGGTGACAAAAGCTGCCGGCCCCCCTTTCTGGTCGACGCTGCCGCGGCCGTGCACAAAGCCCTCGCTGATCTCGCCCGAGAAAGGGTCCTTAGCCCAGTTGGCCAGGCTGCCCGTGTCGACAGTATCGATATGGCCGTCGAATACCAGCACCTTTTTCCCATTGCCTATACGTCCTATAACATTTCCCAGCCCGTCGATACGGGCCTCGTCGAAGCCGGCTTCCAGCATCTGCCTTTGCAATTCGGCAGCCACTTCCTTCTCCTCCGTGCTCATAGAGCGTATCTTCACCAGTTTGGAAAGGTTCGTTGCTGTAAAGTCACTGTATTCAGCGGCCAGTTCCTTTATCCTGTTCAGTATTTCTTCCTTCATAATCCCTTCATTCTAAATATTAATAATTTTACGCGAAATTAACGGTAAATTAGGGTTTATCGTTTAATTTGGGAAAGAAATGTTGATTGAAAACAAAAGGAAACTTTTACAATTTTCAATATTCAATATAATATTTAATATTCCCCCTCCGTGGCCCTCCGTGCAAATCTCTGTGACTCTCCGTGAAACAAATAAAATGGCTGCTAGTGTGATACTTTTTTTTATTACTCGGAGATACAAGGAGGAAAAGGAGATACACGGAGTCGTTCTGAGCCAGGGTAGAGAGACTATTCAAAAAATCACATCATCGCATCATCGCATCATCACATCATCAAATCCCCACATCCCCGCATCATCAAATCATCCTCAACTTCTCCGCCGCCAGCAATATCACCTCATTCGTTGCCGGGAGGGCAAAGTCGGGTTCTTTTTGATGGCCGTCGATGGCGGAGATGGCATCTTTTATCGCGAGCCAGGCCGAGAGGGAAAGCATTAAGGGCGGTTCGCCCACTGCTTTACTGCCACGGATGGTCCCGGGATTGGAAACATCCCTCAATAACTCTATCCTAAAATCTTTTGGAATATCATTAACAGTAGGAATCTTGTAGGTATCGGGGGAATGGTTCAGGAGATTTCCCCGGCCATCCCATTTAATGTCTTCAGTAGTGCACCAGCCCAGTCCCTGCACAAATCCACCTTCTATCTGACCGCGGTCTATGCCTTCGTTCAGACTGTCACCCACATCATGCAATATATCGGTGCGGAGCAGGGTATGGGCGCCGGTGAGGGTATCGACAAGCACCTCCGAAACGGCCATCCCGAAAGCATAATAATAAAAAGGCTTGCCTTTGGCCGTCGTGGGATCGAAATGCACTCCGGGGGTCTCATAGTAGCCGGTGGAGCTGAGGCTGACCCTGTCTATGTAGGCAGTCCCTACCAGGGTATTAAAGGCTATCTTCCTTTCGGGATTTGTCTTATCAAATATAAAATTGTCCCTGAAGACCAGATCTTCTTTTTTCGTTGGCCCGGAAGGGTAACTCTTTTGAAGCTCTTTCACCGCCACCTCTCCCAGGCGGGATTTGAGGATGTCGATGGCATTCTTCACCGCCATGCCATTCAGGTCGCTCCCCGACGAAGCCGCCGTGGCCGATGTATTCGGCACTTTGGAGGTATTGGTGGCATTCACCCTGATCTTACTTGTGGAGATTCCCAACTCAGCAGCGGCGACGCCCAGCATCTTGGTATGCAAACCCTGCCCCATTTCGGTACCACCATGGTTCACCAGAACAGTGCCGTCGGTATAGATATTCACCAGGGCGCCGGCCTGGTTCAGGAAGGAAGTATTGAAGGAAATGCCGAACTTTACCGGGGTCATGGCCATTCCCTTCTTATAAAACTCATTCTTATCATTGAATTCCTTAACTTCCTTACGGCGCTGAATATAGTCCGATGTATTTATCAGTTTGTCATACATGGTGAAAAGATGATTGTTCTCAACGGTCTCTCCATAAGGCGTGACATTGTTTTCATCGATTCCGTAAAAATTCAGCTTTCGTGATTTCAGCCGGGTCCTTGCCCAGGTAACGGGAAATCCTGTCCAGTGCATTCTCGATCACGGCCATGCCCTGGGGACCGCCAAAACCCCTGAAAGCGGTATTGGAAGGGTGATTGGTCTTCCAGACTCTTCCTCGTATACTTATATTCGGAATGTGATAGGCATTCTCGGCATGCATGATAGCCCTTGACATGATGGCTTTGCTGAGGTCGGTGGAATAGCCCGCATCCGAGTTCAGTTCCACCTTGTATGCCAGCACCTTTCCTTCATCATCAAAACCTATCTCATACCTGGAAAGAAAGCGATGCCTTTTGCCGGTCATCACCTGGTCATCATCGCGGAAGAGGTGTATCTTCACCGGACGGCGGGTGGCATGGGCTAAAAGCGCCGACCAGGCCGCCACATGGTTACCCTGGGTTTCCTTACCTCCGAAAGCCCCGCCCATACGCCTGACTTCCACCTCCACTTCATTCCTTTGTATACCTAAAACTTTGGCCACGATGGCCTGTGTTTCGGAAGGATGCTGGGTAGATGAATAAACCATCATTTCATTGCCTTCCTGAGGAATGGCAAGGGCTGTCTGGGTTTCGAGGTACCAGTGCTCCTGGGCCCCGGTGCGGAGTTCGCCTTTCAGGGAATGGGCTGCATTTTTCATGGCTTTGTCCGCATCCCCCAAATCTATCTTTTTCTCCGTAGCCAGAGAAAGCCCTTTTTCCATGGCGCTTTCTATATCGAGCACAGGTTCCAGGACTTCGTATTCGATTTGAATAAGCTTTTCGGCCTGCAAGGCTGTCTCCTCGTTCACTGCTGCTATCAGGGCCAGGGCCTGGCCTATGAACTCCACCCTGGATTCCGCTAACACCGGCTCATCCTTGATTACAGGCCCCATCTGGTTCTCACCCGGAATATCGGCATAAGTCAAAACAGCATGCACGTCTTTCACTTTCAGAGCTTCCGAAACATCAATCTTTTTAATGAGGGCATGGGCATGCGGGCTATAAACGACTTTCCCGAAAAGCTGGCGGCCATGTACCGGCATATCATTGATATACACCGATTCGCCGGTCACATGGCTGATGGCGCTGTCGTGTGGCAGCTTAGCTGAGCTATGTCTTTCTTCAGGTTTATCTTCCGAAAGCAAGATCTTCGTAAGCCTGATGTATCCCTTATCCGAATTTTTATTTTTATTTGCCATGACTTGTCTCGGTATAAAATTTCAAAAGCAGATTTTTAGCAGCCGCCGTCCTGAATTCCGCTCCCGAACGGGCATCGGAAATTGGCTTGAATTCAGTAGCGAGGATCTGCATAGCCTCTTCCACATTTTCCCTGGACCATTTTTTCTCTTTCAGGAATTTCTCAGCTTTAAGGGCCCTTTTAGTCACTTCCGCCATTCCTCCATAAGCCAGGATTATTTCCTTCACCATCCCTTCTTCCAGCTTCAGCCTGAAACCTGCATTCACGGTCGAAATATCCAGGTCCTTCCTTTTGGAAACCTTATGCGACCAAATTATAATGCCTTTTTCATTATTTGGGATGATGACGGAAGTGATCAGTTCATCAGCCTTTAAATCAGTTTTACGATAGCCCTGGATAAAATCTTCAATATTTATTTTTCTTTTATTTTTTAATGAAGATAATTCAAGCCTGGCTTTACAGGCGAATAAAACCGGGAGCGTATCGCCTATGGGTGAGGCAGATCCGATATTTCCGCCCAGGGTGGCTATGTTGCGGATCTGCAGCGAGCCGAAGACTTTCAGTATCCCGTGAAGGGCCGGGAACCTGGTTTCAGTCAGCCTCTTGAAATCTTCCAGCGACATACCGCTCCCGAAAGTGCAATGGCCTTCATCTTCCGAATAATTCTTCATCTCTTCAATTCCTGAAATATCGAGAATAGCCGGGATATGTTCTTTTTTCTTGGTCTGCCGCAGTGCCACATCCGTAGAACCGTTGATGACGATTGCTTCCGGATGTTCTTTTCTCATCTGCAAAGCCTCCTCCAGGCTGAAGGGCTTGAGGTAGATCTGATCCTTCGCCCTGAGTTCCAGGCTTTCTTTATTTTTTACTATCTCCTGCAAGATTTCAAGGGTTTCTTTTTCTTTCAGGGAAAAATGATCATTTCCCCCATCCGAACAGGCCTGTTTTGCGGCTTTTATAATAGACTCGTAGCCGGTACATCTGCAGAGATTTCCGGTGAGGGTATCTTCAATGATTTCAGTCGAAGGTTCATGATGATTTTTATAAAGTCCGAAAAGCGACATCACGATGCCGGGCGTGCAATAGCCGCATTGACTGCCATTAGTCTCCACCATCATTTCCTGGACGGGGTGGAGGCTTTTATGATTTTGTTCCGAAAGGGCCATGTTTTCAATGGTTATGAGCTGTTTTCCATGTATCATGGGCAGGAAGAGCAGGCAGGAATCATAGGCTTTGTAGATGAGTTTGCCATCCGGGCCGGGTTCCGCCAGAACTATGGTGCAGGCCCCGCAATCCCCCTCGGCACAACCTTCTTTCACACCCTTATGTTCGGGAAATGAACGCAGGTAATTCAGTACCGTTGTGGTAGGCTTCAGGCCTTCACCTTGAAAATCCACTTCTCTGATACGGTCATCCAGTATAAATCTTATAATATGCTGCATATTATTCTTTTCTTTTACTTAAAGCGAATTTCTAACATCAATCATCTTTGCCAAAATGCTGATGGCTATTTCCTGAGGCGTCTCCGCTTTGAATTTGATCCCTATAGGCATGTCTATACTATCTAACTGCTCCTTGCTCAGGATATTTTCCTGCAGGAAGCGTTTTTTTAATGTCGCCACTTTTCTTTCGCTGCCTATCATTCCAAGGTAAGCATGGGCTTTGATAGCCACCTGTGCCAGGATATCTTCATCGCTCTGGTGGTTCGGCGTAACTATAACTATATAAGTGTTTTCATCGAAAGGAAGTTCGGTGATGGCCTCGAAATAATCCTTGTTCAGGCAATTGCATTGCTGAAAGGCGCTATCTTCGAAAATATCTTCGCGGGGATCTGTAAGAGTAACGGAAAAGTCCAGTTCTTTAGCGAAGCCCGCCAGGGCTTTCCCCACATGGCCCGCCCCGAAGATGAAGAGTTTAAAGAGTGGATTAATAGGTTCTATATAGACCTCCATACGCCCTCCGCATTGCATACCCAGATCCTGTTCCAGTCCGAAACTGCATTTCTCCGCTTTTCCGGAGGCGATCAGTTTCAAGGCTTTTTCGGCCACTTCTTTTTCTATGCTTCCCCCGCCTATAGTGCCATAAATAGTCCCGTCGGCATAAACAATCATTTTAGCGCCCTCTTTCCTCGGGGTGGAGCCGCTTGTGCCAACAACTATACATAAGGCGCCCCTGCCCTGTCCTTTCCTGATCTCGTCTGCTTTTGTAAATATATTTTCCATGTTTAGCCTGTTCTTTTTTTATTTTTTAAGGATGAAATGAAACCGGATTAGCTTCTGATCTCCCAATCAGGTAAAATTAAGAATTGTTTTTTATTGTTGGGCTTATTATTGTTTATCCCCTACGGGGAATGGAATTCATATGCCATGTCATCGTTCTACCATCATATATCGCCTACGGCGAATATTTTTTGTAGTAATAATATCCGGTAATGATATGGTCTAACCATTTTAATTATAGTATCACTAATGAAATTGAGAAATGGATAGAATATGACAGAGAAATGATAATGAGGATGGAAAAAAGCGAAATCGTCTGATAGCGAATTCCGCGTAGCGGATAAATGATTGTAGAAAGGCCTGACCAACAAAATTTAATACCTCGTAGAGGTTTAACATTAAAAAATGCAAGCAAATTGTATTATGATTTTAATTATGCGAGATCATTGACCCTCCTGAAATTTCCGGTAATCCTCCGGTGTATTTATATTCCGGAGTATCTCCTCATCATCATAAATTAATTCCCTTCTATTGAATTTTACAAGAATATCCTTCAAATTCGAAAACTCCCCCATATTCTTCAAAAAATTAATAATATTCATCCCCAATAAAACCGGATGACCTCCTTTCCCTTTAAAAACGGGAACCACATAATTTTCATCATTTAATAAATCTATCATCTTTTTAAGTAAATCCTTTTCAGCATATGGATTATCAATATTATGGATGAAAGTGGCATATCCTTCGGGAATTTGTTCCAGGGCAAGTTTAATAGAATGTGACCTTCCGTATTCCGGGTTTTTATTTTTTATAATGATGATGTTTTTTTTCTCCGGAAGATGAATATCTGTTTGATCGTTCAGGACAAAGATCAGCGGCTTCACTCCTATAGTATCATAAGCCTTTAAAAGGTGAAAGGCAAAGCTTTCATTCTCATCATAGGGCAGCAGGGCCTTGGGCTTTCCCATCCGGCCCGATAAACCGGCAGCGGGGATTATGGCGGAAAAATTTACTTGTCGAATCATTTTGTTTAATATCAACAGGTCGTTGGTCGTTGGTCGTTGGTCATTGGTCATTACCTGAACTTACCTGATTTGAAACAAATATTATTTTCTGACATAAACTTGATTTGATTAGTATGTACTAATAGATGCTAAAGGAAAACCACTCAGGCACTAAGGGCACTTAGATTTCACTAAGAGTTTGGGAGTTTGGAAAATTCTTCTGTGACAAGGGGAACCATTTGCTCTACTATATTTTCAGAATTAAAATTAATTAACAAGCCTTTTGGTTTACCTGTCAATTTGAGGTAAGATAACAATTGAGCCTTATAAAGTGGGATCATTACTTCAACTGCTTTTAATTCAATAATTATCAGATCATTAATAAGTAAATCCAACTTTAAAGTTCCTCCAAGGTCTTTATTCTTATATTTTATGGGAATATAAACCTGAGATTTTACACTAAAGCCCATGTCTTTAAGTTCTTCTATCAAGCACTGTTCATACACTGATTCCAGAAGACCGGGGCCAAGGTTTTTATGAACTTCAATGGCACAACCAACTATTTTGTAGGCCAAATCATTAATATATTTCTGAGTAATCATCAATAAATTTTTTCTAAAATAAAAAAATCTTAGTGTTCCTAAGTGCCCTAAGTGCCTGAGTGGTCCAGAAAAAAGCCAACCATATAGACTAAATTATTTTATTGGCATTTTCTCTTCAAATTCTGTTCATTGATCACACATTTAAAAAATCGGAAACACATCATCCAGCTTCGGAATAGCCGTCTGCCAGTGGAAAGTATCCTTGATCTTCAGCCTCAATGCATCAGCTGAGTGCTTTTCGCCATGGACTATGAAGACGGTCTTTGGGGCATGGTTTATGGCCGACATCCAGTCGAGCAATTCGGCCTGATCAGCATGCGACGACATGGTGGTGATCTCTTCTATGTGGGCCCTGACGGGATAGTAATTGCCATGTATCTTAATCTCATGAGCCCCTTGCTGCAGCGCCCTGCCGCGGGTACCTTCGGCCTGATAGCCGGTTATGAGAACAGTATCATCAGGGTTTTTAACATGGTCCATCAGATAGAGCAGCACCCTTCCCCCATTCATCATACCGCTGCCGGCCACCACTATCTTCTGCTCCTTCCGGGCACTGACCTGCAGGGTCTGGTCGGGAGAGCTCACAGTACTCACCGACTCAAAAGCCTTGTCGAAAATATCCGGCCCCAGCTTATGCCAATCGTCGTAGCGGCAGAAGATCTTGCTCACATTTACTCCCATTGGACTATCGAGATAGAGCGGCAGGTTGGGGATCTCCTTGTTCTTCTTCAGCGACCAGATGAGCCATACCAGGTCCTGGGCCCGGTCGACCGTGAAGCTGGGGATGATTAGAGAGCCTCCCCGATTGTATGCCGCATTGATAACATCCTTGAGTTTCTTTTCGGTGGAAACATCAGAATGGAGCCTGTCACCGTAAGTAGATTCAACTACGAGGTAATCGGCCCTTGTAGGACGGTCGGGTGCTTTCAGTGTAAGATCGGAACGGCGCCCGACATCCCCGGAAAATACGATGCGCGTATCCGCAATTTCCAGGTCCACATAGGCAGCCCCAAGGATATGGCCAACGTATTTCATCCGGAAGCGGATATCTTCCCCTAGGCTGATCCATTCATCCAGTCCGACAGTGTTAAACAAGCTGACTGCCCGGCGTGCATCAGCCACACCATAAAGAGGTTCAGCAGGTTCGTGTTTGGAATAGCCCATATTATTGGCCATTTCAGCATCCTCTTCCTGTATCTTGGCGCTGTCGAGCAAAACCACCTCGGCAATATCGGCTGTTGGTGCCGTACAATAAACCTTTCCCTTAAAGCCTTGCTTCACAAGGCGGGGCAGATAGCCCACATGGTCCAGGTGGGCATGGGTCAGGATGATGCAGTCAATTTCCTGCGGGTTCACCGGGAACTCCTCCCAGTTCAGCAAACGCAATTCCTTGAGGCCCTGGAAGAGGCCGCAGTCGATCATGATTTTTTTGTCCGGCGTAGTGACCAGATGTTTGGATCCGGTAACGGTTCCCGCGGCGCCCAGGAATTGGATGTTGATGTTGTTGTCGGGTTGTTTTTTCATGTGATAAATATGTGTTCAATTTGTATTTTCCGTGGCGTAATTTGCATGCAACCGACGGGTTTGCAATCTGCAACCGACGGGTTAACCCGTCGGTTCCACCATTCTACCATTAACCATTCCACCATGCCGCAATTGCACCATAGGGCCGGGTCGCCACCTGGCCCTACATTGTTTTATGGAATTTCAATTCCGTGAAATCGAAATCCGGGTTGGGCACATCGATCAACATATCGGTGACCTTGCCGTTTTCGTCTATGGTAAAATTCACCTTGCCTTTGGGAAGGGAAGGCACCTTTTTGAATTCTATCTGCCAGGTGTTGTATTCCCAATGTGTCAGGTCGCCTACGAATATCTCGGTGGGCATAAGGTGGACCTTCATCTGCCCTTCTTCCATATAAACTTTTGCATCGCCATACATTTCGCAGTTATAGGTTCCCAGGTAGGCATCCTGTGGCAGCGTCGGCTGGGAATCCTTGTTACGTTCGGCTTCGGCTTTTTCTTCGGCTTTCTTATCCATTTCATCCCTTTTATTGATCAAATCCAGGATCATTTTGCTCCAGTCGGTTTCTTCCTTATTTCCGAGAAATACGTCGAGGGTTTTATACATGAGGGGATAATAAAGGCTTGTATTTTTATTTGTAAGGATGATGAATCCGAGATTTTCTTCAGGAATGAAGGTTGTATTGGTGATAAAGCCATCGTAGCCACCACCATGCCCGATGATCTTCCTTCCTAAATAATCAAACGTTCCCCAGCCTAATCCATAAGCTTTGAAATGAGTCGAAGGCCATCGTTTTTCGGCTCCGGCGCTCACGTTCTCTATGGTGTTGGCCGCCCACATATCGTGGAACCTGGCTGCGCTCAGAAGCGTATCTCCTTCAGCTGTCACCCCCTGGTTCATCTGGAAAATAAGCCATTTTGAAAGGTCGTTCACAGAGGAAATGATCCCGCCGGCAGCCTGTATGTTATCCCAGTTCAGCCAGGGGATGGTTATCAGTCCATCATTGAAATCATTATGTGGTGCAGAGACATCTTCAACTCCGGGGAGCTGTTTGGTGGATGTGAGTGAGCGGTCCATATGCAGGGGTTTTATCAGGCGCTGCGTCACAAAATCAGTCCAGGACCTGCCGCTGACCTTTTCCAGGACCAGTCCGGCGGCCATGAACATAATATTGGAATAGCCGTAATGGGCACGGAAACCGTAAACCGGTTTCAGGAAACGGGCATTTCTCACAACCTGCTCGGTGCTCAGGTCGGTGCCGTACCATATCAGGTCGCCGCTGAATGTGGCCAGGCCGCTACGGTGGCAGAGCAGGTCGCGTATAGTGAAGTTCTCGGATACGTATGGCGCGTAAAGCCGAAACCAGGGCAGATAGTCCTCCACTTTATCATCCCATTTCAATTTGCCTTCGTCGACCATCATGGCCAGGGAAGCGGCAGTGAATGATTTGGTATTGGAGGCGATGGCAAAGAGGGTATTGCCGTCGACCGGCTCGCCTGTATCCACATTCCTCACCCCATAGCCTTTGGAGAAAATGACCTTGCCATCTTTGACAATAGCAACGGCCATGCCGGGGACATTATAATCCTTGAGTGACTGTTCGTAATAATTGTCTAAATATTTAATCTTTTTTTCTATGCCCTTGTCATTCTGGGCGAAGGCCTGGGTCGAGATCACCAGGAGAAAGAGGATACGTAAGAGATTTTTCATCTTTTAAATATTTTTATTAATGGGTAAAAAGATAAAGTTTGAAATGCTAGGGATCAAATTTAATGAAAAATAAAAAGCATGCCTTTGGCAAATTACGGATGGCGGGAAGGAAATCCCAGGTTCCAGTCGTCAGTCTTCAGTCTTCAGTCGTTAGTCTTCAGTCGTTAGTCGGGGTATTCATCCTTTTACAATTTTCAATTTTCTATATAATATCTCATATTTCCCCCTCCGTGGTCCTCCGTGAAAATCTCCGTGACGCTCCGTGTAACAAAAAGAATGGCTGCTAGTGTGATACTTTTTTTTATTACACGGAGTTCCACTGAGGTAACGGAGATACACGGAGAAAAAAATTAAGCGCTTAGCATTTTCCACCTTATCACCCTATCACCTTATCACTTTCCCCCCAATATCCAGTTCCGTCCTGAAAATCTTATCTTTAACAAACACAAGATTCTGCCTTTTAAATTCGTTTTACATCATCTTCATAAAATAAAATAAATAAATATTTTTCGCCCAAGCAACCTTTTGAGCATAATCTGGCACTTTATAATAAACGGCCGTAACATTGAAAAACACAATTACAATTCTGAAGCGTTCCACTGAGTTCACCGATAAGGAGCTCATTGAGAAATGCATCAAGAACAACCGCAAAGCCCAGAAACGACTTTATGAGAAGTACTGTAATGCCATGTACAGTACTTCATACCGCATTATGAAAGACCGGGAAGAAGCGCAGGATGTCCTGCAGGAAGCCTTTGTCCAGGTATTCAGGGATATCAGGCATTTCCGCATGGAATCCACCCTGGGGAACTGGATCAAGACCATCGTGGTAAGAGCTGCCCTGAAAAAACTCAGGGGCCGGATCCGCTTCGAATCCCTGGACGACAGTATGGATTCATACCAGCACGAAACCCTGGTCTATATCAATGCCGAACATCTCGAAAAAGCCATCCTCTCATTGCCATCGGGTTACCGCACAGTGTTCCTGCTGGTGGAAGTGGAAGGCTACGGGCATAAGGAAGTGGCCGATATGCTTGACATCACTGAAGGCACTTCCAAATCGCAGCTCAGCCGGGCTAAAAAGATGCTTAAAAGATTGTTAACACCTCAATACGAAGACTAATGGACCTGGAAAGAAATCATATGAACCAGCACTATGACCTGCCCCTGCACCGGCCCTCCATGGACCTGTGGGACCGGATCGAAGGAGAACTGGAGTTCCTGGATATGGTCCAGATCTATGGCCTGAACCTGAACGACCTCCCGGAACATGGCCCGGACCATCTTACCTGGCAGAATATTGAAGACCGCCTTCCGGTAACGCCTGTTTACGAAAGAACCTATTTCAAGATAAGCCGGACTATACTGGCCCTGGGTCTCCTGGTATTCTTTGCATGGATCATCAGCCGGCTCATCCCCGGAACAGTGCAGCAAAGCCAGATAATTCCCACGGAAAACGATATCAACCTTGAAAATACGCTGAATAAAGCGACTCAGAATCAAAGTACAGAAAATCGGACGGCCAAATTTGATCCGTCTGCAGTGACGGGCAAAGTTTCCGGGACTGACAAACAAGCCGAAAATGCCATCACAGCTGAAACAAGCTCAAAAGAAAATTCAGGAACAGTAGCTGAAAAAATGAATAGCTTCACTATTCCTGGTAATTCGTCTCATAAACAAAAGGCAGATATTTCCCCGGCAGTTACCGGCCGTAATAAAGCTGGGGAAATTTCATCTGCCCCTGATGAAAATAATACGAACTCCTTTGAAAATACTACAGCCGTCGCAGCAATTCCTGTTTCTGATTCACGATCCCTTGATTATTCCAAAATGTCGGTATATGGGATAAACAGAATTAAAGGTTATGGACTTTCATCACCTGGAAAACCTGATGCCCGCACTAAATACTTCGTGAATAAATACCGGACTATTGAAATCGGGCTGAACGAAAGGATGGAAATAAATGAGTTGCCGGGAGGATTTCCTTCCGGGACTTATGTTTCATCTACTCCCGAACTAAATATCAGGATAGGCTTTAAAGGCTTTTTCGTGGAAAGCGGCATCGGATATAAACAGTTTGATGTTGAAAACCAGTATGGTTTAAATTATTATAAACTGAATTACCTGGGTAGTGTGCTGGTGATGAATGAATACCAGATAATACAATATGTAAATTCAGATGGGGAAATAGTAGTGGAAAAGATTTATCATCCAAGGCTGGTAAATGTATTCGATACCACTGCAGTAGTCACGCCAACTACTGCCACAAGCCATTATAAATACCTGGAAATCCCTGTATTCATAGGAAAACAAATTTATTCCAGAAATATCTGGTCACTCAATGTGATTACAGGGGTGAGGCTGAATTTCCCCCTGAAAACTGTGGAGGTTTTGCCGAATGCGGGAGACCAAAGCTTCGATTATGTCAATATCGACCGGGTTGCAACCATGGGACATCAGTTTTATGCCCAGTTCTTCGCGGGCATCGAAAATAAATTTCTATTGACCAATTGGCTGAATTTCAGTTTAGAGCCTTCGTTTTCCTATAATTCGCAAAAAATGACTCTCGATAATATGGTCGTTCAGCATAATGGATTTTCATTTGGTTTGCGGGCTGGTCTGAGTGTCAATATTAAATAATTTCTAAGTAAAAGTTGATGAAAACAAAATTATATCTTACAGCCATTCTTATCCTCATTTTTACTCCTGCAATCTTCTGCCAGGCCGTTAATTATGATGATGTTGCTGTAATTGTCAATCAACAAAGCCCGGTTTCACAACAGATCGCTTCCTATTTCCGGGAAAAGCGGGATATCCCTGAAAAGAATATGATATACATTTCCTGCCCCGATGAGGAAAGCATTGACAGTATCGGCTTTGAGGAAATCCGTAAACAAATAGAAGATCAAATACTCCAGAAAGGGCTCGCGGGCAGTGTCAACTATCTTGTGACCACCAAAGGAATTCCTTTCAATGTTGCAAAATCCGGTTGTGAAGGGGTGAACGGAGTCAGATATTGTTCTTCCTTCGATTCTGAACTGAGTCTGATCCTGAGCCCCTGGAGTGACCAAATCCTTTTTTCATCAACAGTTATAAATCCTTACTATGGTAAATCCAGTCATTTTTCAAGGGCTGATTATTCTATTTTTCTTGTGACAAGACTGGATGCTTATAGTTTTGATGATGTTAAAAAACTGATAGATCATAGCGGACCGGATATCACAGTGGATAAAACTTATGCTAAATTCATCATCGACTTTTCTTATCTCTCCCAAACAGATTCTCTTATTACAAAAATGTTCAGCGATTTTGTGCAACCAGCCATTCAGGTTCTTAACTCCAAAGGCTGGAAGGTGGACTTCGACCCTGAACCCGCTATGGTATTAAATGAGGATCATGTGTTTGGGTATTATTCCATCAATTATCAACCCTCAAATAAAGTCCTGAATTATAAGTGGCTGGATGGTTCCATTTCTGAAATTTTTCTTTCATCGGGTAATCTTACTTTTAATAAAGAAATGAATTACCTGAACGAACTTTCTATTCCCGATTTAACAGCAGAAGGCGCCACTTCTTCCATCGGTTATGTGAATGCTCCTTACTTTGCTACTGTTGATCAGATCAACGATTTTTATCAACGTTACCTGGATGAGAACGTTCATCCGGCTTACAATCTGGCTGAGTCATATTTTATGGCCATGCCGGTACTTTCAAACCAGGAGATAATCATAGGGGACCCTAAAACTTCGCTTCATATCGAACAAAGCAGCGGAATTGCGGAAACTAAAATTATGAATGGATTTAATGTCTATCCTAATCCTGTTACAGACAAATTGAACACTTTGTTTTATCTTGGAAAATCTTCCCTGATAAAAATAAGCATACAAAATTTAAGTGGCCAAACCTTAAAGTCGGTTGAGTTTACAGGTGAGAAGGGAATTATTCTAAAAGCCCTGGATGTTTCTGTTCTGTCGCCGGGAATGTATTTCGAAACTATCCTGGTTGACGGTGAAAGATTAGCGTCTGAGAAATTTATCAGGGCCGATTAGTTATCGGGGATGCCTTCTCCACAGGCATCCCAATTTCCTTCAATTTCCCGGATCCTGTTATTTTTCAATATTATTCTTTCCTGAATAAACTATAAGAACATCAAAACCACACCACTTACACTGATCAGTGCCCCGATGATCTCAAGAGTATTGAATTTATGTTTAAACATGATGATGGAAGGAGGAATTATCAGAATGGGAACGATGGCCATAATGGTTGAGGCAATTCCGGTTTCGGTAAATTTAACTGCCAGGAGTGAAAATGAAACCCCCAGGAAAGGCCCGAAGAAAGAGCCAAGAATTGTAGCTTTCATCCCGGCCCTGTCATGTATTGCTTTCCTGATCATATGCGTTTTATTGAGCAAAAGGATTATCAGCCCGAAACCTATGATAGCAGCGATGATCCGGATCTGGGTTGCGGCAAAGGCGTCATATGATCCCATTCCATATTTGCTTAAGACAAGCCCAACAGCCTGTCCGACAGCTCCCCCAAATGCAAAAAGTATTCCTTTGAGGGGATAGGAAAGTTTTACCCTTCTACCCTTGAGCGGCCGTGTGAATATTGCAAGGGAAATCCCGCCAACTGTAAGGGCCATACCCAGTATGTGAAGAGGTATCATCTTTTCTCCAAGAAAGCTCCAGCCAATCAGCGCTGTTATGGGAGGCACCAGGGTCATGATCAGCATGGAAATCCGGGAGTTGATCAAAGCATAGGCCCGGAAGAGGAAATAATCCCCGAAAACAAAACCGACCAATCCGGACAAAGACAGCCAGAACCATGCATGGGAGGAAGCATCCAGTGGCAATGGTTTACCTCTTACAATAATATTAAAAATCAAGAGGAAGACAAAGGCAAAAAGCAGCCTTATCATATTCACGGAAAGTGATCCGATACGTTTGCTGGCTACCTCAAAAGACAAGGCCGTAACCGTCCAGAAGACAGCAGTGGCCAGGGCGGCAAGTTCACCGTAATGATTCGCTAATTGCATATTTTTTTGGTGGGCCAAAGATAAGGAATATGCATTCACACCATCCTCTTGCTTATCCTTTGGCTTAAAAATATAAAAGGCTGTTTCCGGATTTGGAAAAATCCGTAAACAGCCTTCTCTCCGGAGAATATTATTTTAATCTGCTTTCACAAATTTCTTCACGGCATCAAAACCCTTTTCATTGCTAAGCCTGATTGAATAGAGGCCAGCAGGAAGGTTTGATATATTGAGGCTGAGGTGTCCTTCAGAGCCTGAAAAATTTTGTGATCCGCTGTAAACTATTTTTCCGAGATAATCAGTGATGATCACCTTATAAGCTGCTCCAGCTTCCGCGTTAAAATCCATAATCAATTGATTTTTAACCGGATTTGGATAGATTTTAAGTTGATTTCCGGTAAATTCATCTATGCCGGTACAATCGTCTATTACAACATCGAAATTTTCGGTAGTAGCCTGACAACCGGGTTCAGTAGTTTCTGTAACCATCAGGAAGCCATCTCCCGGATCTCCCCAGGTAACCATAACTTCGTTGGTACCCATTCCGCTGTTTATTATTCCACCGGAAATATCCCAAATAAAAGTACTGCCACTGGTCATCGGAGTTGAATAGATCAGGCCGGCTTCATCATTGCAAACATGGTTATTTCCGCTTATGACAGGTTCCGGTGCGGCAAAAACAGTCACATCTAGGGCATCTGTATAAATACTTGAACCGCAGTCATTAATTCCCTGAACACTAATTTGGGCAGTTCCGGTATAAGCTGCATCCCAGTCAACTACGGCAACGGTTGTGATACCGCTGATAGTACCTGCCTCAGCCGGTGTTAGCAACCAGCTATAGGCTGTTGCATTGGTTGATCCTGCTGTAATATATTCAGAGTTGTCGGAATAATTACATACTTCGGTCGGGCCTGCTGGTTCGGCCGGTTTAGAGGGGGGACTCATCTGGAAAATATAGGAATTACCGATCATCTGATTGGAACAATGATCGGATAAGGCGAGACATGTATAAATACCCTGGTCGGCCAGGTATCCGAAATCAAGGGGCGAACCGTCACCCGGTACAATCTGCCCTGTGGAGTTGCCATCCAGGTATAATTCATAATTCATCCCAGGTTCCGAACCATCTAATGTCAGGTCAATTCCAGGTTCTCCTTCACAATATCCGCCTCCGTCAGAAAGCGTAAAATCGAGGGGCGTATGAAATACAGTCACAGGAAGATCATCCGACCATGTTCCCTGCCCGCAGCCATTGTCAGCCCTCACACTCACGTTAAAGCTACCCAAAAATGAAGGGTTCACGGTAAAAGTAGCTGTCGTACCGTTTCCGGTAATCGTTCCGGCATTAGAAGGATCGACTTGCCAGACATAGTCTGTCGCCCACGGAACACTTTGAGTGGTATATGTTTCAGCCGACTGAGCTTCACATAATTCGTCATTTCCGACCGGGACCGCAGCCTGGACAGGATTGGTGATTACCGTAATCATATTCGCGCGGTACATGGTATCGTAAACCGTCCCGTCATACACAATTTGCTGCACACTAAAAGATCCAAGGGAATTATAGGATACAACAGGGTTCTGTTCGGTGGAAGTGGCCGGATTCCCTCCTTCAAAAACCCAGTTCCAGGAAATAATATTCCCCCCTGCTTCATCCGTATATTGAACTGAACTGCTCATACAAGGATTGGTTGTAGAAGCACTAAATCCAGCTGTAGCCTGCAATGGCTGCAGATCGGGAATACTCACTTCCGCTCCCTGCAGACATTCCTTGCTGTTGTCATCCTGAAGGAAAGCCACCAGTTCGCAATTATTGGTAGCCCAATCTGTATCCATAGTGAAAGTAAGTTCAAGTGTAATATCGTCGGTATTTGAAAAATCCACACTTGTCCCGTTATAATCCGGCACCATGGCTCTTTCAACAAAATTCAGTTGGGTTTGTCCCTGCCAGTTACAAAGTATATCTGATTCCGTAAGGACAAGATGAGCTTTGATGTTGGTACTTGTAGTGGAAGCGGCTTTATGTATCTGAAGAGTGATATTGTATGTAGAACCTGTATGTTCCCCATAAATTCCAATAGTGAAGGAACTTTGGATCGCGATCCTTTGCTGATACAATGGAAGGTAATTTGGATACATACTTTCGGTATGGCTTCCGCCTACATAAGACAGAACTCCGTCAAAATGGGCAGTGGGGTAGCCGGTAACACTATAATATGAATTTCTTGCATCGGAGGCTGGATTGGAATATTCATCACCATTATGGTATTCTATCACACCAACAGCACATCCGTTTTCGACCAGGTCATCCGCCCCTAAAGCAGCGCCCGGACAATATTGACACCAGGTCCCGGTACCTATTTCGACAATTACCTTGTCACGAGGTACCTGTTGAGCAAAAATAAACAAGCCTGTAAGGCTTAATAAAAGAGTAGAAATCAGCTTTTTCATAATTAATAGATAATTGATTAGTATTACTAAACCCAAAATTAAAATATATCATTATATATATAGAAGAGATTAAATAAATTCCATTTCAGGTTTAAAATTTAGGAGAATTCTAAATAAGCCCGGGAAAATATCTTTCCTGAATTAATCTTCAAATACCCGGGAAGGTCATTTATTTTAATCAAAGAATAAAAACAAATCCGGGATATCGCCTGATGAAGTTTCCAGGGAAGGATCTCAGGTTTTTATCCAATTGACATTTCCACATCCCATTTCAGGGCTGGGGGTAGCGCCCCTTTATGTATCCCTTCAATAAAAGTATCGGTGCACAGTTTCACATCTTCATGATACCCGCCTTCCAGGACGGCAAAAATATCGCTGAAGGCCCTTCTAAGACGGAATCCACATTCAAAAAATGATCTCAGGGAAACATTCAGCCCAAGCATAGTATCCTTATAATAAGCATCAAAGCCGGCCGACACCCCTACGATGTCAGGGTCAAACTTAAATATCAATTCAATTGCCTTATCGAAGGCTTTCAAGAATTCCTTATCACCACTTCCGGAAATTAATGGAAAGTTACGGGTATAGCCCAGTCCTTCACCTATACCTGTTTCTTCTGCAAAACCAGTAAAAGGAAATGCATAATTCTGGTGAATAGAGCAATAGAAAACTTTGTTGGTATTGTAGAAGATGGATTGCGTACCATCTCCATGATGCCCGTCAAAATCCAGAATAAAGACCCTTTTGCCTTCATTCACCAATTTCTGGGTAGCAATGGCAAGATTATTAAAAAAGCAGAAACCATGAGCAAATTCCCTGCCCGCGTGATGCCCGGGGGGGCGAACGACTGCAAAATCGTTTTGCTCTGCAGCCATGATTGTCAAACCCACGGCAGACAGGGCGGCCTCCCAGCTGTCTGGAGTAAGTAAGACCTCAGCAAGGTATTCACTTTGTGCACTTGCCTGCCTGATACTTTCAATATACTGATGTGAGTGGACAAGTTCCAGATAAGGTTCCCCGTTCAAGTCAACATCATCGTACTTTCCTTCAAATTCAGCAATACGATAGGCTCCTTCAGCTTCACTGTTGATATTATGCAGGAGAGATTTCTTATTAAAGAGGACTTTCATGTCGAATTCTATAAAACATAATATTCATCTAATATACGAAACTAAGGAAATATCATAAATATATATGAGCTTCCCACTATTTAGAATAATTACATATTGTAGATAAATTAAGAAATTGACCATAATATGGAACAAAAAGTAGATAATTCTAACTAATTTAGTAATAGTCAAAACCCTGCTGAAATTTCATTTTTATAAAACTTTTTTAATTTATTAAGTATGAAAAAATCTTATAAATTTTTCCTGCCGGCCATTCTTTTGCCTGCAATTCTGATGTTGTGGAGTTTTAATCCTCCGAAAGATGCCTACATAGTAATTTCATGGAACGACCTGGGGATGCATTGTGCAAATGCGAATTTCCAAAATTTATGCATACTTCCACCTTATAATAATATAAAGGCACAGGTTATTAAAGTTGGGAATTCAAATACGCCACCGGAGGTACTAACTACGAACTATAATGTAAGCTATGAAATTCCCGGGAATACCTATTCAGTTGGAAAAACCAACTTCTGGGATTATGCCAACCAGATTTTTGGAGTAAATCTGCAACCGAATATTGGCCTGACAGGTGCCGGATTATCCGGGGATATGGCCATAGACGGAAATAATTTTTTTGTAGACGGTGTGCCGCTAACTCCTTATCCCGATAACGATTTAAATACTGAACATCCTTTTCAACTCGGTATGATCCAGGCCTATGATGCACAGAATAATCTCATTGCATCAACCCAACCTGTAATTCCGGTGTCTAATGAGATTAATTGCGTCAGTGCAGGCTGTCATTCAAGTGAAACAGCCATATTAAATGCACATGAAGATGAGGGAGGTTTTGACCCGAATGCCACACCGATACTATGTGCAGAGTGCCATTCCGATAATGCCCTGGGTATGCCCGGGCACCCCGGAGTCCCTGCTTTTTCACGAGCCATCCATTCGGCACATGGAGAAGAAACCAATGATTGTTACAAATGCCACCCGGGTCCTAACACACAATGCTTGCGTGGTGTAATGTTTGGCCATGGAATGATATGCCAGGATTGCCACGGAAGCGTGAGCCATGTTGGACAAACTATTGCCCAGGGCCGGGAACCCTGGTTACAGGAACCCTCATGCGGTGATGCTTCCTGCCATGGATCTAATTATGCCGAAGAACCGGGATTGCTTTTCCGGCAGTCAAAAGGCCACGGCAATCTCTATTGTAGTGTATGTCATGGAGAGCCTCATGCGATATTGCCCTCCACAAATGCAAATGATAATGTGCAGGTAACTGCTTTACAGGGTTATGCCGGTATACTGACAGAGTGCGTGGTTTGCCATGGTTATGTTCCAACAGCTCCGGGACCGCATGGTTATATCCCAACGGCTATTGAAACTTTACCCGGAGTGCCAAACAACAGCTATTCCCTGGAGCAAAATTATCCCAACCCGGTTCAATCTAAAACCAAGATAAGCTTCAGTATACCTGTTGCAGGAAAAGCTTATCTTGATATTTATGATATGCAAGGCAAGCGCATTGCACGTATCCTGAGCGAGCATATGCAGCCAGGCAACTTTAGTATGGATTATGATGCCTCTTCTGTTGCAAATGGAACTTATTTTTATACCCTGAAAAGCGGTAAATTTTCCGAATCAAAGAAGATGATTGTAAATCATTGATTTTTATTTTTTTAAGTAAAACTCGTAGCCCGACTATAGTCGGGCTACGAGTTTTTATTTGATGCACCAAAAAGCTTGCTATCTTTGCGGAATCATTCTAAATAAGTATCCATGAAAAAAACCTTCCTGCTCATTTCCCTGGCTTTCACCTTGAGCTATTGCTCAAATCCAGGAAACACAAAAAAAGAGACTACCGGAGATAATGTTAGCTGGTCCGATTCTACTACGATTCATTACCCACAGGAAAAGCACCTTGCAAATATTCGTCAGCTTACTTTTGGAGGAGATAATGCTGAAGCCTATTTCAGTTTTAATGATTCCATGATCACATTCCAGTCGAACAACCCTGCCTGGGGACTAAAATGTGACCAGATCTTTACTACTAATCTGTATTATTCAAACATGGATAAGGTAGAACCACAAATGATAAGTACTGGTATGGGAAGAACCACATGCTCTTATTTTTTACCTGGTGATACAACAATACTATATGCATCAACACATGCCGGCGGAGCAGATTGCCCGCCAAGTCCAGCTCCCAGGGAAGATGGTAAATATGTTTGGCCCGTTTACAGTGATTTCGACATTTATGTAGCAGACTTGAAAGGAAATATAATAGACACCTTAACCAATTCACCTGGTTACGATGCTGAAGCCACTGTTTCGCCTAAAGGTGATCTGATAGTTTTTACCTCGATGAGATCGGGAGATCTGGAACTATATACGATGAAACTTGACGGAAGCAATGTTAAACAGGTAACGAATGGACTGGGTTATGACGGAGGCGCTTTTTTCTCCCCGGATGGGACTAAGCTGGTTTTCAGATCTTCCCGCCCAAAAACTCCTGAAGATATAAAAATCTATAAGGATTTGCTTGCCCAGGGCCTGGTAATGCCTACAGAAATGGAAATCTACACCTGTAATGTGGATGGATCGGACCTTGTCCAGGTGACCCATTTGGGTAAAGCCAACTGGGCCCCGTTTTTCAGTCATTCCGGACAAAAAATTATTTTCAGTTCAAACTATGCTGCAACCAGGGGATTTGATTTTAATCTATATATGGTCAATTTGGATGGAAGCGGGCTTGAACGCATAACATACGACCCGGTCTTCGATGCTTTCCCAATGTTTTCATTCGACGGGAAAAAACTGATCTTTGCCTCCAGCAGGAATAACCAGGGGACCCATGCCTTAAATTTATTCCTTGCCGATTGGGTGGAATAAAAAAAGGTCCTTCAGCGCTTTACGGAAGGACCTTAAAAATCAATAAATCTTTATTTATTCCACTTCATCCTTTTCAATGAATTTCCATCCCCCTATCATGGATGATGTAACACCTCGTCTTTCAATATAATCATGATAGAAAACGAGATAAATATGGATCATAGCAAACACGACAAAAAACCACATCAGGATATGGTGTATCTGCCGTGTCAGTAAATCCCCGCCAAGTAGGGGGACTATCCAGGAAAATAGTTTTGGGAATGCCGAATTACTCATGGCCGCATAGAGGCCAAAACCTGTGAGACTCTGGAGAAGAAAAGCCAGAAAAGTCAAAAAATAGGTAAAACTTGCAAGTGCATTATGCCCGACTGAATCAAGTGGTTTGCACTGTAACTGTAAGATATCTACTTTCAGAACATTCCAAATTTCTCTCCATTGAGAAGCTTTCAATGGAAGAAAATTCTCCCAGTGGGCATATTTATTTCCCATAAATCCCCAGTAAATCCGGATTACAAAATTGAAGAAGAAGACAAAGGCAGCCACAAAATGAATAAACCTTACAGTGCCAAACCAGTAACTAAAGGAAGCTTCCTCCCCTGATTGAAGGGCGGGTGGCCTTCCTATAATATATCCGGTTATTATCAACACTAATACACTGATCGCATTGATCCAGTGATAGAGCCTGACAGGGAGCTGCCAGACATATACTTCCCAGTGCGTTTTTGTTTTCATGACTACGATTTAAAAAGTTTGAATCTGGTGCACATAGGTGCCTTTTTCGTCGTAAACGTGCACAGCACAAGCTATACATGGATCGAACGAATGAATAGTGCGAAGAATTTCAAGAGGTTTATCCGGATCAGCTATTGGCGTCCCTATAAGAGATGCTTCATAAGCTGAACGTTGTCCTTTCGCATCCCGTGGCGAACCATTCCAGGTACTCGGAACAACTAGCTGGTAATTATCAATTTTCTTGTCCTTGATAACAATCCAATGAGCCAGTGCACCCCTCGGGGCTTCCGATAAGCCGACACCTTTTGCTTCCAGGGGCCAGGTATCCGGATCCCATTTTTCTATATTGGCAGTCCTGATATCACCATTCTTGATATTATCCAGCAATTGCTGGTAAAATTCGAGGGACCAGCGGGAAACCAGCCTGGTTTCCAATCCCCGTGCGGCTGTGCGACCAAGGGTAGAAAACAGAGCCGTGGCTGGTACGTTCAATTGGGTAAGTGCTGCCTCGACAACTTCCTTAAAATCATCCCTACCCGATGCATACCCTACCAGTACTCTGGCCAGGGGGCCTACTTCCATGGGATTGCCTTTCCAGCGGGGAGTCTTCAGCCAACTATATTTGCTGTCAACGTTCAGGAAATCATAAGGTGGTTTGGGCCCTGAATAATTTAAGGCTGTCTCACCAACCCATGGATGTAATCCGGCATCATTTCCTTCTTTATAATCATAATAGGAATGGGAGATAAATTCCTGAATTTGTTCCGGATCACGTGCGTCAACCGGCAGAACTTCGCTCAGGTTTCTTCCCATAATGATACCCCTTGGGAATTTAAAACTGCTGACATCAGCAAATCCATTGGTAGGCAAATCACCATATGCAAGGTAATTTTCAAGTCCTCCACCGATAGCGGCCCAATTTTTATAGAAAGATGCAACAGCCATCAGGTCAGGTATATAAACCTTTTCGATAAATTCATGAGCATCTTTCAATAATTTCCCCACATAGGCCAGCCTTTCGGCGTTAATTGCATTGCTCTGGTCAATATTAATGGCACAGGGTACACCCCCTACCAAATAATTCGGATGAGGGTTCTTCCCGCCAAAAATGGTATGGATCTTCACGATCTCCTTCTGCCATTCAAGAGCTTCGAGATAGTGAGCTACCGCGATCAGGTTTGCGGCGGGCGGAAGTTTGTAGGCGGGATGCCCCCAATAACCGTTGGCGAATATTCCAAGCTGCCCACTTTGCACAAATTTGGTCAGCCGTTTCTGCAGATCGCTAAAATATCCGGGAGAACTGCGAGACCAGTCGGAAAGAGTCTGGGCCAGCTTGGAAGCCTCATAAGGATCGGCTTTCAGGGCGGAAACGACATCCACCCAGTCAAGGGCATGCAAATGATAAAAATGCACCACATGGTCCTGCATGTACTGGGTACAAAACATCAGGTTTCGGATCAGTTCCGCATTTGGAGGTACTTTGATCTTTAAAGCATCTTCCACTGTTCTCACTGATGCCAGTGCATGCACCGTGGTGCAAACGCCGCAGACCCTCTCAGTAAAAGCCCAGGCATCTCTGGGATCACGGCCTTTTAAAATTATCTCAATTCCCCGGACCATAGTTCCGGAGCTATATGCGTCCACTACTTTCCCGTCCTGAACTTCGACCTCCACTCTCAGGTGGCCTTCTATACGGGTAATCGGATCAACTACTATTCTGTTTGCCATAATTTTCTCCCTCCTTTACTTTTGTGTATCATCTGGTTCACAACTTCCTTTCTGAATGAGTCTGCGTTTACGGATATTGGTAGTGACTGCATGTGCAGTAAGGCCAACGGCCGTTCCCACTCCAAGGGCTACTCCAATTTTATCCGCTGTCGCTTCAATACCAAAGCCGGGGAACTTAGGCAGGTGTTGATAGAATGGACCATTATCCCAGAAATTGGCTTCACTGCAACCTATGCAACCATGTCCTGACTGTATGGGGAAACTTACTCCATTGTTCCAACGGATGACACCACAGGAATTATAGGTAACCGGGCCACGACAGCCCATTTTATAGAGACAGAATCCCTTCTGTGCATTTTCATCATCCCAGGACTGGACAAAAAGACCGGCATCGTAATTAGGCCTGCGATAACAGGTATCATGCACTCTCCTGGCGTAAAATGCCATAGGCCTTCCAAGAGCATCCAACTGTGGTATACGATCAAAAGTAAGCAGGTGGACTATAACTCCGGCCATGACTTCGGCAATAGGAGGACAGCCCTGAACATTGATAATAGGTTTGCCTTTGATCACTTTGTGAATGGGTTTCGCACCTGTTGGATTGGGATCAGCAGCCTGCACGCAACCAGCTGAGGCACAGTTACCCCAGGCAACAATAGCCTTGGCTCCTTCAGCCGCCTTAGTTACAATATCATAGGCGCTTTCGCCGGCAATGCAGCAATAGGCTTCATCTCCTGTTGGAACAGATCCTTCAACCAGCATCAGGTAATTGCCATAATTATCCTTCATTGATTTGTGGAGAGCTTCTTCGGCCTGGTGACCTGCAGCAGCCATAAGGGTTTCGGTGTAATCAAGGGAGATCTTGTCGAGAATGATGTCGGCCACGATGGGATGAGATGAGCGGATGAATGATTCGCTGCAACATGTGCATTCCTGAAAATGGAACCATACCACCGGAATGCGTGATTTAGTCTCTAGCGCCTTTGCGATTTGACCTACACTGGACGCTTCCAGACCGAGCAAGGCGGCCATAGTGCCGCAGAACTTTAGAAAGTCCCTGCGGGAATAGCCTTTAGCCCTTATCTCTTCATAAACAGTTGGGCGGGAGTTTTTCATACTATTGACTTTTGGTTAGAATTTGTATTAATTCATGTATTAAGTTCATTTTGAATTTTGCCTGTGCCTCCTTCGTTAATCTCCGACAAATCCTGATGGATTTTCCTTACCAGAATACTTCCTTCAACTATCACTTCATCATATAAATTGAAAGCACCCTGATGGCTTCCCGACAGAACAACAAATTCAGGCCGGCATAAAATCTGCACATAAGCTTCCGTATCTTCTTTAATGATGCCGGTAACTTTTCCTTTCCAACTAACCTGATTCAAATTTTTTCGAGGCATTTTTAGCGCATATACCTCATGAAGGCAAGTATAATGCCAGTGACATTTTTTTAATCTTTATATATATTTATTTCGATTTGTTATGATTTAAACATTTGAATGATAAATATTTAAAACCTTCGAATTTTTATCACAAAGAATATTTAAATAATTAAGGAAGGAAAATAAAAACGGAATCCCGTAAAAATGCCTACGGATTTCCGCTATATCATGCATGTTTATTCACTACATTGTCCGGGCCTGTGATCCTGGTATTTTTTTAGCTTATCCCTAAAGGTTGAAAGGCTAAGATTCAGCATTTTAGCCGCTTCTGATTGATTTCCATCGGATTGTTTTAAGGCTTCCCTGATAAGGTTGGATTCAACACAACTCACAACCTGGCTGAATTGCATCTTTTCATCATGGAAACAAAAGCTGCAGGCTTTTACAATATTCTTCAGGTAAGAGTTTCCTGAAATTTCTTCAGAAAGATCTTCCAGGCGGATCTCATTCCCGGAAAACAAACAAGCTCTCTGGACAACATTTCTCAATTCCCTCACATTCCCGGGCCAGTGATAATTCACGAGAGCTTTCATGGCTGAAACCGAAACAGAAATTTTATTTTGAGCTGCAAATCGATTCAGGAAATGCTCAACCAATAAGGGGATATCGTCCCGTCTTTCCCTTAAGGGAGGGATATAAACAGGAAGCACATTGATGCGGTAATACAAGTCGGAACGGAAAAGGTTACGACTGACCAAATCTTTCAATTCAACTTTTGAAGCTGATATCAAACGAATATCGACAGGAATGGATTGTGTCCCTCCAACCCTCATCAGCTCCCTGGATTCGAGTACTCTTAAAAGTTTGGTCTGAATGGATAAGGGAACATCATCAATATCGTCAAGGAATATGCTTCCGCTATCGGCAATTTCGAAGAGCCCTTTTTTCGATCCGACGGCACCGGTAAAGGAACCTTTTTCATATCCGAATAATTCGCTGGCCATGAGTTCTTCAGGGAGGGAAGAAAGACCGATTTTAACAAAGGGACGATTACTCCTCAGACTGGTACGATGAATGTATTCTGCAAATATTTCCTTGCCAACTCCTGTTTCACCGATCAGCAAAACCGAGGTGTCGGATTCAGAGATATGACGGAGCCGATCGATGATCGTCCGCATAGTACTATTCTGGGTAATAATGGATATGGAACGGGAATCCTCCATGAAATAGCATCAAAAATTTTAATTCTTAAAACTTTTAAAAAAATACGCTGATGATGCTGTTCCCGGAATCCTTATTTTCTCCTGCTAATTCTCAGTCAGAGGGTATTCCGGCTCTATTTCCCCCAGCTGCCTCAATGCATCGAGGGTCTCCAGTGCATCATCTTCTTCCAGGAGTGTCAATGCTGTGCCTACATGAGCCAGCACATAATCACCTATTTTCGCTTCCTGAAGGAACTCCAGACAAATATCGGTAATCACTCCACCAAATTCAACTTTCGCCATTTTCAGGGGCGCCGTATCATCAATTGATAATATCTTTCCGGGAACTGCTAAACACATATCTCAAATTCTTATAATTCCAAAAATACAAAAATACATTCACATCTACATTAATTATTTAAAAGTTAAATCCAAATATATAAATATGTAAGTGATATAGACGAAAATTATCAATTCCCTGAATTATTTTCTATAAAATAAAATTAAAGAAGTGTTCCATTCAGCTCTTTTCCCAGATAATAATGAGTCAGAAACCCGCATAGACTCATTAGTTGAATCAATTCATTTTTTGAATATACTGAAGAAATTTTTCACGGTAACAAAAATTTGTATTCCCTTACAAATTTCAGCCAGCACTAAAAAAACAACTAATTTTGCGCCCATGCACGAATTATCCATAGCATACAGTATAATCGATATCGTATTAGAAGAAGCTGCAAAAGTTTCGGGGAAAAAAGTATCCAGCGTGGAGCTGGAAATCGGGTCGATGGCCGGGGTAGAAACCGAGGCTCTGACCTTTGCCTGGGACATGGCCACCAATGATACCATTATGGAAGGATCACCTCTGATCATCCTGAACCTGAAAGCGATTGCTGAATGTCAGGACTGCCATCATCATTTTTACATTGAAAATTTCTTCAGTGATTGCCCCGAATGTGGAAGTTCCCGTTATGAACTCTTGCAGGGAAAAGAGCTTAGAGTAAAATCTTTCCTGGTAGACTAAGCGGCCCTGCATAATCTATCCGATGCCCATTCCTTTCAATATTTGAAGTACTTTGGAGTATATTTCAGGGAGTTGCCTGGAAATATTTTCCGACAATTCCATTTGAACTTTTTGACCGTCTGTAATTGAGATGGTAATAAGATGAATCTCGGGCAAATCACCCAGGATTGCAGCTGATTCTACAAGGTCTTTCAAGCCTATGTCATGTGAACTCAGAGTTCGTGGAAAGTCCCCGGCAAATTTCGGTTTCACGACTTTCAGAGTTCCGGGAGGGTTTCCGTCCAGGGTAGCATCAATCAAAATCATTCTGGGATAATCCAGTAATAATGACAAGAGGTGGAAACCTCCTGTACCGCCATCAAGCAATTCAACACCTTCCGGCATTTCCTGCTGCTGCATATAATTAACCGCATGAACTCCAACGCCTTCATCCCCCACAAGTATGTTGCCTATACCCATAACCAGCAAGGGTTGATCCACTGGATTTGGTCTTATTTGCATTTCATCCATCATCTATCAAAATTAAATAAAAATATATTTGAATATAAACCGGAAATGAAAGTTGAATCCCAAATCTGCCGAAAACTTGATAAATCATGCCATTTTCTTTTTATAACTTGCGTCCGGGGTTAGTATGTTATATTTTTGACGGGTTTAAACCGCCATCTTCCAATTACTTAGAGAACTTTCTATCTTTTGATGATGATATCCAAAAAGCTGTTTAAAATCATCCGTATAATCTTTTTTATAGTTCTGGTCACAGGAATCAAAGATCTGTCAGGTCAAACTTATGTTAAAGACATAGAGGGTAATATATACCCGGTAAAGAAGTTCGGAAACAATATATGGATGTTGCAGAACCTGAGGGTAAAACACGGTCCGCATTGCAACCCTATCGAATCCCGGAGCATTAATAATGACGACATGAACACTGAAAATTATGGTCGATTGTATACATGGGAAGTGGCGATGGATGGATCGAATGTGCCCGGCAGCAGGGGGATATGTCCTGAAGGCTGGCATATTCCGACAGATAAGGAATGGACCACGCTGATTAACTATATTCAGGAATCGCTGGTAGAAGGCAAAAACACAAAGCACCAAATTGAAAATGCTTTAAACGTTGTTTATGCCGGCAATTACAATTCAGGGTCAAATCTCTTTTCTTTCAAAGATAAGGAAACATATTTCTGGACTTCAGATGAATATAACCGTTCAAATGCATGGATGAGAAATATAAGTAAGGCCAATTCCGGCTTTAATCGTTCGGCCGTTAATAAAGATTATAGTTTCAGTTTGAGGTGCGTAAAAGACCCCTGAGCCTTCCCATCACAGGCATATAATAAGAGGAAAATAAGCTTGTAAGCGCCATTATACCTACGAACCAAAGTATCAAGGGCAGAGGAAACTGTGTTTTAAAAAGCCAGGTACCCAGGTTCCCGATGATTATCCATTGAATTACATAAGCGATAGTAACATTCTTGCCCAGCCTGGCCAGATATGTCACAACAATAGTATCATGGAATATTTCGCATAGTCCGGAAATTAAGTAGCTAATTAAAATCAGAAATCCTGAGTTCCAGAGAAATAGATAAAATCCATGATGATAATAGGCAGGAAGGTCTGATACTATATTGAATGCAAAGGGAAAACTTAGTATCAGACCAAGGCTGGTTAAAGCAATTATCCAATATTTTGCTTTTTCATGCTTCTGAAAAATGTTTCCGTATTTCTCGAAGTAAAGCCTCCAGGCATATCCTGCCAGAGGATAGGCCATCCAGGGGAATAAGGGGAAATAGGACCACCAAAGTTTTCCCCAAAACAATGCCTGAAAATACTTCATGGCTCTATAATTTTCAGGTAATGCCGGAAGAAAAGGTGATACCAGGGCAATCAATACAGCCAGGCCCAGATAAAGCAAGGGCCTTTTTCCAAACAGGCGGGATAATAAAGCAATAAACATGATTGAAAAGCCTGCAAGAAAAAGTATATCCACCCCGAAAATATAATTCCAGGGATTCACATCAATCCTATTGCTGAAGATTCTTATGAGGAGATTCAGATTCAATGCTATATTCAGGAATAAGCCCAGGAATAAAATTTTGACAGCCCTGATCAGCTTTTTATTCAGGGATTTTTTAGAAAGGGCCATGAAATAACCCATCACAGCCATAAAAACCGGGGCGGCAAATGGCCCGCCGAGGAATAAAGAGATTTTGCCAAACAAGCTGTCATAAACATCCTGACGGGCAAAAACTTCCATAAGATGCACCTGAACCATCAGAACTACCGCCAGGCCTTTCATGACATCGGGAGCCAGTTTTCTCATAGTCAACGAAGATAAGTAAAATTGGTACTATATGCATTTACATAGTTCAATACGGAAAGCCACAGGATCCCTTCTTTTGAAAAAGCTCCAGATAATTCCAGGCTTATTGAAGATTATTATGACCTTTGCAAATCATCAGAAATATAAATATTTAAATCACCATAATACTAATTTAAACAAGCAGCTATGAAAAAACTCATACCAATTTTTGTCCTGATTCTGTTTTATTTTCAATCAAATGCACAAATCACCTTGGAACATAGTTTTCCTTATTCTGCCACCCTCACAAATGTTGGAAATTCAGGATATAAATATTATGCGATGGATGTTGTTAATAATCAATGCCTTATTTATAATACCGATTTTACGGTTTGGAAAACTGTTAATCTGCAGATACCCACCGGACTTTATCTCTATGACGTGAATTTTATAAGCGATCATCTTTTTGATACGGATGCAGGAGTTGAATTGAGTTATACATATTATAGTTATGATACATTGGCATTATATTATACTTATTATACCAGGATTATTAATGAAGACGGTACAGTATTGCTTGACCTTCCAGGATGTTACTACTCTGAAATCCATACTATAGGTAACAATATTTACAAATATTTTGCCTATATCTGGGATTTCTCTGTTTATCCATCCACACTTGACACAAGAGTGTACTCACTTCCCGGAGTACCATCGGAAGTTACCCAGAACAGTTTAAATCCCGGCTTAGCCGGAGCTGCATTTCCGAATCCGGCAGCCAATAGTATTAGCATTCCTTATGCTTTACCAAAAATTATTCAAAGGGCTGAATTAAAATTTTGTAACGCAGAAGGGCAGGAAATCAGGTCATATCCTATCAATGGAAACCAGGGTCAATTAAGGATCCAAACGGAAGGACTGAAAAACGGGATATACTTTTACAGTATTAGTGGTGATAATGGATTCAAAACACTAAGCCAAAAAATAATCATCAGCAGATAATAAAAGACCGGTGAGAAAATCTTCCCACCGGTCTTTTTTCAATATATTCTAAGAGAACTTTTCTAATTCTCAATACTGATTTTTCGCTGCAGGGAATTCCGGCCATCATCCACTTTCAGGATAAGGATTCCGGCTGGGATCTTCCCAAAGTCATAATCCTTCCTGAATTCATTACTTACCTGAATTCCTTTTTCATCCAACAGTACTTTCCCGAGTGCATCCATAATCCTGAAATTCAGCACTTTTTCTGTGTTTGTTCTGATTTCAAGCGTGAAGATGCCCTTATTCGGGTTAGGGAATACTCTTACAATCCCGACCTGGTTGATCTCATCAACTCCCTGTGAGGTATAAACATCAACATTAAAGGCATCGGAAAAATCACTTTCACCACAATCATTTATACTTTTCACTGTGATCTGGGCTGTACCTGCATAAGCGCTGGTCCAGGTAACAGTTCCCGTGGTTCCGTTGCCACTGATGCTGCCTGCTTCCGCCGGGGCAAGCATCCACATATATGAAGTGGCATACAAAGAGCCATCAGTCATATAGTCAGTTGAAGTTTCCAGGAAATTATCCACACTGGCCTGACCGGGTGTAATCTCAGGTTTAAGCGGAAGAGGAAGCTGGATAACATCAACGGTATCGCCGTTGATACAGTCGAATTCATTTGAAACCACCACTGAATAAGTACCTGCCTGATCAACAGTGATCGTTTGGGTTGTATCGCCGGTATTCCATAGATAAGATGCATAGTCCGCACCTGCGTCCAGGATTAGATTTCCACCTTCACAGAAGCTGGCATCCCCACCAAGATCCACAAGGGGATTGGGATTTACAACAATATCCTGACTGGTGGAGTCGGCACATCCGAACTCATTGGTATATGTATAAGTGACAGTATGGGTTCCCACACCGGCCTGGACAGGATAGAAAACGCCGTCAATAATACCATTTCCGTTAAAAACGCCTCCCAAAGGCGAAGCATTTAACTGAACGCCATCGCTGAATTCACAAAGGGGGCTTACCGGATCAAGGGTAACCAGGGGCAGGGCATTGATAGTCAGAACTACTGTGAGTGCTTCGCTGGTGCAATCGCCATTACTTTGCGTAATATAGAAGAGGTAAGTTCCCGGAGCCGTTAAGCCGGTAGGGAAAATATTTCCATCATAAACCGGGTTCAAGAGTGCAGGATCATCATACCATAAAACATTATCCCCAACAGCCTCAAGATCAGGCACAATATCACCTTCACAAACTTCTACATCGGAAGATGTCGGAGGATCGGGCACGACAAAAACAGTAATATAATCGGTTTTGGTCATTGAATTATTTCCTGAATTATTGCTAACTGTCAGGCTGACGCTATAAACACCCGGAGTATCGTAAACTATGCCAGCCGGATTCTGTTCAGATGAAACAGAAGGAGTACCTCCCGGGAAGGACCATTCCCACTGGTTAGGCCCATTGGTAGACAAATCTGTAAAATTCACCGAAGAAGCCGAGCAGAGTTGGGTTGTATCAGCAGTAAAATCAGCCAGCGGAGGTCCTTGTGGCAGGATGGTAATCACTCCTGAACGCTTATGAACAGGGGTTCCGTTAGGTCCCTTTGCAGTTACTGTAATCGAATAATTTCCAACCGGCACGTTATCCGCTGTAATCACAACAGGAAGTATACCCGGCACAGAATTTAGGACAAAACCATTCGGGTAAGAGAATGAAAGAGTTCCGCTGGGCGGGGTCTGCAATGTGACTGAAACGAGCACTATATCGTCATAAAGTTTAACTGCAGGTATGCTGACATAAAAAGTATCCTGGTAAGAAAAAGAGAGTGAAGTAGGTTGAAGGAACATGGCATAATCGGGGAAATAAGCTGTATAGCTTGCAAAATTCCCGTTCCTGAAATCACCCCATGAAGCCATTCCAACTTTACTATTGGAAATCATTCCGTTATAGTCACCTTCATAAGCTGGTGTACCGCCACCACCGCATGTGGTACAATTGATTTTCATTTTTTTGTTGGATATCTGCTGATTTACAGCAAAACTCTGGCCGCCATCGTCGGAATAGGATGCATAGATCAGGGCACTATCATTTGTAGGGGTGTCCCTGGTATCCATCCATTCTATATAGAGCCTTCCAGTTTCCTTATCACACCATATAGCTGGCATCCATTGATGGTGTGTGGTAGTATTGAAATCATCATTCACCCTGACGGCGAGCGACCAGGTGGATCCTCCATCTTCTGAATAACGGCACCAGATATCCGGTTTATTGCCACTTCCCGGAGGGTCATTGGATGCGTAAACGCAATACAACCTACCCCTGTAATCACCATAACTATTATCTGCGGCTATAAACGGATAGGGACGCGTACGCATATTCTGCACAGAATTACGTCCATTAACTTCCGATCCTACATAACCTGCAAAATTTTGTGAGGATTTCTGAGTAAAACTCTGTCCACCATTGGTAGATTTATAAAAGGTGTAAGTTGAAGCAAATGAACTGCCTCCGTTGGTTACAACATATACTGCGCCGCCCTGTACACTTCCTTCAGGTCCAACACATGACATCATTCCTGGCAGGCTCTGTGTACTGAAAGTTGCGGTTTGCAGAAAAGTAGCTCCCAGGTCGGTACTGCGTGAAAAATTTCCACCGGAATTCCCAGTCATTGTACAATATACATAGTTAGAATAAGGCCCTCCGGTCTGGTCGGCACAAACCCAATTCTTATCTACTCCACTGATAGCATTCACAGCTGTTCCCCAGCTTGCTCCATTGGTAGTGGATGTGATAATCTTACACCCTTGTATTGAGCCGCTACCATACATATTCATGTAATAAAGGTTCCCCAGGCTATCATAAGCAGTAACAGGGTCACCATAAGTACTTGATCCGAAATATGGATTGTTGATCCCCCAATCATGGCCATCTTCAGTATGATGGGTCCCGTTTGTATTGAACACAGTGAAATACTGAAGCGCATTGCGCGGGTTTTCAGAAATATGTCCTTCGGCAAAATCAATTCCGAGATAGAAATTATCCCAGCCATCCACAGTCACAACTGAAGATGGGTAAAGCGGAGGATTATCCTGCATTTGTTCAAGGTACCATTTCGGAATACGGTCATAGCGGGGATCATCATCCCCTGCCTGGGCCTGCAAACGGGTTGACAATCCCGCTGACAGAATCAGAGCGAAAACCGCGCCGATCAAGCAATTTGTGATTTTTTGCGTAAATTTTCTCATAGTTATATCAGTTTAATTTATTATTCGGAAAAGTAAAAGGGCAGGTTAGAGAGGATTATTCATACAAAAACCCTAAATACCAAAATTTTTAACAAATAAAGAAAATTTTAGCTCATGATGATAGAATCATGTAACTTTTCATCTCAAAAATACAAAAAGCATCCCGAAAATTTCCATAATTATTTTGTGTGTTTTGAGAAAATGGAGTTAAACACATTGATTATAAATGATTTAACATAAGTTTTATTGATTAGAATAAAATTATTTTTTATCAGGATGAAAAATAATTAAAAACCGACAGGTATAAAACCTCCTCTCATTGTATTAACCGGAAAAAACAAAATGAGAAAGTACGGTTTTACATTTTTAGTGTGGGTGCTTTTCATCCTGGAATGTAGCGGCAGTGTATGTCTAACGGGTATACTTGACGGCACGCTTTACGGAGGAAAACCCAAAGTAATTGAATTATTCATCAGTGGAACTGAAGACCTGGGGGCTTATGAGATCTGGAGATCCCAGAATGGAGATCCCTGGGGTGCCGGAATGGGTTCCCGGATCCTTCTCAATGGAATTTATTCCAATACTTTTGTCTTCCTGGTCAAATATGACCAGGTGGCAGATTTCCATATTGTTTTCGGAGATACCGGAATATATGCAAATGTTATTCCTCTGGGGATAGTTTCCGGAAACGGAAATGAAGGCTTCCAGATAAGGGATACCCTTACCTGGTCGGTGACCGATCAGATTTGGCTTGAAGACCCGACAGAGACATACAGGGATAGTTACTGGTACAGGAAATCCGGAACCGGTCCTGACGGAGGATGGCTTGTAGAGAACTGGTACAGTCCCGGGAACGATGCCCTGGATGACCTGGATACTTTGGAACTAAGAGCGGCCGTACCTTTCGGCTCGTATGAAATTGCCTGGAATGGAATGGATACGGACTGGAATAATTCAGATAACTGGACTTCGGGAACAGTTCCGGGGCCCCAGGTCAATGTTCTCATCCGGGATTTGTCCGAAAATTATCCGCTTATTACGAATTTAGCTTCTTCGCCTGCAGGATGTATGAACCTCCGGATACTCCCGGGAGCATCCCTGAGCATAGAACCGGGAAGAGCCCTGACTGTTTCGGGCAAGCTTATAATTGGCGACAGTACTGAGGGGATTCCTCCGGGTGAATTAATCCTGAATTCGGCCCCGGACGAAAGCTCGCCTGCCTCACTCCTGCTCATGTACGAGTCAAGCGGAACGATAATAGCACAGAGAGCAATCCCCAAAGATGATCGCTGGCATTTCATTTCTTCTCCTCTTTCAGGGCAGAAAGTGCAACCTGATTTTGCAACAGACCCTCCGGATCAAACTTTTGACCTTTATTCATGGGATGAATCCAGTCCATTAGAATTTGCCTGGACTAACATCCGTAATGCAGACGGGTCATTGAATCCAGGGTTTGATACGGTTTTCATTCCGGGAAGGGCTTATCTCTTTTCATGTTCAGAAGTAAATGAAGGAGACCTGATCAGAAGTTTCCAGGGACCGGCAGTGACGGGGGACATATCAATTCCACTCAGCTATTCGTCCAACTATTGGAACCTGATCGGGAACCCTTACAGCTGCTCTTTAGATTGGACTTCGGATGGAATAGACAAATCCTTGATTGCAGGTTCGGCCTTTCATATCTGGGATCCGTCGCTGAATGACGGAATGGGTGGATACCGGACCCACAATGGCTTATTCGGAGTCCCTGCCGGGAGTTCTTCCCTGATCCCTCCAATGAATGGCTTTTTCATACAAGCCCTGGACGCAGGTTATTTGAATATAGATTGTGGGAACGGGCATCCCCTGGTTCATGGTGAACAAGCTTTCTATAAGAAGGGAATTCAGCTTCCAGACAATCGAATACGTTTGAAAATCAGCGCTAATGGTATGACAGACGAGACCCTGATCTATTTCGACAGCCTGGCTTCCAATGGTTTTGATCCGCTTTATGATGTAGTAAAACTTAGTGGTGGAAGCGGGAAGACGCCACAGATAAGTAGCCTTTCAGATCCGGATCATGAGCTGGTAATACAGGCGATTTCAGGATTGCCGCTTACTATTTCACTCAGGCTCTTTTGTCCTGAAGGAGGCCAGTCGAAGATCACTGCCTTTGATATGGAAGAAATGAAGCTCAGGGATATTCAGCTGGAAGACAGAACAGAAGGAATATGGACCGATTTGCAGACACAAAAAGTATATTCGTTTTTTGCCTCTCCCGGCCATGAAAATAACAGGTTTTACCTGCATCTGGGTAATGCTCTCGGCGAAAATGAAGATGTAATCCACTCTGATGTTCAGTTAAGTGTATCCGGAACTAAAGTTTACATTGACAATAATACACTTCGGAATATATCATTCAGTATAATGACCATAGAGGGGAAAATATTGGAAGGGGATGATATCCAGCCCGGGCGAAGTGTAATAGACATACATACTTATACACCAGGCATGTATATAATTTCCTGTTGCACAGGGAAGCACAATATCAATCATAAAATAATAATCCTTTAAAACAAGAATTGAATGAAACCAATTAAAATAGCCAGGCAGTTGACAGGCGTGCTGATCTGCCTTGTTGGCATGATGGCCGGGAGCATACTCTATGTAAACGCCCAACCTGCGCCGCCACCTGAACATGGATTAAACGGCAATCAGAGTGGGGGAAATGCTCCCATTGGTGAAGGATTGCTGATCACATTAACACTTACAGGCATTTATGCAGGCAGAAAACGCTTTAAAGCCCGCCGTGCGGGCCATGGGAAACATGTATGAATGAACAAATGGTTTTTACTATTGAACTATGATTTTCCGGACCAGGCTGCTCTGATCGTTCGTTAATTTTATTAAGTATATGCCATTGAGGTTTTGGGATCCTGTTTCGGCGGTATTCCATGACAAATTGTGATTGCCTTTTAACATATAAGAATCGGCCAGAACCCTGACCTTTCTCCCGCTGATATCGAAGACTTCTATCCTGACCCGGGCGCTCTGGTTGAGGTTAAAGTTCAGGAAGAAATGATCAGATGGATTTGGATAAACCTCAAAAGAAGATGAATTCATTGCCGGAGATTCCGGAGTGCCTGTGCCAATTTGCGGCTTGGGTAAAGGAACATCGGTATATAATTTATATTCCCCATGTTCAAGTGGCATATCTGCGTTCAAATCAGTGACAACAATGGTGTCGCCGGTAAAATATTCGTACCAGGTACCCAAATGCTGAAAACCGGGTACACCCTGATTGGTCCTGAAATCGAAATTACCATATACAACCATGTTCATTTCCGGTGAGGAAAGACTAATGCTCTTGACGGCCGAAGCTACGTTCATCGTAAAGTCAGCTGTATGGAAGATATCCTGAGATTGTTTTAATTTGATCAGGGAGGAATAAAAGTCATAAAGGTATTTTCTGCGATAATCTTCCAGGTAATACCATCGCAGTGGTTTGGGGCTGGTCCGGCCATCATAGTCGATGGATATATCATATCCGATTTCGCCAAATTGCCATATCATTTTAGGCCCCGGGTACAGTGAAAAAGAAGAGGGCATCGAGGAGCATCCTGTTCAGTGCAATGCTGGTGTCCCGGATATTATAGCCAGCCTCATATGGGTAGCCTGAATGCACGCATTTATACATCAGGCGCTCCTCATCATGACTTTCCATATAGCCAAGCACATTTGGCTCATTCCAGCCCCGCAACTTATAGGATATCCATGAGAAATCCGAATTATTATTCAGAACATAGCCTGCAGCAGCATTACCATAAGATCCACTTTCATTGCCCCACATGAGTATCCCATAATTTGCCAGGATTTTTTCTTCGGAATTTTCAGCAAGATGTTCAAAAATTACAATAGCATCGCTTTTTCTGTCCCAGATCTGATGAGCCATTCTTTCCAGCAAACGGATCCGGTCAGCATCAAATAAACTTCCCCAGGGATCATTCGAACCTTTGATATTATTACCGAAACCCTTGGTAAAATCAAAGCGGAATCCGTCTATTTTATATTGTGTCATCCAATAGCTGTTAATACTATCGACAAATTGCTGTGTATAGAGACTTTCATGATTGAAGTCATAACCCCACTGGGCATCGGGATTTGTAAAATTTGAATGAACATTGAACCAGGGATTATCCGGTGTCGGATTGGTTCCGTCAAAATACAGTAAAACCAAAGGACATTGCTGGTAGGCATGGTTCAGGACCAAATCCATTACTACAGCCATACCTCTTTTGTGACATTCATCCACAAGTTGTTTAAGTTTATCTTTGGGGCCATAATATTTGTCCGGTGCAAAATAATATATAGGATTATAACCCCAGCTTATATTCCCCTCAAACTCATTGACCGGCATCAGTTCAATAACATTCACACCGAGTCGTTTCAGATAATCAAGTGTGTCAGTTACTCCCTGGAAGGAATGATCCTGAGTAAAATCCCGTACAAGCAATTCATAAACAAGCATATCTGTTTTGGCAGGGGGCTGAAAATCTTCTATCTGCCATTGATATTCAGGCTGGCCTGTTTGCAGAAAAGTTGCTGTTCCTGTTGTTTTCCCTTCCGGGTATTGCTTTAGCCCCGGATAAGTCTGTTCACTAATGTACTTGTCGTTCCAGGGATCGCTGATTTTATCAGCATAAGGATCTCCGATCCGGATAGTTCCGTCAACAAGGTACTGAAAAATATATTCCTGTCCCGGCAGCAGATCAGGAATTTCGGCCCAGAACCGGAGGCTGTCAGGGGTCATATACATATAGTAGGAAGAATCTATTTCCCAGTCATTAAAATCACCAATTACAAATGCAAATTCCTTTTTGGGAGCTAAAAGACTAAGGATAGCCGTGGAATTATCCGGATAATTTATTCCATCGTGCACTCCTTCCGGAAGTGGCCTGATTTCGACTGGTTTTCTGATATAAAAATAAAATGTGTCACTGGCCATTCCCTGGGGACCATATCCGATTGTCCAAACAAAATGTTTACCATATTCCGAACTGAAAAGGGTATCCTGAAGTAAATCTCCCGAAACGGTCTTCCTTAAAACATTATCCATAAACAGGGAGACCGAATCTGTCTCATTCCCTTTAACTACTACCACAAGTGAATCGTCCGAAGCCAAAATGGCCGGTCTAATCGAAGGCTGAAGAAATGTAACACTCAGTCCACCTTCGATCACATCAACGAAAATATCTCCCCCGGTTTCAGATCTGCCCACAAGGTAATTACCGCTAACCTGAACACCGCTTCTGAAAACAAAAGCCATTTTCAGGATAATCTCTCCATTAGGTACTCCATAATAGGATTTGATATCCGGTGTTATCTGCAATTCATAAAGGTCCTGATCAATCCTGGTCATTTTGGTTTCGGGCGTGTTAACCCCCCAGTCAGTTTTTACATATTTCCAGTCACTGCCTGAGGCACTCTCATTGGTAATCACACCAGTGTGAGCATATACATCCCCGGTATATCCTGCTAAAGCAGCATTTCCCTCGCTGGCATGGAAATAAATTATCACTGACTGATCAGTTACCGGTAATTCCGGGCTTGTCGTAACAACCTGAGAATTGGCTAATAAAGAAAATAAAACGCTTATTATGAAAATATATTTACGCATTGGATAGGGATTTTAAGATCATCAAAGAATAAAAAGACACATCGCAAAACACTAATTTAAAGTAAGTTGATCCAAATTTATTTCATAGACTATTGTAACATCCAGATTTTCAAGTCACACTTTGTGGAAGAAACTGTTAAGTTAATTAAAATAATTTGTAAAATTAAAGTTAATTAATCTTCCAATATTGGTTAAATTTGAAAAGCCAAATAAAATCTTAATAAATCCAAAATAATATGAAGCAGATCTACAAGCAGTTAAACTGGGTCATACAATTGTTTTTGCTGATATTAACGGCACAAACACTCATGGCCCAGACGATTCCGGTAAGCGGATCGGTGACCGACAGTCAGGATGGAACCTACCTTGTAGGGGTTACAGTACTTGAAAAAGGAACAACAAATGGAACTGTGACTGATATTGATGGCAATTTCAGTTTAAAAGTTCCCCGGGGAGCCACATTAGTATTCAGTTTCATAGGTTATGATCCGGTTGAAGTGGAGATCAAGGATGATAGTCCTCTGATAATCAGCCTGAAGACCAAGGCGACTATGCTGAACGAAACGGTTGTTGTCGGTTATGGAACTCAGCGTAAAAGAAATTTAACAGGATCTATATCTAAAGTCAGCGGCGCTGAATTAAACGAGATTCCCGTCCCTAGCTTTGAAGCCGGATTACAGGGCAAAGCGGCCGGGGTTCAGGTAATTCAGAGCAGCGGTCTGGCAGGTGCCGGTTCGGCTATTCGGATCAGGGGGATCAGTTCAATTTCTGCCGGGGGTGATCCACTCTATGTAATAGATGGTATACCTATCATGCAAAATCAGGAGATTCCCGGCAGCAGCGGATCAGGTGTCCCCGGTTCGCAGCGTATCGGAGGCATCAATACGAATCCTCTGAACTTTATCAATCCAAACGATATTGAATCCATCGAAGTGCTAAAGGATGCATCTGCAACAGCCATCTACGGTTCACGAGGTGCCAACGGAGTTGTCCTGATCACTACAAAGAGGGGGACAACAGGAGGCAAAGGCAAGCCAGTCTTTTCGGTAGATTATCGCCTGGGTTTTTCAAACCCCACAAAATTGTACGACTTACTTGACAATAAGGAATATGTAAGACTGTACCAGGAGGCTTATGAAAATGATGCCATATACGGTACAGGTTCGTTTTACGATGGTCCCTGGGTGAATTTACCGGGGAACATCTCCCGCGAGCAAGCATTGGCGACCAATACCAACTGGCAGAAAGAAATGGTCAGGACCGGGGTATCCCATGAAATTGATTTTTCCTTTCGCCAGGGTTCAAAAAAACTAGGTTCGTATGTGGGAATTTCCTACAATAATGAAAACAGTTTCCTCAAAGAAAATTCTTTCGATCGTTTTACCGGAAGGGCGAATTTAGATTACCAGGTGGCTAAGAGTTTCAAAATTGGAGTAACCGCCCTATTCTCACATGATATCAATAATCATGTCCCGGTTGCATGGACCGGCGGACTCGGGAAAGCCCAGTCGGCAGCCCTTCCCTATTTCCCGGTCTATTCCGATTCAGCAACTTTTGGATACTACCAGTTTCCACAAGGCCAAAACGGTCCCGGCAATCCCCTTGCCCAGATTAATCTCGACAAGCTCAGGACCCGCGAGATGCGTACATTATCAACGCTGTACCTGAACTGGGAAATCATCAAAAATCTGAGTCTGCGTGTCGACGGAAGCGTTGACTACCTGGATCGCCAATATGACGATTATCAGAAGGCATTCAGGGATATCCCCCAGGGAATCCGCAATAGTTCTTATGTCATAAATTGGGATACAAAGGCCGTTTTGAATTATGGCCTGGATCTTGGCAGCAATAATCATTTCGATTTTATGATTGGAAGCGAAGCTCTTTCCAGTTCATCCAATTATACCATACTTACCCTTACTGGTATTGATGCCCCTATTTTTGAAAAGCCAACATATCCTCCACAATTCAATCCGGACGGCTCTGCAAACTCTGATTATCGGTATGAAGTACTACCCGTTTCGAAATATTCCTTTATTTCCTATTTCGGACGTATCAATTATTCATTTAAAAACAAGTACCTGATCACTGCCCTGATTCGGCGGGACGGTTCATCCAGGTTCGGTATCAATAATAAATTCGGGACTTTCCCTGCCTTTTCCCTGGGCTGGATCGTAAGCGAAGAGAATTTCCTGAAAGGCAATCCCGTGCTGACTTTCCTGAAACTGAAAACCGGTTATGGAAAAACAGGTAACGCTGAAATACCCAATTATGCCCAGTATGGTACAACGAATACCACCTCACCAACAACCTATAACGGGCAAAATATTATATTCCAGGATAACCTGGCTAATCCGGATATCAGCTGGGAAACCACTAAAACATTTGATGTTGGTGTTGAATATGGATTTATGCAGGACAGGATCCAGGGAGAATTCTCCTATTATTATAAAAGGACGGAGGATTTGTTCCTGAATGTTGCCGTTCAAACTTCCACGGGTTGGGCCAATACATTAAAGAATGTAGGTGCCATGAAGAATAGCGGTATTGAATTCACTATTTCCAGTGTCAATATTCAACGTAGTTTTGTTTGGAGGACTGATTTCAATATTGCCTATAACGACAATAAAGTGTTGGATATTGGAGGGGCCAACCCGGATGCATTGGCTGGAACCGGAGATACCCGTGTGATCGTGGGACAACCTATCGGGGTGAATTACCTGATCCCGGTTGTCGGGATTGATCCGGCAGACGGAATGCCTATTTACCTTGACCTCAACAACAATGAAACGAAGGTTTATAATCTTGATGACCGGAGAGTTCTGGGACACCCTTATCCTGATTATATCGGCGGCCTCACCAATACTTTCTCTTACGGAGCCTGGCAATTGAGCTTTATGTTCAACTATTCCGTTGGGAATAAGATTTATGATGATGCCGAAAAATTTCAACTGAATGACCTGGGCTGGAACCTGACTACGGATGCTCTGAACAGGTGGCAGAAACCAGGGGATGTAACAAACGTTGCCAGATTGACCCTTGGCCAATCCGGAATAGAACGCATCCGGAACACTGATGAATACCTGCACGACGGAAGCTATCTCAGATTAAAATCACTTCTTCTTACCTATAAATTTAATAAAGAAATTCTGAGCAGGCTGAAGTTACGCCAGGCCAGTATATCTTTTATCGCGACTAATCTCCTGACTTTCACCAAATACAAAGGACTTGATCCGGAGATATTCAGGGACATGGAGAATGTACTCCAGAAAAATACCAGTCCATCGGTAACTTATCTGACTCCGCCACAGGCCAGGACCTTCTCACTCCAAATAAGTGTTTCATTCTAAAACTGATATCATCATGAAAACATATAAATATTTACTCTTATTCTTGATTTTAACAGTGATGATCTCCTGTGAAAAATCCGATTTTCTGAATATCAAACCTGAAAACCTTACCCTTACCGAGGATGCTATCAAAACAAAAGATGACGTTCAGAAATATCTTATCAGTGCCTATGACGTTGTCCGTAACGGATCTTACTTCGGAGGGAATATGTGGGCCATCTCAGAAATCTGGTCCGCCAATTGCCAGACTAACCGTACCGGTTTCGGCTGGAGCCAGATCCTGAATAACAATACGAATATTTTCAACACCGAAGGCAGAAGTCTTTGGACTGAAGCTTACCGTTCAGTTGACCGTGCCAATTATGCCAACCGCCGCCTGGATGATTTCCCTGATATGGATCTCCCTACGAAACAGCGTATCCATGGAGAAGCCTTATTTATCCGCGCTATGGGACATTTCGAGCTGGTCCGCTTCTTCGCCTTACCTTATGATGAAACAAAGGCCGGACATAATGACCAGCCGGGACTACCTATCAGAACTTTAGGAACAGCAACCAATGTGGAAGCTTTTGAAAAGGTACCCCGTGCAACGGTTGAAGAAACTTATAGGGACATTATTTCGTGGTTTGTAGAAGCTTCCCTTATCCTTCCGGAAGAAAATAACGGATTTGCTACATCCTGGGCCTGCAAAGCATATCTTGCAAAAGTGTATTTTGAGATGAATAATTATGATTCGGCTTTCTATTATGCCAATGAAGTCATTGAAAGTCAGAAATTCACGCTGGATGATGACCTTACAGCCCGTTTTGATCCGAATAAGGTTTCCAATGAAGTTATATTTGAAATGATCAGCACCGCTTCCGGGGATAATTCAGCAAGTTCACTTACCGGGGCTTTCCGGCAGAACGGAACCCAGCAACCTTCAGTCTATCCGGGGAACCAGCTTATCACAATAGCTTCTGAATATCCCGATGACAAACGTTTTACGACCTTTTTCATCAAACGGGACGATTTACCCGGCTCACCCACTTTCACCACAAAATATGATTACGATTACGCAAATGTACCGGTTCTTAGTCTGGCCGAAATAATCCTGATCAGGGCAGAATGCGGGGCCGAAGGTGCAGGCGGAGGAAGCGTTACACAAGCTATCAATGACGTAAACATGATCATAGAAAGGGCATTCGGGAATAATTCCCAGAATGTGACTTCTGGAGATGGACTGGTAGATGCGATCCGCCGCCAAAGAAGAATTGAACTGGCTTTCGAGGGAAATGTAATGCACGACCTGATGCGTATGAGAGCAACCAATATTAACGGGCTTTCATGGAACAATAAGATGCTCATCTTCGAAATCCCTGATAATGAAATTAATGGAAATCCAGGTATCCAAAAGAATCACTAATCATTAATATATGATGTCATGAAAAAGAATTATTCAGGAATATACTCTTTATTATTAATTACGGGGCTCTTTTTATTGTTTTCGTGCCAGAAAACGAAAATAGCGGAATTGGGACCGCCTACCGATTTTCTCAAGGTAGTCACGGGTTCATGGAAAACTATCCATGTAACTCAGGTAGATGAGATAGCAAAGGCAAAATTTCAGGAGCCTGTATCACGCGACAGGACCAACGATATGAATTTTACCGACTATTCCATAACTTTTAACAGTGAAGGAGGAACTCCTACAAGTTTCACCGTAGATGCCGGGAACGCCCCCAATTTCGTGGATGCTTCCGGCACCTGGAAATTTGATGTCACGGATTATCCCACCGAGATACTCCTGACAAAAGACGGGGCCTCGGGGACCACCTCCACCTTTAAACTGATAGGGCCTCCAAGGGACGGCATGGATTTGAGGATCAAGTTTGAAAGATACAGCAAGGGTACCCTCATCATCAGTTATGAATACATCCTTCAAAAACAATAAATAAGATATTGACCATGAAAAAAATCATATTCTTTATATTAGCGCTGATCTTCGGGACAGGCAACCTTTTAAATGCTCAATTGCATACTTCCGTAAAACCCTCGGCATTCATGATTGATGAGGAGATAACGATCACATTCAATGTATGTGCCACTGACCTGAAAGATAATACCGGGCCGGTAATTCTCTGGACAGCCGCTAATGACGGGGTCCTCGAGAACAAAGGCGAATGTACCGCGGTAGATGATAATAAATGGAGTTTTACTATGACACCCACCAGCTTTTTCGGAAATTCACCTGATTCCATCAGGCTTATGCTGAAGGATGAAGCCGGCACGGTGGAAACCCCTGTATCGACCATTGCTCCTTACGATTTTAGCCAGGCAACGACGATGCTGACTATTTATCCGACACCTTCTGCATACAGCGAAAGCGTGAGCCTGATATTCAATGCCGCGATGTCAACCCCTGGTACTTTGACCGGAGTGAGTCCTATCTATGCCTGGTGCTGGATACCCGGGGGAGCCGATGCACCTGATCAGGGTACCTGGGGATCATATACTCCTAAAGCACTGTGCACACAGATTGACGGGGATATCTGGCGTAAGGAATTTATCCCACAGGAATATTGGCAAAGCAGTGCACCTATGACCGAATTCGGTATACTCTTCGTAAACGCCAACGGAACTCAACAAACCGTTGATAATGTTATTCCGCTGGTGCAACCTTTTACCTGTGCCGAACCTTCCATTTCTTTCCCGAGGAAATTTACCCAATCAGATGTAGTCACAATCATTTGCGATACCAAAAAAACCGAGTATGAGATGCTGAATAATGTGGGAGACGTTTATATCTATACATATACGAATGCCGGGGATTCTACTGACTATAATCCCATGCCTGCACATAACTGGATCATATATCCTCCGGCTATGGTCGACAGGGCTAAAATGACCGATGTGGGAGACGGGGTTTATGAAATCACTATTATACCCTATCAGTATTTCGAAATCGATGATCCGAATTATGTTATCACAGACTTGACTTTTGTCTTCCGGAACCGGCTCGGGAATGTCGAAGCCCTTGAGACTAAAATAAGTGTGCTTCCTGCTGATAATTGATTTTTATATTTATATTGTTTAAATTTGTTAGGCTTTTGGATCAATTATTGTAACTTAATATTAACTTATTATTAATTCTTAATCAAACAGCTATGAAAAAAAATTTACGTTTTTATCTTTTAATGATTTTTGCAATGATGACATCGGCGATCGTTTTCGCCCAGGCCGATGTCACCATCACAGTGATCGATGAATCGCTGAGCTATGATACTATTCGATTTAAAGGCACACCCACAGAATGGGCAGAAATTCCCATGTATGATGATGGTACCCATGGTGACCTTGTTGCCAGATGACCACACATGGACAGTTGTTCTGCTGCAGGTTCCGGAAGGGGACCATGAATGGGGAGCTGTTGATGGTTCGGGTGCATGGCTTATTGTGGGACCAAACAGGACCTTTAATGTTACCGGAGGAGTTGTAACCGGCCAAACCAGTTATACCATTCCCATGCCCAGCAGCATTACAGTAGATGTTGTCTTTACCGTTACTGACCTTACCATGAGCTATGAAGGGCTGCAGTTTAAAGGTGCTATGACAGGCTGGGGCCTCGTTCCTATGTGGGATGACGGCACGCACGGTGACGGAACCGCAGGTGACCATATCTGGACGGTTAAGATCGACTCAATTCCGGCTGATGGCCAATACGAATGGGGCGCTGTTGATGTAAATGACCAGTGGCTTATCAGCGGACCAAACATGCTTCTTATTATAGATGCTGAAGGTAATGTAACCGGGGACGTTAGTTACACTATCCCCGCCTGGGGAGAAATTCCTGTTACCTTTACGGTTGACATGAACTGCCAGATCAATTTTGGGATTTTCAACCTTGATAGCTGTCTGGACCTTTATATGGATGGTTATCCTCCTGTACTTATGGAATTTGTCAGTCAGGGTATTTTCAGCGTTACTGTAACAAGGTTTACTGTAGGAGAAGTCCTGAACTACAAGTACAGGATAGGCTGTGCATTCGGACCTATTGATCTCCAAGAATATCCGGGTGAGGATAGTAACCGCGTATATACAGTGGTTGCCGGTGATAACGTTATTCCGACTGTTTGGTATCAGGATGACCAGCTTCCTGCACCCTGTGCCTGGAACAGCATTTTTGAAAACGATGCAGTCGTGAATGCCTACATCTATCCGAATCCGGCCAGCGATTATCTGTATATCAATATTGATAACTACCAGGCTGTTAAAAAGGTCACAATTTCCAATATCCTGGGACAAAATGTGATCACTCAGGATCAAATCAACAATGCCAATATCACAATTCCAATTTCTACTCTCGAAAACGGCCTCTACTTTGTAACTCTTACAGGCTATAGAGGAGGTAATTATACTCAAAAAATTATCATCAGGTAATTTGTTTTTCATCAATCTAAAAAGGCGACTCAGTTTTAAGTCGCCTTTTTTTGTGTTCTAAATTCCCGATTATCCTCCTGGCCTATACTTCTTCGATAGCAAGTATTTAGTAATTAGTATGAAGTAAGAAGATCTATGATGAGAGAGCTTTTGCCTAATTTCTTCTTACTAATTACTTCATACTAATTACTTGAAAACAATGAGCCAACAATGCATCTGGAAACTGTAAGGTTGCAATCAACGGTGAACCATCACATAAACTCTATACTCCCACGGCTTCAGCCTGATGGTCATATTCTTATCAAAAGTCTTCTCCTCTTCCGAAAACCATTCCTTATACTTTCCAGAATACTTATCTCCTTCCAGTTTTGGATTGATGACCTGATCAGTCAGGTTGGTAAGTACAAATATCTTCTCTCCTTCTTTTTCCCTCATAAAAATAAAAGCTGAACTGTCGGCCGAAGTATTGATCCTTTGAAGCTCTCCTCCCCAGTTTCCATTCCAGAGTGGCTGATAAATATGTTTCAGGGCCAATAGTTTACGATAAAATGGCGCCAGAGAATAATCTTTCCAGTCAATGGAATCTTTAGTGAAAAAGGCCAGGCGATGGTTATAAGCCGACTCCTGACCATTATAGATCAAAGGCATCCCGGGCAAAGTAGCCGTCAGAACTGCGAAAGTCAGCACCCCTGCACCAAATTTTTCGTATTCAGTTCCATTCCATGAATTTTCATCATGATTGGAAGTGAAAAGCATGCGGTAAGCATCCGAAGGATAAAGGGTATCCTGCCCCTCGTAGTAAGCTTCTATTGCATTGGCATCTTTCTTCCCAATGGCTATTTCATGCATGATATTATAAAGTGTCCAGGAATAATCCATATCGAAAGCCTTGATCATCAGCTTTGGTTCATCTGCTTCTGCAAGCATAAATACAGCTTTGGTTTTTTCCAGTTCCCTGCGGGTGCTGTCCCAGAAATCTGTAGGAACCATAGCAGCTACATCACAGCGGAATCCATCAATGTCAGCCTTTTTCAGCCAGAACTTCATGGCAGAGGTCATAGTATCCCTAAGTTCCTTATTATCATAGTTCAGATCGGCCACGTCCGACCAGTCATAAGGAGAAATCATGTTTCCGGTTGAATCATGAGTGTACCAACCGGGGTGTTCGGTGACCCATTTATTGTCCCAGGAAGTATGATTAGCCACCCAATCCAGGATGACATACATTTTTTCCTTATGCGCTTTTTTAACCAGATCAACCAGATCCTGCATGCTTCCGTATTCTGGGTTAACAGCCTCATAATCCTTCACCGAATAATAACTTCCCAGTTTACCTTTTCGGTTCTTCTCACCTATTGGATGTATGGGCATCAGCCAGAGTATGTCCACTCCCATTTTTTTCAATCTGGGAATATGTTCCTGAAATGCCTTGAAAGTGCCCTGCGGGGTGAATTGCCGGATGTTCACCTCGTAGATATTCGCATTCCGGCTCCAGTCGGGATGTACAACCTGGCTCTGAGGCCCCTTCCTGACTTCAACTTTCGGTTTTTCACCGGAACAGGAGAATAGTATGAAGAAGGAAGTAATAAGTAGGAAATAAGAGAGGAATCTTACAGTTTTCTCAATTATACCGGATGTGCTTTTAATCATGGTTTTATGTTTATTTATTTCTTGAAAGAAGGTGAAATTGTTGTTTCCTAAATATTTCCATTAAGAATTTCAAATGAATCCGGAGGAAGGTCTATTTCCAATTTATTCCCGCTTAATCCGGGCTCATTTCCGAAGTTTGCTTTCAATCCTTTTATCTTCATATTGCCAGGAAGGGGGACTTCCAGGTGAATTTCTTTCGCTGACTTGTTGAATAATATAATACTAATCTCACCGAAATATTTCCGCATAAAAACATACTGATCGTGAGTGACCAACAAAGTCATAAAATCACCGTAAATGAGGGATAAATTATCCTTCCGGAGCTGTATAAGTTTTTCTGCAGTATTAAGGGTTTGAGTTTCTTTTTCGCTGAGATTTTCAAATCGCATCATACGGCGGGAATCGGGATCATTTCCACCCGGCATCCCTATCTCATCTCCATAATAAATAACAGGTATTCCCGGAATGGTCATATTGAAAGCCGTCAGCATGGAAAGCTTTTTATAGCCTACCGGATCACCCACACCGACTTTCCTTTGCCAACCGGCTGCTTTGGCGTCTTCATCAAAACGAAGATCCCCGCCGGCATAGGAAATAAACCTCGCCCTGTCCTGGTTACCGGTGATATATCCCATCAGGTTATGGGAGCCATAGTAATCAAAACTCTGATGAAGTGTATTATCCAGGTTTGAAAAAGGATCCTTGTCCCTTGCAAAAACCCCGACTGCTGCATCATATACGTTGAAATCGAACTGCCCGTCGAGCATACCCGAACCGACATAACTTGAAATGAGTTGGGGGCCGCCGTATGTTTCTCCGATCTGGAAAACGTACCTGTTTTCGGGGATATCCACATCCAGCTTTAGCTTACGTGTCAATGTTCGCCAGAAACTCTCAGGGATATGTTTGGTTGCATCGTGACGGAAGCCGTCCAGATCATATGTTTTAATCCACCAGACTGCTGAATCCGACAACATCTCTCTGACCTGGGGCAGGCCGGTATTCAGGGTCGGAAGGAAAACATCAAACCATGTTGTAAGACGGTACTCATCCCATTTCTCTGTATTCAGGGTACCGTCAGGGAGGTAAAGATTTGTGGTCCAGTCGGGATGTTCCTTGTAAACCGGGTGCTGTTCGTGAACATGGTGCGCCACAAAGTCGAGAAGTACATTCAGGCCATCCTTATGAGAGGTGCTCACAAGTTGTTTCATTTCAGAACTGTTCCCGAAACGGGGATCAATCTGGGTAAATGATATTGGCCAGTAGCCATGATAAGCAGAGAATTTAGTCTTAGGATTTTTCCATAAGCCAAAAGCGCCTTTAGGGTTTAGCACCACTGGTGACATCCATATGGTATTTACTCCAAGTTTTTGGAAATAGCCATCATTTATTTTATCTGTGATGCCGCTGATATCACCCCCATGGAAATCGGCCGCAGGTAAAACTTCAGGGCTGTTTAAAGGCTCATCATTGGAAGAATCCCCATCGAAAAATCGGTCTACAAATACATTGTACATGATAAAAGCATGCTCATCGCTTCTTTTCAGTTCGCCGGGATCATCCATCACCCTGCCATGGTCCAGGGGAATGAAAATATCGTTGGATATGCCTGAAGCGTTATAGGCAAAGACTCTGATATAAGAGCGGTCCATATCCTTAGCCTGTCCGGGGATAAAGATCTCCAGGCTATTTTTATCGGTTTTCTGGAAGATACCGGGAAGACGGAAATTCTGCCAGTAAACAAAATATTCCAGGGGGGTATTCCGGCTGCCAATCCTGACAACATACTTATCGAAGCTTTCAGTAAATAAAAAAGGTGACTTTTTCTGTTCTTCCAGGCCGACTTTCAAGACGGAATTGTAGCCCCCGTTATTATTATCCACCGAATCCTTATTCGCCGGATCAAGGAACCATTTATCATCAGCTGCGATCTGGTACTGATACCTGCCCGGATCAAGGTATAAAACACCCTGCCATTTACCGTCCTTCAGCTTAAGTTGATTACGGGCAGGTGTCCAGCCATTGAATTCGGCTGCTATTTCTACTTTACTATAATTTTTCCCTTTTGGATCAAAGCTGAAATTGAATTCCTTCTTTTTAGCCTTCTCAACCAGGATGGAATAGATATCTCCTTTGATCCAAACCATCATCTCCATCAAAGGACCGGCTTCCCTGGGTTCCCTGAAATAAAAAACCGATTTATCGGCGGCTAACTTGATTTTAGTGCCCGCTATATAAACCGAATCGATCAGCTCCGGATGAGGGAAATAATCGCCCAGGTATATGGCTGTTGAGCCCAGCTCCAGTTTGACCGGGCTGGCCAGGCCTACTATCTTTTTTCCATCGGGAAATTTCATTTGGGGCTTTTCACGCCCGCAGGCCCATGATAAAGCTATCAACAAGATGATGATCCAGAATTTCTTCATATTCTTAATAAATTAAAATGATCGGCTAAACTCAAACAGCGTCCATACATCCTTAACAAATATCGGAAAGATTTCTCACATAATTGATGGCCAATCATCAACAGCTACCCGCATGCTGTGATTATGATTTTATTGAGCAAATAGGGCAAAATATGAAATTACATGACTTAACTCATGTAATTAATGAAAATTGCATGACTTTGGGCTAGTCTTTTAATATTAATAATCGAAAGAGTTCTGAGTTTGCTTATAAATTGCCTCCAATACTTCGTGTAATCCTCAGTGTTTTGGTGCTTTTGTGGCTAAAAATAAGTACCGGCTTTTTCCTTTCGAAAGAAAAAAATCATCCCGGCGGGAAATAAAAAAACAGACTATTCCATCACATCAATAATCATCACCGATTTAGGTGGTAGTAATAGCGAATCAACCAGGTTGATCTCCTCACCGCTTATTATATTCCGCCCTCTTGATCGCCCCAGAAGGCATTCTGTAAATTTATCCATTTTGAGCTGTTTTTCTTCTGTTGGATTATTATTGAAAACGACCATGATAGTCTTATCAGAATTATACCTGAAATAGGCATAGACCCCATCAAGCGGGGCAAACTGTTTCAGGGCCCCGGTTTGAAGGACCGGATTCTTATCCCTGTAATGGAGCAAGGTCGTCAAAAAATTATAGCCCTGCTCCTGCTCAGCAGTCCTCCCGACTCCATCAACAAGATCCAGGCTGTCGCCAGGCCATCCACAGGGAAAATCCTGGCGGATATAACCATCGCCCTTCTCTTTAATACCAGTCATCAGAAACTCGGTCCCGTAATATATTAAAGGAATTCCCCTTGAAGTTAGCACAAAAGTCATCCCCATCTTCCACTTATTCAGATCTTCTCCCACCGAAGAAAAATAACGCGTGAGGTCGTGATTATCCGCAAAAACCATGGTATTCATGGGATTGCTGTAAAGAAAATCCTCTGAAAGTACGTAATAAGGTTTGGCAATGCCATGGGTCCAGTCATCCTTTTCATTGAAAGCATCCCTGATGGCAAAATAGAAGGGGAAATCGGTGACCGTGGGAAGATGGGAGTCAAATCCGTCGCGATTGTCAGCTTGCCCTGCAAAATAAGCGGTTTGTGGCTCGGTCTGTTGCCAGGCTTCCCCCACTATGTTAAAATTCGGGTATTCTTCCATAACATATTCATCCCAGGAAGCCATAAAGTCTTTATATGCATATGGATAAGTATCCATCCGGATGCCATCAAGGCCGGCAAATTCTATCCACCAGATACTATTCTGGATGAGATATTTTCCCATATAAACATTGTGCTGGTTAAGGTCGGGCATAGTCCGGTCGAACCAGCCTGTAAGCATCAGATCGCGGTCGTAGTCGCTTCCATGCGGGTCCATAATGGATTCGGAACGGTAGTTAGAGCGGGTGAAATCCGGGAACTGGTGTATCCAGTCGCTGAAGGGCAGGTCATTCATCCACCAGTTCCGACTCCCGCAATGGTTAAACACCATATCCATGATCACCTTGAGACCTTTTGAATGGGCCTTTCCGACCATCTCCCCGTACAATTCATTGGACCCGTAGCGCGGGTCAATACGATAATAATCCGTAATGGAATAGCCATGATAGGAATATTTTGGCATATTATTTTCCAGGAGGGGCGTGGACCAAATGGCGGTCATTCCCAAATCCTTAATATAATCAAGATGGTCAATGATACCCTGTATATCCCCGCCATGGCGGCCGCCCGGGTTCTTACGATCTACACCTTCCAGCATGCCCGGTACCGAATCATTGCCGGGATTCCCGTTGGCAAAGCGGTCGGGCATCAGCAAATAGATCACATCTGAATTATCAAATCCCTTCCTGCTTTTCGATCCTTCAGATCTTTCATACAAATGATACTCATAAGAATAGACGATTTCCCTGTTTTTCTCGAAAATTACAGGGAAAGTCCCGGACTTAGTTTCCGGACTTATTAAAAGATCTATAAACAGGTAATCCGGGCTTTCCGCTTTATGAACAGCCTGGACTTTTATGCCCGGATAATGAATGATAACATTGGTTTCTCCCACATTTTCAGCATAAACAAGAAGTTGAAGATTATGATGTACAAAACCGGTCCACCATGAAGGGGGCTCCACCCGGATATTATCTGACTGGCTGAATGAAAAAAAAGGTAAATAAAGGATTATCAGGAGGAAAAAGTATCTCATTCTGATCATAATATTCCGGATAATTAGATAATGTGATGACTACTACAAAGATAGGGAATTCAACGATGCATTGAACATTGAACATCGATGCATTGAACATTGAACATCGATGCATTGAACATTGAACAATTATGAATAGCAAAAAGCACTATCAAAGCAAAACCCTTGTACCGACAGGTCGCGACCTGTCGGTACGGACCTGTCGTAATAATAAAAACAACAGGATCCTCCAATCATAAGCAACTAATCCTGAACCATCCATCATAATTATCAACAAATGCGTATTAATAACTATTTGGACTGACCGCAATAAATCATAAAATAATAGCGTAACATTACGAGAGAATACAAGATGGCCACTTGTTTTTAAGGTCTGGTAGCTGTTAGAGTCAGATTCGTAATAGCAGAGAAACTTCCAGGCTTCAATCTTGGGAAGCCCTTCCGATTTGGAAGGGCTTCCTCATTTTATCCACTTAAATAAACCAAAGAATTAATCTTTAGATAAAGTAATCAATGGAGGCCGGTACTAATTTAAATTATTATTTTTGTAGAATTAGATTATGTGACCGTCGAATTGGTAGGTAATAACTAAGCCAGGTCATTAGCTTACCGGATATAATCATAAAAAAGTTTTATTATGCAGTATACTGATGAGTCATCTGCTTTTATTAGTATTTGGAAAGAATTATACCCTTCCCAAACCGGGAAACTCCTTGCTGATTTCACCGGGGAACTCAGGAAAATAAAAACTGCACTGCTATCCGGGGCCCCGGAAGCAGGATGGTACAAAGATGCCATTGTTTATTCCCTTTATGTTGATTTATTCAATAATGATTTTCAAGGACTTGAAGATAAACTGGATTATCTTGCCGGGCTGGGTGTAAATTGCCTCTGGCTTTTGCCTATCCTGGATTCCCCTATGCGTGATGCCGGCTTTGACATCAGTAATTACCGTCGTATACGACCTGACTTGCTGGACCTTCCCGGGGATTTCGATGCCGTAGAACAGGATAAAATCTTCCGGAATTTCATGGAAAAAGCCCACCGGAAAGGTATAAGGGTCATTTTCGATATTGCACTGAATCATACCTCCGATCAGCATCCATGGTTCATCGAATCACGCAAATCCGGTGAAAATCCATATCGTGATTATTATATCTGGAATAAGGATGATAAAAAATATCAACAAGCCCGAATCATTTTTAAAGGAATAGAAAAAAGTAACTGGAAGAAAGAAGGAGAAGAATACTTTTTTCACCGTTTCTTTGATTTCCAGCCTGATCTGAATTACCGAAACCCGGAAGTCTTACTTGAAATGTCGCGGAATATGCTGTTCTGGCTCGAAAGAGGTGCCGACGGCTTTCGTGCCGATGCAATTCCGTATATATGGAAAGAAGATGGAACCGATTGTGAAAACCTTCCCCCGACCCATGCTATCGTCCGCTTTTTCCGGGCAGTTCTTGACTATGTGAGACCGAACACCTTGTTGCTCGCGGAAGCATGTCAGAAACCTAAAGAGGTTGTGAAATATTTCGGCAAAGGGGATGAATGCCATGCGGGATATCATTTTCCACTTATGCCCCAGATGTTCAAGGCTGTAAAGATGGAAAGCCGGGAACCAATTCAGCATATCCTTAGTCCTGCAGTAACTCCTGAGATACCGGAAGCATGCCAGTGGTTTACTTTCCTGCGCCTCCATGATGAACTTAGCCTCGAACTTGTTTACGTTACCGAAAATGACCGGAAATATATTCATGATAACTATTGCCTGAATCCGGAATGGGATTTCCGCCAGGGACAGGGCATATCAGCCCGTCTTTCGGAACTTATGGAGCGCAACCCAGCAAAGATCGGTCTTATTTATTCGATTATGCTGACATTGCCGGGAACACCTGTTATTTATTACGGGGATGAATTCGGAAAATTGAACGACCAGGATTATTACCGTGAAATGATCCGGCTCACCGGGAAAGACGACACGCGTTTTTTAGTCAGAGGACGTCTTGACTGGGATAGTATTGAGAAGGATCTGGAGGATGACGAAAGTCTCGCTGCAAGGGTTTTTGGACAGCTCAATAAGATGATAGAAGTGCGAAAGGAACATCCGGCTTTTGGGAGGGGTGAAATTGAATGGCTCACAGAGAACCTTCCAGTTCATATCCTTGGCTATTACCGGACTCTGGGAGATGATCGTATCCTGGTATTGCAGAATCTTTCATCCGAAACCCAGCAATTCAGTATGCCGGGTTTCCGTCTGCATAATACCATGGACTTACTTGGAAACGAAATATCAAGTGGGCCGGGGCTGAAATCCTATTATCTGGAGCCCCATGCTTATCATTGGATAAAAATTCAACCTTCATAAAGAAAATTTAAACAATATGCCATATAAACACCTGGAAGCTGTAATTTTTGACCTGGACGGAGTAATCACCAAAACCGCCCTCGTTCATAGTGCCGCCTGGAAACAAATGTTTGATTCCTATCTGAAAGAAAGACAGGGAAAAAATGGCGGAAATTTCATGGAATTCAGCCATGAACATGATTATCTGAAATATGTCGACGGAAAACCCCGTTATGAGGGGGTTAAGTCCTTCCTGGAATCCAGGAATATCAGCCTGCCTTATGGAGACCCCTCTGATCCCCCGGAAAAGGAGACTATATGCGGAATCGGTAACCGAAAAAATATTGCTTTTAATGAGGTCCTTAAGAAAGAAGGGGTGGAAGTGTATGATTCCACCGTGTTTCTTATCAGGCAGTTAAAAGAAGAAGGCATACATGTGGGCGTGGCCTCTTCAAGTAAAAATTGCAGGGTAGTTCTTGAAGCTGCGGGTTTGCTTGATCTTTTCGAGACCCGGATCGACGGGGAAGTTTCAGCAGAACTCGGTTTAAAGGGAAAACCCGAGCCTGATATTTTCACTACGGCTGCCGACCGGCTTGGAGTCACTTATGACAAAGCTGTTGTGGTGGAAGATGCTGTATCAGGAGTGCAGGCCGGAAAGAAAGGCAATTTCGGCCTGGTATTGGGAATTGCCCGGGAAGGGAATGAAAAGGAGCTGTTAAAAAATGGAGCTGATCTCGTGGTAAATGATATCGGTGAAATAGGTTTATTTGATTTGAAGGAATGGTTCCGTCAAAGTCTTGACAAAGACAATTGGAGGCTTATTTATCATGATTATGAGCCGGGAAAGGAAAAATCAAGGGAATCATTGATGGCCGTGGGAAATGGATATTTTGTCACACGTGGCGCCATGGAAGAAAGCGAAGCTGGTACCTACAATTACCCGGGCACCTATATGGCCGGTGTATACAATCGCCTCATTTCGGAAGTAGGCGGCAGAAAAGTCGAAAATGAGGACCTGGTGAACCTTATAAACTGGCTACCCGTGAGTTTCAGGATTGGGGACGACGATTGGCTGGATATCAATAATGTGGAGATCGTTGATATAAGGCGAACATTGAATTTAAATAATGGTGTACTTTGCAGAAACCTGGTGATCAAAGATGCCAGGGGCAGGATAACAAGGATAGATACAAAACGCCTGGCAAGTATGGATGACCCTCATCTGGCAGCAATTGAGTATAGTCTCAAAGCTGTGAATTATTCAGACCGCATCAGTATCCGTTCAGGTTTGCATGGAGATCATATCAATGATGGCGTGGAAAGATACCGTGATTTAAATCAACATCACATCGAACCTCTATCACAGGGAACCTCCGGCAACCTTCAATACCTGGAGGTAAAAACCACCGAAATCGGGAATAAAGACTGCGGCGGCGGCATTGCTTTATTTGCAGGTCAAAGGAACCCTGCCTGATGCCATCTTCATTGATTCCTCATCCAACGGGCGTTCGATATTAGAATCCGGTATAGAGGCGAAAGAAGGAAAAGCTATTGTGCTGCACAAAATCGTAAGTATTTTTCGCTCAGATGAATATATCAGCGATCCTTTGGAAGCAGCCCGCACGCTTGTAGAAAAAAATATCAATTTCAATGAGGTGCTTGCTGCTTCGGAACATGCCTGGGAAAAAATCTGGGACCGGATTGACATGAGAATTGAAGGTGACCGTCTTGCCCAGAAAATGCTCCGTTTGCATCTTTATCATCTGATGATAACGGCCTCTCCAATCAGTGCCCATATAGATGCCGGAATTCCGGCTCGTGGACTGCACGGCGAAGCATACCGCGGTCATATTTTCTGGGACGAACTTTTTATTCTTCCTGTTTATAATATTCAATACCCCGATACTGCCCGTGCTTCCCTGATGTATCGTTACCGCCGCCTTGACGAGGCACGGAAATATGCCCGGGAGAATGGCTTTGAGGGTGCAATGTATCCCTGGCAAAGCGGCAGCAGCGGACGTGAAGAAACGCAGATACTTCATCTGAACCCGGTTTCAGGAGAATGGGGTGAAGATTATAGTTCCCTCCAACGCCATGTTTCCCTGGCTATAGCTTATAATATCTGGCAATATTATCATGTGACCCATGACCTTGATTTCCTTAGTAATTACGGAGCGGAAATGTTCCTCGAAATCTGCAGTTTCTGGGCAGGCAAATGTGAATTGGATCATGAAACTGGCCGCTATTCCATAAGCGGAGTCATGGGGCCCGATGAATTTCATGAGAAGTACCCGGATTCCAAACAGGGCGGACTAAAAGACAATGCTTATACGAACCTCATGCTTGCATGGGCATTTGAAAAAGCCCCCCTGATACTGAATATCTTACCAAAAATAGCCGTTCAGGCCCTTCTCGATAAAACCGGGATAAAAGAATCGGAAATCCGGAATTGGGAAACGATCAGGCGGAAGTTGAGGCTGGTGATTTCCCCGTCAGGAGATAGCTCTTCAAAAGATATCCCCGAAGGTATTATTGCCCAATATGACGGCTATTTTGCCCTTAAAGAACTTGACTGGAAAGCATACCATGAAAAATATGGAAATGTTTACCGCATGGATCGCATCCTGAAATCGGAAGGCAAATCGCCAGATGATTATAAGGTTTCAAAACAGGCCGACACACTGATGATTTTCTATAACCTGGAAAAGCAGGAAGTTGATTCATTATTGAAGGATATGGGATACGATATGCCGGATGATTATCTCCTGAAAAACATGAAATATTACCTTGCACGTACTTCCCACGGTTCAACTCTCAGTCGTGTAGTGCATGCCCGTCTGGCTAATATGATAGGCGAAAAGAAAAACGGATGGAAGCTTTATCTGGATGCTCTCACAAGTGATTACGAAGACATGCAGGGTGGAACTACGGCTGAGGGTATACATACAGGAGTAATGGCCGGGACAGTCTTGATAGCGATGACTGCATATGCAGGTCTGAACCTCAATGGAGAGATGGCACGCTTCAAACCCGCATTGCCTGTGCACTGGAAAAAATTCAGCTTTGGTTTTGATTTTACCGGGAATGAGTATGAATGTGAGATTTCACAGGAAAGTATGAGGATCAGGATTGAAAGTAAAGGCAAAGTGAGACTTCCTATTGAACTTTGCGGAAAGGTTTTAAATGTTGTGACAGGTGAATGGAATGAATTTAAGTTTTGTTAATTTCCAATCTGAATACAATTTATTATAATTTGGAGGATATTTATTTTTGAAGGGATAAATTTAATAATCTGAAAGTCATGCTTGGGGATGTATTGTTAATAACAGACAAACACCGGGAAGCCGGTGAAATCATCATTAATTATATCCTGAAAAACAGGAAGGATAAAATGATGATTGGGATATCAGGGGAAAGTGGTTCAGGAAAATCTGAACTGGCACATGTTATCGCCAAAGGTTTAAGAAAACATGGCATCATGGCCAAACCCATCCATATCGATAATTATTATCGCATCCTTCCCCTCGAAAGAACCGAATGGCGCATGAGCCACGGAATAGAGAATGTGGTGGGATACGGAGAATACGATTGGGATACTATTTATAGAAATATAGAAGATTTCAAAAACAATTCTAAGGCCACCATGCCCTGCATCGACCTGGTCACCGAACAGGTTGATACACTCATCACCGATTTCAAGGGGATAGATATGCTTATTATCGACGGGCTTTATGCTATAAAAACAGATAAACTGGACCTGAGGGTATTCATTGAACTAACTTACCATGAAACCAAGAAAGCCCAGGTAGTCCGTGGCAAAGAACCTCAGAATGAATACCGCATGGCCGTGCTGGAACAGGAACATAAAATGGTGCAGGCACTTAAAGATTCAGCAGATATTCTGATCGGTATGCAGTATGATGTAAAAATTAAATAATACTATTTCCCCTGCTTTCTTCATTCCTTAATAGGTGCATCTACATCTTTCACAAACAAAACCAGGACGGCAGCAATGAACATAGAAACTCCGCCGAGTACAAGTGCAAAAATAGGCTGACCATCAGCCACATGTCTTACAAAAAATCCAAGTATAGTTGCAGCCAGTATTTGAGGGATCACGATGAAGAAATTGAAGATCCCCATATAGGTTCCCATCTTATGCTGGGGTAATGATCCGGTCAGGATAGCGTAGGGCATGGCCAGAATTGAAGCCCAGGCAAGCCCTATCCCCAGCTCAGAAATCATAAGCACTTTAGGATTGGCGATAAGATAAAAAGATACCAGGCTGATCCCTCCTACTACCAGGCTAAATGCATGTACTGTTTTACGGTTTGTTCTCGCCGCCAGCCATATCAGGAAAAAAGCCATAATAGCCGCGAAACCATTATAAACAGCCATCAGTACTCCTACCCAGTCGGCTCCTTTATTATACTCTTGTTGTATATGCAACATGCGCTGCATCAGGCCCTCATCAAGCTGCAGCATTTCCTGTTTCTTCTGATCCGAGAAAAACTGTACAACACGCATGGTAGCTACTACATTCTTTCCTTTGTCAAATCTATGTTTTCATTTCATTCAAATCTGTCCTGACCCCGGCAGTATTATCCCACATACCAGTATCGGGCATAGTGGATATCTTTTCAAACGCGCTTTCCAGCCCCTTGAAAGACTGCGTATCCATTTTCATATCATACTTGGTAGTCGTAACGCCGGCAGTAGTATAAATCCACATGGCAAAGAGGGCAAACCAGGAAAAGAACTGGACCAATGCCAGTTGTTTCATAGTCTGGGGCATCTTGAACAAATCATTGATAACCGTTACAAAACCGTTTTCTACTGTACCATTCCTGATCATCAGGCCGGTAAATAATTGTACCAGGCCAAAAACCATAAGGCCGATACCAAGAATATAGAGTTCAGCCTCAAGTTTGTAATAATAGATAAGGCCGCTCATGACGGCCCCGGCCATCAGCCATATATAGCTGCTCCGCACAAAGCTTTCTGCCGGCAATATTTCATCGGCTACCGGGAGGAATTCTCCATCATCTCCTTTTTGGACAGAAGCAAATTCAGCCATTTCTTTGGGTGAATATTCTTTGCTCCTCATGACAGTCCAGACAACTGCAAGGAAAAATACTATGGCCCCAATATAGAATGATAGTTTGACAGAAAGTGGTATAATCCCTTCAGGTGCAGTATTCGGGATGTTCAACCATTGAGTCATGATATAAGGCAGGGCAGAAGCCACAACCGCCCCTGTACCTATAAAAAAGCTCTGCATAGCGAAACCGGTAGTACGTTGCCTAGAAGGAAGCATATCCCCGACAAATGCCCTGAAAGGTTCCATCGAAACATTGATTGAAGCATCCATTACCCAGAGCATCCCGGCCGCAACCCAAAGTACAGGTGAATTAGGCATGATCAGTAAGGCCAGTGAAGCAAGTATGGCTCCCGTCAAAAAATAAGGCCTCCTGCGCCCCAGGCGGTTCCAGGTATTGTCACTCATATGACCTATGATGGGTTGTATGATCAAGCCGGTAACAGGGGCCGCAATCCAGAGTATAGGAATATTGTCAACACTCGCCCCGAGAGTTTCAAAAATCCGGCTCACATTGGCGTTCTGCAAAGCAAATCCGAATTGTATCCCTAAAAATCCGAAACTCATATTCCAGATCTGCCAGAAAGATAAACGGGGTTTTTGTTTCATTGGAATGGCTTTATGAATTGTATTACAATGATAAGGAATAATTGAAAGATCTCAAAGTATAGAAGTCTTAAATGCGAAAGTCACTTTGGAGCACGATTCAATCATTAAAATAACTGATTAAATTTTAACTTTGGATACTTATCCTGAGATATCTGAATGTATGAAATTGAGCTTTTCAAAGTTTTTTAGCGGGCTGCTTATTTTATTTGTGTACGCATGCCATGGTCCTGAAAAAAAATCGGTGGAAACCGTAAATCTTGATAAGGGATGGGTATTTCAATATACTGAAGACGGAAAGTTTTATCCCGCTGAAGTGCCGGGCTGTATACATACCGATCTGATGGCAAACCATCTTATAGAAGACCCATATTTCCGTGACAATGAGGCTAAAGTCCAGTGGGTGGGTGAAAAGGACTGGGTTTATGAAAAGAACTTTGATGCTGATGCAGAACTGTTCAATTACGATAAGCTTGAATTGATTTTTGAAGGTCTGGATACATACGCGGATGTTTATCTGAATGATACCTTGCTTCTGAAGGCTGACAATATGTTCCGCGAATGGCTTGTAAATGTGAAGGACAGGATAGTTCCGGGAAAAAATAAACTCAAAATAGTGTTCCATTCACCACTGAAAATCAACAGGGAAAAGGCTTTACAGCATAGCTACGCTTTGCCTGACGAGAGAGCCTGGTCACGAAAAGCGCCCTATATGTTCGGCTGGGACTGGGGTCCGGTTTTGGTGACATCCGGAATTTGGAAACCAGTATATTTAAGAGCATGGAATGGTGCCCGAATAGATGCTCTCCGGATTAAAACCATATATATGGATAGTCTCCAGGCTGAAATAAGAGTGTCTATGGAAATCCTGTCCAAAGCTAACACACAAGCAAGTTGTATTATAGATATTCAGGGGAATAATTCAATTTCTAAAAAAATAAATCTGAAAAAAGGAAGCAATTTTATTGACATCTCCTTTAATATTGATAAGCCTAAACTATGGTGGACTCACAATTTGGGTGAACCATATTTATATCATTTGAAAGCCCGGATTAAATCAGATGGGGATATATTTGATGAGGTTTCGCAATCTTTCGGAATAAGAAAAATAGAGTTAGTTCAGGAAGATGATAGTATAGGCAGAAGTTTTTATTTCAGGCTGAACGGTAAAGCCGTATTTATGAAAGGGGCTAATTATGTCCCGCAGGACAATTTTCCGGCAAGGGTGGGGCCTGAACGTTATCACAGGCTCATAAGCAATGTCCTGGATGCCAATATGAATATGCTCAGGGTATGGGGAGGCGGGATTTATGAAAATGACTTGTTTTATGATTTATGCGATTCGGCCGGTATTCTGATCTGGCAGGATTTCATGTTTGCCTGCACTATGTATCCCGGAGATAGTTCATTTCTTAATAATGTAAAACAGGAAGCCGTCCAAAATGTAAAAAGACTCAGAAACCATCCTTGTATAGCTCTTTGGTGTGGTAATAACGAGGTAGATGAAGGATGGAAAAACTGGGGCTGGCAAAAACAATTCAAGTATACGGAAGCAGAACAACAAAAGATTTGGGGAGATTATAAGGACCTATTTGACACCCTGCTTCCGGAAGTGATCCATAAATATGACGGAACCCGTTCCTATTGGCCAAGCTCCCCATCTATAGGCTGGGGGCATCCTGAAAGCCTGAAAGAAGGCGACTCACACTACTGGGGTGTGTGGTGGGGGCATGAGCCCTTTGATATATTCGAAAAGAAGGTGGGAAGATTTATGAGTGAATATGGTTTCCAGGGTTACCCACCCATGAAAACCATCGAAGCCTTTACATTACCCGCTGACCGTGTTATCGGATCTCCCGTGATGAAGGCTCATCAGAAACATCCTTTCGGGGAGGAACTTATCAGGGAGTATATGCAAAGGGATTATCCCGTTCCGACTGATTTAGAAACTTATGACTATCTGAGTCAGCTAAACCAGGCCGAAGGCATCCGCAAAGCGATTGAAGCTGACCGAAGGGCTATGCCGGTGTGCATGGGAACACTCTACTGGCAGTTAAATGACTGCTGGCCTGTGATTTCCTGGTCGGGTTTTGATTATTACTATAGAAAAAAAGCATTGCATTATTTTGTAAAGAAAGCTTTCAGAAATGTGCTCATAAGTCCGGTGGCCGAGGATGGTTTTCTGAATATTTATATCATCTCCGATTTGATGGATACTGTGTCTTCAGAAATGACGATGTCACTTCAGAAAATGGATGGTTCAGAACTCTGGCATAAAGATACAATGCTGAATATACTACCACTAAAATCTCTGATATATTTCCGGAGAGCCCTGAATAAATTGGTAGACAAAAATATGGAAGATAAGGTTTATTTAAAGGTATGGCTTAATAAGGATAATGGAATTCTCAGTGATAACACTTTATATTTCAGTCCTGTAAAAGAATTAAACTTGCAGAAGCCCATGTTAAGTATTGTTGTGAGCCCGGAAAACAATGTTTACAGTATTCATCTGAATTCTAAAAATCTTGTAAAAAATATTTATCTGAGCACTTCTTTGGAAGGTGAATTTTCAGATAACTTCTTCGACCTCTATCCGGGCATAAACCGTGAAATAAAATTCATTCCGGCATATAATAATTCTGCAGAACTGAAAATAGGAATTCAAACGGTGAATGACTTGTTGTCTGGAAAAAATAAATAATTTTATTCCACTCATATTCTTAAATTTAGCATATTATTGCTGACATTGCTTTAAAAATATTGTATATTTAGCATCTCTTCTAAATGATATATATCAATCATGGCAAAATTTGTTAAACTCCAGAACTGCCAGGACTGTAAAAAGAAAATTACTCTTTTCGACTTGCTTTCCCAGGAAGAACTGGAGAAAGTAAATGAAAAGCGGTATGAAGTGCATTTTAATTCAGGAGAAACCATTTTCAAACAGGGTACCTCACTCACTCATATTATCTGTTTAACAAGTGGTTTATTAAAGATATACCTTGAAGGTTCCAATAAGAAAAATTACATCCTGGAACTTATAAAACCGGGCGAAACGGTTGGGGGACCGGGGCTTTTTACGGATGACCGACATCATTATTCCGTTTCCGCCTTAGTTGACAGCACTGCCTGTTTTATAGAAGCCGGTGTTTTCCAGGAACTCCTTCAGAATAACAGCAAATTTGCCATAGAGCTGATTCGCAGAGGGAATTTAAGAGAAATCAGAAATTTCGACCGTATTATTACCCTGACTCAAAAACAAATGCCGGGGCGGGTGGCCGATTCTTTATTATATCTTTATAAGGTGATCTATAAGACAAATCCATGTTACCTGACGGTTAACCGTCAGGAAATGGCCGATATGTCGTCCCTTACTAAAGAAAGCCTTATTCGTGTTCTAAAAGAGTTTAAAGATGCCGGCCTTATCACCCTCGAAGGCAATGAGTTAAAGATATTGAATGAAAAGGCCCTTCAAAACATCTCGGACAATGGTTAAAATGTTGATCGAAATTTATATTAATTCTAAATTAAATATTTCGCTTTTTATATGATAATTTATAGGTATTCTTATATATTGTATTTCATTGTTTTAAATATTCTTTATTGATATATATCAATACTTGATTGTTTATATATTGATAATTATTTGATTTAGATAAATTTTTCCTTGGTATTATTTCATCGTTAAAAAATTCACTACAGATTTAATTGTATCTAATATTGTAGCCAGAAACCGAAACCTTAAAAACAGTATTTATATGAAGAAGATTAATTTACTATCAATGCTCATTTCGATGGCCATGGTCCTGTCCATGATCACGTTCAGCAGTTGTACTAAAGAAGGTCCGCAAGGGCCTGCCGGAACTAACGGAGAAAATGGAATCAACGGTACGGATGGTACCGCAACTTGCGGCGCTTGTCATGATATGTCAGAGACCGTTGAAACTAAAATCCTGCAATGGGGAAACTCTATTCATGCTACCGGCGGAAATTATGCAAGGAATTCGACGGATTGCGCCATTTGTCATACCAGCCAGGGATTCCGTGAAAGGGTCCTCACAGGTGCTGATACTACCGCCAGTGTTATTCTTAATCCTTCAAACATCAATTGTTATACATGTCACGACATTCACGACACATATACTGTTGCTGACTGGGGATTAAGAGTTACCGACCCCGTTACTCTTTTTGTCGGCGGTGCAACTGTTGATTTCGGGAAAGGCAACATTTGTGCTTCCTGCCACCAGGCAAGGCCGACTCCTATGCCGGATGTTAATAATCCTTCGGGTTTATATAATATCACTAGCAGCCATTGGGGACCTCACCACGGACCACAATCTTCTATGATGACGGGTGCTGCAGCCTTTATGGTCGGTAGCGGATATCCTACAACTAATCCTCACATGGATGTAGTCGACAAATGTGTTACCTGTCATATGGCCGATGGTTATGGAGCCGAAACAGGCGGACATACCTGGACCATGGCACGCAGTAACGGAGCAGTTAACACAACTGGATGTCTCGATTGCCATCATACTGATGCTGAAGCCAATCAACACATTACCACTTTAGACGCACAAATTGAAGATATGATGAGTCAGTTGATGACTCTTCTCGTTGCAGATAGTGTTTTTACTGAAAGTGGAAGTCTTATTACGGGCAATCACCCAAATATTGTAGCCGGTTGCGCTTTCAATTATATTTATGTTGAAGAAGACAGGAGCATGGGACTTCATAATCCTCCCTTTGTAAAAGCGTTACTGCAGAATTCAATTGATGCATTGCAATCAAGGAATTAAGTAGTATTAATAATAAAGAAAAAAGGCTTCAACCTCTGAGGCCTTTTTTTATATCTTTAACATTAAAAATATATTCATATGAAAAAATCTTTATTAATTCTGTCCATGTTTCTAAGCCTTATGGCCTGGCAAGCATGTGAGTACGAGTGGATCGAAGTCGATAAACCCGTAATACCCGATGTGATTAGTTTTGCCACTAAAATCCAACCCATTTTTGACAATGACTGTATAGGATGTCATAATCCAGGTGGTGATAGCCCTGACCTCACTGCGGCCAATGCTTATAATGAGCTGTTCGCCAAAAATCTCATCGACACTGTCGCACCTGACCAAAGCGTTTTGTATATGGAAGTTGTGAAGGGTGGAAGTATGAATACTTTCACCAAGGATCCCAATGATCCTGTTTGGATCCTCAATTGGATAAAGCAAGGCGCCAAGAACAATTAATAAAGTGTTGAAAACCCTAAAAATTAAGATTAGATGAAAAAGATTAACATATTCATTATCATGCTGGCCTTGCTGCCTTCCTTGCTTCTTGCGCAGGATGAGGGAGGAGCTACGAAAAAGGAGAATTCCAATAAAAGTTTGCTGGGATATTGGATTGCCCAGGGAGAATCACCGGTCAGAAGCCCTTTCGCATGCGGATATATGATCGATAATGTTACGAGCGTCATTCCTCCAACTAAAACCCTCGAGTTTGTGATACAGCATCGATTTGGAAGTATGGAAAATGGTATTTCCGACCTTTTCGGTGTCTTTGGAACAGCCAATACACGCCTGGCCTTGAATTATGCATTCACTGACTGGCTTGAACTTGGTTTCGGAACCGCTAAAAATTATAAGATTCAGGATCTTCACTTGAAAATTAACCTCTTGCAACAGTCCCGTTCGGGAAAAATCCCCCTGTCACTTACATATTATGGTGACTGGTCATTGGATGCCCGTAACGAGTCAAATTTTGGTAAAAATTATAAATTTGGAAATAGATTCGCCTTTTTCAATGAATTGATAATTACCCGTGAATTTACCAAATGGTTGACCATTTCAGCCGGAGCAAGTTTTACCCACTTTAATCAGGTGGATTCGCTTATGGACCATGATAAAATCGCCCTCCATTTTGCCGGTCGTGTTAAGATAAGCCCGCAGTCTTCTATAATTTTCAATTATGATTGGCCATTAATTGTCAATAGTATAAAAGAATGGCCCACTATCAAAGATCCTGCTAAACCCAACCTTGGATTCGGATGGGAAATTTCAACCGGTATGCATGTATTCCAGATTTTTGCCGGAACATCAAACTTTATGGTTCCTCAATACAATGTCATGATGAACCAAAATGACTTTACCAAGGGCAAAAGCCGCTTCTACCTGGGCTTTAATATTACCAGGCTTTGGAGTTATTAACATAAATTTTGTACCTGATATTCAATCCCGGGTGCCTGTGCAAGACACGGGCACCCGGTTCTTTTACTACTTCTGCTAAATTAATTGCTTTAGATATGTTGCTTAAATCAAATCAAATCAAACTTATCTTTCTATCTATCCTTGTTAATTTTTTCACAATTTGCGGACTGTTTGCCCAGGATGTTCAAAAACCTGCATATATCGAGCAAAATCAGAAATGTTTCAAATGCCACGGGCATAAAACCTATCATTTCTACAACGAAAATATTGAGAGGGAAGTCAAAGACCGTATGAATCCTTACTTCGTAATAGATTCGGCTACATTCTATATTTCTAATCATCGTAATCTGGAATGTACCGACTGTCATTCAAGTGAATACGCAAATTTTCCCCACTCAGGTGAACTCCGCATGGAGCCGAAATTATCTTGCCTCGATTGCCATGGCGGGGATGAAAGTTTTGCAAAATTCCGATTTGAAGAAATTAATGAAGAGTTCCTGAAAAGCGTTCATTCTACCAAACATGATGAAACTTTCACCTGCTGGATGTGCCATGACCCCCACCGGTATAAGATAAATGCCCGTTCCGATAAGAATATTAAGGAAGTGATCGCATATGATAATTCGATTTGTCTGAGTTGTCACATCAATATCGATAAATACCAGCTCATTACCGATAAGGTCAATCCGAATATTATGGAAACCCATTCATGGTTACCTAACCAGGCTTTGCACTTCAGGAATGTGCGCTGTATCGAGTGCCACGCCGAGCAAAACGACAGCATACTTGTTGCACATGATATCCTGCCCAAAGAATATGCTGTGAAAAAATGTGTTGAATGTCATTCCAGCAATTCCATCCTGATGGCATCGCTTTACAAATACCAAAGTCAGGAACGAAGGAACAGCATTGGCTTTCTGAACGCGGCAATCCTGAACACCTCATATGTAATAGGCGCCAATCGCAACTATTACCTCAATTTCCTGAGCATATTGACTTTTGTCCTTGTCTTAGGGGCTATACTCGTACATACTATTTTTAGAATCATCAAAAGAAAATAATTTATGGCATCTATATATTTTTATCCGGTAGGTATCCGGGTCTGGCACCTGATTAATTTGCTTCTGTATATGTTTCTGATCGTGACCGGGATAAGTATGCAGTATTCCAGCCAGGAATATGCACTGATCCGTTTCGATTATGCAGTTTCGATACATAATATTTCCGGGATCATTTTATCATTTAATTACCTGTATTTTATCCTGTTCAACATTTTTACCAAAAATGGCCGTTATTATAAAATCAAATGGAAAGGTTTTATGGGCAGGATGATGAAACAGGCCCGTTATTATATTTATGGGATCTTCGTTGGTGAAAAAGCACCTTTCCCACTAAACGAAAACCGTAAATTTAATCCTCTGCAGAAGATTAGCTATGTGGTAGTCATGTTTATTTTCATGCCTGTATTGATCATTTCAGGCTGGGCTTTGATTTTCCCCGAAATGATCTTTGCAAACAGAATTTTTAACACCTCCGGTCTGCACCTGACCGACCTCTTTCATATAGTGGCGGGATTTGTAGGCTCATTATTCATGTTTGTCCATGTTTATCTCTGCACCATTGGTAAGCCAGCAGGGACTAACTTCAGGGCTATGATCAGTGGGTGGCACCAGTCGAATCATTGAACATATAACATTTTAGTTCAAAGTGTAGAGTGTAGAGTGTAGAGTGTAGAGTGAAGAGTTGAAGTTGGAAAGTTTAAGAGTTGATAATCACTTAGACCTTAGTACTTAATATATAGCACATAATAATAGTACATAAAATGGTGACCAACGACCAACGACCAACGACTAACGACTAAAGACTAAAGACTTTCCCGTGCTGCACTGTTTTATTATAGCATCTAATGATTACTAAGCACTAGTAAAGGTCGCTGTGGCAATCCACGCAATTGGCTTCCTTCCAATTCTGATCAGGATCGTTAGGGTGGTCGAATTCCAGAGGTTTATCGATGTCAGAAACCTTCATATCGCTGGCAAAACCCTCGGCCATAATGGTATGACAGAGGTTGCAATCCCTGGGAATAACTTTGCCGTCATCGCTCTTATGCTCTCCGTCGTGGCACCTAAAACAGCCCATGAACTCCATGTGCCCGATATTATTCGGGTATTCGTTCCATTTTACCTTCATTTCAGGAAATACATTCTTTGAAAATTCCTGTTGCATTCCCCTGATAGCTTGATCGATAATGGCAGGATTATTTTTGTAGATATCTTCATGGTTCGACTGGTAATATTCCCTGACCTTAGTTTCAATCGCTAACATTGCGCTGTCCATAGTAGGGAAGTTACGGTTCAGGACATCCATGGCGACCATTTTAACATCCGGCAGATCTTTCGGGATAATTCCTGCGGTCATTGCATTGTTTACAAAAACCATGGGGCTTTTGTAATCATGTGAAGGCCTGTTGTGGCAATCCATACAGTCCATGACCCGGGTTTCCATTCCGGGAGCCGACTCTTCATTTTCGGTAGCATCGGAAGTTTTATAGATATGTACCTCATTAGTTTTTAGGTTGGTATATCTGACCCAGTTTATGGTATCGCGGTGACTTTCCGGTTTGGAAGCATATTCAATTTTTACATCCGGGTTGATGTGCCAGTGTATGCCTTCATTCAGGCCAAGGGCGCTGTAATCAGAGCCAATCTTCATCTGAAGGGTAATGTCCCATTCAGTATTTTTCTCATCAGCCAGGTAATGTTTCTCCGTCCGCATCTGTCTTGAATAGAATTTCTGAGGCCAGTGGCAACGCTCGCAGGTTTCCCTTGCAGGACGCAGATTTGAAACAGGTGTAGGAATAGGGCGTGGAAAATTGTTAGTTGCCACCGCGTAAACCTGATATAATCCTGAAAGCTTGGATTTAACATACCAGGAAGCTCCTGACCCCACATGGCAATCAACGCAGGCTACGCGGGCATGAGGTGAATTCTGATAAGCCACATATTCAGGCTGCATAACACTGTGGCACAATGTTCCGCAAAATTCAACCGATTCGGTATAATGGAAGGCTTCATAACTTCCAACTGCTGATAACAGCAAAAAGATAGTCGATCCTACAGTAAAAATCATAAATGCATTGCGGGAACGGTAATCACTGAAATCTATAATGGGCCAGCGCCGGCTTTCGTCTTCTTTTTTACCCCGGTCCCTTCTCAGTTTTATCAGCATACCTATAGGTATAAGTAAAAGCCCGAGCACCAGGAATACAGGTAAAACTATATATATTACCAGGCCCAGGTAGGATCCTCCCTGGCCAAAGAAAAAGGAAATGACAAATAAAAAGCCAATCATGAACAATCCGATGATAGCTATAGTTGCCCCGATTATTGAGGTCCAGTTGTATACTGATTTTGGTAGTTTCATATATTTTTTGATTTTTTGGTCGGGCAAAAATACTTTTTAAAGCTATAAATTATATATATTTAGTTATATTTATATTTAATTTTTAGAAGTTATAAATAAGGTCTGAATTAAGCTGAACCGGCTACTTTAACGAGACAATGAAGGTATGAATTATACCTTAAATAAACAACTATTGAATACAAGCAGGCCATTATTTTGCACTGATCTGCCCAGCCTGCCTGTACCGGAGATCGGAACTGTACTGGTGACGGGGGCTACCGGATATATTGGGGGTCGCCTGGTTCCTGAATTGCTGGCCAGGGGCTACAGGGTCAGGGTAATGGTCAGGGCTCCCTTCCCTGAACTCATGGAAAGGTGGCCCGGGGTGGAACTCATAGTTGCTGATGCATTGGATATTGAAGGCTTGTTATTGGCATTACAGGGAGTGCATACTGCATATTACCTCATCCATTCCTTATTACTGGGCCAAAAGAAATTTGAATCGGTGGATCTGCAGGCTGCCACTAATTTCAGGATTGCTGCTGAAAATCAGGACGTAAAAAGGATCATTTACCTGAGCGGTCTGGGAAATATTGATTCGGAACTTTCACCTCACCTTGAAAGCCGCAATAAAGTTGCCCAAAAGCTTGCCCAGGGAATTATCCCCGTTACCGTGCTTAGGGCCGGAATAATAATAGGTTCGGGAAGTGCATCTTATGAAATCCTTGAAAACCTGGTAAAGAACAGCCCTGTTTTTTTCATTCCATCATGGGCCAGGACAAGAAGCCAGCCCATCGCTATCCGGGATGTGATCAAATACCTGGTTGGTGTGCTGGAGTTACAGGAAAGTTCCGGCCAGGTATTTGATATAGGGGGAAATGACATCCTTACCTATGATCAGATGCTGCTGGTTATGGCCCGTCACCTGAAGAAAAGAAGATTCTTCTTCCCGGCCCTGATAAATTACCCCCCCTTATATGGATACATAGTTGGGCTATTAACACCTGTCCCCATTCCCATCACTAAAGTCCTGGTCAGAGGCTGTAAAAACGAGGTCATATGCAAATGCAACGAAATCAGGCAGATGCTTCCGTTTGAACCCCTCACATTCAGTGAGTCCCTTGACAAGGCTCTCCAAAATGAAAAAGACGACCATATCAATACCCGTTGGTCGGATTCATATCCTCCGGCACATGAACTCGCGGTGAAACTCCATCAGTTCATACCTGCCCCCAAATATACCAGCGCTTATTGTATGCTGACCTATAAACCCGCATCTTCACTTTTTAAATCATTCTGTAATATTGGGGGCAAGATGGGCTATTTCCAGAGTAACTGGATGTGGAGACTGAGGGGTGTAATCGATCGTATTTTCCTGGGAGTTGGTTCAAGTCGCGGTCGCAGAAGCACTTCCGAACTCCGCATCAACGATGTGATTGATTTTTTCAGGGTGGAAAATATTATTCCCGATAAAAAACTACTGCTTCGCGCTGAAATGAGGCTTCCGGGGAAAGCATGGCTCGAATTCAATATAGATAATAATGAAGGCTTGAATAAATTAACAATAAACGCATATTTCCATCCCCGGGGGATTACTGGAATACTTTACTGGTATGCATTCCTGCCTTTTCATTTCTACATTTTTAAAGACCTTCTGAAACAAATAGAAAGAAGAAGTGAAAAGCCAATGAGTAAATCAGTCCTGAAATAAGTTTTTTCATTTTTTTTGATAAAATGCAAATTTTCGCACAATTTTTGTTACCCTGCCTTGTTATAAACAGAATTCGTTACTCAGAATAATGTAGTATCTTTGTCCCTTCATCTCAAACCATGACCAACGCATACATGAAAAAAACTTTGATCATCTTTCTGGCCGTTTTTTCATCCTTCAGCGGCTTCAGCCAGGTAGTGGGAGAAACCACCATTAAACGCTTCAGTGTGGGTACTGATATCTTTACCGATATCTGGATGAACCAGCCTGAAGGAGTTAAAACCCGGTTCCTGCAACAAGGAGCAAGTGTTTTCGGAATGTACAATTACCAGTTTGGCAAAAGCAATATTAGCTTCGCATTTGGATTTGGCGGAACTTTTCATAATTATTACAGTAATTCAGTTATACCCGATATCAAGGCTGACAGCATTAGTTTCACGCCTATCCCTGACTCTTTAAGTTATAAAAAGAGTAAACTGGGTCTAACTTACCTGGATATTCCTTTTGAATTCCGATTGAAAACAGTAAAGAAATTCCGTTTTTCTTTGGGATTCAAGGTAGGCATCCTGATTGACGCTAAAACCAAATATAAAGGTGACCGCGCTTCGGACCATTCCCTTGTAAACATCAAAGAAAGGCCTGTCACGCATCTTGAGAAATGGCGTTACGGACCCACTATCAGAGTTGGTTATGACTGGTTCAACCTCTTTGCATATTACTCTCTCTCAAATGTTTTTCAGAAATATAAGGGCCCTGAGATGTATCCCCTTTCAGTTGGAATCACCTTGCTGCCATTCTGATCTGGATCAGCCTTTCAAATTTGAATAATAAACAATACTGATGTGGTCACGGCACCCAGGAAAAAACCTGCATATACCTGTGCTGGTGAATGGGACTCTGTTTTAAGCCTGGCAAAACCTATCAGGCCTGCCAGAATAGCAAGTAGTATGATCAGGCCGTTAAAATATATCCCCAGGAAAAAGGATAATCCGACTATCAATCCAAATACACCCCCTATCGCTACCATATGACTGCTGATCTTCCAGAACATATTGATAATCAGAGTCAGAACTGCCAGTAAAGTAACAGCCGCGGCAAAGTAATAATATATTGCAGGTATCTCTATTTTCTTCAGAAGATAGAATGTTACATAAAAGAAAATAATCGTAACCATGTAGGGAAAAGTCCTTTCCTCTCTTTTATTCATATGTACTGATTGCACTATACCCCTTTTCACCATAAACAAAATAAATATTGCAGGGAAAAAGCAGGTAATCAGAAAGATCATGCCCAGGATGGTCAGACGGGATTCAGGGCTGAGGACAAAGGCAAAATACACCGGTAAAGTGAATAGCAGCGCATAGGTATAGGTGGGCAATAATAAAGGATGAAATACTATAGAGATAACTTGAGCCAGACGTTTTTCCATAATAAAAATTTGTGCTAAATCAGAGCTCTTTTCTTAGTCGGGCTACTGGTATATTCAACTGTTCACGGTATTTGGCCACTGTCCGGCGGGCGATATTATAACCTTTATCTTTCAATATCTCTGTTAATTGCTCATCTGTCAAAGGCTTGGATTTCTCCTCATTATCGATGCAATCGGAAAGGATCTTTTTAATTTCACGTGTAGAGACCTCCTCCCCGCTGTCTTTTTGCATTGATTCAGAGAAAAAGCTCTTCAACAGAAAGGTCCCGAATGGTGTTTGTACATATTTACTGTTGGCAACCCGGGAAATAGTACTGATATCAAGGCTTACAATTTCAGCTATATCTTTCAGTATCATGGGACGGAGTTGGGTTTCATCCCCGCTGAGAAAATATTTTTTTTGATATTCCATTATCGCTCTCATAGTAACGTAGAGCGTGTTTTGCCTTTGTTTGATGGCATCGATAAACCATCTGGCAGAATCCAGTTTTTGTTTGACAAATACCAGGGCATCATGGGTTTTCTTCTGCTTATTTTCAGCATAAGCCTGAAGCATTTCGAGATAGGTCTTGCTGAGCCGCAATTCGGGGGCATTCCTTGAATTCAATGTTAGTTCCAGTTCGCCATCCACATTCCGGATGATAAAATCAGGCATCACGTAATGATTCGTCCGGGTAGATTCACTTATTGAATCACCCGGTTTGGGGTTCAGTTTCAGGATCTCATTCACGGCCCCTTTCAGATCTTCTTCAGTAATTCTGGCCTTTTTTAGGATTTTATCATAATGCTTTTTGGTGAACTCCAAAAAATACCGCTCCAGGATATGTGTAGCCAGTTCCACTTCGGGCGTAGGATTTCCATTTCTTCTGAGCTGAAGCAGAAGGCATTCCTGCAAATTCCGGGCACCAACACCGGGAGGATCGAGGTCTTGAATGATCTCCAAAACTTCTAATATTTCTTCTTTACTTGTATCAATGTTTTGTGAAAATGCCATGTCATCAACCATGGCCACAGGATCTCTCTGCAAGTACCCGGCATCATCCAGGTTCCCGATGATATTCTTACCTATCTGGAATTGCTTATCGCTTATGGTGCGAAGGCCCAGTTGAGTAATCAGTATTTCCTGGAAACTTTTGCCTGCTGCAAAAGGGATATCCCGTCTGTCATCATCTGGGCTTTGATTATTCGAAGCTGTTTTGTAGGAAGGGATCTCATCTTCATCAAGGTAATCATTCAGATCAAACTCATCATCCTTGTTCTTCTCTTCGAATTCTTCTTCAAAATCATCTTTTTCAATTTCTTCGTTATCATTTTGATCCAAATCAGCATTTTCATCCATCGGATCTTCATCAGTCCCTTCCAACACCTCCAGAGCAGGATTTTCTTCCACCTCCTGTTTGATACGCTGTTCCAAAGCCATGGAAGGTATTTGCAACAGCTTCATTAAAAGGATCTGCTGAGGCGAAAGTTTTTGTATTAGTTTTTGTTGAAGTCGCTGGTTTAACATAGATGTTTACTAATCCTTTTAGGAGTTTTTCTGAGCTTTCGATTTTCTTATACCAAATTACGAAAAATTGTGCAATTCTTTATTGAATTAATTAATATTCTTTAAGTAAAATAGGAATTTATGTATTTGATTATTAAATATTTAATTAGATGACAGAATAAATTATTACCAGGGTGAAACTTCTGCAGGCATTAAGTCGCTTAGAACTCGGCGTTTTGAGGGGTCCGCGGGAATGGAATAACATCACGGATATTGCCCATGCCGGTGATGAAAAGCATCAACCTTTCGAATCCCAGACCGAAGCCACTATGGGGAACTGTTCCGAAGATCCGGGTATCTAAATACCACCACAGGCCTTCTTCAGGTATATTCATCTCCTTCATGCGATTGAGAAGTTTTTGATACACTTCTTCCCTTTGTGAACCACCTATGATCTCTCCTATTTGCGGAAAAAGTACATCCATCGCCCTGACCGTCTTTCCGTCATCATTCTGCTTCATATAAAAAGCCTTAATATCCCTGGGATAATCAGTTAGTATGACCGGCTTTTTAAAATGTTTTTCCACAAGATAACGTTCATGTTCCGATTGTAAGTCTGCCCCCCAGTCTTCAATCAGGTAATGGAATTTTTTCTTTTTATTCTGATTTGAATTTTTCAGGATATCGATAGCTTCAGTATAGCTGATCCGCACAAAAGGATTATCAAGTACAAACTTCAGTTTCTCAAGCAAACCCATTTCGGCCTGCTCTTCTTTCTTTTTCCCCTTTTCTTCATCTTTCAATCTTTTATCCAAAAATTCCAGATCGTCGGCACAATTCTCCAGGGCATACTTTACCAGGTATTTCAGCATTTCTTCAGCTAAATCCATATTATCATGGATATCATAGAAAGCCATTTCAGGTTCTATCATCCAAAATTCAGCCAGGTGACGGCTGGTATTTGAATTTTCAGCTCTGAAAGTCGGGCCGAAAGTATAGACCTCGGAAAGTGCGAGGGCCGCCAGTTCAGCTTCGAGCTGGCCTGAAACAGTTAGGTTGGTGGGCCGGCCAAAAAAATCTTCTTTATAGTTTACTTCCCCGTCTTCGCTCATGGGTGGATGAATGGGGTCCAGAACTGTAACCCTGAACATTTCCCCGGCCCCTTCCGCATCCGAAGCAGTGACTATCGGTGAATGAATATTATAAAAACCTTTATCATTAAAGAATTTATGTATGGCGAAAATCATAGCATGCCTTACCCGGGTAATGGCACTGAAAGTAGAGGTCCTGAAACGCAGATGCGCATTTTCACGAAGAAATTCCAGGGAATGCTTTTTGGGTTGCAAAGGATATTTGTCAGGATCAGCTTCCCCTAATAAATTAACTTCCTTTGCCACCAGTTCAACCCTCTGACCCGAACCCGGCGAATCAACTAAATTCCCTGTCACTGACAAAGATGCACCGGTGTGAATATGATCCAGGACTTCCCTGGGTACTATTCCCGGTTCGCAGATGATCTGCAGGTTTTTAATGGTAGAACCGTCATTCAGCGCTATGAAAGCAACATTTTTACTTTCCCTCACCGTCCTCACCCAACCTTTAGCCACGTATTCATGATCCACTTCACTATGACGCAACAGCTCATTAATCTTAGTTCTTTTTCCGTATCCCATTTTCTTTTCGCTTATTAGAATCTGCAAAAATAAGAACATAATTCTGATCAAAGCATTATCTAAGGAATGAAAATAGTCTGCCCTGAGGAAATATGGGCGAAGGCTGCCATTATACCATTTTCATAATTAAATATCCTGCTTTAATTACTAATTGTGAAAAAACTGATTAAGCAAGATGTAATAGTTCTCAGGGATAGACTTCTTTCGACTCCTTTAATGAACTGCCTTATTATCCGGGAATTAATTAAATTTGCTGTCAATGAGTATTTCCATGGATATCACTCCTTTGAATGATTGGTTGCCTCACGGGAAGGGGCCTCTTGTTATCAGTGGGCCCTGCAGCGCTGAAACTGAAGAACAGTTACTAGGAACAGCCATGGAACTGGCCCGAATCGAGCAGGTAAGCGTGTTGAGGAGCGGCATCTGGAAACCCCGGAGCCGGCCTGAAGCTTTTGAGGGAGTTGGAGATATCGGATTGGGATGGATGATTAAGGCCAGGGAACTCAGCGGACTGAAGGTCGCGGTGGAAGTAGCGACAGCCAGCCATATTGAAGCCTGCCTTAAACATAAAATAGATATAATCTGGATAGGTTCCCGCACTGTAGTGAATCCTTTCTCAGTCCATGAAATCGCTGCAGCACTGAGAGGTGTTGATATCCCGGTAATGATAAAGAACCCTGTAAATCCTGACATTAAATTATGGATAGGAGCTATAGAAAGGTTGTACAAATGCGGTATAAATAAGATGATCGCCATTCACAGGGGATTTTCATCTTATGAAAGCGGCCCCTTTCGCAACCTGCCTCTCTGGGAGATCCCGGTGGAACTGAAAAGGCTGATTCCCGACATACCCCTGATCATTGATCCCAGCCATATGTGCGGGAACAGGCAGATGTTGATGGAGGTGACTCAGTTCGCCATCGATCTGGCATACGACGGTATGATGATAGAAACTCACATCGAGCCGGATAAAGCCCTTACGGATAAAGAACAACAGATCAGTCCTGACCAGCTCTCGGAACTGCTTGAAAAAATCCAGTACAGATCCAACAACATTTCTCCTGAAGAAGGAAAAGAACTGGAGATCCTTCGCAGAGAAATAGACCTTATAGACGAAAAGCTTCTGAATAACCTTAGCCAAAGAATGGAAATTGTGAAAAAGATTGGCAAATACAAACGCGCCAAAGGCATGACCGCTTTTCAGATTGAGCGTTGGAAAGTAATGATGGAAGACCGCCTTCTAAAAGCTTCGGCAAGGGGCCTGGACAGAGAATTTATCCTGAAACTCATGCAGATAATTCATAAAGAGGCCTTACGCATGCAGGCAGGTGGAAAAGAAGATCTTTCAAATACCAGGTTCTGAAGCCGGCTTATAACCATTTCCTTTTCCGAAAATAAAATACCATAGTAAATATTATAGCCAGCATTGCTGCTATTATCACATAAAATGAACGGTTATCATGCTGAAAAGGCAGGCCTACGTTCATGCCGTACAAGCCTGTGATAAATGTCAGGGGCAGAAGTATGCTGGAAAAGAAAGTCAGGATCTTCATGATCTCGTTGATCTTGTTCGTCTGCAATGAATCAAAAGTTTTCGAAAGCCCTTCGATCATCTCCCCGTAATCCTCAGTCATATCCCACATTTTCTGGTAATAGTCAAGAATATTTCCCCAGTAATCTTCCATATTTTCGGCAAAACCGGCTATCAGGCCTGACTCAAACTTATGAAAAAGTGGTAATTGAGGTTTAAATATGGTATTCAGTAAGATGATATTACGCCGGGTAACGGAGATCTTTTCAATAGTTTTCTGTGCTCTTTTATTAAACAGGTCATCGCTTATACGGTCAACTTCCATTCCAACCCTGCGGATAAGGTTCGAGGAAGCTGTCATAAGTTTTTCAAGGATGAGGTAAAGCAGGGCATCTGAAGTCCCAACGCCATATTCCTCTTTATTGGTGATTTTTTCTTTCGCATCAGCGAACATTTCCGAAACTACCCAGTGGGAGGTTCCTATGGTAATCACATAATCTTCTCCCCAAAAGATCTTTACCTCTTTGATAGTAAGAAAAGCATTGGATTTATCGAAATTCGGAAAGTGCAGGATCAGAAAATAATAATCGTCATAAATGTCAATCTTAGGTCGTTGGTTGGTACTTCGACAATCTTCGATATCCAGGGGGTGAAAGTAAAAATTGTCTTTCAAATACTGCAGGTCTTCCTCTGACGGACTGAGAATATGATGCCATCTCAGTGTACCGATTTTTACAGTATCAACCATAATTATATCCCGTTAAATTGATTATTATTTATCCAGCATTCTACATTCCTGTATGAATTTTAAAAAGAAGTACAAAAGTACATAAAAAAATGAAATAAGGCCTGCCGGCAAGATAATTAGAATGCCGTCAGGCTTTAGTATAAATGTTAAAAAGAATTAAGATACCCCGCAGCAAGCAGCTGGGTATCTTAAGGAAATATCTCACATTCGTCTCAAGAGACGGGGAATTTAGTCCCATCAGATCCCGAATAAGACTTCGTCTTTTCGGGATCAATTCACAATAAATTTTCCGGACCTTACAAGCATTCCATTGCTCCTGAACCTGAAGAAATAGATCCCACTTCCCCAATTGCTTACAGGTACATTAACAGAGCCCTGTTGCACCCTGAGGTTTTGTGATGTCATCAATTTGCCGTTACCATTATAAATACTCAGGTTAAGATCGCCAGAATTTATAGGTGTACTGTATTCAAACCTGGCAAAATCCCTGGCTGGATTCGGAAGCGGGCCGGAGATTGCAAAACCCTTCGCGGCATCTACAGTCGGAACTGAAGTTGTCTGATCTACTATCGTGACACTCAGGTCATCCCAGTAAAATCCGTCACCTACCGTATATTGATCACTGATAAGTACAAAGCGTAAAAGTATTTCTTTACCTAAAAAATCATCCAGAGGACACTTTTCTTTCACCCAATCGCTCTGGACACCATCATAAACAGGTTGGCCCGGTGCCTGATACTGGGTGCCAGGTTTGGTATAATTTCCGTTCAGAGCCGTCCAGCTTGAACCATTATCATCCGAAGCCAGTATCTGTACATAATCATAGCCGGCTTCTATATCCCATTTTGCCCAGAATTCCAAAACTGCGTAAGCAGTATTCCTAAGGTCAACCGGATCATTGAGTGTTATCCGGGTATTGGTATTGTTGGAATAATTCCCTGAAGGTGAATCGGTAATGGAAAATGCAGGCGAATGGTATGACGAGCCAGTGGTATTCCAGGCCGATGAAGACCATTTTTCCATTGTTGAAGCATCATCAGACAACACTATCACCGGACTGCCAAAAATTTGACGGATCGTATCTGAAGTTATTAAAGCTCCGTTATCAACCGAAAGCAGGTAAAGAATTTCCTCACCGGCTTGCATATCATTTCTGAGGGTATATTCTATACCACCTGACTGAGTTTCAAGTAATGAAAGATCAGAATATTCCACCGGATCTCCATAAGATTGAATGGCATCATTAAGTGGTAAAATAGATACGGTATAAGTTGCACCATCCTTCAGGCCCAACCTTTTTATTTCAAACTTAGCCGTATCAGTAATTTCCCCGACGATTGCAGGACCTGTAAAAGCCGCTGTTGCATATGCTCCTGCCAGTTCTATAACTTTAAAATTCTGCCACATGGTTGACTGACATTGCGGGATGATCCGGCTTGGAACGGGCCAGAATCCGTCATTATCAGTTCCGACTTCCGGTGTATAAGAAAGAATTTTGGGCTTGCTTTCCTGTTCCCCGTACATCCAGTCGTCAGATCCGCCATTGGTATTGTAAATAGTTACATAACCGGGGCCATAGGTGAATGCATTTTCTTTTGCGAGTAAAACACTGTGTTCATGAAAAACCGCATCATCATCACAAGGTACCGGGCTCCAACCCCATGGATAAAGCAGGAGGCCGCCATATGAATGGTAATTTAATGCTGCTGCAAATTCATGAGCATTGCAGAAATCCCTTACATCCTGAATAGAAGGTTCGGAAAATGCATAAGGTCCACGGTAAGTTTCATCCCCCGGATCTGGAGAAGATCCACCGTTATCATGGCCCCATTCATAGCCGTAATTCCTGTTGACATCAACTCCATAGGTTCCGTCCCCGTTGTTCCTTCTGTTCTTCCTCCACATCCCGCTTCCATTTGGGTTAGTCTGGATATTATAGGCATATCCGTCCATATTCACGATAGGGATGAAATAAAGCTGGAAATTATCCACTATATATTGAACTTCAGGGTCGGTGTCATAATTCTCCAGGAGATAATACATAAAATAAACAAGCGACTGCATGCCGATGGGTTCACGGGCATGATGCATACCGGTGAATAGTATTTCCGGTTCATCTTCATTTTGTGTAGGATTATCGGAGATCTTAACCCAGTATATACTTTGCCCGTTTACAGTAATTGAGTCAAATGCGTATTTTGGGGTGATATGATCAGGAAATAAGGCATACATGCTGTCAAGTTCGGCAAGACACTGGTCAATGGTCAGGAAACCGCCAACAGGGCCAAGCTGGAAATGCTGCGGTACAGGCCATTCATCATTCAGGTCATAACGCATGTTTTTCAATTCCGGAAGCCGGTCCATATAAGGTTTACTCCGGTTACTGTAATATTTTCCCATGTCATCGATCAGGATATCAAAACGGAAGCCGTCCCGGGTAACCTGGTCCAGTTCTTCCCGTGATAGTTCCACAGTAACATATCCTTCTTTACTGATGGTTGCACCATCAAATGCCATTCCCTCAGTCATCATCTGGCTGATGCCTTCCCGGCCGGTATAAATCTTTACCCTTGAATACCTGGTATCCTGGGAATAACTGAGGGTAATTACTAAAGTAAGGATGAGCAGCAAAGTAAATTTTTTCATAATAAAAGTAGATTTGTTTTTAATTAGAGCCCTGATTATTAGCGATTTCTAAAGGCAATTTATAGGAACCCGGGCAAAGATAAGAATTTATGATATGTATATACTATCCATCCGGAGGAAATAAACGGCTTATTATGAATTCATTCCTGCCATCAGTCAAATTAGATATTCCCAAGGCTTACAAATCTTAATATCTTCATATTTCATTATTAAATTTTAGAAAAGATGAAAAGAATTACTACCACCCTACTACTCATTACATTATTATTAATGCTACCAAGCCTCCGGGCCCAGGTCAGGGGAATCATCATTCACATCCCCACTGATTATTCCAGTATACAAGCAGGAATAGATGCCTCGACAGAAGGTGATACTGTATTGGTTGACCAGGGAGAATATTTTGAAAACCTGAATATGCATGGAAAAAACATAGTGCTATGCAGCAACTTTTGCCTGAGCAGCAATATTTCCGATATCGAAAACACAGTCATCAACGGCAGCCAGCCCGAAAATCCCGACACAGCCAGTTGTATACTGATAATTTCAGGAGAGGATTCCACGGCTGTAGTGGAAGGGTTTACCATTACAGGCGGTATGGGTACCATATGGCTGGATGAACACGGGACCCTCAGCTACCGTGAAGGGGGCGCTTTCCTGATACAATATTCATCCGTCACCATAAAAAATAATATCATTAAATACAATGAAGCCTATGATAAGACCGGGGTCCAGAGCGCCGGGGGCGGGGCGATACGTTCCGGTGACGGGAACCCGCACATCCTCAACAATATTATCACCTTTAACAAGGGCCGTTATGGGGGCGGTATAGTCCTGAATTATTCCGGGGCCGAGATCCGGAACAATATAATTGCCTATAACAGTGGCGGAGAAGATTACGGTGGGGGTGGCATCTGGGCCCTCAGCGAGGGGGAGGCACCCGTGCTCATTGAAAACAATACCATAAGCGGCAACCATTCCAATTCAGTGGGCGGGGGTATAAGACTCTGGACCAGTCCGGCCATCCTGAAAAACAATATAGTTTGGGGAAATACCGCCAATAATTCACCGAATATATACGGTGCTGCCGCTTCCATAAACTATTGCGATATTGAAGGGGGAATTAACGGTGAAGGAAATATAGATGCCGATCCTATGTTCATAGACGATAATTATCATCTTTCCATGCTTTCGCCCTGCATAGATGCAGGCGATTCCTCAAGTTACTTCGATGACCCTGAAGATCCCGGCAATCCGGGACAGGCCCAATGGCCATCATTGGGGACTTTGCGGAATGATATGGGTGTCTATGGAGGCCCCCTGACGATGGAATTATCCGGCTTAGCAGTTTCTCTTGAGGAACACCCTGTGGGTGGCTATCCGGGGATATCCATATTTCCAAATCCATCCTCCGGGATATTTTTACTTACATACGACAGTATCAGTCCAGGATCATCCCTGGTCATATCCTCACTTTCCGGAAAAATGATCAGCAATCAAATTATTGACGTCCGTTCAGGGAAGCTGAAAATGGACCTTCAATCTGCCGGCCCGGGCATGTATATCTACAGGATGCAAAGCGGAAAGAATCATCTCAGTGGGAAAATTATAATTACCAGGTAAAACCGTTCACTTGTCTTTCCATCGGAAAGTCGAGATCAAATGGTCTATATCTTTCCTGATGAAATTTATTACAGGAGCCAGGGAATCATTATTGGGCCTGACATTAAAATAGAGAGCCCCCCTGAAGAAATTACGGGTGCTGTCGGTCAGGATGAACTGACAGGGAGATGCCGCACCGGTGCCTTCTATATCATATAATAGCCCGAATACATCGGCTTCCGGCCGCATGATAAGCGAATCCCTTATCTCCTCAGCTTTAGGGATATGTTTCATGACCATAGTACGGGAATCCTCCAGGTATTTGGCCAGGTTATGGTCCACTTTCTTGTAGCTGATATTTATTTCTCCTCCAAAGGAAGGAAATTCAATATTGATCCAATAGGGTTCAGCATCCTTAAGGGTATCCGGGACAACCTTTGCATATACCGGGTATTCGAAAGCATAGGGAAAGTTCGTATCAAATTCCTGATAAGCTTTTTCCGGCAGGTCAATCCGGAAGTAGCCCCTGGGTTTGGGGACGTAATTCTCTTCGCAGGAAGAAAGTATTCCCAGGAACAGAAATATGATTAAAAGTTTTTTCAAGTATGATAAATTTAATAAAATAACTTAGCGGCTGAAGTTTTATTTTATTCTCTGAGCTTTTCTTCATGCCAATCAGGGTCTAAAGTAAGTTGCACCCTTTTAATTCGTCTTTTGTCGACCGCTTTAACGGTGAAGGTATATTGGCGGTAAGAGGCTTTTTCATCTTTTTCCGGCATTTTTTTCATGAGTTCAAGCACCACTCCTGCAAGCGAATCGGCATCCCCCTTAATGGCATCAAATATATCATCATCTATCCCCAATATCTTACACATATCATTCAGGGAAGTTTTTCCTTCGAATATATAATTCAGGTCATCCAGCTGGGAATAAATCACATCCTCCATATCAAGGTCATGTTCATCGCTAATCTCTCCGACGATCTCCTCAATGATGTCTTCCAGGGTAACTAAACCCGATGTTCCGCCATATTCATCCACCACGATAGCCATATGGATTTTCTTATCCTGGAACTCCTGCAAAAGGTCATTGATTTTCTTATTTTCAGGGATGAAAAGTGCATCCCGCAGGAGGTTTTGCCAGGAAAAATCATCCCCCTGGCTTAGATGTGGCAGGAGGTCCTTGATATAAAGTATGCCTTTTACATGGTCGAATGACTCTTCATAAGCCGGCACCCGCGAATAACCGCTTTCGATGATATAATTCAGCATTTCAACGAAGTTCATATGAATATCTACCGCAGTCACATCCATTCTCGACTTCATTATCTCCTTCACCTCAATATCCCCGAACCTGACTATTCCCTGAAGTATCTTTTTCTCTTCTTCAGGTGTATCCTCATTTGATGTCAGTTCAATGGCATCCGAAAGTTCGCTCATTGAGATATTATAAGCTTTCTTGCTGATCCTTCGGTCAATCACATCAGTAGACCTGACCAGCAGGCTGCTCAAGGGGTAAAATATGCGGATGAGAAACTTTAATGGGGAAACCATGAAAGTAGCAAAGAGGATATTATGCTTTGTAGCATAAATCTTTGGGATTATCTCTCCCAGCAGCAGGATCAGGGATGTGACGATTACGACCTGTATCAAAAAGGCCAGCCAGTATGCCACATGCTCAAAATTGAAGAGCGAATTCACCACATAGGTGGAGATAATGACGATAGAAATATTGATGAAATTATTACTGATCAGGATGGTAGCCAGGAGCCTCTTAGGTTTTTCAAGGAGCTGAATTATCTTGTGATTTGCCTTTACATCCTTAGTGCGAAGTTCATGTATCTGGTTAGGGCTCAGGGAAAAAAATGCAATCTCGGAACCTGAAATGAGTGCCGATAGAATCAGGAGCAGAAGTATTACAAGTATACCGACAAATACCGCGGCAGTAAAACCAACGAAAGGGGAACTAAGTAATATTTGCAAATGAACTGCTAAGGGGTCGATATCAAGACTTTCCAAAATTCGATAATTTAATCCAACAATAGGAAAAGCTATACGGCTGCAAAGATATAAAAATCAGATAACATCCATACTTTCATATGCATTGGGGAGGATACCATGAATGAACTACCCCGCGGCAAGCAGCGGGGTATCTTAAGGAAATATCTCTTATTCGTCTCAAGAGACGGGGAATTTAGTCCCATAAGATCCCGACTAAGACTTCGTCTTTTCGGAATCAATTCGACTAAGAATTTTTTCTTCGCTTCTCTTGAAAAAATTGAGTCTCATTGGTTAAATGGAAAGCCAACCGAGGATTAACTTTCCATTATCAAAAAAAATTCAACTCAGGAATAAGGCCCTGTTCTGTAATTTTTAGAAGGGCAAATCATCGTCAACTGAAGTATCAATATCTGAGGGATCAGCAGCGCTTGTTTCTTCCTGTTTCTGTGCATAAGCAGTTCCGCCATTATCACCTGAGTCTTTACGGCCGCCGAGCATTTGCAAATTATCGGCAACGATCTCAGTAGTATAGCGTTTGTTGCCGTCCTTATCATCCCATGAACGGGATCTTATCCGGCCTTCAATGTATACAGGATTACCTTTTCTGAGATATTTCTCTGCTACTTCAGCCAGTCCGCGCCATAAGACTATATTATGCCACTCGGTATGTTCTGATTTCTCTCCATTCCTGTTCTTGAAGACCTCTGTCGTGGCCAGGGAAAAATTCGCAACCTTTGCCCCGCCTTCCAAATTTCTGATCTCGGGATCCTTCCCAAGGTTCCCAATCAAGATCACTCTGTTTACTCCTGCCATAATCTTTTGTTTTTAAAGTTCAAAATTAATTTATTAGACTTGAAATGCACGTCAAAATCCGTGCAAGTTTTAAATATTTCTTCACATTAACGGTCTTCCTAAAAAATCCTTCATTAAAATTCATTTTAAAAATCGAATGCACCAAAACTATATTTAAAGTCCCGGCTTATCGGATTTCGATATATCTGCCGGGACTTAACGCTTAATCTATGAAAAAAGTAGTCATTGATTTATCCATCTTTAAAGAATTTATACCTGTCATAAACCTGATTTTTTTTCATAAAAAACGCATCTTTTTAGATCAACCTTTCTAAACACCTGCATTACTGTTGTTTATCCAATTCACCTGTAAGGATTTTTTTTATGTATTCATCAAGGAAGATTTCTATCAGGCGGGGAACCGGATAGTTCGAAATTTGATCGGCTTTCAGGCGGGTATAATCATTCTTGTTAAAACCTTCTGCCTGAAATACGAAGAATTGAATATGCAATTCCTGGTGACTGAGTTTATGAAGGAACTTTCGGGATTGAAAGATCAGCCGTGGAGAGTTCTCAGAAAAAATAGCTTTCCATCGCTCAGTCCTTTCCAATTCCTGTACACTATATATTTTATCCATTTCTATCAAGGGAAAATCATAAAGATTTTTCCAGATATCATCTTCTGTTCTTTTATTTATATATGTAAAGAAAGAATTATTTTCATTTTCCAGGACAAGCAGATAATGAAAGAAGCGCTTTTTAACAATGGGTTTATAAACTTTAACAGGAAGGTCTTTTACTTTTCCTGTTCTGAAGGCCACACAATCTTCCTGAAAGACACATATTTTGCATAAGGCCTGCTGAGGCTTGCAAACCGTGGCCCCGAATTCCATCATCGCCTGGTTAAAAGTCCCCGGTTCATCGGAACTGATCAATTTTTCAAGTTTCTCCCGTATAAGTTTTTTCCCTTTACCTGAATTGACGGGAATTTCTATCCCGTAAAATCTAGCCATAAATCGTAAAACATTTCCATCGACAACAGGATATTTCAGATTATAGGCAATGGATGCGATGGCGCTGGCTGAATATTCACCGACGCCTTTCAGGGAAAGTATCTCATCATAATTCTCCGGAAAATGTCCTCCATGTTCTTTTACTAATTGCTGAGCGGCAGCATGAAGGTTCCGGGCCCGGCTATAATATCCAAGTCCCTGCCAGCTTTTCAACACATCATCATCACCGGCATCCGCCAGAGTTTGAATATCAGGAAATTTTTGCAGAAAACGCTCATAGTATGACAAACCTTGATCCACCCTCGTTTGCTGAAGAATAACTTCCGAAACCCAAATCCGGTAAGGATCAGAGGTTTGACGCCACGGTAAATGACGCTTATTCAAGCGGTACCAGTCGATTAGCTTATTTGTAAAATCCATAGTTGTCTTGGAACAAATTTATATTGAGCAATTTAGATTCACTTTTTTTTATCGATGTTCATTTATTCAATTAAAAAATTATATCTTTGCTGCCCGATTGGAAAATAAAGTTAAAAATCTAAAATTAATACAGTTATGACTAAAGCAGAAATCGTAGCAGAAATTGCTAACAAAACTGGGATCGAAAAAGTTGCTGTACAAGCGACCGTAGAAGCATTTATGGAATCAGTTAAGAATTCTCTGGCGAATGGTGAAAATGTGTACTTAAGGGGTTTCGGTAGCTTTACTATCAAGAAAAGAGCTGAAAAAACCGGACGGAATATTTCAAGGAACACTACCATCATAATACCGGCTCATAACATTCCTGCTTTCAAACCGGCTAAAACTTTCCTCGGAGAAGTAAAATCAAATGTACGTGTTAAATAAATTAAAAGATTTGTGACATGCCAAGCGGGAAAAAAAGAAAGAGACATAAGATGGCAACCCACAAGCGTAAGAAACGTTTGCGGAAGAATAGGCACAAGAAGAAATAATCTTATTTTCTTAAAATAGAAATCGATCGGGGTTAGTTCCACGGTACTACGGTGCCGTGGAATTAATTTCTGTTTATGCCTTTTAGCCGGTAGTTTTTTTAATTACCAATACCTCCTTTATGAAAAAGGTTTTTTAAATTGCCTTCACTGTGGAAAGGGAACTGATAATAGATGCGAAGTCGGGAGAAGTCGAAATAGCCTTACTCGAGGACAAAGCCCTTGTAGAAATACACAAGGAAATAAGTGATAAAAGTTTTCAGGTCGGAGATATTTATCTCGGCAAGGTTCGTAAGATCATGCCAGGCCTTAATGCTGCTTTTGTGAATGTTGGGTTCGAGAAGGATGCATTCCTGCATTATCTCGACCTTGGGCCACAGGTTCGCACCCTGATAAAATACACCAAACTTTCTGTTACCGGGAAAGCCTCCAAATTACCCCTGGAGCAGTTCATCGCTGAACCGGATATCGATAAAACGGATAAGATCGGGAACGTATTGAAAGCCAATCAGCCCATGCTGGTTCAGATAGAAAAAGAACCCATCTCATCCAAAGGCCCCCGGATCTCTTCAGAAATTTCGTTTGCCGGACGCTACCTGGTCCTGGTACCATTTTCCAATCGTATATCGGTATCCCAAAAGATCAAGAGCGTAGAGGAAAGAAACCGTCTGAAAAGACTGATCACCAGCATTAAACCGAAAAATTTCGGGATAATAATCCGGACTGTAGCCGAGGATAAAATGGTAGCTGAATTGGATGCCGACTTGAGAAGCCTGGTTGATAAATGGAACCAGACAGTTAAAAAACTTAAAGATGCAATTCCGCCTTATAAGGTTCTAAGCGAAATGGATCGCACTTCGGTGCTGATCAGGGACCTGCTGAATGAATCCTTCAACAATATCCATGTCAACGATACAGCCCTCTATGATGAAATCAAGGTCTTCATTGAGAGGATCGCTCCAAAGAAGGTCGATATAGTTAAGCTCTATAAGGGCCGGGTTCCGATCTTTGAGACTTTCGGAGTTGATAAGCAGATAAAGAACTCATTTGGCAAAACAGTCGGTATCAAAAGCGGTATTTATCTTGTAATTGAGCATACGGAAGCACTCCATGTCATTGATGTGAACAGTGGACACCGTACCAAGAAAGAAAATAACCAGGAAGAAAATGCCCTGGCAGTTAACCTGGAGGCCGCTACTGAAATTGCGAGACAACTCAGGTTGCGGGATATGGGCGGGATTATCGTGGTCGACTTTATCGACATGCATGAAGCCAAAAACAGGCGAAAACTTTACCAGCAACTGAAGGATGAGATGGATAAAGACAATTCCAAGCATACTATCCTTCCTCCCAGCAAATTCGGCCTGGTACAGATTACGCGGCAGAGGGTGAGACCTGAAAGGGAGATAGAAGTGCTGGAAGAATGCCCGACCTGCAAAGGTTCCGGAAAAATACGCCCGAGTGTATTGTTGACCGATGAGATTGAAAATAATATCAAATATCTTCTTGAAGAACAGAATGAACCTTATCTCAGCATTACAGTTCATCCATATTTGTATGCCTTCCTGAAAAAAGGATTCCCTTCGGTTCAGATGAAATGGTATTTTACCTATAAAAAATGGATCAGGCTGAAACCTATGTCGGCCCATTCCCTTCTCGAATATCACTTCTATAATAAAGAAGAAGACGAGATCAAAATGTAGGAAAATATCCGGTCTGTTTTTGAAACACCTTCGGCTGGCATCAGAAAACTCAATATTGTAGCTTAATATTATCCTTCCCGGGAATATCCCGACTTCCCTGATTTAATATTTTAGTCATGTAAAGGCCGGCCCGGTAAAACATTAAATAATTTATCTTTGCGCCATGGAAACAGTAGTAAGCGGAATCAGGCCAACGGGAAACCTTCACCTTGGCAATTACTTCGGAGCACTCAAAAACTTCGTGAAAATGCAGGAAGAGCATAACTGCTTCTTCTTTATTGCGGATTATCATTCCCTGACCACCCATCCGACCCCTGCCGACCTTCACGGGAACGTTCAGCAGGTCCTCTCGGAATACCTGGCCTGTGGTCTTGATCCTGAAAAATCTACCTTATATATACAAAGCGATGTACCCGAAACTGCTGAGCTTTATCTCCTGCTCAATATGAATGCTTATGTAGGAGAGCTTGAAAGATGTACCTCATTCAAGGAAAAGATCCGTAAACATCCAGACAATATCAATGCAGGGCTCTTAACTTACCCAACACTGATGGCAGCGGATATCATCATTCACAAGGCTCATAAAGTACCGGTTGGTAAAGATCAGGAACAGCACCTGGAAATGACACGTACTTTTGCACGCAGATTTAACCGCGTGTATAACAATGAATACTTTCCCGAGCCACTAGCCTTTAATTTCGGTGAACAGCTCCTTAAAATACCAGGATTGGATGGAAGTGGCAAGATGGGAAAATCGGAGGGCGAAGGTAATGCCATTTTCCTGGTGGATGCGCCTGAAGTGATCCGGAAAAAGGTGATGCGGGCGGTGACCGACAGTGGGCCTACTGAAATGAACCAACCAAAACCGGAAGCAATCAACAATCTCTTCATGCTTATGAAAGCAGTTTCTGATGCTTCTACTATCAGTCATTTCGATGAACTTTACAATAATTGTCAGATCCGTTATGGTGACCTGAAGAAACAGCTTGCTGAAGATATTATCAAATTCACCAGCCCGATTCGGGAACGTATACTCGATATTTCTTCCAATACAGAATATCTTCACAAAGTAGTATCAATAGGCCGCGATAAAGCCCGGGCCAGCGCTGATAAGACCGTACAGGATGTCAGGCACATCATCGGATTCAGGGAGTTCTGAAATACTTCATTGAATACCAAAAAATATAAAATAATGCCAGGAGCTTGAAATAACAAGCTTTACTTCTAAATGCAGGAAAAAAAGCAAATAAGCATCGAACCTGAAAAGGTAGTATTAATAGCAGTAGTTACAGGTAAAACTACCCTGGAACGCGTCAATGAATACCTGGATGAATTGGCCTTTCTGGTAGATACAGCAGGAGGTATAGCTGTTAAACGTTTCATCCAGAAAATAAGCCATCCTGATTCGGCAACCTATGTTGGATCCGGGAAACTCACAGAGATAAGGGAGTATATTACAGAAAACGAGATCGACACGGCGGTATTTGATGATGAACTGGGGCCTTCACAACTCCGGAATATAGAACGGGAACTCGACTGTAAAGTGCTTGACAGGAATAACCTGATTCTGGACATTTTTGCCAGTCGCGCCCGAACAGCCCATGCAAAGACACAGGTGGAACTTGCACAGTATGAATATTTGCTGCCCCGTCTGACCCGCATGTGGACCCACCTGGAACGTCAGCAGGGAGGTATAGGCATGAGGGGCCCCGGTGAAAGTGAAATTGAGACCGACCGACGTATCGTCCGCGACCGTATTTCACTCCTCAAAAAGAAACTGATTTCTATCGACCAGGTAATGGCTACCCAGCGGAAAAGCCGCTCGGGCATGGTCAGGGTTGCCCTGGTGGGTTATACCAATGTTGGAAAATCAACCATTATGAATCTTATCAGCAAATCGGATGTCTTTGCTGAAAACAAACTTTTTGCAACCCTCGACACGACCGTCAGGAAAGTGGTGATTGAAAATCTGCCCTTCCTGCTTTCCGATACTGTAGGATTTATCCGAAAACTGCCTACAAGCCTGGTTGAATCATTTAAAAGCACCCTGGATGAAGTAAGGGAAGCCGACCTTTTACTTCATGTTGTTGACATTTCGCATGCCGATTTCGAGGAACAGATCAACGTGGTGAACCAGACTCTGGCGGATATCGGGGCCAATGACAAGCCCACTATTCTATTGTTTAACAAGATAGATGCCTATACTTATATTAAAAAGGACCCTGACGACCTAATTCCGCCCGATAAAGAGAATATGAGCCTGGAAGATCTTAAACAGACCTGGATGGCCAGGGCCCATAGCCCGGCATTGTTCATCTCAGCAACCGATAAGATGAATATAGAAGAATTCAAGGCTGTATTGTATGAAGAGGTGAAGAAGATACATGTGACGCGGTATCCATATAATAGCTTCCTGTTTCCGACGGAAAAGGATTAGGTAATAGATATGGGTATTGGGTATTGGGGAAATGGTAAGTGGTATGATGATTAAGTGACTGACGACTGGATTTGGAATTTGTTTGGAATTTGGAATTTGTTTTTTGGAATTTAGAACATAGGTATGATAAAACTGAAAAAAATCCATCTGATAGGTTTGTCTTTCCTGGCTGGCATACTACTCAGTCTGGCCTGGCCGGTGGATGGATTCCCGGGATTATTGTTTATAGGTTTCATTCCGATATTGCTGATCGAGGACTATATTTTTGACCACCGGAATGATTTTGGCAGGATAAGTGTTTTCTTCCTCACTTTCCCGGCTTTTCTAATCTGGAATATCCTGACAACTTGGTGGATATGGGATTCCACAGCCGTCGGGGCCATCCTGGCCATTGTATTGAATTCCATTTTCATGGCAATGGTCATGTATATTTTTCATCTCTCCCGCAAGGGGCTTGGATCGTCACAGGGACAGTACGGACTGATCTTTTTCTGGATCACTTTTGAGTACATACATCACCACTGGGATATAACCTGGCCCTGGCTAAGCCTGGGAAACGGATTTGCTTCCTATTATAAATGGATACAATGGTATGAATTTACCGGGATTTTCGGAGGAACGCTCTGGGTGCTCCTGGTGAATATTTTGCTTTATCGTGGATTAAAAAACCTGCTCCTGAAAAAGAATATGTTTTTCGTGGGCTTTCCCTGGGCCACTGCATTTTTACTTGTCCTGATTCCCCTGATCATCTCTTTTTCAATTTATAATAATTACGAAGAAAAATCCTGGCCTGTAGATGTGGTTGCTGTTCAACCCAATGTGGATCCTTATAAGGAACAATATTTTCTTCCGCCACCTGTGGTCATTAAAAGAAACCTTGACCTGGCAAAGGAGAAAATGGATTCCACAACTGATTTCATCGTGTCGCCCGAATCATCCATACAGGAAAACATTTGGGAACATCACCTGGAAGCTTCTACCAGCCTGGAGACCCTGAAAAAATTCACACTCGAACATCCGCGTGTAGGCATTGTGATCGGAGCCTCAACCTTTAAGGAATTTGAAAAAGGAGAGCCCCTATCGCCCACGGCACGAAAATTCAGTGATGGGGATGGGTATTACGATGCATTTAACACGGCTTTTTACATTGCCGACGGAGCTATTGAGGGAAAGCACCATAAATCAAAACTGACTCCCGGCGTGGAAAGGATGCCTTTTGCAGGTTTGATGAAACCCATTGAGAAATTCGCGATCAATCTGGGAGGAACTTTTGGAAGCCTGGGAACCGACCCATACAGAACTGTCTTCACCCGCAAAAGTGATGGATTAAAAATAGCACCTGTGATCTGTTATGAATCGGTTTATGGGGAATACGTTGCAGAATATATCCGCAAAGGTGCAAACCTGATATTCGTGATCACCAATGACGGCTGGTGGGGGGATACTCCCGGTCACCGGCAGCATTTTACCTTCTCCCGCCTGAGAGCTATAGAAACGCGAAGGAGCGTAGCCCGCTCAGCCAATACCGGCACATCAGCCTTCATCGACCAGCGGGGGGATGCATTCCAGATGACCAAATACTGGGTGCAAACTGCCATAAGACAGAAGATCAACGCCAACGACAGCATCACTTTCTATGTGAAATACGGGGATTACATAGCACGCGTTTCGGCCTTCGTGGCAGTGTTCCTGCTGCTGTTTACCATTGCAAGGATATTGATGCATAGGAAAAAGAGGTGATCAATGTAGGGCCAGGTCGCGACCTGGCCGTACTGGTCGCGACCTGGCCCTACACCGTTTTTAACAAAGTATATTTTCAGAATCCTGAATACATCCCCCTATTCATACTTCAGCGCCTTCACCGGATCTGTCGAGGCTGCCTGCAGCGCTTTATAGCTCACTGTTACAACGGCAATGAACAGGGCTGCCAATCCGGAAAGCACGAAGACCCAGAGATAATCCACAATTTCGATACGGTAGGCAAAAGTTTGCAACCACCGGTAGACGAGGTAATAAACCAGGGGCCAGGCTATCACGTTGGCGAGCAACACCCATTTCGAGAATTCTCTGCCCAGCTTCATCACCAGCCCGGTAACGGAAGCCCCCAGGACTTTACGTATACCTATTTCTTTTGTGCGTTGCTCAGCCGAATAGGCAGCCAGCCCGAACAGACCCAGACATGCTATGAATATGGCCAGGATGGTGAAATAAATGAAGAGGGTCCCCATCCTGGCTTCCGAAGCCTGTTCCTTCTTCATATCTTCAGCCATAAAACTATAGTCGAAAGGAAAAGCCTGTTCCATCTCCTCCCATTTATCTCTGATCTGACTGATCTGGGAATTAACGTTTCCCGGTTGAAGTCGTAATGAAAGATAATTCGGGTTTTGCCTGCCCATAGTGATCATAGCCGGTTCGACAGGGTCGGTTAGAGGCTTGAAGTTATAGTCTTTTAAGATCCCAATAATATGGTAAGCAGTGGCAGAATCATTACCGAAGGAAAAGATCTTTTTACCTATAGGTTCTTTCCAGCCTAACTTCTTTACCAGGGTCTGATTGATGAGCACAGCCATACTGTCGGTTCCCATTGAAGGATCAAAATTCCTGCCCTGAACTATCTGCATTCCCATAGTTGGCACAAAATCCTGGTCGCCACTCATAGTATAGATGATCCAGGGTGATTTACTGTCGATACCTTCAGGGACAAAGCCTATACCGCTGAGCTGGCGATTAGGGGTACCGTTTGAAATACTGGCCTGAGCTACGAATGAAAGGCTTTTGAATTGCTGCTTAAAATACTCAGCCTTCTGTTTCAGGCGCTCCCCCCTCAGGGGAATCACCATCAGATGCTCCTGGTCGAAGCCCAGGTTTTTATGGCGGAGGTATCCGAGTTGTTCATAGATGAGTATGGTGGATATCAGGAGTATGATGGAAATAGTGAACTGCAGTACTACCAGCACATTCCGCATTAAGGGTTTTTTCCTGCTCTTGAAAGCCTCTCCTTTGATAACCCTAATCGGCCGGAACGAGGAAAGCACGAATGCCGGGTAGCTCCCGGCAAGTATTCCCACAACAACAACCAGGGCCAGCAGGAAGACCAGGTTATAACCTTCCAGCAGATGCATCTCAAGATGCAGACCGGTGAGGTCGCTGAATACCGGCATGACCAGTTCAACAAAAAACAGGGCAAAGACGATCCCTCCCAGGCTCAATAGCAGGGATTCACCTAAAAACTGCCTGATAAGTTGTCCGCGGGATGCCCCGCAAACCTTGCGCAATCCCACTTCCCTGCTACGCTTAATGGAACGTGCCGTCGACAGGTTCATGAAATTGATGCAGGCGATCACCAGGATGAAGAGGGCAATGGCAGCGAAAGTATAGATATAATTCATATCGCTGTTGGATCCCAGTTCGGCCATGAGATGGGATCTCAAGTGGATATCCTCCACCGGCTGAAGGTACGGAACGAATTCGATGCTCCCCAATGCAGCCAGGTCCCCCATATTTTTTCTGACAGCTTCATCCATTTTCTTATTCAGATCCTGAATATTCACGCCCGGTTTCAGTTGAACATAAGTATGGATATTCAGGGAACCCCAGTTATCATCATAGCCCTCCTGTGAATTTTGGGCTTTTGCCCACTGTTTCGCTGTTTCAAGGGATATCAGCATATTGAATTTCATATGGGAGTTATCAGGGATATCTTCCAGTATGCCGGTAACTTTCAGATTGTCCTTGTCATTCACCCTGAGTACCTTCCCCATGGCATCTTCATCCCCGAAGAATTTCCTGGCTGCACTGCGGGTAAGAACCACGTTTAATGGTTCTCTCAAAGCTGTTGTGGGAGATCCTTCCAACATATGAAAGGAAAACATTTCGAGGAAGGTGGAATCCACGAAATATACATCGCTCTCATAAAATTTATTCTCTCCGTTGGCAAAGAAGAAATTACTCCCGGCCCCGTCGACCCGGCATACATTCCGGATCTCAGGAAAATCGCTTTTTAAAGGCAGGGCCAGGGCGGGCATGGTCACAGCCACATTGAAATAATCATCGGATATCCGTCCGTTCATGCAAACCCTGTAGAGGTCTTCATGATCATCCAAAAACTTATCATAACTCAGTTCGTGGGTTATATAGATGAAAATGAGTATACATGTTGCCATGCCTATGGCCAGTCCTGAAATATTTATCAGGGAATAAGTGCCATACCTCCAAAGGTTACGAAAAGCTGTCTTGAAATAATTTCTCAGCATAAATTAAGTTTGCCTATTCATACTTGATGGCATCCACCGGGTTACCGGAAGCTGCCTTTACAATATGATAACTGATGGTCCCCAAACCTATCACCAGAGCGATCAATCCAGCTAACAGGAATGAGAACAGCGTCAGATTCGTATGGTACACAAAACTATCCTGTAACCAGATATCAAGCCTCCACCAGGCAACAGGAATGGCAATAACGAATGCTATCAGGATAAGAAGTACAAATTCTTTATATAGAAGTTGAAGCACACTCCCGACCGAAGCTCCCAGGACTTTTCTTATACCAATTTCTTTGTTTTTTTGCTCCGCGATAAAGGATGAGAGACCGAGCAGTCCGAGCAGCGCGATGAAGATGGTAAGTATGCTGGTAATCCGGAAAATCACGCCCAGCGTGGCCTCGGATGTATAGCTTTCATCCATCATCTGATCAAGGTACTTATAATTAAAGGGACGTTTGGCCCCGAATTCATGCCATTTTTCCTCAATAAAAGACAAGGTCTGGGCAGTATTCTTTCCGTCGGTCCGGATGACCATAGTAGCTCTGGGTACCCTGCTGATAAAGATTATTATGGGATCTATTTTATTATGCAAAGATTTGAAATTAAAATCTTTAACCACCCCGATCACTTTCAGGGGACGATCTGCATTTCCTTCCAGGTTAATGCCATAATCAATCTTCTTCCCTATGGGATTATCTTCCCAGCCCAGGGCCTTAGCACAGGCCTGGTTAATGATCACAGCCGATGTACTGTCGGTCCCCATTTTAGGGTCGAAATCCCTGCCCTGCACTATCTCCATACCCATAGTCCTGATAAAATCAAAATCGGCCTGGTTTAAGATGAGGGTTTGTTCAACCATCTTATCCTCACTTTCTACGCGCATGACCTGTATCCAGTTTATATCGGAAGGAACTCCGACAGTATTTGAGACAGCAAGTATATCAGGATTTTGCAACAACTCCTGTTTCATAACAGGGGCCTTGCTCCTGAAAGTGGAATCCTGGAGTTCAAGCACTACTAAGTTTTCCTTTTTGAAGCCCAGATCTTTATTTTTAAGGTAATTCAACTGCCTGTTTACCACGAGGGTCGCTATGATCATGACAATTGCAATAAAGAACTGTATAACAACAAGGATACGCCTCAACATTCCACTGGAACGCTGATTCCCGCCTGTTTTTCCTTTTAATACGGTAACAGGTTTGAATGAAGAGAGATAAAAAGCCGGATAAGATCCCGACACTATGCCTATCACTAAAGTAATACCAATGATCAAAAATAATACGCCAGGTTGCAGGAATTGGCTGAAGGTGATACTTTTCCCTGCAAGCTGATCGAAATCAGGTAAAAGCGCGCTCACAATCACTACGGCTATGATCAGAGCAATGAAAGCCATAATCAAGGATTCTCCGATAAATTGCCATATCAGCTGGGTACGCTGCGCACCTACCACCTTGCGAAGTCCTACTTCCCTCGCACGGTTTGCAGAGCGTGCGGTGGCCATGTTCATATAATTGATCATGGCCAGCAGAAGTATAAAGAGGGCTACGGCAGAAAAAATATAGATATAAGCCATACTTCCGGTGGGCTTATCTGCAGACAGTCCACCTTTGAAGTGCGTTTCAGCCAGGGGTGTATAAATCAGGTCGAAGCTGGCATTTATCTGGTCGCCTATGGGTTTCATATACTTTTCATAGAAGGCCGGAAATTTTTCATAGACGCTTTCCATGCTTGAATTCTCCTTTAAAAGCACGTAAGTATATACCCCTATATTCCAGAACCTGATCGGCTCCATACTATTGAACCTCTCTGCACCTATTATCTGTTCAATGGAAGAAGCGGAAACAAGGCCATCGTATTTCAAATGCGTATTCGATGGGAGGTTCCTGATAACGCCCGTGACTTTATAACTTCTCTTGGCATTTATTTCCAATACTTCACCTATCGGATCTTTGTCCCCGAAATACTTTTTAGCCAGTTTCTCAGTCAGGACAATGGTGAAAGGCTCGGTAAGGGAATTTTTAGCTCTTCCATAAATAAAATCCACATCGAAAATGTCAAAAACTGTAGAATCAGCGAAATATAAATTCTCCTCATAATACTCCTTATTACCATACTTTACCAGGGTATTGTCAAGACCCTGAAACCTCACAAAGCTTTCGACTTCCGGGAATTCAAGTTTAAATGCCGGTCCCATCGGGATTGGAACGATCGCGAAGCGATCCACTTTATTGGAAACATTGAAATTGGACTCAAGCCGGTAGATCCGTTCATACTTGGTATTATACTTATCATAGGTGAGTTCATCCCTGATATACAGAAGTATAAAAATAAAAGCGGCTATTCCTACCGACAATCCGAGGATATTCAGAAAGGAATAGAATTTATTCCTTCGCATATTCCTAAAGGCGCTGACAATAAAATTTTTAAACATAGTCTCTCTCTTTTAAATTTCAAGATTTCCAATGAAGATAAAAACCCAACAGGCAGAAATTGATGTATCTGGGTCAGGTAATTAAGAGGATTACATAATTTTTTCGCGGATGTTCTCTGTCACGATCTGCCCGTCGAACAGGCGTATGACGCGTTGACTATATTCAGCGTCTCTTTGTGAGTGGGTCACGATTATCATGGTTGTACCTTGCTGGTTAAGGCTTTCAAGAAGGTTCATCACCTCTTCACCATTTGCAGAATCGAGGTTACCTGTGGGCTCATCGGCAAGGATCAGCTTGGGATTGGCAACCACTGCACGGGCCACAGCAACCCTCTGTTGCTGTCCGCCAGAAAGCTGCAAGGGGAAGTGTTTTTTACGATGGGAAATCTGCATCTTATCCAGAGCCTCTTCTACTCTCTGTTTCCTTTCCGAATGGGGCATACCCAGGTAAATCAAGGGTAATTCAACATTCTCGAAAACATTCAGTTCGTCAATCAGGTTAAAATTCTGAAATACAAAACCTATGTTTTCCTTCCTGATCCTGGCACGCTGCCTTTCACTGAACCTGCCTACTTCCAGGTCGTTAAAAAAATACTGCCCGCCAGTAGGATTATCAAGCAGTCCCAGGATGTTCAGTAATGTAGATTTTCCGCAACCTGAAGGGCCCATGATGGCTACAAATTCACCCTGATTAATATTAAAGGATACCTGGTTAAGGGCTGTAGTCTCGACTTCATCAGTCCGAAAAACTTTAGTTAAATCAACTGTTTTGATCATAGCTTTATTTTTTAATGATTATTGAATTAGACGATCATATATTCATTTATGTTACATGTTATTAAATTTAAAAATCCTGCCTAATCATCCCGGGCTTTTGATTATTCATACCGAAGTGACTTTGCCGGATCCAGTAGTGAAGCTACCAGGGCTCTGTATGAAATGATAAGCATAGAAATGAGCAGGGCAAAAAATCCCGCCAGGATAAAAACCCAAACATTCATTGGCACCTGCACTGAAAACTGGTTCAGAAAGACATCCTGCACTGTGAAATAAGCCAGCGGCCATGCAATTAAAGTTGCTATGATGATCAGCTTAGCGAAGTCCTTTTGCAACAGTATTAAAATATCAAAAATTGATGCGCCCATGACTTTTCGTATCCCGATCTCCTTAGTCCGCTTTTCAGCCATGAATGAAGCCAGCCCGAAAAGTCCCATAGCAGCTACAAACATGATCAGCAAAGTAAATACCAATGAAAGTATCCCGAGATTTGTCTCATCTTTATAAAGTTTCCCGAGTTCATTTTTCAGGATCATATATTCGAAAGGACGGTGCTGCTCCTGTTGATTCCATTTTTTCTCAAGGAAAGCCAGGCTTGCTTTCTGGTTTTTACCTGATGTCCGGATTGCCATATAACGGAGGAAAAAGGCTATTTCCCTGGGATTTTCCTTCATATTCAACACAAATGGGCCCTGGACATCTTTCAGGGAGCTTGCCTGGAAATCCTTAAAAACCCCTATCACCTTTTCGTCCCCGCTGAGAGATTTGAATTTCTGGCCCAGAGCCTCTTCATTGCTTTTCCAGCCCAGGTGCCTGACCATGGACTCATTGATCAATATCCCCTTCATTGGGTCTGTTTTATTATCCCGGTTATAATCCCTTCCTGCAACTATCTTAATTTCGAATGTCTTTACAAAATCATCCATAATAACAAGAGCCGGATAAAACCTCCATTCTTTCTCCCCTACCCCTTCATGCCTGAATTCATGGGTATTATGGGAAGCCCCCACAATATCATCCACTGCGCTCACACTAATAATATCGGGATTTGCCAGGATTTCGTTTTTAAAAGTCTGGTAATTGCCTGCAATATTGGTCCTGAAAATGGGAAGCATTATCACATTTTCGGGATTAAAGCCAAGGTCGGCACCACGCATATATTTCACCTGCTTGAAAATAACTATGGTGCAAATAACAAGTATTATAGAGATCGTGAACTGGAAAATGACCAGTATCTTACGTGCCAAACCACCCCGGATCTCATTCTGAAAGCTTCCTTTCAGGACAGCTATTGGCTTGAAAGATGCAAGGTAAAAAGCAGGGTAAGCACCGGATACTATCCCTACGATAAGCCAAAGAATTAAAAGATAAAAGAGGTATACAGGCCTTGCCAGGTAAGCAAAATGGATTTCTTTTCCCGTATAATTATTAAAAACCGGAAGAATTATTTCTATAAGTATCAATGCCAGTATCATTGCGATAAACGTGAGCACAAGGGATTCGCCTATGAACTGCAGGATGAGGTTGATACGGTATGCACCGGTGACTTTCCGGATGCCAATCTCACGGGCCCTTGCACCGGATGTTGCAGTTGACAGGTTCATGAAATTGATAGCCGCTATAAGCAGCAGAAAAACTGCAATGACGGACAGGATCACTATGTAGGAATAATTGCTGTTAGGCTGCATCTCATAGTCTAGCCTGGAATGCAAATGTATGTCGGTGAGTTTCTGCAGATACATGGTAATGCTCGATTTCTGGGCATCATAGAAATATTTGTCGCGGAAAGCCGGCAACACTTTTTCGACTTGCTCCGGACTCACTCCATCGGCCAGGACTAAATAAGTCCAGCAAGGATTCCATACCCAGGTTTGCGGTAATCGTCCTCCGAAGAAATTTCTCACAGAGCCCATGGAAGCAATAAAATCGAAGGTAAAATGGGATTCTTTCGGAACATCTTCAATTACACCGCTTACCTTGAGCAGGGCATTGTCTTCAAAACGCAGGGTTTTTCCCATGGCTTCCTCGTCCCCGAAATATTTATGTGCCATCGATTTCGTGATGACAACGGTGAAAGGCTCATCCAGCGCAGTTAGCGCATCTCCTTCTAAAAATGTATAATCGAATATCCTGAAAAAAGTTGAATCGGCAAAATAGACATGGCTTTCATTGAACTTTTTATCCCCGTATTCTATTAGGTTCCGGTCAGACTGAAAATTGAACAACCTCACAACTTCTTTAATTAAATGAGGGTATTCAGATTTAAGGGTAAATGCAACCGGGAAAGGCATACTGGCTGAATTTTCCCCCACTCCCCCGAAATCATAAATCATGCAAAGACGTTCAATACGGGCAGCTTTGGAATGATAGCGGTCATAGCTCAACTCATTGGCTATATAGAGCATTATCAGGATAAAACTGGCCAGGCCGATTGCAAGGCCCAGCACATTTACAATAGTGTAGGTCTTACGTTTCACCAGATTCCGAAGCAATATTTTCAGGTAATTAAAGAACATAAAGTATAACTGTTACATGGTCCCGGGATATTTAATTTTTAGAGGGATTCAGCTTTAAGCTGACTTCTAAATTACTTCTTCTGCTTTCCTGCGAAACATCAGGGGAATCTTATCATCAGCAGGAGCCCCTATCTCGACAAGCTCCCAGTCCCGGTTATATGATTCGAGTTTATGCTTTAAAACGGTGACCTTATCTTTTGGAGGTGCTCCTTCGGCTTCAAAGCTCATCAGTTCAACCTTATACTGTATGGTCCTCTTCCTTCCATTGATGCGGACTTCTATCTCCACATTCTGTTCCGGCTCAATGTCCGGGATCAGTACAACTATTTCTCTCATGGCATTTAGGTTTATTGGGTTAGTCGGTCAACTATAAACTATTTGAACACCAGCTTATCCTTATCGCCAAAATTATCATAGGATGAGATGATGACTTTTTCGCCTGGTTCAAGCCCTTCCAGCACCTCATAATTCCTTGTATTTTGCCGTCCCAGTTTAATCGGACGTTTCACAGCATAAGTTCCGGAAGGATCCACAACATAGATCCAGTTTCCGCCGGTAGCCTGGAAAAAGCCTCCGCGTTTGATGATCAGGGCATCTGTCGGACTGCTGAATTTCAGTCTCATCTGTATAGTCTGTCCCCGCTTGATAGATTCAGGTGAATCCCCGTCAAACACAAGATCCACCTGGAAGGCTCCGGAAGTTACACCGGTGTATATTTTGCTGATATGCAACTGGTAGGTCTTCCCGTTAAAATCGAATTCCGCTTCCTGCCCTATCCCGACTCTCGATACATAACGCTCATCAATATTGGCCCTCATCTTGAATCCATCCATTACATCTATCTGGCCAAGCCGGCTTCCGGTCGGTATAGTCTGCCCTATTTCCAGGTCGAATGAGGATAATTTACCATCTGCCGGGGCCCTCACAAGCAGGCGTTCCATATTTGCCTGAAGCAGTGAGAGGTTTGAATTCATACGGTCGATAGAAGCATTTATCTGCCTTTTTTGCTCTTCTGTTGATACTGAATCCAGGCGTTGCAGTTCCAAACTTATCTTCAGTTGTTTGTATGTGAAGGTATAGTCTCTTTGCGCGTCCTCAAACTCCTTTGGCGTAATTACACTGTCGGCGAACAGGCTTTTATTCCTTTGATAATCGCGGTCAACCTTATCAATTTCATAAAGGAGGTTAGTAATTTCCTTCTGCCTTTGAAATTTATTTTGCTCCAGTGCAATTCTTGAATTCTGAAGATTATTGATAGCATCGTACATCCGTGTTTCCTGGTCCATGTAACTAAGCTGCATGCTCGCATTGCTAAGCCTCAAAATGGTATCACCCTTATGCAGCTGAGCTCCGTCCTCCACATTGATCTTTTCTACAGTGCCTCCCAGCACTGCATCTATAAATATAGTAGTCTTAGGTTGCACAACACCGTCAACCGGGATGAATTCCTGGAATTTGTCTTCCTGAACAGTGGCGATTGAAACCTGCTCCTTGCTAACATATAGTTTGCTTTGTTTATCCCTGATAAAAAGCAGGTAGATAAGGAAAAAAATAAAGATCCCGATAGCTGAAATTGTGAGGATCTTCCTGGTAGTCCATTTTTTCTTTTCGATAATTCTGTCCATCTCTAATCTTTTTCTATTTGGTTTTTGGTGATTCGAATTGAACTAATACTATGCCACCATTCATATTTATTTATTTATGAATAGTTTACACCGCCTATTTGTAAGCACTTTCAACCTATTTGTCCAGTATCGTTCATTTTTTGTACAAATGCGAACAGATTTTGTATTTTTATCCATTAATAAATCTAAAAAAATTACACATGGACGACAAGTTAGGGGCCCGTATCCTTATTGTGGATGATGACAGGGATGTTTTACTGGCAGCCAAATTATTCCTGAAACAGCATATAGAAGTTGTGCATACGGAAGAGAACCCGGAGAATATCCCAATCCTTCTGAATAATGAGAATTATGACCTGATTCTGCTGGACATGAATTTCGCCCCTGACGCGACCAGCGGTAAAGAGGGCTTTTACTGGCTCAATAAGATCCTGGAAAATGACCCATCAACAGTTGTAATCCTGATTACCGGATACGGGGATATTGAACTTGCCGTGCAGGGTATAAAGGAAGGAGCCACGAATTTCCTCCTGAAACCATGGGAAAACAAAAAACTTCTGGCCACTATCAAAACCACATTACAACTCCGGAAATCGAAAGTGGAACTGGAAGACCTTCGTTCCAAACAGAAGATACTTATTGCCGACCAGGATCAGGCATACGGGAATATTATAGGAAATTCAGAGCCCATGATGCGATTGATGGCAACTGCACAGAAAGTAGCCATGACAGAAGCCAATGTGCTGATCCTAGGTGAGAACGGAACCGGAAAAGAGCTGGTGGCCAGAGCTATTCACCGTGCCTCTAACAGGAAGGACCAGGTCTTCATCAGCGTGGACCTTGGTGCCATCAGCGAATCCCTTTTCGAAAGCGAACTCTTTGGTTTTAAAAAAGGCGCTTTCACCGATGCCAAGGAGGACCGGGCCGGACGATTTGAAGCTGCCAATAAAGGAACTATCTTCCTGGATGAGATTGGGAACCTTACACTCAGCCTGCAGGCTAAATTATTGAGCGTTTTACAAAACCGGAATGTGGTCAGGCTTGGAACCAACAAGGAAATCCCTATCGATGTGAGGCTTATCTGCGCTACAAATATGCCGCTGTACCAGATGGTAAAAGAAGGTAAATTCAGGCAGGATCTGCTTTACCGTATCAATACCATTGAGGTGCATGTGCCTTCACTCAGGGAAAGGGATGATGACATTTCTTTACTGGTAGAACATTTTCTGGATATTTATTGCAGAAAATATAAAATGCCAATGAAAAGATTAAGTGATGCTACCATCGCACGTTTAAATAAACACAGCTGGCCGGGAAATATCAGGGAATTGCAACATGCTGTGGAAAGGGCTGTAATCATGAGTGATTCCAACGTACTTCAACCTCACGATTTCTTCCTTTCACAGAACGAAGGTGATAAATCTGACAGCCTGGATGTTTCGAACATGAACCTGGAAGAAACTGAAAAAATGCTCATCCGGAAGGTAGTCGACAAACATGGGGGAAATATCAGTAAGGCTGCCAAAGAACTTGGTCTTACCAGAGCATCTCTTTACCGTAGAATCGAAAAATATGATCTTTAAAAGATTCCGCTTCATAATAGTCATGCGGGTCCTCCTGCTCACAGCCTCCATTGTATTGCTCTTTTACATGGCGGAACTATCCCGTTACAGGGTGAGCCTGGTCATCCTTGCCTTCCTGATTATTCTTCAAGTGGTCATGCTGATACGTTATGTGGAACGGACCAACCGTAAGCTCACTCTCTTTCTTCAAAGTATTCGTCATGCTGATTTTTCAAGCTCCTTTTCCGACCCCGGGCTGGGTAAAACTTTTGTTGACCTGAGCAGGGAATTTAATAAGGTCATCGAGGCTTTCAGGAAATACAGGGCCGAAAAGGAAGAAAATTACCATTACCTCCAAACAGTAGTGCATCATATTACAATTGGTATCATCGCTTTCAGGAAAGATGGCCAGGTGGACATTTTCAACAATGCAGTCAAAAAACTCCTTCGTATTAAAAATCTCCGGTTTATTCAGGACCTAAGTAAAGTAAAAGATGATCTGCCTGAGGTATTATTGAATCTAAAAGCCGGAGAAAGCACATTGGTGAAGGTTTTTATTGAAGATAACCTCTTGCAGCTTTCGGTCTATGCGACTGAATTCAGAATGAGAAATGAGGATTTTGTGCTGGTCTCGCTGCAGGATATCAGCAGTGAACTGGATGAAAAAGAAATTGAATCGTGGCAGAAACTTATTCGCGTGCTCACTCATGAGATTATGAATTCCATCACCCCCATCTCATCTCTCGCGTCCACGGTTAAAGATATGCTTTTCAGGCAGAATGAGGAAACCGGCCGGCTGATGATGGTTCCACTGGATGATGAAGATATTGAAAATGTGGATGGGGCAATCACAACCATATCCAATCGGTCCAATGGACTTCTTAACTTCGTGGAACTTTACCGCAATCTGACCCGCATCCCCAAACCTAATTTTCGCTATTTTAAAGTACAGGAGATTTTCGACCGTTCAAAACAGCTTTTAAAACCCAAACTGGATCAGCTCGGCATCTCATGCAATAATATAGTATTCCCGCCCGACCTGATGCTAACCGCCGATCCGGATCTAATCGACCAGGTCGTTATTAACCTCATGCTGAATGCAATCGATGCGGTCAAGGAAGTTGAAAAACCACAAATCTCTATTCTGGCAACCCTGAATAATAACAATCGTGTAGTGGTCGACTTCAAGGACAATGGACCGGGTATCAAGCCGGATATTATGGATAAGATATTCATGCCTTTTTTTACTTCCAAAAAACACGGGTCCGGAATAGGGCTGAGCCTCTCCCGGCAGATCATGCACCTCCATAAAGGATCTATCAGTGTTAAATCAAAACCTGAAGAAGGGACTGTCTTCACCCTGACTTTTTGACAAGTTTTCAATGATGAAGAATGATTAAGGCCCTCACTACAGAGTTATTGCACTTTTCTAATTACCTTTATAGCCTCTTAAAACCATGCTTATTTTTCATAGAAACAATGATTTACAGAAGATTGAAATTTATTTTACTTATACTGCTGCTTACAGGTTCTGCTGCCTGTAACATGAAAACAGGGCGGACAGCTCAGGAAAAGCAACAGACTGTGGAGAAAAAAAATATTAATGTTCCCGAATTCAATGCTGATTCGGCTTATTATTTTGTAAAAGTCCAGACTGATTTCGGTCCAAGGATACCCTTTTCCAAGGCCCATGAAGACTGCGCCAAATACCTTACGAATACTTTGCAACGTTTTTCTGACAGTGTTATCGTTCAGTCCTTTAAAGCCCGGGATTATTCCGGAAAAGTCCTCGAAGGAAAAAATATAATCGGGATCTTCCAGCCTGAAAAAAAAGTCCGCATCATGCTTTGTTCTCATTGGGACTCACGCCCTTACGCCGATCATGATCCGGATAAATCAAAACATAATACTCCTATAAGCGCTGCAAATGATGGCGCCAGCGGAGTGGGTGTATTGCTTGAGATAGCACGTGTTTTATCCCTCAACCATCCCGGGATCGGGGTCGATATTGTTTTGTTTGACCTGGAAGATGATGGGCCGCCTGATGATGATCAGATAGAAAGTAAAAATGAATACTGGGGTTTGGGCTCCCAGTACTGGGCCCATAACTTACATGTTTTGAATTATAGCCCCCGTTTTGCTGTTTTGCTCGACATGGTAGGGGCCAAAGATGCAGTATTCAGAAAAGAAGGTTTTTCAATGTATTATGCTCCCGACAAGGTCAGGGAAGTTTGGGATGTTGCCAGGGAACTGGGTTTTCAGAATTATTTTGTAGATGAAAAAGGGGGCTATATAAATGATGATCATTATTTTATTAATGATATCGCGAAAATACCTGCCATAGATATTATCCATCTTGATCCGAATTCCTCCAACGGAAGCTTTTATGAATACTGGCATACGACTGGTGACACACTCGACAAGATAGACAAGGAAACACTCAGGATAGTTGGAAAAACCCTGTTACAGGTGATCTTTGAAGAGTGAGACGGGGTGATTTCAGATTTCAGATTTCAGATACCCGATATGAGTTAGTAAGAGACTTACAGCAGGTCGTTGGCCAGGTTTGCCAGTTCCGACCTTTCCCCTTTTTCAAGCCTCACATGCGCATAAATCTGGTGATGTTTAATTTTATCGATGAGATGCGATAAACCATTACTTTGAGAGTCAAGGTAAGGTGTATCGATCTGATAAATATCACCTGTGAAGATTATTTTGGTATTCTCCCCGGCACGGGTAATAATGGTCTTCACCTCATGCGGGGTAAGGTTCTGGGCTTCATCCACTATAAAAAAAACATTCGAAATACTCCTTCCGCGGATATAAGCAAGCGGTGTGATAACCAGCTTCTCCATTTCCAGGGCATCTGTAATCTTCTTGAATTCCTTATCAGCCTCACTGTACTGGCTCTGGATAAATTTCAGGTTATCGTAAAGCGGCTCCATATAAGGATTGATCTTTTCCTTTATATCCCCCGGCAGATATCCTATGTCTTTGTTGCTGAGAGGGACTATCGGGCGTGCCAGGTAGATTTGCTTGTAATTCTTTTTCTGATCAAGAGCCCCGGCAAGCGCCAGTAAGGTCTTTCCAGTCCCGGCAACACCTTGCAAAGTCACAAGCTTAACTTTCGGGTTCCGGATTGCATGAAGGGCGAATACTTGTTCAGCATTTCTAGGGATTATCTTGTAAGCCGGCGATTTATCGATCCGCTCAATTTTCTCAATAGCTGGGTTATAATAAGCCAGGGCAGAAGAACTTTCGTTCCTCAATACAAAATAATGATTAGGGATAGGATTTTTCACCCCAATATCAGCTGCATCTATTAATCCTTCAGAATAGAGTTTGTCTATCACTCCCCTGTCAAGTCCTTCTATCGTTGATTTTCCCGGGTAAAGCCCTTCCACATCCTGTATCTTACCGGTTTCAAAATCTTCTGCCGGGATATTCATGGATTTGGCCTTCAAACGGAGGTTGATGTCCTTGGTACAAAGTATGACCGGCCTTTCAGGATTTTCCTGCTGCATTACTACGGCTGCATTCAGGATACGGTGATCGGGTTTGTTCCCGTCGAAGATCTGCCTTGCATCCGGAGTACTGCTCTCATTCAGGACTACCTTGAAACTGCCTGCATTCGGACGGTCGATCTGTATCCAATCCTGAAGTGAATGATTGGTCGACATCCGGTCCAGTATCCGGATAAATTCCCGGGCTTCGAAATTCTTGTTATCATTCCCTTTCTTAAAATTATCCAGTTCTTCCAATACTGTAATTGGAAGCGCTATATCATTATCCTCAAAGCTGAAGATAGCGTTATGATTATAAATTATGACGGATGTGTCGAGTACAAATATCTTCCTGACTTTGTTTTTCTTTCTGGGCATAAGAGTGTTTTTCGGTTAGCAAATTTAGTTAATATACAATTTCTTAAGTGGGAAAATATCCCGGATTCAAAACAAATTGACTCACTTTTGCAAAATGAAGCCAGCCTCTTCGGTGGCATTTGAATTCGGACCGACATAAACCTTGAAATCACCGGGCTCCGTGACAAATTTCTTATCAAGGCCCCAGAAGCTGAGTTCATCCGGGTCGATAGTAAATTCAACCGTCTTAGTTTCCCCGGCTTTCAGATTGATCCTGCGGAAGCCTTTCAGTTCTCTCACTGGCCTTGTAACACTTGCAACCAGATCATGGACATAAAGTTGGACTATCTCATCGCCCGCAATTTCTCCTGAATTGGTAACATCCACCGAAACATGAACTTGTTCATTCATCTTGATAGCTGCCTTGTCGAGCCGGAGATTTGAATATTTGAAAGTGGTATAACTCAATCCATAGCCAAAAGGATAGAGCGGACTGTTCGGCACATCCAGGTATTTACTGGTATATTTACTTGCCGATTCCGGACGTCCGGTATTTTTATGATCATAATAAATAGGTACTTGTCCAAGGTCCCGAGGAAAACTGACAGTTAATTTTCCGGAAGGATTATAATCCCCGAAGAGCACATCGGCAATCGCGTCTCCGGCCCTGGTGCCCAGGAACCAGGTCTCCAGGATGGCCTGAACATGGCCATCCATCCAGGAAAGGTTCAGAGGCCGGCCATTCATCAATACAACCACCACCGGTTTTCCTGTTGCCACTATTTGTTCAAGTAGTCTCTGCTGCATCCCAGGCAGATTGATATGGGAACGGCTGGCAGCTTCTCCGCTCATCCATGCGCCTTCACCGATTGCCATGATAACTACATCAGCCTTTTTGGCCGCTGAAATAGCCTCGGAAAAGTCAGCTACAGAATCTCCTTCTATTTCACATCCTTTGATAAATTGAACAACATTTTGCTCTGCCGTCTTTTTTTGTATTCCTTCCAACAGGCTAACACACTTCGTATAATCCCCAGCTGCCGACCAGGAGCCTATAAGATCCTTTTTATCATCCCCGAGCGGTCCAATCAGAGCAATCCGGGAAGTTTCTTTTGACAAAGGCAGAAGATGATTTTCATTCTTTAATAAAACTATAGATTTATGGGCCATCTCAAGCGCTGCATCCAGGTTTTCTGAGGACATTACCAAATCTTTTTCCCTTTCCTCATTACAATAGTGATACGGATCATCAAACAGGCCCAGGGCAAATTTCATTCTCAGTATCCTCCTCACGGCTTCATCGATTTGTTCCTGCTTAACTTTTCCTTCTTTTAATGATTTGGCAAGATAATTATAATAAACTGCCCCCTGCATATCCATATCCACACCGGCATTCAGGGCAAGTTCCCCGGCTTGCTGATCATCGGCAGCGATACCATGAGGGACCAGCTCATTGATAGAGGTATAATCAGTTACGACAAATCCCTGAAAACCCCATTCATCGCGTAATACCTCTGTAAGCAACCACTTGTTGGCGGAGGAAGGAATACCGCTGATCTCATTGAATGATGTCATGATCGTTCCTACCCCGGCATCAATAGCGGCTTTGAAAGGTGGGAGGTAGATATCTCTCAGGGTTCGTTCCGAAACATCCACTGTATTGTAATCCCTTCCCGCTTCCGCGGCCCCGTATGCGGCAAAATGTTTTGCACAGGCCATCAGGGTATTGTTTGCCGAAAGATCATTCCCCTGGAAACCTCTTACTCTGGCGATAGCAATTTGTGAGCCCAGATAAGGGTCCTCTCCTGCCCCTTCACATATGCGACCCCAGCGGGGGTCCCGCGCTACATCTACCATGGGGGCATAGGTCCAGTGAAGGCCCTCTGCCGTAGCCTCGATGGCAGCAATCCGCTCGGCGCCTTCGATGGCAGCGGTGTCCCAACTGCATGCTTCAGCAAGAGGAAGTGGGAAAATCGTCTTGAAGCCGTGAATCACATCATATCCGAATAATAATGGAATATGCAAACGTGTGCTGTCAACAGCCAGTTGCTGTAAGTGACGAGTATATTTCACGCTGAATGCGTTGAAGATCGCCCCACATCGACCACTCTTAATATCTTTAGTATAGCCTTCCCGCATAGTCGGCCCAGTCACATCCCAGTCACTCGTGAATAAAGTCATCTGTCCTATTTTCTCATCAAGGGTCATGATCTTTATAAGAGAATCTATCCTCTGCTCCACAGCAAGACTACTGAATCGGGTCCCTTTTTCTTCTTTAACACATCCTGATAAAATAAAAATAACAGGAATAAAGATCATAAGAACCAGACTGTATTTATATTTCATAATAAGATGATTTTTTAAGGAATACTATGAATTGTTCCACATACTTCAATAATCTCAAATTTACATAGAATAATGCTATAAAATCGCCGGATTCTAATATCCTGTAAAAGAAAATATCAATTCCTTAATCCCCTGAATTAAGGATCCGGATTCCGATTTAAGGACTGCTTTGGTTATCTTTGCTAAAATTACCAATTTATGCCCCATCAAAAACGACTCTACCTGCTGGATGCCATGGCTCTGATATACAGGGCTTATTTCGCCCTGAACCGTAACCCAAGGATCAATTCAAAAGGCCTCAATACCTCGGCTATCCTGGGCTTTGCCAACAGTCTTTACGACATCCTGAAAAATGAAAAACCCAGCCATATCGGGATCGCCTTCGATACTTATGCCCCGACTTTAAGAGAGGTTGATTTTGCTGATTATAAAGCCCACAGGGAATCCACTCCGGAAGATATTGTGACTTCTCTTCCCTATATTGTAAGACTGATAGAAGGATTTAAAATTCCTATTTTGGCTTTCGATGGCTATGAAGCCGATGATGTCATCGGGACCATGGCCATCAAAGCTGAAGCAGCCGGCTACCAGACTTTCATGGTGACACCAGACAAGGATTTCGGACAACTTGTCTCAGAAAACATTTTCATTTATAAACCTGCTAAGATGGGAAATCCTCCAGAAATACTGGGGGTAAAAGAGATCTGCAATAAATACAACATAAAAAATCCTAATCAGCTTATCGATATCCTTGGTATCTGGGGGGATGCTGCCGATAATATCCCGGGAATTCCCGGAATCGGAGAAAAACGTTCCAAAGAACTGATCGGAGAATATGGAAGTGTGGAAAACCTCATCGCCAATGCAGATAAACTTAGCGGTAAAATGAGGGAAAATATAGAAAATTTCGCTGAACAGGGCTTGATGTCAAAAAAACTGGCCACCATCATGCATGATGTTCCGGTGGAATTTAATGAGGATAAACTGATCATGGAGAAGCCGGATGTGGAAGCGCTGAAGGAACTCTTTGAAGAACTTGAGTTCAGGACATTTTCCCGCAGGGTTTTTTCAGATCTTCTGAATGAAGATAGAACTGAAAATGAAAAACAGAAGTCAGTGCAGACCGACCTTTTCAGTATTCCCACCGAGGATGGAAAAGAGGTCCCTCTTTCCGACAAAATAACTGTAAAGGATATAAAACCCTCATATCATCTCATAAATACTACTGAAAAGAGAAATGAGCTGATTGAAAGACTTAAAAAAGAAAAGGCCTTTTGTTTTGATACCGAAACAACCGGACTTGACTCCAATGAATCGGAACTTGTTGGAATTTCTTTCGCCTTCAAGCCCAAAGAAGCTTTCTTCGTCCTTCTTCCTGAAAATTATAATGAAAGCCTTAAAATAGTCAATGAATTCAAGCCTTTTTTTGAAGATGAGAATATTCAGAAATATGGGCAGAATATAAAGTTTGATATTTCCATTTTGAAGTGGTATGAAGTTGAAGTGAAAGGAAAGCTGTTTGACACCATGCTTGCGCATTACCTGATAGAGCCGGATATGCGCCATGGAATGGATTATCTCGCTGAAACTTATCTGAATTATAAGCCCGTGCCTATCGAAGACCTGATTGGGAAAAAGGGAAAGAACCAATTGACAATGAGGGATGTCGATCCGGATATCCTCTCGGAATATGCATCGGAAGATGCTGATATTACCTTACAATTGAAAGAACTTTTTGATCCTATGCTTGATGACGGGACCCTCCGGAAATTATTCGATGAGATAGAAATGCCCCTTGTTCCGGTGCTTGCATCCATGGAGGCCGAGGGTGTACGCCTCGACTCAGCCGCCCTGAATGAATTCTCAGCTCAGCTTGCGGATGAAATCATAGAAGTGGAAAAACAAATTTATGAGCACGCGGGCAAGAAATTCAATATTTCTTCTCCAAAACAACTGGGAGAAATTCTTTTTACTGAGTTGAAGATCACTGATAAACCTGCCCGTACACAGACCAAACAGTTTTCAACCAAGCGAGGATGTGCTGAGCAAACTCCTGAATAAACATCCTATAGTCCAGCTCATCCTTGATTACCGCTCTCTGACAAAACTGAAATCCACTTATGTGGATGCACTTCCAACTATGGTCAGTAAACGCGACAAACGCATACATACCTCTTATAACCAGGCAGTAGCAGCAACGGGCAGACTCAGTTCGAATAATCCAAACTTACAAAATATCCCGATCAGGACTGAGAGAGGACGGGAAATCAGGAAGGCATTCGTTCCCAGGAATGAAAATTACACGCTGCTCTCAGCTGACTACAGCCAGATAGAACTCAGGATCATTGCCGAGCTGAGCGGAGATAAAGGCATGCTGGATGCTTTTATCAACGGGCTGGACATACATACTGCCACGGCTGCTAAGGTTTATAATACAGATTTGGATAAAGTTACTCCAGAGATGAGAAGGAACGCAAAGATGGTGAACTTTGGAATCATTTACGGAATTTCAGCCTTTGGACTTTCAGAGAGGCTGAATATTCCACGTAAGGAGGCAGCAGGGATTATAGATGCCTATTTCACCCAATACTCCGGAATTAAAATCTATATGGAAAAAACCATACAGTTTGCCAGGGAACATGGTTATGTTGAGACCATTATGGGGCGTCGCCGTCATCTCCGCGATATCAATTCGAATAACAGCGTTGTCCGTGGTTTTGCTGAGAGGAATGCTATCAATGCGCCTATCCAGGGATCATCGGCCGATATGATCAAGATTGCAATGATCAGGCTGTTTAATGAAATGAACCGTCTTAAGCTCCGGAGCAGGATGATACTTCAGGTGCATGATGAGTTGATTTTTGATGTTCATAAGGATGAGGTTGATATTTTGAAACCTCTCGTTGAAGATTATATGAAAAATGCCATCCCTATGAAAGTTCCCATCCTGGTTGAGATGAACACCGGAAATAACTGGCTGGAAGCGCACTAATCTCAAAAAAGGCTGGCTGGACAAATTTCCTTCAGGAAATGAACTACCCCGCGGCAAGCAGCGGGGTATCTTAAGAAAATATCTCTTATTCGTCTCAAGAAACGGGGACTTTGCCCTACCAGATCCCGAATAAGACTTCGTCTTTTCGGGATCAATTCGACTAACAATTTTTGCTTCGCTTCGCTTGAAAAAATTGAGTCTCATTGATTAATATTTATCAGCTTCCTCTAATTTAAAGGTGGCCTTAATCTCAACTCCCTTTTCACCCTTTTGTAGAGTGCAGCATTCATGATAAAGATCATGTTCCAGGAAGAGAATATAATTATTTTCCAAGGCATCCTTATAAAAGCGTTCCTTATCCCTGAGGGTCTCCAGCGGACGGGTGTCATAAGCCATTATCCATGGCATGGGGATATGGGCTGTTGAAGGCATCAGGTCAGCCATGAAAACAAGTGTCCGTCCATTAAAATTAATATGCGGAATTAACTGGCCTTCAGTGTGTCCATTGTAAAATTTCGCAGTGATATCCGGTAGGAATTCCTCTTCCTTATCTATCAGTTTCAGGTGTCCGCTTTCTTCGATCGGGAGTATATTTTCTTTCAGAAAAGATGCGCTCTCGCGGCGGTTTGGTTTTATGGCCCATTCATACTGCCGGCGGCTGGTCCAGTAAGTTGCATTCGGAAATGCAAGCTGGTAACCGCTTTTATCCTTATTCCAAACAATACTTCCTCCACAATGATCAAAATGCAAATGAGTTAATATCACATCTGTAATATCTATTTTTGAAAGACCATGTTTTTCCAGCGAACTTTCAAGGCTGCTATCCCCGTTCAGGTGATAATGTTTCAGGAATCTCATGTCTTGCTTATCGCCGATACCATTATCAATCAGAATTTTACGGTCTCCATTTATAATAAGCAAGCATCGCATAGACCAGTTACAAAGATTATTTTCATCAGCCGGATAAACTTTTGACCAGAGTGATTTGGGGACGACGCCGAACATGGCGCCTCCATCAAGCTTTAAATTGCCTGTTTCTATTGGAAATAATTGCATGGAATTGATTTTTAATAAATTAATAAGCCGGTTAAACTCCCGGATTTATTAACTGATTAACAATTATTTGTCGAGTTGGTTCAGTGCGAAGGCATAGGCCCCGATGGAAACTGCCCGGGATGTTCCCAGGCGTGTAATTCCAACACCGATATAGCGGGAAGGATCATAGCTGACTTTACGTTCGCTGAAAGGTACTGTAATCTCGGTGGCCTTATTTGCCAGGAAGATTTCCAGTTCTTTATCATTTTCAAGGTTGAGGGCTGTAATTTCCATACGATGCAGGGAATTTCCACTTACAGAATGGAAAGATGCATTCATCTCATCGACCAGCTTTTGGAGGAAGAGCTGGTAAGCGCCTGAGATCCCCCCTCCGATAACGACAGATGCATCGAGCAGGGTAACAGTATTTGCAAGGGAATCCCCGGCCACAATAGCCAGTTCTTCATATGCGATGAGGGCGGCTTTGCGGTTTCCTTCACCGTTCCCGAGACCAATCTCCTGAATATCTTTCGGGTTAGGGCATTCCTCAATACTGATACCTGCTTCCCGGGAATAAACCCGTTTCACACCCCGGATGCTTACGCTGTCTTCAACGCTGCTATCAGGGTATAATCTGTTCCGCATGCGGTTAATTTCGCCCCCTGCAGAATTATCGCCCTGGAATAAAGTTCCGTTACGTACGATGCCTCCCCCGAAACCGGTACCGAAAGTAGCCCCGAAAAGATTCATGTAACGCCTCGGATTATTGTGCTTTTCAAGTAATATATTAATATCCGAAAGAAGCCCTGCTATAGCTTCTCCGTAAGTAAAAATATCCCCGTCATTATTAATATAAACAGGCACATGAAATTCATCTTCAAGCATAGCTTTCAGGGCCACTCCCCCCCTGAAAACCGGCAGGTTTTCAAGATCCCCTATGATCCCATGACGGTAGTCAGCCGGTCCCGGAAAAACGAAACTGATAGCAACCGGGTCTTCATCCAGGGCTCCTCTGATATCACTGAAACCTTTCTTAAGTTTTTCCAGGACCTCCTTTAGGTTATCCCCTTTAGCTTTCAGACGATGGGGTTCGAAAAGTTCCTCACCAGCTCTGACTGCATTGAAGACAAAATTAGTACCCCCCGCATCCAGGGTCATCACTATCCGTTGATCCGAGTGTATATCCATATTTCCCAGACTTTGCACAAATATAGGAAAATTGAGTTTAAATCAATTCTAGTGCCCTGATTTTTAAGATAATTTAAGAATGGAATTTAAAAGTCTTTTCAAATGAAAAATACCTTTATTAATCTAATTCCCTAATAGGATTAATTGAATTAAGGACAGAAAAGTCGATGTCGGGAAGGCATTTTTGATCCGAAAGGAAGTCCAGCAGGACCTTGCTATTCAGATTAGAAACCAGTTCATCACCTGCCATAGGGCAACCCCCGAAACCTCCCAGAACAGTATCAAACCTCCGGATCCCACAATCCCAGGCGGCTTTGACTTTAGGATACCATTCCCCGGGACGGGTATGTAAGTGTATCCCGAATTCAACATCCGGAAAAGTATTGATCAGGGGATTAAAAACTTCTTGTATAATTTCCGGACTAACATCGCCCATGATATCGGAAAGCGGGATGATCCGAAGTCCCAGATTGTATAAATAGGCGACCTGGTCCAGAACCACATCAGGACTCCAAATATCTCCATAGGGATTTCCAAATCCCATGGTCAGGTATACGATTAATTGCTTCTTGCGATGATCGCATATTTCAAGAAGGTCATTTATAGTTCCTCTGGCTTTTTCCTGATCTGCATTTATATTTCTTTTTAAAAATGACGGAGAAACTGAATAAGGATAAAGGATGTAATCAATCTGATCAAATTCAGAAGCTTTTAATCCCCCAATAGAATTTGCCACCAGAACCATGATGTCTGAACGACTGTTTTCTAAATCCAGTTTACGTAGCACTTCTGCAGTGTCTTTCATTTGAGGGATAAGCTCCGGGGACACAAAACTTCCAATTTCGATGGTATCAAAGCCTACTTTCAGGAGTTGATTGATATAGCTAACTTTTATATCGGTAGGAATAAATTCTTTCAATCCCTGGAATCCATCCCGTGGAGTTTCGATGATTTTTACTTGCACTTTAAAATGAATTTTCCTCTTTGATAAAAATTCGCGAAGGAGGCCAATAGACTATCTTCCACTGAGTTCTTTGGGAATGCGTCCGTTTTTTATGCTTTCTGAGCGAAGTGGTCTTCCGACGATCCGTTCCACCATACGACCGACTTCCAGCACCTTATCCACATCCAGACCGGTATCTATATCCATTTCATCCATCATGACCACCATATCTTCCGTTGAAACCAGACCTGTAATATTCGGATCCCTGTAGTAATATTCGCCCGTTCCAGATACCGGCACTCCGTCCACGAAATTGGCCGGTTGTCCGCCTATCCCTCCCATCGTTGATTCGTAATTGGTCATGCCTGCCTGCAAAGCAGCCAATACATTGGCCAGTCCCCATCCACGCGTAGTGTGGAAATGTACTATGTGCTTATCCGGTGATCCGAATTTATCGAGTAGCATAGAATAATACTTGTAAACCCTGTCAGGCGAAGCCGATCCGTCATGATCAGCATGTTCCACATCAGTAGCCCCGATATCAAACCAGCGTTGGGCGAATTCGATGGCCTTTGACATTTCAGTCGGCCCCTCTATAGGGCAACCCCATATAGTACTGACAGTCCCGTTCACCTTCATACCGGCTTCCCTCGCTTTAGGGATCCATTCTTCACACATTTTCCAGTATTCATCCAGCGAGAGGCCTGAATTGGTTCTGTGATGCGATTCACTGGTGGAAACCATAACTAAAATCCGGTCCGGCCCCCAACCTTCTTTCCTTGCCTGTATAGCCCGTTCGATGGCTCTTTCCCGGATAGTAATGGCCGTGAGCTTCACTCCGTCAAGCAGAGCAGCTACTTTTTTGCTTTTTCGGATCCTTTTCATCAGCTCATCAGCATCTTTAAACTGTGGCATTCCTTTGGGATTTCCGAAATTAGTGACTTCTATATGCTTAAAACCAGCCAATAATAAATGCTCGGCAAGCCAAAGCTTTGCATCGGTCGGAATGAATTTCTCTTCGTGTTGAAAACCATCTCTGACAGTTATATCGCCGATGGTCACTTTTTTTGGATAATTAAAACTCATAAATGAAATTAAAATGGGTTATGGGGAAATAAAATCATCGCTAAGATAAGTATAATCCGGAAATTATAAAATAAGAAGGTGTCCGGAAGTACTATACCTTTACAATAAATCTATTAATCTTTTCAGAATATAATAAAGGAACGTGAGCTGCATAATTCCTTTGTTTCATAAGAAACTTATAATATTTCCGTTTAAAACTAAATATCGTTATAAATGCATCTTCCCTTAAATTATAAGAGAATTCTGAAAATCACTGTTTCAGGGATTTTACTAATCCTGCTTATTAGTTTTATTTTCTTTTTACTTGTTTGGAAAGGCGCTTTCGGGAAACTGGCAGATGAAAACGAACTGGCCTCCATCCGAAATGAACAGGCCACCCTAATTTATGCTTCTGATGGTCCGATTATCGGAAGGCTTTTTGCTGAAAACCGCACCAATGTTAAGCAGGATGATATTCCTTCCTCCTTGATCAATGCTCTGATCAGTACTGAAGATAAACGCTTTTTCACCCATGAAGGGATTGACACACGTAGTTATCTTAGGGTTCTGCTGCGTTCTATATTAATGGCTGAAAAAAGTTCCGGTGGTGGAAGCACTCTTACACAGCAATTGGTTAAAAACCTATATGGCCGAAAGAACTTTGGGATACTTACTCTGCCTGTCAGCAAAATTCGTGAAGCTATAATAGCCCAGAGACTTGAAAAAGTGTACAACAAACAGGATATCCTGCTATTATATCTTAATTCTGTTCCATTTGGGGAAAATGTATTTGGCATTGAGGCGGCTTCCCGGCGATTTTTTAATAAGAGCACTCATGAACTGAATACACAGGAAGCAGCTTTGCTAGTCGGAATGCTCAAGGCCAATACCTATTATAATCCCCGGCTTCATCCGAAAAGAGCTTTAGCCCGAAGGAATCAGGTATTGCAACTGATGCAGGATAACGGATATCTTCCTCCGAATGAGGCCGACAGTTTACAAGAGCTTCCACTTGATCTGCATTATTCCAATATTGAGCAGGATGCACCTGCAGGATACTTTGTCTATCAGGTAAGCAAAGCGGCTGAATCAATACTGCAAGGCATTGAGGCTTCTTCAGGGAAACACTATGATCTCCGGAAAGACGGTCTGCAAATATATACTACCCTGGATTCACGACTTCAGAAATTTGCAAATTCAGCCCTTAGGTCGCATCTTCCTGGTATGCAAAATCTTTTGGACAATGAGCTCAAACGCAGAAAAGTCAGGAAATCATGGGAAAGGACAATGAAAAAATCGGCTTACCCGGGAATTAATGACAATACTACCGATTTGAGAGATGTGTTTTCATGGGACGCAGGGCAGGCCGACAGTATGACTGTTAGCGACAGCCTGTGGCACTATTACTCTATGCTGAATGCCGCAATATATGCAATGGAGCCAGGTACCGGTAAAGTGAGGGTATGGGTAGGCGGAAACAATTTCAGCTATCTGCCTTTCGACCTCGTTTTGTCACGTCGACAGATCGCTTCAACTTTTAAACCCATACTTTATGCAACTGCGCTTGAAAATGGCTTTTCACCTTGCACATATCTCGATAATGAGGAAAAAAACTATAATAAATATGAGAATTGGCATCCAAAAAATTTCGATAATACGCAGGGGGGAGAAGTAGCAATGTGGTATGCCCTGGCCCATTCGATGAACCTTCCGACCCTGGATCTGTATTTCAAAACAGGTTATGAAGCACTTGACAGAACCTGTTCTGCTTTGGGACTGCCGGTGCAGGAAGGGGATATTCCCTCCTTAGCAATAGGTTCAGCCGATATTTCCCTTCAGCAGATAGTAACTGCCTACTGTTCCTTCCCAGCAAAAGGTATTGTTCCTGAGCCTGTTATAATAGAAACAATCATTGATGCAAAGGGAAACATTATATATTCTTACAATCCCCATCCTGAGAATAAAAAGGTTTTTAATGAAATTACTGCTGACCAAATCACTGCCATGCTGGAAAAAGTAGTGGATGAAGGCACTGCAAGCCGTTTGAGAACTGCTTACCACCTGCAGGCCATGCTTGCAGGAAAGACCGGAACTTCGCAGGATTACAGCGATGCATGGTTCATTGCCTATACTCCGGAACTTGTGTGCGGTGCATGGGTCGGAGCTATGGACCCGGAGATACATTTCCGGTCTTCCCAGGGTACAGGTTCCCAACTGGCAATGCCCCTGGTGGCTAAAGTGTTATACGAAATTGAATCGGTCCATTCCCTTCGTGATAAATATCTCGTACCTTTTCACTTTGCTGAATTTTCAGAATTCAATATGAACTGTGATCCTATAAAGGCTAAAAGACCTGTGAAAGAATTCTTTGAGAATATCTTCAGCAATAAAAAAAATGACAAAAAATCCCACAAACATGATAATAATACCAATAAACCCGCAAAGAAAGAAAAGAGTAAGTTGGGAAAATTCTTTAATAAACTCTTCAGGAAAAAATAAGGTTTGTGTTTGCTTTCTATAGTGTAATTACTTAGCAGGACGGACCCCTTAACCTTTTTATAATTTTCTCCAAAAAAATATTTATTAACACCTTTGGCGCTTGCTTTATAAGGGAATTCCCCTATAGAAACAATTTAATGTCATAAAGTTTACACACCTGTATATAAGGACATTATATTGTTTTAAAATTGAATTAAATGTTGGAATCCCCTATATTATTTTTCTTCCCTGGAAATTAAGTGTTAAAAACTTGCATAGCATAATTAGAATTACTATCTTGCAGGCTCAAATTCGAAAACTTCCCCCACTCACATTTCTCAACGAACAATTTAAAACTCGGATTTGTACGTTGAGTCGATTAAACCCAAACCATGAAAATGCAATGACAGCGAATACTGTCGCATATAATTATTCGTTGGACAATAACCAACTACTTCTCAATCTCACCCAGGATTTAGTCTTTCAATATACTTTCCATAACTCAAATTTATCTTTAAGTCCTTCCGTAAATAATTTGCTTGGCTTCCATAATGAGCATCATACTTCTTTGGATATTAGTAAGATAATACCTTCTAAATGGGAATGGAAGGCAATGGAGATCTTCAATTATTACAAAGAATTATATGCTGAAGGAAAAGTCCTGAACGGGCAGGTAAAACATATTCTGGATAATGACCTGGAGATATACGACAAAGATAGGTATCGTAAATGGATGAATATCCTGTGCAAGCCCGTAACCGATGATGAAAAAAGATGTATCGGATTTTACGCATTTGCAAGGGATATTACGTATGAAAAACTGGTAAATCAACAATTCAATTATGAGAAAGAATTACTGGATGAGATAAAATCTTTGAAGGAAGCAAGAACAAGACTAATCTCTATGGTAAATCATGAATTCCGGACTCCCATTTCAATTATCAAATCGAATCTTCAAATGGTCCGGCAACAGCAGTTAAAACCATGTTCACGCTTTTCAACAGAAAATTCCCTTGAACTTATTGAGCAAGCATCTGACAGCATGATGCAAATGCTTGATAAGCTCTCAGTATTAAGCAAAGGAGGCAAAGGTAAATTATTACCTGAACCAGAATATATAAACCTGCTCAGCTTCTGTGAAAATCTTGTGTACGAGCTCAACTCGATCAAAGAATACAAGTCCAGGATAGAATTTGTGTCTGATAGTAGCGAATTGATGATGTTTACAGATACATATTTACTGGAACATATACTGAGTAATATTCTAATCAACGCATTAAAGTACTCAAAATCAACGTCTAAAGTATGGTTCAGCCTGGTAAGTGCAGATCTGGGAAATATTGAAATCAATATAAGTGATGAAGGGATTGGTATACCAAAATCGGAGCTGGATAATATTTTTGACGAGTTTTTCAGGGCTTCAAATGTTGGAAATATAAATGGGAGCGGACTGGGATTTACTCTGGTTAAACAATGTATAGATGCACTGAATGGAAAGATCGCGATACAAAGTCAGCTAAACAAAGGTACTAATGTAAAGATTACTCTGCCTAATCAGGCTCTGAATGAAAAAAATCCTAATAATAGAAAACGAAATCGCACTTGCGAAAACGTTGCAGAATGTTCTTGAAAGCCAGGAAGATTATGAAACGTATTTAGCCGATAGCGGATCAACCGGTATTCAACTCGCATTTGAGATCATGCCCGGGTTGATCCTTTGTGATATTATGATGGAAGGAATTGACGGTTATAAAGTATTCCAGGTGCTGAAAGAGAGTCATTTCACCAGCCACATACCTTTTATTTTTTTAACAGGACGCTCCAGCAGGGAGGATATTCGTGCAGGAATGAATCTCGGAGCTGATGACTATATCATCAAGCCATTTGATAATGAAGATTTACTGAAGGCGGTTGAAATACAGTTATTGAAATACGAAAGAAGAATCGACAGCAACCAGCAGAGTATCATCGCGATGCTTGAAGCGTCCCCCCTGGCTTCTTTTCTTTATACTGAAACTGGAATAGTAAAAATCAATAAAGCCTTTCACCTTGCTTTCGGATATAAGGAAAATGAGATTTTTGGTAAAGAACTGATTGAATTAATGCCCCATACAGAGAGGGACAAATACAAAGGCATCTTCCAGCTGGTGAGCAAAGGAGTTATAAAGGAATACAAAACTGCGGTGAGTCTGTTTAATTCCAGGTATAAAATCATAAATGGCTCGGTGCAATGCCGAATGATTAGTGATTTCAGAGGGATTAACATTGTTCTTGGTATCTTTAATGAAGAATCTAATGCCGTAGTAAATCCTGACGAAGGTCAGCAGGATAGCGATACTGAATTACAGAAAAAGCTCCAGTTCAAAAGAAATATCCGTTTAGGAGCAGAGAAAAAATCGCATTTAGCCGATGATATATACCTGGCTACACCTGATTATGAGAATGATGTAGCGGTAAAAGACCTTTTTTCAGCCAGGGAACTTGAAGTATTGTCGATGGCAGCAAAAGGATTATCCACCAAGGAAATTGCAGATAGATTATTTATCTCCGACCGCACTGTTGAGAAACACAGAGCCAATATGATGGCTAAGATCCAGGCGGCAAATATAGTTGAAGTGATCATATATGCTGTGAAAAATAATATGATCTGCGTATAGGTAAAAGCTATTATGAGAAAATTACCTACGTAATTGCACTTAACTTCATCAAAAACCCTTGTTAAACAGGCATTTCGCCTGGAATTACCGTAAAAATACGCATTGACTTACAAGCTTCTTTGAAGCTACCTTGCACTCATAATTAAGTGGCATTATTGGAAAAGAGATTGGTAAGAGATAAAAAGAATCCAATTATACGAATTAACTGATTATTAGAAGCCAAGCCCAAAGTCATGAAAAAACTACTCACGTTGTTTGTTGCGTGCGCATTTGTCGCCTCCGGTTGCAGGAAAGAGCAGCCGGAACCGCAAAATAATGATGTAGTTGAGGTTTCGTTTTCAGGCAAGGAGATGTCAAAAATCGTTAACGGTACCAAAGCAGGTGATTCTTGTTTCCAGGATCAGGCTGACTGGGCTGTAATAAGTATTGACGGAACATCCTATACCACCGATGTCTATTATATAGAAGGTGTTCCTTATACAAAATCCATTAAACTTGCTCCGGGAACTTATCAAGTTAACCTTTTCGAATTATATTCCGACCATAATACAGCTGATCCGACAGACGATGGTCCTATCGCAGCAACTCCTGCCGATAGCAGTTATTTTAGTGACTACATGAGCGATGGTGTCCCACTTGAATTTACCGTGGGTGCTTTTACCAAAATCCAGGTTCCTATTGAAGTATTATGTTTTGAGAATTATGAATATGAGGATTTCGGCTTCTTTTGGTATAGTTTTGATGAAATCATTGTCAGGACACAGTGTTTCTTTGGCGACTTTTGTGTAAAGCATCCCAATGATTATATTGGTTCGCTCTATGCGGAGCAAAGTGGTGGATTACAGATAGATATGCCAGCCATTTTCCAGGTCGAAATCAAACGAAATAACCAACCCTATAAAGTAGTAAATAATGCCGCATGGTATGGCGAAGGTCAACCACTCTGTATAGAATACCCTGACCTTTTGGGAAGTACCGACCAGTACCAATTTATCCTTTCCGTACTTGTAAGGGATGGTGCTGGCTGTATCATATAAGGAGTTTCACCGCTGGACTTTTATGGATGACGGACAGATTAACTCGGGAGATGACGGGATTGTGGACTTCGTCCTGGGCAATTGTGTTTCATCCTTTGCCGACTTCAACTTCGCACCTTATATGAACCTGCCAGCTACGGCATCTTATGAAATAACTACTTTCCCAAACAGCCCCTATTCCTATATTGAATCAAACCTGAGTGGATTTGATACCGTTTACGATATTCGCCCTGGTCTCTGGCCAGCCTGGTGTGCGGATGCCGGAAACTATATCGATATCGGTACAGTCTATGAAATGAATGTCTTTAGCTCCCTATATCTCCCGGCCGTGCCCGAATACATCTCGTCTGCCTTCCAGTGGGACAAGATCAACTGGTTGATGAACCATCTCGACTGGTTCGACGGATATGAATGGTTCGATGTACAGGCAGCACTTTGGAAACTGGCAAATACGCCTATTTGGGACGGACAAGCCAACGGGGAAATCCCGGCCTGGGCCGAACTGCCTATAGCCCAGGAAATGTTGAACATGGCAAATACTTACGGCGAAAACTATCTTCCCTTACCTGGCGGATATGCTGCAGTGATATTTGCAAGCCCCGACGGGCAGCAGATACAGACACAGTTTATATTAGTGGATCCCTGATTTATTAATTCAGATCCATTCGTTCTTTGATACTTTGTAATGAGCCGGCAATTGAGGATTTGCCGCCTATTATCAAATCATTTTAATCAATGAGACTCAATTTTTTCAAGCGAAGCAAAGAAAAAATTGTTAGTCGAATTGATCCCGAAAAGACGAAGTCTTATTCGGGATCTTCCGGGACTAAATTCCCCGTATCTTGAGACGAATAAGAGATATTTCCTTAAGACACACCGCTGCTTGCCGCGGGGAGGTTTATTTTGATAATTTCCAGCTATTAATTAGCTGAAAAAGATAATCTGACTGAAAAAATGGTGCTTTGAATAAAACATAAAAATCTTGTAATCACTTTTCAGTTGATCCCTTAATCAATTATTTATTAATCAAACCCAAAAAAGTTATGAAAAAATTATTTGTTTTGATCGCTGCTCTTGCACTTATTACCTATGGGTGTAAGAAAGACCAGCCGCAACCCACGAACCAGCTGGTAG